>JAGQVE010000051.1 GCA_020438105.1 Bacteroidales bacterium
TACACCTTGAGGAAGCCATTGTTTTCAGCTTTGGCAAGTTTTACAGCCTTTTCATAGTTATTCCTGGCTTCGGCAAGTTTGCCACTTTTTTCGAGGGCTTCACCCAGGCTGTCGTACACATTGGCCGATCCGGGAAAACGTTTTGCATTGATGGAAAGCACTTCCACAGCTTTGTCAAAATCGTCGGCCCACATATAATTATAGCCCATCTGGTTAATCACATATTCCGGTGTTTCGATGGTATATCCATACACTTGTGATAGCTTTTTATAATGCTCATCGGCAGCAGCAACACCTCCCTCCCACGCTTCTTTAGGTAATTTCCAGTTGGTATAAAATTCCTGCATACCATTGTACATGGTAAGGTGTGGCGTGGAAGCATGGTTGGCGCCGCTCATTTGAACATAGTCAAATTGTAAACCTTTGGGCGCTTTGGTTTCGATGGTTCCCACAAACTGACCCACCGAAGCATAATAGGCTGGCTCCTCTCCCAGGGTCATGTAAAAGAATTTGTGATCATAGGAATCCTTCAGATTCTCTTTTACCATTTTGGTTACATAATCCTCATCGTATTGCAAATAGGGGCTCACGGCGATATAACCGTCAAACATATCAGGATCAGTAAGGAAAGTATAAGCCACATACATGCCGCCCAGCGAATGACCGTAAATGGTTTCGAAAGGTTGGGTGCGGTAGTTTTTATTGATATACGGTTTCAGTTCATCTTTGATAAAAGCAGTGAACTTTGCAGCTCCGCCGGTTTGTGATTTTTCGCTGATCTGGCTGGGAGTAAAATCGCGTCCGCGATCTACATTTACAATGGCTACTACGATGGATTGGGGCATCAGTCCCTGCGTGGAGAGGAAATCAACAACTCCATAAGCATGTACGAAATGGGTTTCGCCATCCAGAAGGTAAACAACCGGATATTTGGCATCAGAGTTTTCATACCCTGTGGGCGTGTATACCATGATCTTACGGTCTTCATTTAATGCCTTCGAGTGGATGGTAAATTTTTCGCCTATAGTAATCTTTTGTCCATCGCCTGCTTTTACAGCAACAGATGAGGCTACGAAAAGGAATATTAATAAAAAAGTCAGGGTTTGCTTAATCAGACTTGAATGGATTGTTTTCATAGTTTAAATATTTAAGGTTAGTATTCGTCTTTTAAAAATCAAGCGGGCTTTCGGGGAAGGATGGTAACCGGCCCCTCCCGTAGAAGGAGCCGGAATTACCACTTAACAGGTTTAAACATCAGAAATGTTCAAAAGAAAAAATGATCATGAAGAGGGGGCAATTAGTTCTTAAGTATCTTTTTAACATAGGATTGATTTTTAGTAACGAGCCGCAAAAAGTAGGTACCCCGGTTCAGGTCCGAAAGATCAAGTTGAAATGAGCCTTCCGATACATCGGCAACACCAGTGTATAGCCGTTGACCGGTGCCTGAGATCAGTTCGTATGAAACTTCGTCCTGATTTATACCGGAGATTTGAATACCCACTTTACCAAATGTTGGATTTGGACTTATCGTCAGATTGCCTTTGGCATATTTTGTAATGGCTGTCGCCGGATTGTAGTTAAAGGTGCAGGTATAAAAACCCCTGCCATGTGTTCCGGCCAGCACCAGGTTATCACTTTCGCGCAATTGAAGCATATCCACCCTTACGTTGGCCAGTCCTTCGTTGTCAGGTTCCCAGGTTACATTTTCCGAATTCACATTGGATGAAGTCCAGATTCCGATCTCGGTGGCCAGCATCGCCATTTTTGCAGATTCGGGATGATAAAGGGCCCAGCGCACAGGCATATCCGGCAAGTTTCCTTCCCGCTCCTGCCAGGTATTGCCTTCATCATAGGTTTGCCAAACCGAGGAAACGCCGTAGTTGGAGAAAGTAACCAGCATGGTATCTTTCGATCCACCAAAGGCCACACACGAAATTGCTGCAACAGGAAATTCATCATCACCAATCTCGGTAACCACAGGGTTTGCATGTGCATTTTCCACTTTAAACAAGCGGCCCGATTGAGAACCGATGATAAGGGTAGCTGCCCCAAGTCCTGAATAAGGGCTGTATTTAACATGTGTAAAAGGAACGTCGGTGCCGGTATTCATGGGCAGGAGCTCGCCCACGTAAGGGCCGTAAGGTATCCCGCTGATCCGGAGCAGGGTATCCGAAAGCTGGTTAACCACCGTTGTAGCATTGGCATATAGGGTATTAAGCTGGTAATCATAATCCACCGAGCTGATAAAGTTACCACTTGCAAAATTGGTGATCTGCCCCTGCAATGATCCATCTGCAATCACAAAAAACCTGTTGTTTTGGTAGGAAGTGATAAAGGTGCCGGGTTCGTTTTTATCAATAAAACAAGCACCACCGTCGCCACCCGAAACACGCTTGGTATTATCGATGGCTGTTCCGTCGTAATAAACGGTGCCATTATCCTGCATTCCACCCAGATAAAAAGTATTTCCAGCCTGTGGTGTCAATGCGATCTTATACATTTGAAGGGTGTTCAAACCCTCATTTTTCTCATTAAAATTAAGTGTAGTCGCAGTGGCATTGGATGTATGAAAAACACCACCGTCCGTTGCCATTACAAGGGTATTCGGATCGTTTGCTTTATATTGAATATTGTGATGATCGGCATGTACAAAGTTAACTGCTGTCGGGGCCTGCCAGTTCGACTTTTTCGACCAGGAAACGCCTGCATCTTCCGATCTCCATAAATCCAATGCACCAATAAAAACCCGATCGGGATTGGCAGGATCCACAGCAGCCGTTAAAGCATGCCAGGCTATGAAAGCCCAGTTACCTGTAGATCCTGAATTGGGAGGCACGCTAACAAACTCCCAATTCTCTCCACGATCGTCGGAACGAATGATCATGTGGCACTCAAAGGCAGGAATACCGTAAAAATATCCCTGTGCTATGAGGCCATAAATTCTTGTTGGATCGGAAGGAGCGGCTGCAAGGATTACCCTGCCGGGCAGGTTAAAGAAAGGTTCCGCTTCAATGATTTCTTTATAATCCTCATTCACAGTCCAGCTGCCTTCCAAACCGGTATCCGAATAAAGCAGTGTAGCGCCGCCTTCAAAATCGATATTTTGCATGGTACCGACATACATGCGGCCATCAGCTCCGATCTCAATATCAGAAGGGGTATAAGGGCGATCAGTTCCCGGAATATCCGGCAATACCTGAACCCAGTCAGCCTCACCTTCGGCACGGCGATAAAGTCCATCCGACGGTTGACTTAAATGCTGTGATCCTTTATAAATACCCGAAGCCACGGCAGCATAAATCACGCTGCTTCCACCTTCATTTCTTACTGCTATATCCGTAATGTATTCAAAATCATCGGTACCCTCCATGATCTCCCATGTATCACCTGCATCATTCGAGGTAACGATCCCGAATCCAACCCCTGATGACTCTCTATATATTATAAGTGCAGTTTGCGCCTCACCTGTTCCCACATAAAAGGTTTGCGGATTATTGGGATCATACGTCATACAGCTAATACTGAGTCCCGGCCAGAAATCGTTGACCGGCATCCATGGATTTTCATCGGCAATATCTTCTTTATACCACAAGCCACCTGTAACACCTCCGGCCCACACTTTGGAGCCATTGGCATCATTCGGATCCCACATCAGTGCACGTGTTCGGCCGCCCAGGTTGGATAAGGTTCCCTCCCACTGAAGGCCATTGGATGATTTGTAAGCCTTTTCGGCTTCCATTTTTTTGGTTAGTTCATACGCTGTTTTGAGTCGCTCTTTCGGCACCCGTTTCAGCTCAGGATCAACCGTCATCAGGTAATCCTGCATCGCTGCCATATCGGGGTTGTCGGCTTTGATTTCATTTTCAGAAGCAGCTTGTGCCCCGGCCATATATTTCTCCAATTGCTGATTGATGAATTCTTCAAAATCAATGCGGGTAACGGCTTTTTCAACCTTGCCCACCAGATTCAATTGAAGGGTTAAAATGATCAGGGTCACACCTGCGACTGCATAAAGCCAGAAAACGACTTTGTTGTTGAAAAGAGTTTTCATGGTTTAAATTGTTTGTTGGTTTTTGCACGCACTTTCGTGAGTTACGCTAGCGAAAGTAATATATAAAACAGGTGATTGGGTGGCTGAATATACAGATCACATATTTGGGTTAATGAATGGTAAAAAAATCTTCATTTTTGGTCAAACGCCACTACCTTACCGTTAAATCACACTAAATGAATAACTTAATTAATCTCAACAGGATTTTATACTATTATTTAATTTAGAGAAACACCACCTAAGATTTTAATCCAAATTAAATAGCTCACCATGTTTTGCCCACGCAATTCAGAGGTCCAAATCTTAAATCCATCCGCTAATTCCTGAAATTGAGCATAATCACTGTTTACTTGCGGTCTGCCTCCAGCTTAATTTAGCCGCGGGTTTTTTGCAACCCTTGAAAATGAATTTTGTCACTAACCATTGAAAATTACCAGACGATTTGGCGGAAACGCAGATTGACATACACAAGGAGCTGATCGAACAGAGCAAGCAGGGCGATAATGTGGCGCAATACAGGCTATACCAGCTTTACGCGAAGGCCATGTACAACGTGGCATTGCGGATGATGCGCAACAGGGAGACGGCGGAAGATCTGTTACAGGAATCGTTTACCGATGCCTTTAAAAGATTAAATTCCTTCAGGTATGAATCGAGTTTCGGGACCTGGCTTAAAACGATTGTGGTAAATAATTGCCTCAACGAGATCAAAAGACGGAAGATCGACCTGCAATTTGTGGATGACATGGGAAACCATGAAGGCGCTGAGGAGCAGGAAGAACGGTACAAACCCTGGCTAAGTGTGGAGCATGTGAAAGCTGCCATGGACGAGTTGCCTAACGGCAGCCGGATGATTTTCTCACTTTATTTACTGGAGGGGTATGATCATCGCGAAATAGCACAGATACTGAACATTAGCGAATCGAACTCCAAATCGCAGTACATGCGGGCACGCGTAAGGGTAAAAGAAATTTTAATATCAATGGGACATGAAAAGAGATAAACTGGAACAATTCGTAATCGAAAACAGGGAGGACTTCAACAATGAAGAACCCTCTCCGGGGCTCTGGGACAAAATCAATAAGTCGGAAGCAACAGTTAGAAAAACCAACTGGAAAGCCTGGACTTTAAGGGCCGCTGCAGCTATCC
This sequence comes from Bacteroidales bacterium, assembly GCA_020438105.1. Lineage (GTDB taxonomy): Bacteria > Bacteroidota > Bacteroidia > Bacteroidales > JAADJA01 > JAADJA01. Next base: position 5,201 of record JAGQVE010000051.1, read on the forward strand.
TTATTTTTATGGTTGCATGGTTTAGCCGCGATGTTTTTGATAAGAAAACACAAGAGGTGGCCAATGAAGAAAACCAAATGACACCTGAACAGCGGGAACAATACCGCCTGCTGATGGAAGCTGAACTCTATTACAACTCACGGATAAGCCATGCCCGAACTCAACTGACTTCACTGGTCGGGAGCGATAAAACGATTTTGGAAGACATGGATACTGACCTGGGCGAATTGGATCAAGTTTTCGAAGATTTGAAAAACGACCTGAAAGAGAATGGTGACAACGAAGAGGTAATTGAGGCGATGATTCAAAACTACCGGATCAAACTGGAGATACTGGAGGAGATGTTGCGGCAAATGAACGATTCGGGAATTAAAAATGAAAATAATGAGGAACATGAAATATAACAGCAACATACTTTTAGTTTTGGCTTTGCTGGCGGCAAATCTCGCCTTCGGGCAGGTGTATGAGCGGAACCGCAGCGAGTCAAAATCGTGGAAAGTATACCCGCAAACTTCGCTGGAGATCGTTAACAAGTATGGGAACATCAATCTTTTCAACTGGAGTAAAGATTCCGTCCGGATCGAGATCAAAGCGCAGGTAAAAGCCAGCAAGGAGCAAAAAGCCGACAAACTATTTGAGTTCATCGATTTCGAATTCAACGACTCCAAATATTATATCGTGGCAAAAACGCAGTTGAGGCAAAACCAGGGCAGCTTTTGGGCTGAGCTTTCCGACCTGGCAAATACCGTCTTCAGCGGCAATAACAAGATACAAATTGATTATGATGTGTATTTGCCTGCCGATATGGAACTGAAACTTGAAAACAAATTCGGTAATATATACATGACCAATTACCAGGGGAAACTCTCCATCGATCTGTCAAACGGCGACCTGAAAGCCTATAATTTATCGGGTCAATCGGATATTACACTCAGCTTTGGCAACGCCACCATTAATACCATTGACAACGGTTATATGGATCTCAGCTATGCCGAACTGAACCTTGATTCGGCCAACGAGCTTCAACTGGAATCAAAATCATCGGAAATTGAGATTGGTAAAGTGGGATCCTTGCAAATCAACTCCCGACGCGATAAATTACAGGTGGATGAGCTTTCGATACTTACTGGTGAATCGAGTTTTACTTACATAACCCTGGATCGTTTTGAAAAGGATATCAAACTTAAAACCGAATTTGGGGATTTGAAGATCAATGAGGTTGCTTTGGATTTCCATCAGATCGACCTAGAATCGAAATACTCCGACCTATTGATCAAATTTTCACCATCCGCCAGTACCGACATAAATGTTGAATATTCTGAAACAACAGGCATCTATTATCCTGATAAATATTCAACGCTTAAAACCTCAGTACTTGATGAAAAAACCGGCAAAAAATCGCTGAATGGCAACATTGGGGTAACGCAACAAAACAGCCCAATGTTAAAGATTACAATTCAGGCTGGCAAAGTTACATTTCAGGAAATAATTTCCGACAGTCAGTAAAAATGTGCTAAAAAATGCGACCCTTTGAAATTAGTTTTGTCACTCAAAGCAACCGATACAAAATTTAAACTATGAAACTACTTTCTACCATAATTTTGATGAGCCTGGCCACCACCCTTGCGGCCCAGTATCCAGCTACATTAATCGGACTGCGGGCTGGTGGCGTTTCAGGTTTCAGCATGAAATACATTGACGAAGACCTGACCGGCGTGGAGGTAATTGCCGGATGGCAGGAAAACGGGTTCAGACTCGTGGGATTGATCGAAAAATACAAACCCATTGCCACCCATCGCCTTGCTAACCTGTTTTTAGTTACCGGGATCGGGGCACATAGCGGATATATCCGTTACCACGAAAAGAAAAACTGGTACTCCGACAATGAAAAGCTTTACTATACTTATAACCATTCTTCGCCGGTTTTTGGAGGTGATTTCCTGGCGGGGGTAGAATATCATTTTGAGTCGATACCGCTTCATTTCAGTATTGATTACAAACCCTATTTCCAGTTATTTGGCGACCGAAATTTCCGTGTCGACCTTTGGGACTTTGGGTTTACATTCAGATATGCATTAAACAATTAAACCACTATAAACGATGAAAACTTTATTCAGCCTTATGTTAACTCTCCTGTTTGCAGGTACACTTTTTGCCCAGGAGGAAAATAAAAATCCACAGGAATACAAAACCCTGTTTGGAAACCAACAGATGAGCAATGGCGCTTATGGCGGACTGTCGATCAATTATACCCAGATCGATAAAAAGGATGCCATGCTTGTAGGAGCCCGTGGTGCATGGATCATTAACCACAGCCTGGCACTCGGTTTTGGAGGTTATGGTTTTGCCAATGATCTGAAATACGAAAAGGTTTACGGTGATGATCAAACCGAAAATTACTTTTTGGCAGGGGGCTACGGGGGATTACTGATTGAGCCGATCATTGCGGCCAAATCTCCGGTACATGTATCAGTTCCAATCCTTATTGGAGCAGGAGGCATTTCGTATATAAATACCTATTGGTCGGATTACGATAATCGTTATGATTATGCGTACACCGAGGATGCGGATGCATTTTTTGTAATTGAGCCGGGTATTGAGCTGGAGTTGAACCTCGTGAAGTTCATGCGTGTGGCATTTGGTGGTTACTATCGCTATACCTCCGATGTAAATCTTTACAACACGAAAAAAGACGTGCTGAACGGATTCTCCACAGGTATAACATTCAAATTTGGAAAGTTTTAGGGTTGTTATTCCCGATTAGTGATATGGCCCGAAGTGATTCGGGCTTTTTTATTTTTAAAATTATGGTTGCGATTCAGATAATTTCTATTTTTGAAATACCATTTGCGGGAGTAGCTCAGTTGGTAGAGCATCAGCTTCCCAAGCTGAGGGTCGCGGGTTCGAGTCCCGTTTCCCGCTCAGAGAAGGGTAGTCAAAGTGACTACCTTTTCCTTTTCATTCAATCAAGATTTAACAGTAGATGCTGACATTTATCGTCTGTATCCCGTTTCCCGCTCAAAAAAAGGTAGTCGAAATGGCTGCCTTTTGATTTTAATAATTGATAATTTAAAAGGAGATGCTGACATTTATCGTCAGCGTTCAAGTCCCGTTTCCCGCTCAGAGAAGGGTAGTCAAAGTGACTACCTTTTCCTTTTCATTCAATCAAGATTTAACAGGAGATGCTGACATTTATCGTCAGTATCCCGTTTCCCGCTCAAAAAAAGGTAGTCGAAATGGCTGCCTTTTGATTTTAATAACTGATAATTTAAAAGGAGATGCTGACATTTATCGTCAGCATTCGAGTCCCGTTTCCCGCTTAAATTAAAGGTCAGTTACTTAGCTGACCTTTTTCTTTTACTTAAAATCGATTTTAAACAAACTATATCAGTTTTTAACACCCTTGTTTATAGTCCTATTTTAAATATACTTTCTTCCTATAAATCTGTTTTTCATTGTTTATTTGAACAACATAAAATCCTGAATTAACATTCAAATCAACTACATTTATTTCATTTCCATTTAGTTGTTGCCCCATTAATTGCTGTCCAATCATATTATACACAGATATATTATAAATTCCGGGAGAATTCATTTCAATAATAACCGATTTATTAGCGGACCAAATATTTATTTGTTGCTTCAACAAAGAATTAACCTCCATGCCCGAATTTGAAAAATGAAGGTTAAAACGGTGCTTTTCATTAGAAATATTGTAATTGAATTGATAGTAAGGAGTATTACTCAAATTTACAAACTGACCAGTTAATAGATCTTCAAGATAAATTTTTGTTTCAGGATCAAAGTTATTGATTGACTCAGCTTCAATAGAATATGTTCCGTTTTGACCGGTATAAAATCCAACTGGTACAATATGATCATCATATTTTGAACCTAAATAATTTACAGCGTAAGGACTTGTGTCGGCCCCATAGGTAAATAGGGTTGGTGCTTCATCAACATTATCAAATTTTGATAAATCATAATAAGTGTCAAATTCATCAGTGCATTCAGGATGAAAGATGACAAGGGCTTCGTCATGTAAACCGTTTACCTCCATTTGCAGGCTGATGTAAGGATATTCGATCTCTTTTGATTCCTTATAAAAAGCCTGGTTGCTGTGTTGCCTTTCGGATGCCGGAATAGTGATGCTTGCTGAAGTGTTTGTCGCTCTCACCCAAAATCCCTGAGTAGACTGGATGAGGCTGCTCGTCAATCCATTCCAAGAGGTTCCGTCGGTGTGCATTCCTTTTGAGGTGCCATTTTCATATACCACCATCCAACCACTCATATCACTCATACTCCAGTTAGCATTCCAGTCGATTGCACAGGGAAATGGATTCCCGACCAGGTGAAAACCATAATAGGTAGAATTGCTGCCGGGGGAATAACTAAAACCTGAAAGATTTAAATCTGTGTTTGTAAGCGGTCCTGAGAAGTTGATGGTTGCAGGTCCGGTCAGGTTATCAGATGCCCAGGCTGAGTAACCTTTTCCAGGGCTTAGGGGTGTATTTGTTGGGTTAACCAGGTAATTCCATGCATCAGATGTTTCATCATATTCTTTGAGATAAACATCCAGGTAACTGTTTATGGTTGCACCTGAAACAGGAGGTGAAACAAAATGCCATCGTTCCGAAGAGAGGTATTGCTGCACAGTTGTGGTTCCTGTTACAATGGTTGTGCCTTTATCAAGAAAAGAAGCCATACCGGATGCATCAGCTTTCAACAGCAGATTACCTGCTACATTTACTGCATTTCCCGCAGCATTTGTAAAGTCGGCTCCGGAAGCAACTGTAAGGTTATTTCCAACAGTCAGATTTCCGTCTGTTGTAACGAGTGCATTTGATTTATCTATTTCAAGGTCGAAGAATGATAATGGGTTTGAGGTAACATAGGAATAATAAATGGTTCCATGGAAAGTATATCCGTTCCAGGCGCCTGTTCCGACACCCACATTCTGTGCCATACCACCGGTATTAAAAGTAATATCGGTATTCATAAATGAATTTGCACCACTTTGCAACCACAAATTAACGGAGCTGCCAGAATAACAATTGATGTAAAAACCATAGGTTGAACCTGAAGGAATGGTTATCGATGCTCCCGGATTAACCGAAGTTGGCGTCCATGAGCCCTGCCCGGTAACCGTTTGGGTTGTGCCCAACTGGGTCCATGCACCAGGATTGGATGTAAATCCCTGGTAAGTTCCTGATTTGTACCATACTTCAACATTGATGGTTCCACTAGAATTGCAATGAAAATCAAAGCTGCTAACAGATATGTTTTTACCGCCTGAGGCCACAACATCAAAATAGGCTCCTGGATATGTATAACCTCCTCCTGGAAATGGAATGGTGGCCTGACTGCCTGTGTTCGGAATATTGCCTGAAATGAGGGCATCCGTATTACCTGTCATTTTCACAATTGAATTTCCGGGCGTGAAAGTGCCATAATTAATGTAATTACCTTCAACATTGATCACTGAATTTGCTGCGCAATAAAGTGTTTTACCTGAAGGGATAATCAGGTCACCGGCAACAGTTATTTGGGAATTACCGCTCATCGACAGGATGCCACAATCAATACCGATGTCAAGATCGCCGGAAACCACAGGCCAGTTTAAGGCACCAGGATTAATCGAAACACCAGTGGACGCATCTGGAATAAGATGATTTTGCCAGTTGGTTCCCGTGTTCCAATCTGTTCCAGACGTTCCGGTCCACAATCCCGGTGTTCCCATGTGAATATATGCCGACTTGCTTTCAGCATCGTTACCATATGTATTCGTTGTAGTGAGGGTTACAGCATATTCGCCAGGATTGTTGAACACCACCTGGGGGTTTTGTGAGCCTGCACTTGTGCCGCCAACAAATGTTACGGTAGAAGGTGTGAAGGACCAGTTCCAACCACTGGGACTGTTGGTTGACAAATCTGTAAAAGAAACGGTAGTCATTGCATTGAGCGGTAGCGTATTGTTTGCTAAAAAATCAACATCGGGCAAATCGGTTTCCCAAAGGCCACGGCCAAAAGTCCCCACTCTAATTTGGCTATTGGAGGGTTTGTCTTCATCGTAATAGATTTCCAATTCAGTGCAAAATACATTGGGTAAACCGTAGTTGAAGGACACCCAGTTTGATGACCCTGTTTTCATATATACACCCTGCATCATCGCCACGTATAACTCCACATTGTTACTGTTATTAATATTCTGCACAAGTGACATAGCAGGAATTTGCGGAAGCCCCGCAGAAATGTTTGACCAGGTAGAGCCTCCGTTGGTAGTTTCATATACAGCATCGCTGTTAAAACCGCCAATGGTTACCCAAACCGTATTTGGATCATCGTTTTTAACAGTTATATAAGTTATATTTCCATTTGTAACAGGCAGTCCGGCGGTTATATCCATCCAGGTACTCCCACCATCGGTTGTTTTGTATAATGTGCTTAAAAATCCCGCATAAATATAATTGCTGTTGGATGGCGCTATCTGCAAAGACCTGATGGTTCCTGCGGTAGCAAAATTACTGATCTTGGTAAAATTACCTGAAGTAGCTCCCTGATCGGTCGATTTCCAAATTTCATCATAAGCAACATAAAGTGTTGCGGCGTCATTCGGGTCAAGCATATAAGGAGTAACCCAGGCACCTGAAAGGTTTGGATTTCCGTCTGCTGTCCGAATTAAATTCCGGACGTAGGTTTGATTCGACCAGTGATCTGTTGTTTTTCGAATATCACCGTTTATGTATTCTCCAAACTGATTGTTGATATCCGTAGGATCGATCAGACATTCCATTCCATCTCCACCGATGACTCCATTGGCAAGCCAACCGCTAACACCATGCACATGGGTTCCATTATCCTGCAAACCTGCAATCATATCACTACTGCTTGATTTTGAAATTCCTATCCTATATATTTGGTTAATGGTAAGCCCATTGGTGATATCACTCCATGAAGAACCTCCATCGGAAGATTTATATATGCCACCGTCATTCCCGATAAAAACGGTAGAGCTATTTTGAAATTCGCAGCAATGCTGATCAGCATGAACGGTTACTGCTGATCCGCTGCAGTTACCTGACCAATGGGTCTTAATTGCCCACGAAGCGCCTCCATCAGATGATTTCCAAACATTGATTCCCCCGACATATACTTCATTGGCATTGGCAGGATTAGCAGTAATAAATATGTCATAATTACCCTGACCGGAGAAAGTGGTTCCATCGCACTGCATACCCATAATATTATTTCCGCTGATGCTACCATCTAAAATCAGCGAATAACTTACACCAGCATTGGTCGATTTGTAAACACCTTCAAGGCCGGAACTACTGTTCACAGTAAGCGCATAAACCACATTCGGATTGTTGGCTGAAACGGCAAGCTCGGTTCTGTAACTGTTGCTTCCGGGTAATGTATAGACCGTCCATCCCCAGGAACCGCCTTTCGTAAATGTTATGATATATTTTCCGCTTTTATATGCGCCGTAAAATACAGTTGTGCTGCCAGGGCGGTATTCAAGATCGGTGCAAACATTGGTTGTAATTTGTGTCCAGGAAGCACCTGCATTGGTTGTTTCGTATATTCCGTTTCCGGTTGCTGCGATCAGGTTACTGTTATTTGAGGGATTGATCAACAGGTCGTAAACAACTGTTTGGCTTGAAAGACCGAAACTCAAACTACTATTCCAGGTTAATCCACCGTCGGTAGATTTTAATACACCTACACCAGCATCATCGTTTGCATTTCCACCACCCAAAGTCCAGGCACTTCCACCATCACGGTCGCCCGTTCCAATATAAATTGTTTGAGATGTAGCATAATCCGATGTTACGGCAATAGCACTCACTCCAAGTGTAGGATTTGAATCAGTTAATACCGACCAGGTTGATCCGCCATCGGTGGTGATCCACAATCCTCCTGAGGGCGTACCCACCCAAAAAGTGTTGTTATCAGCAGGGTGGAAGGCAATGCAATTGATTCGGCCAATGCCCTGGTACCCTCCGTTAGATGAGTTGTAGCCTACATTTGACCAGTTTCCGGATAAGCTTTTCCCTGCATCCGGATTTTCATTGAAATACTTTTGCATTTGCACAGCTACAGTGGTCTTCGGGAAATGGCCCTCCCCATCAATCATATTCTCCATCTTCCACTCCCAGCGTTTAAACTGCTTCCAACCCGCAGCTTTTACCAGTTCACCCGAACTATTCAGGTATTTTCCATTCTGAACCTGGTATGGTTCCCAATAATCATAAAATGCTTTTTGAACTTCCGTAAAGGTGAGTTCCCCGTTTTGAAACTTGTCCACAGGAAGGTTTTGGGTCCAGTTTTGCTGACCTGCAACCATCAATACAAACAATAAGAACATAAGTGTAGTGTAAATTTTTCTCATCGGAATCTTTAATTAATTGGTGGCATCAAAGATACACCTACTTATGGGCAGGAGTGAATTTCAATAAATTATTTGTGCGGACAAAATGCGGACACACCGTTAATTCGGGAAGCCTAAATTTAAAACTCAGAAATATAATCTTCCAGTGAATTTTCAGGTTTCAATCCCAATTTTTTTCTGATCCTGTATCGGGTTTTTCTGATTGCCTCATTTGTAACATTTTGAATATTGGCTATTTGGTCGCTGGAGAGGTTTATTTTTAAATAGGCACAGAACCTCAGGTCTGTTTTAGTTAGTGAAGGATACAACGCTTTCAGTTTAATGAAAAAATCTTCGTGGATGGCAGAAAAGCGTTGATTAAACAAATCAGTTTCTGAAGACTCGAGTTGTTTTAATTTGATTGCCGAAGAAATCTCCTTTATGATTTCTATATTTTCAGGGGATGAGACTCGGGACAATAACAAGTTTATTTTTTGATTAATGCTATTTAATAATTCATTTTTTTGTTCCATACCCAGCGCAATATTAACCAGTTCACGATCCTTCATTTTTAGTTCGTCCGTAAAATTTTTAATCGTCAACCTGTTAATCTCCTCCTCTTTCTGATACTTTATAACCTTAAGATTTTGAATCTCCAGCCTGCTTTCAATCAGTTCTTTGCTTTTCAAAAAATTTTTCCGCTGAAGAATAACCACAATACCTGCAAGCACTACGAAAAGTATGGCTACACCCACAAGGATAAGGTAAATCAGTTTTTGCCTTTCCGTCGCTTGCAATTCTGCTTGCTTCAATTCAAGCAGCGCACTGTTCCTTTCATTCTCATATCTAAGTTCGGATGACATCAGGCCGTTCCTCAATTTCCTTTTAAACACAGTATCCTTAAGTGTATTTACCTGACGGCTTTTGAGCAATGCATTTTTATAATCCCCTTTAATAGAGTCCAACCTGGCCAGCATTATGAGTGCGTCTATCGCCGCAGATACATTGTCAATGGCCGAAGCACAAATCAATGATTTATCCATGTAATAGACTGCAGAATCATACCTGCCTCTATTTAAAAACTGATCCCCTTTATTTTGGTACAGTTCTGTTAAAAGTGAGGTATCATTCGTAATTTCAGAAATCCGGATGGACTTATTGAGATATTGCATTCCCAGTTGATCCTTTCCTGCATTTTGGAGTAGCATCGCGTGATTGTACCAGATCACCGGAAGGATTATGCTATCCTTTGAAGAAATCAGATCTTCTTCGAGCTGATGGTATATATCCGAAGCCTCCTCAATCCGCCCTGTTCTTTCATATAAATAAGCCAGATTTCCTTCTAGATTGATGAGTTCAGTATTTGTCGGCCTATCTGATATCATTTCAATGGCTTTGTTAAATACAAGTTCAGCTGAATCATATTTGCCGGTTTCTGTTTTATAAACCCCAATAATATTATACACACGTGCAATTCCGGGTTTATAATTCACTCCTTCAAAGAGCGGTAAACTCTCATAATATAGCCTTAGTGCATAGTGCGGATCATCAGTAGCAAGATGAACTGAAGCCATTCTCTCCAGACATCTGGCCTTAAGTAACAACAAATCATGCGAATCCGCAATCTTCAATGCAGTACTATATTTTTCAAGAGCCCCGCGATATTGATTATTGTGGTACAAACTGTTCCCTCTTATGAACAGAACTTCAGCCAACCCCTTTTCATAGTTTTGATCCTTAGCTATTTTTTCAGCCTGATCCAGTAAATAATGGAGTGTATCATGATTCTCGGCTTCATAATGATGAGCTTGTGATAAATAATGATTGAAAAGGCTGGTATCATTTGGATCCAGGGGATTTGATCTTTCCAATAATTCCTTAGAAGAGTTATTGTTGCAGGATTGCAAAAAAAGATAAAAAAGAAATAGAATGATAGTCTTTCCTGTTGCTTTCAAAGGTTAATACATTTGTCTTTGAAATGACAAAGATACAAAGGCTACCCAAAAATTAAACAGATTTTTGGGTAAGGATATAAAGAATATTCTATCTTAAATTCATTCATTATGTTTACTTCATTATTTGCATTTTTTTCAGTTTTCACCCGGCCTTTTATTCTCTGTTTACGATATTGTGAGAGCTCATAAATTGATATTACCGCTATTAATCCAAGGTTTTATCTTTCCAGATCAATTGCAACATGATAATGAATTGGTATCTCCTTTTACTGGTTTTAAATAAGCACTCCTTACTTGACTTCACTCAAAAAAATTTTACTTTTACAGCCATCTGGATAATTTTTGAATTTGGAAAACCCGTTCGAATGATCCGAAAGACGAGAGGCTTTAAAATTGCAAATTGCATCAGGAAAAAGACATTCTTAATATTGCTTTTTCCTCTGATCACCTGCATGGCATTCGGTCAGGAGACAAACGACTTCCAACCGAAGTCGATTCACGCTGGTGTATTGCCCGCCACCCCGATTATCGACGGCATACCCGACAGGGATATCTGGAACGCCTTACCCCTCGCTACTGATTTTGTACAGTATGATCCTTACAACGGTCAAAGCCCGACCTATGAAACGGAGATCCGCTTCGGGTATGATGAAACCGGCCTTTATGTGGGTGCTTTTTTGTATGATGATCATCCCGATAGTATTTTCACCGAGATCGGCAGACGTGATCAGGTGGATGAACTGAATACCGATTACCTTTCGGTTGACATCCTGCCTTACAACGATGGCCTCACCATGTTTGAGTTCAAGATCACACCAACGGGCTTGCAAAGTGATAATAAATACTCAGCCACCGGGAAGGAATCCTCCTGGGATGCAGTGTGGCAAAGTGCGGCATCCATAACCGATTCAGGCTGGGTGGCCGAATTTTTCATTCCCTATTCAGCACTTCGCTTCCCGAAAACCGATGTGCAAACATGGGGCATCAATATGTGGCGCCGTTTTGCCCGCCATTCAGAAATGTCGACCTGGACCTGGGTACCCAACGATCAGGGTGAAATTTTTACCTTTTACGGCACCCTGGTTGGTATGGAAAATATCAAACCACCAATCCGCCTCTCGCTGACCCCTTACCTGGGTGGTTACCTTGAAAAACAACCCGGCGAAGCGCAATGGAACAGTTTTGTGCGCGGCGGGATGGACCTGAAATATGGCATCAGCCAGGCATTTACACTCGACATGGAATTGGTGCCGGATTTCGGACAGGTGCAGTCGGATGACATTGTCCTGAACCTCTCTCCCTATGAGATCCGTTATGAAGACCAGCGCCAGTTTTTTACGGAAGGAACCGAACTATTTGAAAAGTGTGACATTTTCTATTCCCGCCGTGTGGGTGCCGAACCCAAAGGATTCGAATCGGTGTACGACAGTTTGAAAGCAAATGAAAAGGTCAGTAAAAATCCTGATATCACACAGGTTATCAATGCTACCAAAGTCAGCGGCCGTAACCGCAACGGACTGGGCATCGGTGTTTTCAACGGCATCACCACCAATACCTGGGCTGAGGTTAAGGATACGCTTAATGGCGATACCCGCCGAATTGCTACCCAACCCTTTACAAATTATAATGTGCTGGTTTTTGATCAAAACCTCAAAAACCGTTCGTATATCACCCTGATCAACACCAACTACTGGACACCGAAATGGGATTATATGGCCAATGTTACCGGAACCGAAACCAAACTGCTGAACCATGACAATACTTTTGGTTTTAAAGGGATGCTCAATGTGAGCCAGATCATGGATGGAACCGGTAGTGCTGACCTCGGGTACACTACTTTTCTGAACATTTACCGACCGGGAGGTACCTGGCGCTACAGCCTTTCAACAACTATTCTTGACAACAATTACGATCCCAACGACATGGGCTTCCTGCAGCGCAACAACGAAGTATGTAATTATGGGGCACTCTCGTATAACATCACCTACCCGGTGTGGAGAATCCTCCGCTCCCGGACGCAATTTGAAGCCAAACATTATGCTTTGTATAAGCCTTTTGAGCTGATGTTTGTGGATGTTGAGATCAACAATACCACCACCTTCCGCAATTTCTGGCAGTATTATGCTGAGATCGCCTATCGTCCCACCGGAAATTACGATTATTACGAACCCCGCGTGGACGGTTGGTATTTCTATCAACCTCCCTCCTGGGATGGTGAGCTGGGCGTTTCGACCGATTCAAAGAAAAGGTTAGCTGCGGAGCTGCAATGGGGATTTTTTGTTTACAACGAAGCCGACCGGCAGCAATACTGGTTCGCATTTGAACCCAGATACCGGGTTTCGGACAGGCTCACTTTTTCATGGGCAACCGATCTCAGTATGCAAAACAATGATTATGGCTGGGTAGAAACGGAATATGATGCGCAACAAAATCCAACCATCTATTTTGGCCGCCGGGATGTGCTGGCCATCGACAATGTGTTTTCAACGCGCTATATTTTCACCACCGATCTTTCGCTGAACCTTCGCGCGCGACATTACTGGTCGCGGGTGGATTATTTCGACTACTATACACTTCAGCCTGATGGCAACCTGCTACCCTCAGATTTTACGCAAAACAACGACATCGATTTTAATGCCTTCAACCTCGACCTGCAGTTTTTGTGGTTCTTCGCTCCGGGAAGTCAGATGAGTCTTGTTTGGAAAAACAACATCCTCACCCTGGGCGACACTCCTTCAGGGAATTATTTCGATGCCTTCAGGAATACCATTGATTCTCCGCAAACGAATTCACTTTCGTTGAGGATACTTTATTATTTGGATTACACAGATATTAAAAAGACACTATCTGGTAATAAAAAGGTAAAGTAATTCTACTGCACCAACGAATTGTGCGAACGATTACAGCATTTTAGTTTTTTATACACCTCAATGAGCGGCCATCTGCCTTTTGCTGAATCCCTTTATTCACAGAACTGAAATTATATTCCATCCCTGTCCGCCATGCTGTACCTGAATCATTTTCATCCGAGGACCAGAAATAACTTCCTTTGGTAATCCTGTAAAAATGACCATCAGCATCAGCCCGATAACCAGCTGGCAAAGCAGTAAAATCATGATCGTCGCCGCCGTTGCCGTTGCTGAGCCATCCGCTTTCCGACTTTAAACGATATCCGGCATCGCTTCCTTTCCAACCTACCTCCTCACAATCGATTGAGCCAGCATCAGCATAGTCTTCGAGTTCGCACCAGTCTGCATCTGAAGGTACATGCCAACCTTGTGGGCAAATACCCTGGGATTCTGAGATTAAAGCGTAAGCCATCATTTCATTCCACTGGTATAACCCGCCGAATGTATCACAGTATTCGCGGAGGTTACCATAACAATACTTCTCAAAGATCCCGTTGTCCGATTGATCCTCAACACCGCAAATCATTTCTCCCAGGTTCAGGTTTTCAGCCATCCAGCATTGTTCACCGATTTGCACCGTAGCATAAGATCGGCCGTCGCGATAATCATAAAGCGGTTCACCACAATTGAACTGATAATTGTCGGGAATTTGCGACTCCATTGAAGCATTCAGATACAGAAACTGATTTTTATCCCGGTTATTCGTGTGGGCATCGAGGTTTGCATCGGAGAAAAGATAACCCGATTTTCCGGCATCTATGTTCCACCCAGCCGTTTTATCCGTATCATTAACTGTTCCGTCGCCATTCAAATCAGCAGCGATCATACCCCAGATACCCGGTGCCAACTCCTTAGCTCCTTGCAGGCCATGATAATATTGTTCCGGACCTGTTGTAAAATCATAGCTCATCGATTGCTCCACTTTTGTGATTGGAATCGAGCTTAATATGCCCAAATGGTTTCGATGCCAGACCACCAGGTAATAATCATCCGAGGGTGGCAGGTCGAAACGTGGCCAGCTGAGTCCATCGATGGCCACAACCTCGCCATCGGCTTTGACAAAGGCGGCCTGCCTGGCTACTATAGTTGCGTTTGTGGCATAATCAACATAAGGCGCCTGCCGGAGTTCAAGTAAAACCCAGTCGACAATATCGATCCCGGGAATATAAAGCACCGTTTCCGGACCATTATAATTCCAGGGAGATACACTATAGGGCTGAGCCAATGGGATTACCCCTGATGATTTAAGCTTGTGATCCATTTCCGAGCCGTTAAATGGGCCTTCCATCATGACAGTGATATCCATATAAAAACCAGGAATTACACTTGCCTGCCAGGTGGCACCCGGGTTGCTTTCATTGCCGTTGACATCCACGGCAGTTACAGTATATTCCACATCGCTGAAGGAGAGCCAGGGATCCCCGAAATTATAGCCATTAGTAGATTCTAAAAACATCATTGGGTTTGATGTGGAGAGGTCCCGCTCGTAAATGTTAAAATGATCAAAATCTTCTGCAGCAGAAGGATTCCAGTAAAGACCGATTTTATTGTTGTTATAAACACCGTAAAGACCTGTCGGGGCTTCCGGCGGCAGGTTATCCACCGAATAACCCGAATCGGGTTGACAGGTATAGTAGGTGGCGGGATCGCTGGTCTCGGCGATCACTTTATAAGAAAACCACGGAATACCGGCACTTGTTGAATCGGCTAGTGTTGGCGCGGTAAAAAAATATTCTGAAGAATAATCAGCCGTAACCGCTCCAAGATAGGTCCATGTAGATTTGGAAGCCGCCAATTCGCGCCAAAGGGTATAGTGCGTAATTTCATTATAAAGTGGATTATCGGTCACACTTGCTTTCCAAACAACATTTACTGACAGTCCCTGGTCATTCGGCACATCAGTGATTGAGAGTATCTGTGGCTCGTAAGGTGCTGCCTGATTAAAGGGGAAAGCGCCCATATCAGCCGGTGTTCCATCCGGGTCCAATGGAGAGGCCGGGTTGCCGCTATCGATACAGGGAGATTTAGTGGCATCCGCCATGGGAAAGTTAGTCCAGGAGAGGCTGTAATCACCGTTGGCCGGATCGGTGAAAAGCGGATCAGCATCGATGTTGCCGGTGCCGGGCCAGCCGTTTTGGATGTTGGAGTATTCGAAGTTAAATATGCTAGTATCATTGCAATTTATTTGATCTGGAGAATTAGATCGCATAATATTGTTGCTTAAGGCGTATGGATAGGGTGCATTTGTACCATTATTAATAAATATTCCACCCCCTATATTACCAGCAATATTATTACAAATAGTTGCTCTTATAAGTGTAATTTCTAATGTAGGCTCGTCCAGGAATATACCTCCCCCATCCACAATGGCTGAATTATTATAAACAATTATATCGTTTACAGTTAAACCACTATATGCATGTCCTGTATAAAAACCTCCACCATATTGTGAACTGTTACCATAAAACTGTACATTGTCTAATCTTAATTGTCCACCAAATAAACCATTCAAAAATAGGCCACCACCTTTATTAACAGCAATATTATTACGAAAAATGGTGTTTTCAATCTTTGAATTTGAATATGGGTAAATTTGATCTATTGCAAGGCCTCCCCCATTTGTTGAGGAATTATTTTCAAACACACAATTAGATATATTTACAGTACAATCCCATGATGTTACACTCCCATTAATATTATTTTTAACTATACAATCATTCATAATAAAACCAACTGAGTTTACAAATAAAGCATCAGCACCATAACAACCTTCAATAGTTACGTTGTTTAGATTTGCTCCCCCAGTACTACCAGCATCGGATTCTAATAACAATCCTGCCCAACAATTCTGAATTAATCCATTCTTTAATGTTACAAAGGATGCCCAGGTATATATAGCCTCATCCAGTGCATCCCTAATAATAAAATCAGTCATATAAAGGTGATCATAAGTATATGATTCAAAATCAATTTTAGATCTAATAAATACTGTTCTTAAAACTTGCCAAGTATACCCAATTGAAAAGAATTCGACATTCTCAACTTTTACATCAATAAGCTCAAAGTTGTCTAAATAACCATATAAATAGATCAAACTATTAGAAATAAGAGAATTTGTAAAACCAATAAACGGATATGTAAAGCCTGTTTCAATATTTACGCCATCAATTTTTGTAAAGATCAAATTGCTTGACACAGAGCCTTCAGATATGAAGTAGAGTTGACCAACATATGGTTCTTTGGTAATAATAGATTCAAAATTACTAAAATAAACACTATCTCCTTCTACCCCATTTGAGTAAAGGCTCCCATTAATTGTAATGTAATAACCTGGATAGAAAATGACTTCAACTCCTGCTTCAATTATCAAAGTATCATTTCCCAATATTTCTGGATTTCCTTGAATCAAATACGGACTATTACATTTATTCCACACACCGCTGACATTACCACCACTGATGATGGTTTGGGCGAAAAGGAAAAGCGGAAAACTAAGGATTAAGGCAATGGCTATTCGTTTCATAGGTTGGTTTATTTGAATTCTTTAAATAGAGGGAAGACAAATATATGAAAAGAAAAGCTTAAATCATCAGGAAGTTATCAAAACAGGAAATATCATTCCATCTCCAACCCCTCATGCGCCAGCTCAAGGGTTTCAATGGCCACCTCATTGCCATCTGACTTTAGATCAGTGCCAGTGATTTTTATTGGAAAAGCATTGGCAAGCTTCCAGGTGAAAACCGGATTGCCTTCCTCATCCAACAATTGAATGACTACGGTTTCCCTTTTGATAACATTCATTTTTACCTGGGCGAACCAATCAAATATTTTCGAATCATCTTTAAACATCCCCTTTTTCAGGGTAACGTTGGAAGCTTTTTTCAAACCGGGCATTTTAACCGTAGAAAACTGCGGGCTATTACCTGCCCGGTATTCAATCACATCTGTTTCAGCGTCTAAACCGCTTACCTCCTGGAAACTCATTTGCGATCTGCCGATTTGAACTGATAAATGAAATTTTGGTACCGGCCAGGGTTCTTCTTGCTTTTCGCCTGCCATGGTTGTTTGATTTTAGTGGGACTTGAATGAATTTTATATCAAACAAATGAAATCATAATCGTGTTCAGAAAGGAAAACAAGCTTTGCATCTTAGAGGAGAATATATTGAAAAAGTCTGACTTTTTATGATTGCTTTCTGACACTTCAAATTAATGCCTATGAACGATAAAAATGTCCGCGGACATTTTGAAAATGTTCTCCATGATTTGACCAAATCATCAGCATCATTTTTATGCCTGAATAAAATGCTTTAAAAATCTTGCTATCTTGGTCTTTTAAATAACCTTTATTCTATTTTCATGAAAAATCAAAAACAAGGGCTCTACACCGCTTTGACCAAACACCTCAAGTCAAACAATTTTATTTACAAACAGGATTTTGACCACTGGTGCCGGCAGCATGAAACCTACCCCGGCGAAGCCGACTGGTTTATTGATGCGGTGAAACAATCGGATTATGTTACCCTGATAAAACCCGGCAACGGTAAAGCCGACTATTATGTACTCTCCATGCGGGCCTACCTGAATTTTACGCAGGAGGAGAATATTAAATCGTCATCTAGAATGGCGAGGTGGGCGATTGGGATTGCGGTGGCGTCGTTGGTTATTTCTGTTATTTTTGAATTTATTAAATAGTGAAAATTAAGATTTTTGCTTATACATAAATTGATAAATTATTTGGAGGAATTTGCCCAATAGAATCCGAATTGCTAAAACTTAATTAGGTCACTGACGTCAATCGAAACCTGGAACTTATATAACCTTCTTGGATAAAAGGGGAAGGATTAAACAAACCGCCAGTCCGTAAAACGTTGAGGAATTAGAGCAAACCCTGGTTATCTCAATCCGGATATTTTTCCTTCCGCAAACTATTTTGTTTATTTTTGATTAAAAGAATGTGATCCCAAAATTGTGAAAAGAAAAAAGAACAGGAATCAAAAGAATCAAAACCTGAAGGTAATAGCAGCTCAATACCGAAAAGATTTCCTGGCTAAAACAAGATGGTACTTTGAAGAATGGTCAGAAAATAACCTGTTTCTGAAGTTGCCACCAGAGGAGGTAGATACCTTGTACAAAATTCATTTTACAGCGCCCAGGATTGAGCCGGTAGCGGATTATTTCCCGGATAAGAAACTGCTGAAACAGATCAAGTCGACATTGGAGTATTGGTTACATCTTTACAAGGTTAAAATAGCAGAAGATATTGCAGAAATACCTCTAAATCATTATTGCACCTATTACCTCACGATTGTAAATTATTTGCATACGATCAAAGACAATAATCAATTTAAGGGTGCTGGGATCATTCGTGAGAAGTTCGATAGGGTACTTCAGGATTACGATAAAACAGTAAAGTCAGCTTCAGATATGCAGGTAAGGATTGCGCAGATGGTTGGTACCTTTTTCAGCAGGCCGGATCTGTCCTATATCTGGTTTGCCGTTGATGCTAAAGTTAATGTAGGAAACAGAAGTGGCAGCTATATAATTTTCAAGATCCGCAGTGAAAAACCTGTCGTTAAATACTTTGAAATAAAAGGGGACAGACGTCCTGGCTTCTTGCTGGGATTCCCCAGGGTTACTACTGGTGTCGACTGGAGGAAAATCAAATTGCCCTCCATCAAAGCATTTTCATATACTAATAAAGTACCGGTGTATGTTCAGTCCCATGCACTTATCAGGCTTAAAGAACGATTAGACATTTTAAAAGATATAGATATTTACTACCATTTCTTTTTTTCAATTTTTAATAGTTCTCCACTATATCACCATAATGAATGGTTCTTTCCAATGAAACTGGGAGATGTAGTTATTGGCTACTTTACCGGACAACTCGTTGATGGGGCTTTGGTTCTGAAAACTTTCCTTTTCGTAACAAACGAAGGCACCCCCGAAGCAGAACGGCTGACAGAGATTGCCGGGCTTGCTAAATTAGACATCAAATACTGGAAAATCGATACCCTACGCAATTTCTTTGAGTCCGATATTTCCAAAAATGAGCATATCCGAAACATTTTTGAAGAAGCTGGTTGTGGTGGCTTGTTCAGAATCCAAGTTGATGATCCTGAAAAGGCATACAGCGGAGAAGTAAAAATAGCGGCAGAACTACAGGCATACCTGGGACTTCTGGAAGAATCAGAAATAAAGGATGAGTCATAGATCAAACAACCTCCCTGCAATTAACCTTTAAAATCCAGGTGATATATTTAACTTGTGCCGGGTTTATAATTTAAATAGCCAAGCAGATAATTTTTATAGTCTGTTCTACTTTCCAATTTATAATCATCATGCCGAAATAAAGGAATCAGCGGCCGACCCATTAGGTTCTTTTCTGCCGGGATAGGGATTTCTGACTCCAAACTGTAAAGAGCATGAGCGGTTAGTACCTTTTCTCCATCTTTTAAAAGTGCCTTGTAAATATCATAAGCCGTAATAAATACAGGCAAGTTTTTACTGTTTTTGATTTTGTATAACCGCTTTTTCAACTCCGGTACATGTTGTCTGGCAGCCGTTGCAAAGTTCTTGTTTTTACTTGTTTCCTGACCCTGATAGCCAGTCATCAGGTTGTCGATATAAATATCCTCAAGGTGCAAGCCGAGCAGGTTCAGGTTCTCAAGGATACCTTGAAAATACCTTGGATCCTGCCCTATCCCGAAAGCATACTGAAGATTCACCTGCTTTGCATGATAAGAATAATTTGTCGGATCAGCGCCGAGGACGATGGCTTTGATGTTGGATTTGTTGAAGTAGAAAGGTTTGGGTTCCATATTATCTCTGTTTTTTGTAATTGTTCCTTTTATTGCTGGGCTTCATGTTTGAAACGATTGGAATACCTCTGTTTGCCAATATGTTTTCGATCATTTCCAGGGATATATCAAACTGAAGCGAAAGATCTTCAAGGGTAATTCCTTTCATGTATCTTTCAACCAGTGTGTCAATTTTATGTTGGGGAATATGGAAATCAATGTCCTTATCAACCTCAATAAGATAATCCCTGTAATTAATTAACACTTCTATCAATTCGTTCAATACAAATGGATTTATTTTGATCTCTTGACTCGATAAAGAATCTCCAAATCCTGTGATTGATTGTTTCAGATTAATATAATATTTACCAGTTTTGTGCTTTACCAGGTCAGCAAGGTATGAGCTTTTTTCTGACTCAAACAGGTTTGTTTTTATGATTTCTTCCATGGCTCTTTATTTTTAATATTCAATAGGCTGAATACCATTACAGGCATCGTCTGCTGAGGAGGTTAATTTCAAATACGCAAGTTATAATTGCATCCTGATTTTTAGTACAACACTTAAAATTATCTACAGGAGTATCAGAATTTAGACAAATAGTGCTATAATTTTCATTTGTTATATCAAAATCGGTTATTGCATCCATAAACCTTCAATTTATGCCAAGGACAATGAAAGATCCTTAACTTTTGTTTAATAGAAAGGGTTAGGTATTTTATACTTATTTCAAAGTATATATATTCTTTAATTTTACAATATCAGGCTCCATAAAATCAAATAAATGATGATACCTGCCCTTTGCCAATTTTGTCCGCATCATTACCTGATAGGCTGGTAATTGCTGCTTATCCTTGCGGATATAAAGTTTCTTGCTGTTTATTTCACTTGCTATTTCCTGGGTTGTGGCCTTTTTACCAGGTTTGCTTTCCAGGACTTCTATGATGGCTTCATGAAGCGTTAATTTGTTTAACATGTTTAGAGATTTTTAAATTGAGGTGCCTGAATAACATTTTGTAATAAGCTATACATTGCAGCAGGAGCATTTCTGGAGGAAGGATGATAAAAGTCAATTACTTTTGAATTCTTATGTCTGCCAATTAAAATGTCATATCCGCTATTTAGCCATTTTATTTCAGGGAAAAGTTCATTTCTGATTTCTTTCCATGATAATCCCAGGACTATTATTTCAGGATCAATAATATCAATTTGATGGTGAATAAACTGATAATTGGTTTTTAGGTGCTCTAAAATCCTTTCATATTTCGATGATCCCGTACCTCCAGTCTTTTTAATATTCATAAAAGCAATGTGTTGAATTGTTTGCTTCATTGAATATGGGCCTCTACTTTTTCGCACTGTATCATATTGAACAAAATCATTAATAATACCAAAGGATAATTCTGCTATTCTTTTAGAGAAACCATGTTTTACTTCTTCTTTCCACCATTCTCTGAAATCCCCTGGATGCTGATTTGGATTGTTAGGCTCTTTGGTAATAAATAGTACTTTAGGATTGGTTTGTTCATATAGGTCTTCATTAATTATCCCATCCTTTACAAAATGATTTTTATATCCAGGAATTTCTTGTTCCCATTTGGTAAATAGTAGATCTAATTGTTTGGTTTTAGTTATTTGGATCATTTTAATTCAATTGTTTTTAAATCTTTTTAAATATTTCCATTCCAAATATTCACTTACCCCATCTCCCCCACAATCCTAACCGTCTCCACACTCACCCGACAAACCCGTTTCAACAAATCAATCACATGCTCTTTATAATCCGCAAAGCGGTAGGTATTGAACTTTTCGGCGATGGTGGGGTCTTTGGGTTTCTTTTCTTTGTATTGGTCGAGGACCCACTCCAGGGCGCTGCGGTTGCCAAGCTTGTAGTCCCAGGCTTCGCGGGGGACGCCGGTGAGGAAGGTAAGTTCATCAATCTCGATGATACCGGCTTGTTTGTCGGCTTTGAGTTTGGGTTTAACTTTCACTTCCCGCTTAAACATTGGCTCCGGCTCCTCCAGCATGCTGATCAGTTCTTTTTGCCGTTTGGCCTCTGCCTTAACTTTGTGGCTATGTTCTTCCAGTGGATAAGGCTCTACCGTTTCATAGTTGATATGTAAGTCCATCAGTTCTTTGCCCCAGGCTGCCCACTGCCGGAAATCCTCATAAAACGGAATGCGCGGAAACTCCCGCTTTAAATTGAGTTCATACTTTTTGCGGTAAGCCGGGTTGTGCAGCACAGCGTACACATAATGGAAAATATCTTCTTTGGTGATGGATTCATCGCTGTAGTGGGATGTGAATTGATTGAGGCCCCAGTTGGTGATATTGTTAATCATATTACCATTTTCATCATATCTATTAAAAGCAATACAAATTGCATCGCCATTTAGGTGATAATCTGGTAAATTTTCAGTAGAAATAATATTGAATGGTTTTGCAGAAGTATGATTAA
>JAGQVE010000052.1:0-2753 GCA_020438105.1 Bacteroidales bacterium
GACAAACCCTCACTTTTTCTATCATAAATGGAAATACCGATAATGCTTTTGCGATTGGATCAAATACCGGCATATTGGCGGTAAACAACAATAATGCTGTCAATTTTGAAACGACCCCTGTTTTTACCCTTACGGTGGAGGTAACAGACAATGGAGCAGGTAATTTATCCGCAACAGCTCAAATAATTGTCAATCTGGAGGATGTAAATGAAGACCCTATTATCGCTAACCAGGAATTTGAGATAGATGAAAATAGTCCGTCCAATACTGTAGTTGGACAGGTTGTAGCTTTAGATCCCGATATAGGCCAAAGTTTATCATTCAGCATTATAAGTGGAAATACCAGCAATGCATTTGCCTTGGATCCCGCTTCAGGAACTTTAAGCATTGATAATTCGGAGGCTTTTGATTTTGAAAGCATGCCTGTATTTAACCTTTCTGTGCAGGTTCTGGATAATGGCGCTGGAAATTTATCAGCATCGGCGATTATTACAGTTAATCTGAATGATGTGAATGAGACACCTGAAATTGATGATCAGAATTTTTCAATTGAAGAAAACTCAGGTGATTATACTATTCTTGGAACAATAACTGCTTCCGATCCTGATGCAGGTCAGGTGCTTTCGTTTTCAATAATTTCAGGTAATAATGACAATGCTTTCACGGTTGATCCTTCAACGGGTGAATTATCTGTTTCTAATTCAACTGCCCTTGATTATGAAACCTACCCGCTTTTTACCCTTACCATTATGGTAGAGGATAATGGTACTGTAAGTTTGTCAAGCCAGGCAAATATTTCCATAGAATTAATCGATATTAATGAATCGCCAATTATTCAAAATCAGAGCTTTTCAGTTGAGGAAAATGCATCAAATGGCACCATCGTGGGAACAATTGTGGGTAGTGATCCTGATATTGGTCAAACAATATACTTTTCAATTATTTCGGGAAATTATGATAATGCCTTCCAGCTAAACGAGAATAACGGGGAATTAACCGTTTTAAATGGGGATGTCTTGAACTTTGAAACAATATCTCAATTTTTGTTATTAGTGCAGGTGGTTGACAATGCAACATCCTCGCTGTCTGATGAGGCAGAAATAACAGTTGACATTTCTGACCTGAATGAACCTCCTCATGTGGAAGATCAAAATTTTTCTATTGCTATGGGAAGCCCTGCAAATACCTATGTTGGAACAGTTGAAGCATTTGACCCAGATATTGGCCAATCGCTTACATTCAGCATTCTTTCTGGCAATACCGATGAGGCATTTTTTATTGATGAAAATACAGGTAGTATTTACGTACTCAATGAAGATGCAATTGATGGGAATATTGCTGCCTTTAATTTGACCGTTGAAGTAATTGACAATGGCACAAATCCCCTTGGTGGACAGGCCAGCGTAATCATTGATGTAATTCAAAATAATCAAGCCCCGGTAATAGAAGATCAGTTATTTTACATTGATGAAAATAGTATATCAGGCACTATCGTTGGTACTGTAATTGCAACCGATCCTGATCCTGATCAAACACTCACCTTTTCAATCGCTTCAGGAAATGCGGATATTGCTTTTGAAATAGAGCCGGAAACTGGAAATATAAAAGTATTTAATGAATTGGCTCTTAATTTTGAAATTACGCCGACTTTCCAGTTGCAGATACAAGTAGAAGATAATGGACCGGGAACGTTGAGTTCGCAGGCTACTGTCACAATTAATTTAAATGATGTAAATGAAGCTCCTGTAATTGAGGATCAGATTTTTATTATTGAAGAGAATTTACCCATTGGATTTTCAGTGGGAACTGTTATTGCGTATGATCCTGATTTTGGCCAATTGATTTCATACAGTATCACTAATGGAAATACTGAAGATGCCTTTGCTATTGATCAGTTTTCCGGCGAAATAACTGTTGCCAATAGCGAAGCTTTGAATTATCTCATCAACCCAGAAATAAATCTTGACGTTTTTGTGGAGGACAATGGAACAAGCCCGTTATTTTCAAATGCCACCATTACAGTTCAATTAACACAGGTATTTGTAGGGATGAAGGAACTGCAAAGTGAAAAGATGGAATTCAGCTTATCACCAAATCCGGCCATCAATAAAACGGTACTTCAAATCAAAAACCTGGATTCTCAGGCGAATTTTCAATTTGCAATTTATAATCTACGTGGTGAGTTAATTGAAACTTACAAAACAGATGTTTATGGTTCTGAAATTAGTGAAGTAATTGATCTTACCAATTTTAATCCAGGTACTTATATTGTCAAAATTTATAATGGAAGTGCTGTTGAGGTGGGTAAACTGGTAAAACTCTAATTAAAAATTTTCATTTAAAATGCAGGTAACAATCTATTAGATAATCTGCAATATTGATGATATGATCCATATATTTAGTAAGAAAAAAAGGAGATATCTACCCGATATCTCCTTTACTTTTTTTCAATCATGTACTTCCTTTAGATAAGTTCATGCATATTTTTTCCTCAAAATTCTGGCGGCATTCACCATTTGCCTGATCTTCTCAAAGGCATTTTGTTCGTCGTTCACACAACGTTCGGCAAAACATCCGAAACCGCAATCGGTGTTCAGGAAGATCTTATCTGGTGAATAATATTTTAAGGCTTCTTCCACTTTTTGAACGATGAATTCCACGGATTCAATGTCGTCGGTTCGCGGGTTGATCACACCTAAACCCAGTTCCTTGTGGCTGAGCGCTTTCCCCACCACGGCAATATCCCCGGCGCG
>JAGQVE010000052.1:2852-23411 GCA_020438105.1 Bacteroidales bacterium
GGGGGTGGCGAATTCCAGTACAAACTGGTCGACATTCATTTTCTGAAAAGCGGGAACCAGGGGTTCGTAATCTCCTGAAAGCAAAGTATTGTCATCCCTGCTCCAGTTGCCACGGCAAACATGGATGCCGGTACGGATTCCATCAAAACCTTCAACGACCTTGTTGATCAGGTCGGCAGCGTATTGCAACTCCGTGTCTGCATCTGACCGGGTTGCGAGCGTAGCTCACATGAAGGTCCGCCGGTCGCAGTCCTCCGACATCACAATTTCGGTCAGTACCGGTTCATCGAACTGCACAAAGCTGCATCCGGCAGCTTGTAAATCGGCCAGTTCTTCGCGCAAGATCTTTACAATGTCCTCCGCCATTTCCGTTTTTGAATCATAACCAGCCTTCGAATAAGCCCCCACCCACATCGAGCGGGTGAGCAAATAGGGTCCGGGCAGCGTGATCTTTACAGGTTTATCAGTAAACTTGCGCACAAAATTGTAATCATCCAGTGTGAGTGGTTTTCTGCGTGAAAGTTTCCCTACACAGGTCGGATTTTTGATCAGCGAAGCCGGAACATCAAGGGTATCAAGCATCTCTTCAAAACTTTCCTTGTTTTCAACGGTATCGAGCATATCGGCCAGCGACATCAGTTTGGTGCCATTGAGTTTATCGGTAAGGAACGAATAAAAGTTATCCCGGTGATGTTCACCTTCCACCATGATATCCACATCCGCTTTTAACTGGTACTGAATGCATCGTTCTGCTTCCTTATCGGCCACGGCATCAAACTCCTCCTGACTGATCCTTTCGTGTTGTTTGTCGCGCAGGGCTTTGAGAAGGTTCCTTGAGCGGGGCCAGCTACCTACCTGGGTTACGGGGAACAGGGTTCCGTTTTGTTTCATTGGATTATTAATTTATGTTTCTCGCGGATTGCGCAGAAAAAAGATAGAAAATCTGCGAAGATCTGTGAGATCAGCGTGCGATTAAGATAATTTCTGTAGTGTTTACATTCTTTTTTTGTTTCTCGCGGATTACGCGGATCGCGCAGAGAAAATATAAAATGAGTGAGATTTGCGACATCAGCGAGCAATCAAACCACGTTAAATTTCAAATTGATCGGCACTGCCTTTTTTAAGGTGGCATAAAGGGGTGCACGATCCAGCGTTTCCTGCCAAACCTTTTTCAGTTCGGCCATATCCTCCATGCTCGTTACAAAACATTTGATGTCGATGTTGCTGATCCCGGCATCTCCTTCTTCCAGTCCCAGGTGGGCCAGCACATTGTCGAGTTTGCATCTTGTGGTGATCTCCACATCGTCCACTTTCAGTCCTGCCTTGGCACATTCGGTGGCATAAGCAGTTGAGAGGGAAGCTGAGAGCGCACCCGCCAAATATTCGATGGCCGAAGGATTTTTATCCTTTTCCTCGAAACTGGCTGCTTGACCTACGTTGAAGGAGAAATTCCGGCAATATACTGTACTTTGAAGTGGAGC
Source organism: Bacteroidales bacterium (assembly GCA_020438105.1). Classification (GTDB taxonomy): domain Bacteria; phylum Bacteroidota; class Bacteroidia; order Bacteroidales; family JAADJA01; genus JAADJA01. Next base: position 4,334 of record JAGQVE010000052.1, read on the forward strand.
TGTTGCTCTCGTGCGAATCCGCCATTCATATTCCCGAGCTCTTTTTTTATCAGTTTCAAGATTTGCGTCCTCTGCTTTGGCAGCCTCATTTTTCCGAATGAAATAACGCGCCTGATTCCTGGAACCTATCATTCCAAGATAATCGTGGCCTACCATTCTGCACCAGGGCGGCAGGTCTTCACACACCGAGGGCTCCAGGCTGCGCATTTCAAGAATGCCGCCCACCTTGACCTGCTGCATGTTTTCACGAATCAGCAGTACCAATCCGGAGCCGCAGTCGAGGTCACCGCCGTCAAAAACACGATCGGGCATGAGAGAATCAAGGTCTTGTCCGGAAGCCATCATTAATAGGTTATGCAGGGCGTGCCTTCGGCCAGCAATTCAACCAGGATAGCACCGCCAGCCGGTGTAACGCCGTCGATGAGCATATCTTCGGTGATTCCCCTTGTTTTCAGGCAGGGTGTACAAGCGAGGATTTTTCCACCGTTTTCAATAAAGGAATCCAATAGTTCCTTCAGTGGTTTAAACGGTTCACCGATGTTGATCTTTTCGGCTTCGCCTTTAACAGCAATCCAAACGGCATCTGTACTCAGGAAAATGGTGGTTTCTTTTTCCGAACCCAGGGCAGCGCCTGCTACCACAAACCCTACGGTAGCCGTATCGGGGTTTTTATGGGAATTGATAATTGATACACAAAATTTGTTGTTCATCTTTTTGATGTTTTAGGTTAGTTATTTTTTTTCGATCAGAAAAAAAGGTGGTTGTCCGTCATGCAAAGCATTGCCAGTTGAGCGGCACCAGGCCATTACATCACCACCATCAAGGGCTTTCACGCGAACGGTGGTACCCGGTTCCAACGGTTTGAAAAACTTGAAAAGTGCCATCACCAAATCGCCACATCCGAGTTCTTTGGCATCGAATTCGGTATCAAACACCCAATTTGATGATGATGAATAATTGTTTTTGCTAATGCTTTTCATTTACCTTTTAAAATGATCTTTATCAGATGCAAACATAAAAATATATTTAAATATTTTAGGATTTTGATTGTGCTTAGCAAAATGAAATGGTGAAACTTAATAAATGAATAATATAATAGAAAAGAAAAAGGCCGCTAAAAATAGCAGCCTGTCCAGTTTGGCTCCCCTTCTTGGACTTGAACCAAGGACCTACTGATTAACAGTCAGCCGCTCTAACCAACTGAGCTAAAGGGGAATTTGTGTATGCTAAGAACGCATTTCCCGTTAAGGGACGGCAAAAGTATTAAATATTTCCAAATAAACAATACATTTGCCCTAAAAAATATTGACTCAGAATTTAAAGAATTATTGATATGTCGAAAGTATTGGGAATAGGAAATGCGCTTGTTGATATAATGACCCGGCTTGATTCGGATGATGTTCTTCAGTTGTTCAACCTGCCAAAAGGAAGTATGCAATTGGTAGATGGTAATCTAAGTGATATCATCAACCAGGGTACTGATTCATTTGAGAAAACAATTGCTTCAGGCGGTTCAGCTGCGAATACCATCCATGGGCTCGCCAGGCTTGGAATCGAAACGGGATTTTTAGGTAAAGTTGGAAAAGATGAACTTGGATTGTACTTTAAAAAAGACATGGAATCCAGTGGAATTAAGCCGTTACTGTTCGAAAGCGACACATCCTCCGGTAAGGCAATTGCATTAATCAGCCCTGATTCGGAACGTACTTTTGCGACCTTTTTGGGTGCCGCCGTCGAAATGGGTCCTGATGATCTTTCAGATGAAATTTATAAGGGTTATGACTATTTTCACATTGAAGGTTACCTGGTTCAAAACCATCATTTGATTGAACAGGCTGTTAAACTTGCAAAGAAAAACGGACTGAAGATCTGCCTTGACATGGCAAGTTACAATGTGGTGGAGGACAATCTTGAATTTTTGCAAAGGATTGTTAAAGAATATGTCGATATTGTTTTTGCAAACGAAGAGGAGGCTAAAGCATTCACCGGAAAAGAAGCCGAAGAAGCGCTCCATGATTTTGCTTCAATTTGTGATATTGCTGTGGTAAAAGTGGGTAAAATGGGTTCATTAATCAAACAAGGAAACCACGTTTTCAGAATTCATGCGATTACTGCTAAAAGCATTGACACCACCGGTGCAGGCGACCTGTATGCAGCTGGATTTATATATGGCCTCATCAAAGGATTTTCACTGGATATCTGTGGGAAAATAGGATCCATCCTGGCTGGTAAAACCATAGAGGTGGTTGGTCCGAAAATGACACCAGATAAATGGGATGAGGTGCACCAAATGTTATCAACCTTATAAGGTACAATTTCCCTGTTATTTTAGACTCAATATAAATATAAGGGTTTGTTTTATAATTATTTATATTTTCATATTTTTGCCCCTCATTTTTGGGACACGATTTATAAATTTTTAAGAATCAACATACAATGAAGGTTTACCAAACGAAAGACATCCGGAATATTGCCCTCGTAGGAGGTGCTAAATCCGGAAAAACTACGCTGGCAGAAGCGATGCTTTTTGAAGGCGGAAGAATCAACAGACGAGGAACAATTGATGATAAAAACACTGTTTCTGATTACAGACCTATTGAGCTGGAGCGCGAAAACTCTGTGTTTTCAACGGTTTTGTATACAGAATTCAATAACAGGAAAATAAATATAATTGATACTCCGGGTTTTGATGATTTTGTGGGAGAGGTTATCGCCGCTCTTAAAGTTGCTGACACAGCCGTTTCGGTGGTAAATGCTCAAAACGGTGTTGAGGTTGGAACCGAAATCGCATGGAGGAATACCTCCAAATATAACACACCTGTTATTTTTGCGATCAATCACCTGGAGCATGAAAACTCCAATTTCGACGAAACGCTTCGTCAAATGAAAACTCAGTTCGGTGCCGGATTAACCGTATTTCAATATCCGGTAAATGCCGGGGTTGGATTTAATTCTGTGATCGATCTTCTGAAAATGAAAATGTTTAAATTTCCAGAAAACGGCGGACCTGCTGAAATTATTGATATCCCTGATGGTGAAAAGGAAAATGCAGAAGAAATGCATGGCGCCTTAATTGAAGATTTGGCCACTACGGATGAGTCATTGATGGAAAAATTCTTTGATGCCGGAACCCTTACTGAAGATGAAATGCGTGGCGCAGTCAAAGAAGGTCTTAAAAGCCGTACATTATTCCCTATTTTGTGTATTGGATCAAAACATAGCATGGGCGTAAATCGATTGATGGAGTTTATCGGAAATAATGCTCCATCTCCAGCCGAAATGCCACCTGTAAAAACCATTAAAGGTAAGGACCTTACCTGTGACGCTTCACAACCAGCTTCAGCTTTTGTATTTAAAACATCCATCGAACCTCACTTTGGTGAAGTTTCTTTCTTTAAACTTTACAATGGCGAAATAGCTGAAGGAACAGATCTGATCAATTCAAAATCTGGAAGCAAGGAGCGTCTTGGTCAGTTGTTTGCCGTTTACGGTAAAAACCGTGAAAAAATTGAAAAAGTAGTAGCCGGTGACATTGTTGCATCAGTTAAACTTAAAGATGCGCCCACCAATTCAACTTTGACTACTGCTAAAAATACAGATGATATTGTTGAACCTATCGAATTCCCAGAGCCCAAATTCAGGGTAGCTGTTAAAGCCGTTAACCAGGGTGATGACGAAAAACTGGGTACCATTTTAAGTGCACTGCACAAAGTTGATCAAACATTGATGGTTGAGTATTCCAAAGAACTCAAGCAGGTAATTTTGGGAGGACAGGGAGAGTTACACCTTAATATTACCAAATGGCAAATTGAAAAACAGGATCACGTTCAAATTGAATTTGTTGCGCCTAAAATTCCTTACCGCGAAACCATTACCAAAGCGGCCAAAGCTACCTACCGTCATAAAAAACAATCGGGTGGTGCCGGCCAGTTTGGTGAGGTTCATATGATGATTGAACCTTATCACGAAGGTATGGCCTGGACAACTGAATTTCCGGTTCGTGGCACTGATGAACATCCACTGGCATGGGGTGGAAAACTGGTAATGAATAACTGTATTGTGGGTGGTGCCATTGATGCCCGATTTATGCCTGCCATCCTGAAAGGGGTGATGGAAAAAATGGAAGAAGGCCCGCTTACAGGCTCTTATGCCCGCGATATTGTGGTTTATATTTACGATGGAAAAATGCACCCGGTTGATTCAAATGAAATCTCATTTAAACTCGCCGGTCGTAATGCTTTCCGCGAAGCCTTTAAAAATGCAGGACCTCAGATCCTCGAACCTATTTATGATGTGGAGGTGCTGGTTCCTGAAGATCGTATGGGTGATGTAATGACCGACCTTCAAGGCCGTCGTGCTATCATCATGGGTATGGGACGTGAGGGAAATTATCAAAAGATTTCTGCGAAAGCTCCGCTTGCCGAAATGAATAAGTATGCTACTGCCCTGAGTTCAATAACCAGTGGCCGTGCAATGTATTCCATGAAATTTGCTGAGTACTCCAATGTACCGCCAGATGTTCAAATGCAGTTGCTTAAAACATACGAAGAATCACAACAGGAAGAAGAGTAAGATTAAGTATCTTAAAAAAATCCCGCCAAATCGGCGGGATTTTTTTTCAAAGTTAAAAAGTGTAGTTTTTAGATGGATCAGGGTATTGAAATGCGTAATCCGTTTTTTATTACAAGATCATAATTCTTAACATTACCCACAGGCTCATTGTTATATCGGTAACTTAAGTCAATTGTAAAATACATTCTCCCGATCAACCAGATTTCCATTCCTGTTTCTGCTATCGACCTGAAATTGTGGATTTTTGTAATATCAGGTTGGAAATATATTACACCCCAGGCGTTTATCCGGTCGGTAATGGCCCAATCAAGGGTAAGATAGGATGTTACTCTAACGGGGTCGAGAGTTATGGTAGTTTTTTTATCCTCCCCGGTATTATATACTTCATGTTCCAACATTAACCCAAGCCCAAGGTTGGAGGCAAATCCTGATACGCTGTCATTGGGGGATAAATAATTGATCCATTGATACCTGCCACCGGCACCAATCAACTTTCGATCGGCAAGTAATAAAAACTCATTAAACTCCTGTTGTACAAAAGTTTCCCCGGCAAAATTCGCAGAAAAGTGATGAATACCTCTTAAATGCAGAAACCCCTTGTTGGTAACCTTGGCTTCATTGGTTTGTTTGAAATCATAATTTCCTACCAGAAAGGCATCGTTTTTATTTCCATTGTAATCGAGGCGGGCAGTACCGTCCACGGTCAAATACTCACTATTTCCGCTGCTGTAGCCAAAACGAAATCCGGCATTAAATAAAAATCCTTCCTTGTCAGAGAACTTTCTGAATTTCTCTGTATTTACCTGCCCATTTAATGTAGTTGCAAATGCACAAAACATCATGGAAATAAATAAAAACCTCATTTTTAAAAATCGCATACCGGTACAAAATTACCACAGGTCGGTAAACGGCTGTAAACAGGTTTTATTGAAATTTCAAGAGGGTTTTCAACAACTGGTTAATGAATGATTTTTTGGGCTAACACCTGAATATGAAAGGCTGAACCGGTCATGATATAATTTCTGCTCATCGCCAATTCTGCTTTCATTAATTCCTGCATATCAGCTTGTCCGTATTCAAAATCTTCTTTCAAAGGATTTGAGATAATGCCATTTCCAAATTCATTTATTTCAAGGAACCCTGCATCGTACAAAAGATGTCTGATAGTTTTTGGTGCAAATAATCGGAATGGAATTTCATTTTTACCCATGTAGATCATCTCTTCGTCCTGTTTTATTAAACTGAGTTTTCGTTCAATATCAGGCTGAAGCATGGCCCATCCATGCAAGTTCAGATAATCAATCCAAATGTAACCTCCCGGTTTAACAATCCGACTGAATTCCTGCATCATTTTTTCAGGATTGGGGGTTAATGAAATAACACCGCCCTCAGCAAAAACTAAATCGAATTCCTCGTTTTGAAAGCCAGTTTCTTCAATGTTTCCTTCGATAATATTGACCTGAAGTGCTTTTTTATCAAGCGTTTCCTTTGCCACTTTCAGCATTTCGGGACTGATATCCATCAGGGTTACATCCCTTTCCTGCTCAGCAAAAAATGAAGCCCATTGACCTTGTCCGCCTCCGGCATCAAATATTTTTTGAATGCTTAATGTCGAAAGTGATTTTGAAAGATTTTCACGGGTTACGTAGTCTGAAATCAGGGAGGCCTTTTTATTGGCTCCGCTGCTATACATGTCGGCCAGTTCGTGGTACATCGAAATTAATTCAGACATACGATGTTCTGTTGTAATCATACTCATTAAAATTTTATGGTTTGCTATATGGTTGTGCAAATCGGTTTCCGAATGCATTGTTTTTTTTAAGTTGTTGGTCCCAGTAAAAATTTGTGAATCCTAATTTCCCAATCACTCTATACATGAAAATAAAAAAGCGTGATAATAGTTCTGGTGTTGATAATCGTTTTATGATCTCATTATTTAATTCCCAGTCGAGGGCCATGTGCTGACCAAGATCATAGAACATTTCCATTGTTTTTCTGGTCATCCATTTAGGTTGAATTTTTATACCCTCAATACCGCCTTTGATTACCGTTCCTAAATAGTCAATCTCCAGGCGTTTGGCCAGTTTATCCAGGTATTTTTCAAGATATCTTGAATGAATGGCTTCCGGAAATCCTGACTGCACGATAAACCCCAGCTTAAGTTTGTGATTTTTAAGATGATAATTTGTGAACTCTTCGAAAAAGCGTTTTACAATACCGGGCATCGCGTCGGTATACAGCGGGAATATGATAATTGCAAAATCAGATGATTCCAGGGCATTGATCAATTCAGGATAAGTAGCTGATTTAATGAAATACTCCCGAATATCGCAATGGCTTTCTACCGAACAAAACCCCTTTCGGAACTGATCGGTGAGTATTTTAGAGTTACTCCCTTTTCCCCTGGGGCTACCGTTGATAATGGATAATTTCATTGACCAGTTTTTCAATAGGTGTTTCGATGCTTTTGGAGAAGAGCAACTCCGATTTAAAATTGATTGAAAAGCGATGATAGATATCTGTTACAATTTGAATGTCTTCATCATCGGTTTCAGGTTCCGGTTGAAAAAGCAAGGCCAAACCAGGATATTGATCATAACGTTTTTGATGATGAATTTCATTATTTACAATCTCAAGGTAAGGATGAATCAATGGAATTAACTTGTCCTGTAGAATTTTGAGCAATGCAGAGGTAAATCCCATGATCAGAGGGGATGCAAAAATGATCAAATCCGAATGGATGATTTTATCCCTGATCTCACCCGAATCATCAGGAATCGAACATTCGCCTGGGTTTTTCACCCAGCATCCCCAGCAACCGGTGCACGAATGAATGTTCTTGTCCCGAAGGGTAACCGTTATCACATCCAGACCCAGATCATCAAGTGCCAATGCTACCTCGTCCAGGTAGGATTCGAATGTTTTATTGTCTTCGTAAGGATTACCGTTTAAAATGGTGATTTTCATCCAGTAAGTTTTGGCCAAAATTAATTTGAGCCTTGTTCAGGATGAAAAACAATCTGACGAAATGCAATTTAAACGGATCGAAATGACCTATAAACCTGCTGTAGTGAAGCTGTTAAAAAGGTAAATCGTTGAAATCGTCATCGGTTTCCGGTGGAATTTCTGTCGATGGGGGTATATTGGAAGTATCCGGAGCTGAAGGGCTGCTTTCTTGAGTATTCACAATCCTCCAGGCTTTTACATCCGTATACCAGCGACCATTGTACTCACGGCTCTCCACGTTGATACTGGCAGTAATCAGGCTGTTTTCTCCGAAACTGTTCAGGTCAATCTTATCCCCCCAAACTGTAATACACACTTTCTTTGGGTATTGCTCCTGGGTTTCAAGAATAAAACTTTGCTTTTTCCAGGGACCATTGCGTCCTTCTCCTTTTTCTTCGGGTAAAATTTGAATGAGTTTGCCTGTGATTTCCATAATTTTTTAAAAATATTAATGTCTTCAATAATTGATTTAATCTTGCAAAGCTAAGCTCTTTTTTAGAAAAAGGCCAGCGAATTTATTGAACAAAAGCACCGATTAACTTCGGATCAATTCCGTTTTCAATACCAATAATCGCAACTTTATGGAAATCTTTTGGCTGCGTAGTTTTTGATGCTTTAAAACGGATAGGAATATAATGCTCCCCGTATCCATGGGCATTACCCCGTGCATCGATTTTTTCGACATAAACCGTTTGGGTTTTTCCGATAAACCCCGAACGATAATTTCGTTTGTGCTTTTCTGCCAGATCGCGGATTACCGCACTTCTTTCATTTTTTACTTTTTCAGGCAAATGGTCGGGCAGGCGTTCGGCACGCGTTCCTTTTCTTACCGAATATTTGAAAGTATGAATATGACTGAAGCCAATCCTGTTTACAGCTTCGCAGGTTTCCTGAAAATCTTTTTCCGTTTCGCCCGGAAATCCAACGATGATATCAGTAGTAAAATTAAAATCGGGAATTTCGTTTTTAATTTTTCCCACCATTTTTTCAAATTCATCCACTGTATATTGGCGGCGCATTTTCAGTAATACCTTCTCCGAACCACTTTGCAGGCACATATGCAGGTGAGGGGTCAGTTTGGGGTGGTGGAACAGCTTGAATAATTTCTCTCCAAAACCTTCCGGCTCAATGGAGGAAATTCTGACCCGGAAATCACCCGGAATTTCGAGGATCTTCTCAACCAACCCTTCGAAGTTCAGTCCATCCCGCTCGTACCGGCCAATATTCACGCCGGTTAAAATGATCTCCTTGTATCCGTAACTTAAAACTTCTTTGATGTTTTTTTCGATATCCTCAAATGAGCGGCTTTCAGCCCGGCCACGAACATGGGGTACAATGCAAAAAGTACAAAAGTTATCACAACCATCCTGTATTTTTATCAGGCTGCGGCTGTGAAAACTGGTTTCAGCCGAACCAAAGGCAAAACGATCGCGAAGCAGTTCATCCGGATGAATGATCTCGCCCTGGAAATGGCTATCGATGAGATGGAAAATGGATCCCTTACGGTCGTTTTCAATAACATAGGTAATCCGGTCGTTTTGATCGAGTTGATCTTTATGGTTATTAACCATGCAACCTGTTACCACCAAAACAGCCTCATCATTCCGGCGACCGGCCTGGCTGATTGTTTGCCTTGATTTATGATCGCCCATATTGGTCACCGTGCAGGTGTTAATAACATAGGCATCAGCCTGCTCATTAAAATCAACGATTTCATAACCCGCCCGTGCAAACTCCGACATCACGGAATCCGTTTCGTAAAGGTTCAGCCTGCAACCGAGAGTTTTGAATGCAATTTTTTTGTTCATGCTGATTGCAGTTCAGGTTGTTTAACCAACTCCCCCGCAACCGAAAACTCCGTAGCCTGTGTGATCTTCACATCCACGATTTGTCCGATCATGTTGGTGTCGAGAGAAGGAATCCGTACATTGATCTTTCCTTCCGTCAATCCGCTCAGGAATTCACCTTTGCGTTCTTTACCGCGAACCAGCACCCGGAAAGTTTTACCTACCATTTTTTTGTTGTGCTCGTGGGAGGTTTTCATCAGATCCTCGGTGAGGGTGTGATAGCGTTGTTTTTTCACTTCTTTGGGAACATCATCGTCCCAGCGTGAACTGGTGGCTCCCGGACGAACCGAATACTGGGCGATATAAGCCATATTATATTTGAACTCTTCCATGATCCGGCGGGTGCTTGCGAATTGTTCATCGGTTTCGCCTGTAAAGCCGACGATGATGTCGGTAAAGAGTGTTGCCTGCGGAATAAGTTTTCTAATGGTATGAACAATATGCCGGTATTTTTCCATATTATGCTTACGGTTCATGCGAATCAGTACTTTATCGTCACCCGATTGAACCGGCAGGTGGATTTGTTTGGCGAGGCAATCATACTGTGCGATCACTTCGATTACCTGGTCGGTCATATCCCGTGGATGTGGCGAAGTAAAATAAACCCAGAATTCTTTTCCGGAGATTTTGCCATATTCCCCGATTTGTCGGAGTAATTCAGGAAAACTGACCTCTTCGCCCTTTTTATCTAATCCGTATGAATTTACATTTTGTCCCAGCAAGGTGATCGATTTGTAATCCTGTTCCACCAGGTTTTTCAACTCTTCCAAAATCTCTGCGGAAGGCCTTGAAACTTCTCTACCACGAGTATAGGGCACTGCACAGAAAGTGCAGAATTTATCGCAACCGTTTTGAATAGGAACAAAAGCTTCAAAATCAGATTCGTAAGCGGGGTTGATTTGCCAGAAATCCGACATGTGCTCGTTAAGTTTCAGGCTAGCTGCCGATCTTTTCAGCTGTTCTATCCTTTCATTTCTGAAAACCAATTCCTCATTCCGATTTTCTGGATTTAAGCTCACAGGAGTTACTATCCCGTTTTGGCGGATCATGTCGGGTAATTCCTGTAATTCGCTCATCGGAAATACGATATCAAACAATTTCAGAAATTTTTCCCTGTCGGCCGGAAGAATACATCCGGTGACAAAGGTTAAAAGGTTCTTTTTGTTTTTGGCCCTGTTCCACTTGTGAATGCGATTGTATACCTTATCAATGGCTTTTTGCCGTACCGAACAGGCAAGTATTCCAAGTAGCTGTGCTTCATCTTCATTGTCGGTCCATTGATAGCCCATCCCTTCGATGACAGGTTTGGTTCGTCCTGTGTCCGAAAGGTTCATCTGGCAGCCGAGTGTTATGATGTGGTATTTCATGTTGTTCTTGTTGCTTGCTTCTTGCTTCTTGTTGCTGGTTTTTAGTAGTTTGTAACTTTATTGTATCAGCAGCCAGCAACCAGTAGCCAGCAACCAGTTTTAAAAATAAACTTCAGCATGTAGATTTTCTGAAGGTACACCTTGTTCTTTCAGTATGTCGAACACGTCGTAGATCATATTGACATTGCCGCAGAGGTAACAAATCGTTTCATTGTCCACCGGGTGTTGTTTTATATAATCTGTAACCCTTCCGCGAAAATCTCCACCATCTTCCTGACTCACACAAGAAATATATTTTCCTTCGGGATAGTGTTCTTTTTCATAAGCTTCATTCAGCTCACGAATGCCATGTATCAGCGTATAATTTATTTCGGGGAAGGAGCCGGTTATGCTGTGGAACGGAGCAATACCGGTGCCACTCGCAATAAAAAGGAATTTTTTAGCATATCGGTTTTCTTCTTTGATTGTGAAAAAACCAAAAGGCCCGTCTACTTCCAGGGTGTCACCTGGTTTCATCCTTTTTAGTTTTTTTGAAACTAATCCGTCTTCAACCTCTTTCACCAAAATTTCCAGAAATTCTTCATTTTTCCGGCTATAAATGGAATAATCCCTTTTTTCAGTATCGCCGGATAATCCGAGGTTTAAATTTTGCCCCGGCATAAATTTCATGTCATTTCGTTCCAGTCTCACTACATAAGTTGATGGCGTAAGATCACGGATTTCCTTGACAGTATATTTATTGTGAGTTATTGTTTCCATTAAGTTTTATCTACTTTAAATAAAAATTTATTAACGAATTCCATCCATCAATGTTCAACAGGATAACCCTTTGAATAAAATTCCTCGCAGGAAAAAAAGGGGTGCAAAGATAGAAATTTGAAGCCTGATTTTCAAATGATTGAACAAATTAAAATCAGGATGATTTCCGGTTTGTTTTCCGTATAAAATAATGCGTCTTATTTCAGATCAATTGTTTTTTGGAGATTATCTTGTGAATTGCCACCCACAAAAAAGACAAATTCACCAGGCTCATAACTCTTAGAAAGGTCAGGATGATAAAAAGCGAGGTCATCTTTGGTAAGGGTAAAATCAATGGTCTTTGATTCCCCTTTTTTGATCATCAGTTTTTTAAATCCTTTTAATTCCTTCACCGGGCGGGTGATTGTGCCAACTTTATCCTGAACATACAACTGTACCACTTCCTCTCCATCATCTTCGCCAGTATTGGCAACACTAACACTGATATGGACTTGCTCCCCTTCCGAATTCACCGTTAAGTCACTATATTGAAAAGTAGTGTAACTCAAACCATAACCAAATGGATAAAGCGGATTATTGGGTGAATCGATGTATCTGGACAAATATTTAAAATCAGGCCTTTCGGGATCAAGTGGCCGGCCTGTATTTTTATGGTTGTAATAAACGGGAACCTGCCCAAGGTTTCGCGGGAAGGTCATGGTGAGCTTCCCGGAGGGGTTGTAATCACCGAACAATACATCAGCAATACCATTTCCTGCTTGCGTTCCACCGAACCAGGTTTCAAGGATGGCCGGTGCCATTTCATCCAGTTTTGTAATAGTAAGTGGCCTTCCGTTGAATAGGACAACAGCCGTTGGTTTGCCTGTATTAATAACCGCCTCAGCCAGCTCATTTTGAACACCGGGCAAATTAATATCAGTCCGGCTGGCAGCTTCGCCACTCATCCAGCCATGTTCACCAAGGGCGAGGATCACATAATCGGATTGTCGGGCAAGTTTCACAGCTTCAGCAAATCCACTTTTATCGCTATCATCCACTTTACAACCTTCAATCCACTGGACCTTAACGTCAGAACCTACCTTTTTTTGAATGCCTTCCAGCAGGGTAACCGCTTTCTCGGGCTCTCCGGCTGCCATCCAGTTGCCAAGCATATCTTTTTTAGAATTACCCAGCGGACCAATAATAGCAATAGATTTCACATTTTTGGAAATAGGAAGTGTTTTGTTTTCATTCTTTAACAGCACGCAACTTTTCGCCACCGATTCCCGGGCGACTGCCAGCTGATTTTCATTCATAATGTCGGTTTTCACCCGTTCTTCATCACAGTATTTGTAGGGATCATCAAATAATCCCAGCTTCACTTTGGCCTCCAGAATCCTGCGAACAGCCTGATCAACCAATTCCTCCGAAATTTGGCCTTCCTCCACCAGAACTTTCAGGTTGTTCAGAAAAACACGTCCCTGCATATCCATATCAACCCCGGCTTTCATCGCTAATTCAGCCGCATTTTTATCATCCCTTGCATTACCATGATTCACAAGTTCATTGATGGAAGTATAATCTGTTACCACAAATCCATTAAAATGCCAGTCATTTCTCAATAATTCGGTTAATAACCAATGGTTTGAAGTAGATGGAACCCCACTGATTTCATTGAAGGAGGTCATAATTGAACCCACTTCCTCGTCAATGGCAGCTTTAAAAGGCGGAAGATACCATTCATAGAGAGTGAGTTTCGACATATCAACCGTATTATATTCACGGCCGGCTTCAGCTGCACCGTAAGCTGCAAAGTGCTTCACACAGGCCATCATGGTATTATTGCCTTGCAAATCATTGCCCTGGTAACCCCTCACGTAAGCTTTTGCAATCAAACTGCCGAGGTAGGTATCTTCGCCGGCTCCTTCGGCAACCCGTCCCCAGCGTGGATCACGTGAAATATCAACCATTGGCGAGTAAGTCCAGGCAAGCCCGTCGGCAGTTGATTCCTGTGCTGCAACCCTTGCTGTTTCTTCAATCAATCCCAAATCAAAACTACAACTCAAAGCAAGCGGAATTGGAAAAATAGTTTTGTATCCATGAATAACATCCAATCCAAACAAAACAGGAATACCAAGACGGGTTTCTTCAACGGCAGCCTTTTGCACAGTGCGAATCCTTTCAACCGACCGGATATTCAAAATACCTCCGGCCTTTGCCTCTTTTGTTATTTTGGCAATATCTGTTTCTTCAAAGTCACCAGTCACAAAATCACTCGAAGCCACCAGGTTCAGCTGACCGATTTTCTCTTCCAGGGTCATTTTGGCCAAAAGAGTCTCAACAAATTTATCCCCTGGTTTACCAAAGGTTGTTTCGGGCTGCTGATCACAGGCCATTAATAAAACCACCACAAGAAAAAATGTGTAGATAAAACTCCGTTTCCAAATTGAATTTCTGGATGCTGTAAAACTTTGCTGTATCAGTTTCATGATCGTTTTCGATGAAGATTGCAACCGCAAATATTATAAAATTATCTCTAATAGGTTTTTCCGAGGGTTGAGTGCTGCTAAAAATCGATCCCTTGAAATTACTGCACCTCCTTCCCTATATTTATTGTCTTCCCGCGTGAATTCAACATTTTCACCATTGATTTTAATTTGCTTTGGGCCAAAAGAACGGTTTTTTAAATGATATTTGAAAATGACTGGAAAACCTAAGCAGTTCATCGAAGCTTCCAAGCCATTCATTGAAACCGGCAATACCGGATCGATGATCACATGTATACTTTCGATCCGAATTCCCAAAAGATTTTTAATCACAAGTCCCACATAAATGCCAGGCCCACTGGAGTACACACGCCAACCACCTTTCAGGGGATATTTGCCGTTGATCACCTCCATGTAAAGTTCGTCAGCCTCGTAACGGTTTTTAAAGGAAACATCGGAACTGCTGTAATAACAGTTGGCCTGTCGCCAGTCGCCATTGGAAACCACTTCCCGGTAATCCACCGGAATGGCTTGCCGGAGTGCTTTTACAAAAGCTTCTGCATGCCCCAGTCGCGAAAGTAATTCGGCATAACGGATGTGCTCATGCACATACATAAGTCCGATCTCACGTCCGAAGAAGGTGCTGCTTTCAGCCCGCTGGAAAATCTCCTGGATACCCCCTTTGTATTTAAGCGGTTTGTCCATCAACCGGGCGCCATCGGGTCCTTTCAGATGTTTCTCGATTAGATTATGATGTTTTTCTGCTTGTTCTTTGGTGAAGATGCCGCTGATGATCCCCCGTTCCATCGGTAATAAACTGTAACTAATTCCCGTGGTTTGATCGGCCGGATGAAGTAAAACACTGATGGAGCCATCATTTTCCACTTTTCCGTAACCAGCTACTATTCCGTCTTTGACAAGGTGTTTATTGAAATCAGATTTAATGTCCTTGCAGATTTTCAGGAGGTTTTCTGCTTTTGCCTGCTCGCCGGTTTTTTCATAAACTTCACTCAGTTGCCGGAAGGCCTGGTAATTCATTTCGACGGTCCAGCTTGAGATAAGCCGCTCAGCCAGTTCCTTGCTTTTGGGCTGCAGTGAATCGTTCCAGTCGCCACCATCGAACGGAACCAGGGAAGTTCCATTGATAAAAGAATCAACGATCATGGTAACCAGCCTGTCCACATGTTCACTCAACGGGGTTTTTTCAGCCTGACTTACTCCCTGTTCATGGTAATAGGGAAGCACTTTCTGCAAAATATCAGTATCGCCAGTAACCTTGATGTAATCACTCAAGGCGATAATACACCAATAGAAAATATCGCCGTGCGACTCATCCGCCCTGATGTTTTGGTAACTATCGAACATCCACCATTGAGGCCAGCCGCTATCGGGATTTTGGTTGGAAAAAATGGTGCATAAAACGGTTCGGGCTTCCTTATATTTTTCCAGGGTTAGCAGCAGGTCAACCGGTCCCTGCGACACATCCCGTGTTCCCCAGGCCGCTCCACCGAACTGTTCCAGTCCGTAAGGAGTGAGGTAATGGATCAGCGCATCCTGACCGTACCAGGGCAGTATCTCCCGAATGGCAACCAAATCTTTTTGATCGCTGCGGAGGTCAAGGTTCAGGCTTAGATCAAGCCAACCGGACATAGCAGCTTCCTTATCGGCAAGCAATTGTTGTTCAGGAAACTCAATTTTTACTGGGTTTGCAATTGATTTCAATTCTCCGATAATGCTTAAACAAAACGCTTTGGTTTTGTCCACATGGATAACAGAAAGTGAGTTGTTTATAGTTTCTCCTTCATGAAAGCTGTAGTTTATACCGGAAGATTGAACCACAAACCTGAATTGCGCCTCCGGGAACTCTTGGGCCAGCATGCTATCTGTTGCAGGCTTTGCAATTATTTCCTCTCTTGATTTTCCAGGAAGTACTTTCCAGCCGTTGGCATTATCGAATTGATGTGTGATCAGAAGTTTTACCGGATCACCTTTCAATACGTTAAAATCCAGATTTACGCGGGGTTCGTTTTTCGATGTCCAGGAAACCACTTCAAAACAGTGACTTTCCGTTTTATAGATCCAGCGGCAATGGTTTATTCCCATCTCAAAAGCAGATGGAACTCCCATCAAATATTTTTCCCCATCTATTTCTATAAAAATCCGTTGGCCGGTATCTTTTGATTGATTAAACTGGCTGGTGCAAATCGACAACAGCACATTAAAATTGGTGTTGCCCTGCGTGATGTGTGAATTAAAAACGCCAAAGGCAAATGCGGTGGTCGACATGATGTTCTCATCGGGCACAAGGCGGGTATTGGCCTGCATGATATGGGCGTGCGGCCGATCGGTAATCAACTCTTTTGCCCGGAGTACCACATGGTTGTTTTTCCCGCTGAAGAAGGAGAGTAAGGTATCCTTGTCTTTCTCGACATGTCTGCGGTCATTTCCGAAAAACCGGGAGAGTTCGGTTTCGTTTAAATCTTCCGATTGAAATAGAGTAGCGGTGTTGAATAGATTTTTCGATGCTCCGGTGAAGTTACCTTCATGCACAGAAATTTCATTGTGGAATTCCTTAGTTAAGCCAGGAAGTTTTTCAAGATCTTTTTCGGAAGTGGCTTCGGGGTGATCGGGGAGGTAGGTTGCCACAAATGCACGAATGGTTTTTTCTCCGTTTGTGAGGGTAAAAGGTTTTTCCTGAAGTGCCAGCATGGAGGATTCGCCTGCCCATTCACCTCCGAGCCTGTCGGAAAGTAATCCCTCAGGAATGCGCGTTCCCCGAAAGGAGGTTCCGTAAAACAACATCCCGTCGGTACATGCTGAGTCAGCATTGTTTTTGGAAGCCAGCATCAGCCAGGGATGGCCGGTGGATTCTTTGGTGTTTTGCCGGCAGCAGATCACTTTGCCGTAGGTTTTGTCGTCGAGGATCCGTCTTTCCAAATACTGGCTCACATAATATTCATTTACCAGACCTGACCCGGCAGCTTTGAGAGAGATGTCCTGTAAATACACCAAATCAAGCTCCACCAATTCGCCACTTGTGTTTTCTAAAGCAATCTGCCATTCCCAGCTCAAACTTTTTTCTGAAAGTTCCAAAAGGCAGGTATAGTCTAGTCCCGACCAATTGCCTTTTGCGATAAACCGATTGTCTTCGAACTTAAATTGACTATTGCTTTCGGGACCAAGCAGTGGAGTATAGGTTATCGATCCTGATTTTTTTCTCAGGTAAATTTGCGTACCCAAGCCCGAGAAAGGGGTTTCCTCTTTGAGGTTGATGCGGATGGGTCCGGCGGAAATGCTTTTGACGAGGCCGTTTTCCAGAAAATTGAATGTGAGTCCCTGGGGGTTAGTTATTTTCATGATGGTTGGTTTTATCTACTATCCTCAATAGAGTTTTTATTCATCTAGCCAATCGGTCTTTATATTAAAAATTTCGGCAATGGTCTTTCCCTCAGTTGTTATAATTTTCCCATCTCTTAAATATTGGTAACTCATATCTATAATTTTAAAATCCAATTCTTTGTCAGCAAAAGGGTGTTTTACTAACCAATAGCTTGAATTCGGGATATTGAATTCCATGACATGAGTTATCAACACTCCGCTAACGTTTTTATATTCTGGTCCCTTATCTGATATAAATAGTCCATCATTCATTCGGATTATTTTTTCGTCTATGTCATTTGGATTTGTTGACCATGAAATAGCCAAAGTACCCCAAATAGCATTCATGACATCATAATTTCCAGTAAATTTTCTTCCAATAGAGTTGATACAAACTATGTATGGCTTATCTAATCTCCCATACCTTTTTGCTTTTTTGGAAAATGATGTTTTGATTGATTCTTCTTCACCTCCCCAAAACACTTCTGAAGGATAAACTCCAATTGCGTTATCATTTTCTTTTCGGTATTGTGGATCTTTAGGTATTAATGAAATAATAAGTTGTAAATTTTTGTCTTCAATTGCTATTTTAGGGCATCCTTCTAATCCATATGCTTGGATATCTTTTGTCACAGTATCAGGATCGAAATTTTTTAATTCAGTTTCGATTTTATCTCTAAATTGTTTTATTGATGGTTGAATTTTTGTTTTTATTATAAGCTCCTCAATTCTAAGAAAGAAGTTTGCTGATTTTATGTTATTTAGTGAATCGTAAATTTGATTAATTCTTCTTTTTAGAGATACCTGTTTTTCCGATTCACCCATTGCAACTTTTGCCTCAAGATAAAATTCAATATCTCCTTTTGAAATTAAAAAATCAGGTTTTTTTGTTGTTCCAGGGATATCTGGATGAATTTCAATTTTAAAACCTTGAAGCTTGAATAGATTGAAAATAAAAAGTTCATAAAATGCACTAGTAAATGATTTATTAAATCTTCTATTTAATTCATTTTTTTCAGTATCTGGATAATCATCAAACCATTCATTCAATACTTTTCTTATTATTGCTATATCTACTCTAGATGAGCAGTCATAATAATTATATGTATTAGAATTGTGAGTAGCTGGTTTATCATATATCCTATTTTTATCCTCAAAAAGTTTCATTAAGTTTTACTTAATTTTACTATAACCAATTTATAACCCCAACCTCACCTTCATTCCCTTCTGGCAGGCATGATTGTACCTGATAATCGTCCTGTATTCATCAATCTCGGGTTTCAATTTTTTCCCATTCATTTGAACCTCCCTGATCCAGCTAATTCCCGGTCCTTCCAAAACAAGCTCCCCAACCAAATCCCGATTACCAAAAAGCGTAATTTCAATTTGCCCTTCTTTGCTCTCAATATTTAAAATATCTGAAGTGCAATGCAGAATTGAAATGCCTTCAGCGATTTCCAGGCAGACCGGCGTTAAAAGGCTGTACAAGGGTGGCCACAGGGTATCCTCACTGGAATAAGGGATTTGAATATTTTCACCGGTTTTTGGATGGGTGTAAGTGACTGTCCCAACAAGTTCTTCATTGTAATAATTTCCGATAAACAGAACGGCCTGCTTATTCGGTGTAAATCGTTCGCGGACGGTGATGTTTTCGTTGCTGGAAAAGGCTTTTCTCAATTTCGCA
>JAGQVE010000053.1:0-3623 GCA_020438105.1 Bacteroidales bacterium
TTAAAGGAAAATGGAACAGGAAAAATCAGCAGAATTACAAAAAGAGGAGTTGCAGCAAGAGGCCAAAAAGATGAAATCCAACAAGATCTTTGATGCCGTTATGTTCGGACTTCTGATCGGTATTGCCATTTACAGCACCGTTAAAAATGGTTTTGGTTTGCTTACCTTTTTGCCCCTGCTGTATTTGCCCATTGCCGGCAAAAACCAAAGGAAAAGCATGGCCATTGAGAAAGCATTAAAAGATAAGGAATTTAAATAATAACCCTTACCGGCTCAGCAAGGCCACTTGTGCTTTCAATGCTTCATTTTCTTTCTGCAGTATTTCCACTTTGCGGTCGAGTTCCTGCACCGCCTTCACAAGGGGCACCACAAAATCAGCATATCTCAGTCCATACGGATCGCCCTCATTTTGCGGCTTATCCACACCACTGAAATCATACCCTGACTCGGTTGCAGCAACTTCCACCTCCTGTGCAATAAAACCACTGGCAACCTCCGAATAAGCATCGCCCGATAATTTGGGATCATCAGTTCCTGTTGAGGTGTGGTCCATCAACCCGGTTTTATCTACCCCGATAAAATCATTGATTTTTTGCCTGTCGAGGCGATAGGTAACCGGTCGAAGTTTGTTGATAAAATCAAGGCCGGGAACATTCTCTTTTACCTCAGTTTTAAACCTGCCGTCCGAAATATTGGTCCAGTTCTGATAACCCCCGATTGAGGTAACATATACATTGCCCAATCGCACCATGTTGCTGCCGGTAGCCGTAGCGTCAATACCCACACAAGTAGTATTAAAATAGGTTCCGTTGTTGGCCCCGGTATTATAACCCACAGCAGTATTATAGGATCCGGTGCTGGTAAAAAGCATGGAGTTGGACCCAAATGAGGTATTCCTGAATCCGGTGCTGGTGCTAAATTGCGATCCAAATCCCACGGCGGTATTATCATTTCCCGTTTCATTGAAAATGAGTGCATCAGAGCCAACAGCCGTATTTTGATGACCGCTGGTATTCGCACCTAATGCTACATATCCGGTGGCTGTATTATCATATCCCGAAGTATTACTGAGCATGGCGCTGGAGCCAATTGCAGTGTTCCTCATACCGGTATTGCTGGCAGGTACACCTGAACCCTTCAGGGCCTCGTATCCCACTGCAACATTGTTAGTAAGTGCCGTACTTGTGGTGCTGTTTGCATAGCGCAAAGCATTGTGCCCGATGGCTGTGGAACCGCCCGCCCCAACATTGCTGGATAAAGTAAAACAACCCAACGCAACATTATTTGCACCATTTGTACTATTGTTGCCGGCAGCAGCTCCTATAAATATGTTATAAATACCTCCACCCAAAGGATTATTAAAAATGCCGTTGTTGTATCCGATAAATATGTTCCTGATATCGTCGGAGTTGATCCACATAACCTCAGAACCGTCCTGATTGAGTTTGATCAGGGGATATTCGTTTGTTTGGCCTGAATATCCGTCAACGATCAATTGTGAGATATTTTCGCTTCCTTTAACATAGAGTTTTGAATAAGGGTTGGGCATTCCGATACCGATATTGTTCGCATCTTCAGTGATAATGGAATTACCGAGAGCACCGGGCGTTATAAATTTCGGAAGTGAACCTGTGGAACCCGAGACCGATGCTGTGCTTTCACTATGCAGGGCAAAAGGCACACTCAGCATTTGCGATGAGCCCATATCCACATAATTGCTTCCACCGGCAGGGTCGAGTTCGGTGTGCAACCAGGGTGTGGTGGTGCTCCAGTCGATGGTTGGGAAACTCCCTGAAACAGGTATTCCTCCGCCAACAGTGAGGGTAAATAATCCAAACTCATTGGTTAAAGCATTGTGCGTTTCCTGGTAAAGCGTTGTCCCGCCATTTCCGTTGGTTATAGTAATTCTCAAACTTACATTGGTTGATGCCAGCACAGCTCCCGCGCCGTCACGGGCTACCGCCTGGTATTTGATACCTTGCGGCGTTTGTGCATTTGTTTTATTAATAAATAGAAAGCAACAAATAATCAATAAAGTAAAACCGAGTGTTTTCATAGCGGTATGTTTTGTAAAATGATAGTTTTAATCAAATGTCTCATTTAAAACAACAGGAAAGCATTTTTGCTCAAACAGGTTTATTTCGGGCCGGGAAATTAAAGTATTCAGCACTTAGATATTAAGAAAAATGACCATAATTTTTGGTTGAATAGAAAATCAACCTATATTTGAAAGGTGATTGGCTGGCCTTTTAATGAGCATGGCCCGGAAATCAAAACAATCAACTGATACTTTAAAACCTGAATGGCATGAAAAAATGCCCCCCATGTTTCACCAAAGAAATTATTAAGGCCAATGGCTCCTGCTCAGCCAATTTTAAATACACATTAAACACATTCATTGCCAATTTAAAGGCCACCCTGCTTTCGTTTACAAACCCAATAAAACATTTAGATTTACGGGATATTAGAATCATGCAAACCAATGAAATATATAAATAAACAATAGTTATCAATTTTTAAATTCAAAAAAATGCTGGAAATCATACTTGTTATTTATCTGTCGAAAAAGATTGGTAAAATGGTAGAAGCCAAAGGGCAAAAAAAAGGTTGGTATGTTTTTATGTTCGTCATGCTGTGGATCATTGGGGAATTTGTAGGCGCAATCATCGGTGGACTTATTGCTGAAGGTCCGCTTATTTACCTGTTTGCTATCCTTGGTGCCGGTTTGGGTGCGCTAATTTCCTTTGGAATTGTTTACGGAATCAGCAGCACAGAATTATCAGAGCCTGAATAAGTCATCTATGATGAAAATTTCTAAAAATGGAAAATGAACTTGAATTTCCGGCTGTACTTGACAGGGTAAAAGCTGTGTTTGCCGATGGGGTAGTTTTGATTTTATTAATGTTTTTGGTCACCTACACATTTTCACTTTTCGAAAATGTTTCGCAATATGCCCGCATGTTTGCATTTGTTTTTATTTTTCTGCTTTATGATCCGCTACTAACGAGTATAATTGGAGGAACCCTTGGTCATATGGCCTTCGGGTTAAGGGTAAAAAGAGACCGTAATATGTCAAAAAACATATTGTTTCCATTGGCTCTGCTGAGGTTTATCGTTAAGGCATTATTGGGATGGGTTTCGCTGCTGACTGTTTTCGGGAGTGAAAAAAGAAAAACTATACACGATTTATTAGTAGGATCAGTGGTGGTTTACAATACCATGTTAATGGGTGAAATGGTGACAAACCCTGATTTGAAAACTGAAAATTAATTGTAATTATTGGTGTTCCTGATTTCTTCAATAAATGAAAACAACTATCCAGAAAGCCTTTAAAATACTAAGTTGAACAGATTGCAGGGCAAGGGGATAGAACATTTTTAGTTTATTCATGTTTTGGATAAACAATGACAAAAAAACAAACAAAACTAATAATCCGAATTGCCCTGCTGGTTGGAACCGTAATTTCTCTGTTTTTCGTACCGTGGATTTTAGTCAGAGCCTGGATAAAACCTCTGCCCGACACCGTTCAGGAACAATTAAATGAGGCCATCAGTTACGGAATTGATGGAATTATCGTGTATGTAGACGTGGCCGGAAAACCTCCCGGATTTTATGCAGCTGGA
>JAGQVE010000053.1:3720-22352 GCA_020438105.1 Bacteroidales bacterium
TGGGAAAAATTGAATATGCCGACCAAATAACCCTTCGAATGATGGTGCAGCACCGAAGTGGCATTCCCAATTTAACCGATACGCCAAACTACTGGGTTGATCCTCCCAAAAGCGCTCAGGAAGCACTCGAACGGATATTCGGCCTGCCCGCCAGCTTTAAGCCGGGTGAGGATTATGAATATTCAAATACCAATTATTTACTGATTTCAATGCTTGTCAGCAAAGTTTCCGGGATGAGTACTTCTGAATATATCAAAGAAAAAATTCTTGACCCGCTCGAACTCAAAAACACTTACGGTTCTATTCACGAGATCAATATGGATGACCTGATGAGCGGATATTACGTGGGCATTGAAGAGGATATCAAGGGGGCAGACTACGGCTCCATGGTGGCTTCCGCTGAAGATGTAGGCATTTTTTTAAGGGCTCTGAACGACGGGTCGTTGTTTGAAAATGGAGAAAAGGAAATTTATTCGTCCATTTATGTGTATAACCACACCGGCCTGATTCCCGGCTACCAGAGTATTGCCAAATACCACAAAGATATCGACGCCGTGGTGGTGCAGTTTGTGAATACCACCAACTTTGATGGCTACGACTGGAATTTGTCGGAAATAATTTATAATCGCGTTGTTAAAATAATTGAAAAGGAGGAAAGAAAATAGGAAGCTTTCATCTGAGAACTTTAAAAAAGGTATATGAAACGATACTTTGCAAATGCCAATAATATAACTTACTAACTTACCGTGAATGATCATAATATTCGATGCTAATGGTTGCCATATTTAAAAAAATTAAAATGCTCAAAAAGTTAAACCTGGCATTCCTAATTGTCACTGTTTTATTGGCTTGTGAGCAACAGCCGGAAATGATAAACATTGACTGGGTATTTGTGGAGGGCGGGACCTTTGAACAAGGTAAAAATCAATTTATTGTAAGCCCTAAAGGTGATACGGTGGAGGGATTTACGAGTCCTCACAGGATGGTAGAAATTAGTGACTTTTATATTTGCAAATATGAAATAACCGTGAAGCAATTTAAGGCTTTCTGTAAAAGTACCGGACGTGATATGCCGGAGCCCCCAATCGAAAATGCTTATGGAAAGGTTGTAAATTACCAATGGGAGGATGACAAGCCAATGTTAGCAACCTGGGATGAGGCCAATGATTTTGCCATATGGGCTGGTGGCAGGCTTCCCACCGAAGCTGAATGGGAATATGCCGCCAAAGGTGGACGTAAAAGTATGGGCTTTCAATACAGCGGAAGCAATAATCCGGCTGAGATCGGTTGGGTAGGTGAAAATTCTGACAGTACATTCCATGAAGTTGGGCTTTTGAAACCAAATGAACTAGGCATTTTTGATATGACAGGTAATGTAGGCGAGTGGGTTTACGATTGGTATAATCCCTCACAGGATAGTTTAGTAAATAGCATAAACCCACAAGGACCTCCTGAAGGTGAATACAAAATATCAAAAGGAGTTAGTTGGTATTACAATACTCAAGATGAAAGGGGTAAGCCTTTAAAATACGGAATCCATATGCCGGAGGTGAGGTATCAATCACCCAGGGATACACGCAATGATGGATTCGGATTTAGAATTGCAAAAGATATTTAACCGTAATTTTATGGGTTCATAAAAAATTCAAGAAAGTGGTTTTTCCATTTAACAACTGACTATTCTACCTGAAAATTAATACTCTAATTCAAAGAAAAGAAATGAAATTAACGCTACAATTACTTTTGGTTATATCCATATTTGCTGCTTGTGCAGATCCCCAGCCGGAAGGAGAAAATACTGCAATTCCTTCAGAAGGTGCTATTTTAGATTCCGGCTATGAAATGGTTTTCAGGGAGCTTAAGAAATGCGACAGCCTGTTGTTTGAATCAGGATTTAATCAATGCGATACCAATGAAGTAAAATTGCTTACGAGCTCTGATTTTGAGTTTTACCATGATCAGGCAGGTATCACCAATTCTCAGGAAGCTTTTCTTCAATCTATTTCCGGCTTGTGCAATTTGGATTATAAGCCGACCCGTGAGTTGGAGCCCAACAGTTTGTCGGTATTTCTTTTAAGAAATGAAGGTGAAATTTACGGTGCGATCCAAACCGGCAAGCACCGTTTTTATGCAACTGAATCCAATAATCCCAAATACCTCACCAGCACGGCTGACTTCACCCATTTGTGGATCATTGAGGATGGAAACTGGAAATTGAAAAGGGTATTGAGTTATAACCATCAAGCAGCACAAAACCAGGAGCAGGATTGATAAAAGGAGTTAAATACGCGTTAGAGGCTGCACCCTGGCAATACAGCGGACCGGGCGCATGGGTATTTGTTTCACTGCCCGTGGAGTTGTCGGAAGAGATACGCAGGCTGTTTAAAACAGAGGAAGAAGGCTGGGGCAGACTTAAAGCAACGGCAGCAGTTGGCAAAAGCGAATGGAAAACAGCCATTTGGTTTGATACCAAATCCAGCACTTACATACTTCCGCTAAAGGCGGCTATCAGAAGCAAAGAAAATATCATCACCGGAAAACCGATAGCCCTGACAATCTGGATTTAAAGTGAGTTAATGATTCACGATGAATTTCCTGGTTTCAATTCTCATCCTGTCCTCAATACTAAGTGTATAAATTCCATTTTTCAATCCCGCTGTTTCAACAGAAAAAACTTCATCGGAAAAGCTGTTGAATTTTTTGGCTTGATACACCCTGACGCCCATAGCATCAAAAATGGAAATAGTGTACGTGTAACTGCTACGATCTGAAGTCCGGATATATAATCTCTCTTTTGCCGGGTTTGGAAAAAGGTGAAATTTGCTACCATATTCTGCATCCAAACCGGTAAAGCCATCAATGTAAATCAATTTACTATCGGAAACTGAACAATTGTTGGAATCGATTGCCGTAACAGAAAATTCATGCGATCCAACTCCATAATCCACTGCTACCACAAGAAAAAACTGGTCAGTTGATCCGTCCTGCCATTCATAGTTTTGAAAACCATCACCGGCATTGAGTAACACAGAATCGCAGAGGCAAATAACCGTATCCATTCCCAGGTCAATTTCAAAATCGGAATATTCAATCCAAATTGAATCTGATGCTGTGCAGCCATGGACATCCGTAACCGTTACCCAATAAAGTCCTGCACCGGTAACCAGATAAAACGGCAGCGTTGAACCATCATGCCATAAATAATCGGCAAAATTGGAAGTTGGTTCCAATATCAGAGAATTCCCCTGACACAATAGCGTGTCATTTCCCAGGTTCGGATCGGGGGAAGGCCAGTAATTTATTTGAATGGTATCGGCATACATGGTTGAACCGAAAAACGCATGAACCCAGAACTCACCACCTTCAGTAACCATATACGTTTGTTCAGTTGAGCCGTCCTGCCACAGGTAGCTGTCGTAGCCGGGACCTGCATCCAGTTGATGAATAAGTCCGGGGCAAAGGTTAAAGTCGGGGCCAAGATTGATCCCCGGCGAATCATTTTCTTTTGGATGGAGATTGGATTGCGCAATTATAACCGAGGGAAACGATATCAATAACAGGTACAGGATTGTTTTCATAGCCCGATAATTATGCCTTTAAAGTTACTAAAATTTATAGTGGATGCAGCCTGGATTTGAGGTTTTAGTAAATTCGTTCAATTTAATATTTCTAATTTCCTGAATTGACGCTTAAATCACCGACAATCCCTACCTTTGACTTCATGCAAAATAATAAAATCAATTGGGGTATAATCGGGGCCGGGCGTATTGCTCAAACATTTGCCGATGATCTTAAACTTTCTCCCAATGCTGTGCTGCGCGCAATAGCATCACGCAACTCAGAAAAAGCACAATCTTTTGCTCAAAAAAATGACATCGCTCAGTTTTACGATTCCTATCAAGCGCTTGCCAAAGATCCTGACATTGATGTAATTTACATTGCCACCCCACACCCTTTGCATTACGAAAACACGCTGCTTTGCATTGAAAACGGCAAACATGTATTATGTGAAAAACCTATGGGTATGAATGCATCACAGGTAAAAAGGATGACTGATGAAGCCAAAGCGCATGAATTATTCCTGATGGAAGCCATGTGGACCAGGTTCATTCCGGCAACAGAAAAATTAATCGCAGTTCTGGATTCGGGGGTTATTGGCAACCCGCTATTTTTACACGCTGATTTTGGGTTTAAATCCACCCCTGATCCCAATGGAAGATTATTTAATAAAAAACTGGGTGGGGGCTCATTGCTCGACATAGGCATTTACCCCATTTTTTTAAGTCTTTTACTTTGGGGCAAACCCAATACCATCAGGGCACTGGCACGGATGACAGAAACCGGCGTAGATAGTTATTGCTCGATGGTGTTTGATCATAACAATGCCGCCAAATCGATGCTGGAATCCACCTTTGAGGCCAATACCCCTGTGGAGGCGATCATTTATGGGGAAAAAGGAACCCTTAAGCTCCACCGGAGATGGCATCATGCTACCATGCTATCTGTATTAAAAACGGATGGACAGAATGAAGAAATCCATTTACCTTACAAGGGCAGCGGCTACATTTTTGAAATTGAAGAAGTGAATCGTTGTTTACAAAACGGAATTAAGGAAAGTAACAAAATGCCGCACCGGATGAGCCTGGACCTGATCGAAACCATCGATCGGGTGAAGGCGGAGATTGGGTTAGCATATGATGAACACGATTAAACCGCTAAAGTGGAATCAAAGGTCAGGATTGCGCTTAATTAAAGGCTCATTCCTCCAGAAACTTCTATTCGCTGGGCATTGATCCAGCGGGATTCTTCGGTGCATAAAAAGGCAACCACACCGCCAACGTCATCAGGAAGGCCTGCTCTTCCAAGGGCGGTGGCTCCTGCAATCATCTTATTAATATTTTCATTATCTCTTACCCCTCCTCCGTTAAAATCGGTTTCGATGGCGCCCGGTGCAACCACATTGGCTTTAATGCCACGTGAACCAAGTTCCTTGGCAAGATATCGAGTGAGTACTTCAATCGCACCCTTCATAGAGGCATAAGCACCATATCCCGGAAAGGAAAATCTTGTAAGTCCTGATGAAATATTGATGATTCCACCTCCGTCATTCATGTGGGACAAGGCTTTTTGTGTCAGAAAAAATACCCCTTTGAAGTGAATATTAACCATATCATCAAGTTGCTCTTCGGTGGTATCAGTAAAGTTGGCGTATACTCCCGTCCCAGCATTGTTTACCAGGAAATCAATTTTTTCGTGCCCATAGGTTGATTGAAGATAGCCCGCAACATCTGCATAAAAAGTATCAAATGATTTCACCTTCCGGGTATCAAGCTGAAAGGCCTTTGCCTTTTGACCCATGGCCTCAATTTCATTAACTACATTTTCCGCATCCTGTCTGTTGCAATTATAAGTAATGATCAGGTCAATTCCCTTTTTGGCGATGGCCAAAGCCATATTTTTACCCAATCCCCGACTGGCGCCGGTTACCAATGCTATTTTTGTGTTCTTATCTGTCATTTTCATTTAAATAATTAGTGAATGTAAACTTCATTTAGTTATAGTAATTCTGGTACTTTAACGGTTTTTTTACGACGGATTACAATGTGTAAATCCTGGCATAAACCTTCATTTGAATTAACTAACAGTAGAATGGAAGTTTTGTTAAAAGTTGCAAATTATTTAATAGTTAAAAGATTTTTTTCTTCTAAAAAAAATCCCGCACTGGGCGGGATCAATTCCTTACTAATTTCCTGGGAAACGTTAATAGAAAATCTTTTTGTTGATTGTTCGGGTGGGAGTTGCGACCTGTACGATATAAATACCATCTGGTTGATCCAATTGAATCCGGTTCAGTCCGGCCTGTAGTTCTTGAGCGTAAATTAACTGACCCATTACATTGATGACAGCAACTTTTCCTGAAAGGTTGGCCTGATTTTTAACATAAATCAAGTTGTTTTTTGAATAGATGATAAAACCCTGATTGGTCAGGTCTTCGGCATACTCTTCAAACCTTAACACAAAACGATCCGATAAATTATCCTGTTCTGAATTAAAGGTATACCAGGGCGTTGATTTCAAATCATGTAACAATCCCAATTTCTTATCTTCAAGATAAACAAGGTTAAAATCATCGGTGCCACGAACTGTAAGTGTATAAACGCCTGCATCCCCCGATTTAAATTTCAAAGGCATTTGTTTTAATACATCCACCGTATTGATCGAATATTTTGTATCCCCAATGCTTGTGTAAATCTGTGGCAATTGCGGTAAATTACTCAGCAATTTATAGGCATCCCAACGACTATCAAACTCCATGGAGGCTGATTCAAGCTTTCGCACATAGGTTTTATCACCCAACCCATTTTTGTTTTTAATTTCAAATTCGAGCAAATTGCTGATTTCGTTTTTATACCAATTATCAGAACCCTCACAAACCCGTACGGAGTTATCAAGCGAAACATTCCATGTTCCCGGGGTGTTTACATGAACGAAAAAGCCTTGTGCAACCGGAACAAATGGTTGACCTACCCCCCCCCACAAACGATTCATAGGAAAGTGTTGCATCATTGTAATAATAAACGGCATTGTCAATTTCAGCCGGAAAAACCATGGCATCGGCATCAATGGCTGAGGGATATGGATTGCCGATAAGGTTCCAGTTATTTATATCATTGGGATCGCCAGGTTCAAAATCAGAACCGCTAACG
The DNA here is from genome assembly GCA_020438105.1 of Bacteroidales bacterium. Classification (GTDB taxonomy): domain Bacteria; phylum Bacteroidota; class Bacteroidia; order Bacteroidales; family JAADJA01; genus JAADJA01. The sequence continues at coordinate 10,428 of JAGQVE010000053.1, forward strand.
TCAATCGACATGAACCCGGAAGCCACATCATTCATAGTTCCGGTAAATTCAATAACATTTCCGGTTCCCGGATTAATGGCATCACATTCATAATCCAAATTGCGTTTGATACTGTAGCCCCTCATTACCTCAAAATCGAGTGGAGGGCAGGCCACACAAGGAACACCTCCTGAGCAAAATTCGAACCAGGTATCCTGGGTCTCGTCCCAACTTTTAATCCAATAATCAAAAATATCATGGGTACCCATGTAAACCACCGGTGTGGAAATATAATGCCATCCGGCGCTTTCCATTTCGGGGCCCCCACCCCCCATGTCTCTGTTATATGTGTATGAACCGGGTCCGTAAACCGAAGCATGGCTTAGCAAACTTCCGGTGTAAGCTCCCGAATTTGAAATATCATTAACTACTTCAAAACACCCTGAATTCATAATAGTTCCATTGGCAGTAATGGTGAGAACATCGCCTATATAAAACGAACCTGTGTTTGTAATTTCGCCATCGTTTTCCACGGTGAAATCAATGGTAAATTCGCTTGAATTACTCAGTGTTCCGGTATTGAAGTTGTAAAAATCCCCGGCGCCAAAAACATTGTTATTTATGAAAACCCCGTAGTTTTCAACGTCAAAAATATCCGTCGCTTCGGCATTTTCAAAAATGAAGCAATTGCCATAATTCTGCAACAATAAATTATTATCTCCATTGAAGGTGCCGGTTCCGGTAACCGTAAAATTTCCGTAGTTTTCAAACGTGGCAATTACACGCATTTCAGCCAGAAGTGAAACTGTTAGGTTCCCTGTATTGTAAAGGTAATCACCTATTTCCATAGTGGCTTCATTATTTACGGTACATGTGCCATAATTATTGAAGCGATCGGTTATTTCACAAATTCCTTTGGTATCGTTATTCAGCAAGCCAAAATTATCCAGGGCATATGTCTGAATAACGGGTTCATTGTTGCCAATCCCATAGTTGGCGATCTGGCCGGTTGACTGTATAGAAATTTTACCTCCAACAAGCAGTTCCCCTTTTTTATTATTATCAAAAAACCCATAACAGTCAAAATCATATCCAACGTCAACGGTGCCGCCGCAATCGAAGCTATTTCCAATGCCAAGAACCAAATCTTCACCAATTTCGATCAGGTCATTGTTTTTTATTTCGAAAGTATAACCGCTGGCAATAACATAAAGGTTCTTGCATTGATCACCATTGCTAAAACTCACATCAAAATTACCCGGCGACGCATCATCAAAATAAACATCATTATTTACATTGGGAATTTGTTGTGGGTTCCAGTTACTCGCATTTGACCAGTTTTTATTTTGATTGCCAGTCCAGTGAATATCCTGGGCAATTATGATCAAGGGTAAAATAAAGTGCAGGCTAAGCAATATTAGAGATCGGGTTATCATAATTCAGGGTTTTAAAATACCTGATACGATAAATCAACCTATGTGTTCCGCAGGATGCTGAAAATCAATTGTGGATGATCACATCCATGGCTCCGTAGCCAAACTGTTTAAGGCTGGCATCACGCGTTTGAATATTGGGATAATCTTTTAAAACCTCCTGAATAGCCTTTTTCAGAACGCCTGCCCCCACCCCGTGAATAAAGGTGATTTTATGAATTTTGTTGGCTATACCGTTTTCAAGGCAGCGTGTAAAATAATTGAGTTGTGTGCGGATCATTTCAGCACTGTCCATTCCCGAAATATTATCAACCAGTTCACCAATATGCAGGTCAACAATTGCTTCACGGGGGCTGGTTCGGTGCTTGTCGATGACATTTTCAGGTTCAACAACTTCGGCAACAGTAACTTGCTCCACCTCCTCTTTGCCTTTCAACGGATCATCGCTTTCCCTGATAATGCTAACTGAACTTAAGGGTATCAGTGAAATAAGAACCGATTTGCCGTTAATGATGGCAGAATCTTTATAACTGCTTTCAATATAGAAACGTGATAATTTGATCCTGAAGCCCGAATTGCCTGGTGCAAGCAACTTTGAGTCGGATTCGGGGTGAAACAATACCTGAACCACTCCTTTTTCCCACTTGTTAAGCTTTTCCCTTTCTAAACTCTCCAGAAGCACCATTGCATTGGATTCAGCGCTGCCGTAGTCAAACCCCGTAAATCCGCCTTGCTCTTTCTCCAGGAAAACTGAATAAAGAATATCAACATTGGTGTTATTAACCAGATATATATCTATCAATCCGGTGATCAGCCATTTTTGTTCCTGGGGTACAAAAGCAAAGTAGATACCCTCGGCTACTGTTCCTTTAGCCCTGTTGCCGGCCAGTCGTATGTTGCGGTCGTCGGATTCGTAAGCGGATGTGGCTGCTACCGGAACCGGAGTGTTAAAATCTTCTCGAAACATGTGAACCGGAGAATCAACGGGAGCATCAATTTCAATTTTCAATAACTCGGCGATCAGGACCGGAATTTCAAATCCATCCTCAATCATCACATTTACCATTTTGGGGTTTACGATTTTGCTTACAACCCCTCCACCACTTTCATTCAGGAATTTTACCCTGTCGCCAACTTTAAATTTCATTTGTTCTAACGGTTCAAAATAATTTTTTTAATTGTTCGGTTTTGATTGGCGTAAAGCATCTCCACCAAATAAATCCCGCTGGGTTCATCCAATTGGAATTTTGCAGAACTGCCACCCGAAACGCTTGCAAAATTATGGAATGTTTGCATCAGTTGCCCGCTTTGATCATAAACATTGATCAAATTAATTTCATGATCCGAAAAAACCTGGAATAATCCGGAACCTGGATTCGGATAAACCTGAATATCCTTTTGATCCCTTTCAGGTACTGAGGTTGCCACACTGCTGAGTAAAGCTTCACCAATAACTACCGGTGTTTTATCAGCACTTTCATACATGGATTTAAAATTATCAATTTCACCGGAGGTATATGAAAACATATGTTCCAGCCACTTGTTGGAAACGGTTTGATAATGCACCAGGGCTTTTATACTCAGCAGTCCATTATTTCCATTGAGAGGTATATGATATTTTACGTTATCAGATCCCGAACCCTCAACACCTTCGTTTTTATTAAAATCAGCATCATTAAGTGCCAAACCGGAAACGGCAACGGTATCCCAGGCAAAATGCGCTGAAGTAAAACCTGCCGGAGGAATCCGGTTATCTTTTAAATGTTGATAAGCATAGGCCAACACTGTGGTTGGTTCCAGATTTACATCACCCATCACCATTTCATAAATCTGCACGTCAGCAGGATCATTGATAATAGCATGGTGTGGTTCATAGGTATCGTCTTCTCCCACAATATTAAACTCATTATCGATTTCGCCGGAGTGAAAGATGGTGTCATTTCCATCTACCACAAATAGTTCAATAAATGCTCTCCGACTGGGATAACCGGTGGGAAACTTGTGCCCGGAGAGATTGGTTAACGCCAGCTCCAAAAATAAGGTATCGCTGGTACGACTTGTTTCCGTTAGTTCCAATGTCAATGAAGATTGCTGGAGCATTCTTTTAGCCCGGTTAATCGTAGAATCGAGCTGTTGTTCAGTTGCGGTTATCCCGAGTACTTCCATATTTTCTTTGAGCAGCTTCAGCATAAATACATTGGCTCCTGCCAGGTGATGCTTGGCAAAAGGAGTGCGGCCATCAAGCCAGGGAGGCATTGAACTAATCTGCACAAGGTCATCAATGTGGGGCATGTGGCATTTCTGGCATGTTATGTTGTTCTCCTTAAAATTTGAATTTAGCCATTCATGATAAATGGCTTGTTCAGGAAAATATGTGCCTGTAATATTCCCCTCATAATCTATGGTAGGTGTGAGGAGGGTATGGCAGGAACCACATAATTGTGATTCTTCAATATGCGAACTATAGGTAGGCGTATAACCGGTATGGTTGATCATGGGATTTCCAAATGGATTTTGATACGGCCCCCAAATCGTTTTATTTTCTCCAATTAGCATCTCTCCTGAATAATTTCCGAGCGACTCAGGCATAATTTGATGGCAAAGTGTGCAGCTTACACCGTCACGGGCAAGGGAGTCGGTTTCCATTTCAGCAATTGAATAAAACTCCTGACCATTAAAATGGGCATTAAAATTACCCAAAGGAGCATGGCACCGGGTACAAACATCCTCCAGCAGTTCAGCATGTTCAGGATTAACAAGTGTTTCGTGACTCACTTTGGCTCGCCAAAAGGGATCTTTGGACGAATTGGCCATCATGGATGAACGCCAGTCGCTGATGATTCCAATAAATTCACCCTGATTGTTTACCTGCTCATCATGGCATTGTAAACACTCACCAGATCCTGCAAACAAGGAGTTATAACCCATAGGCAACTCGCCGCTTAAGATCTGCTCTTCCGAACTACCGGCTTTATAATTATCCTGTGGTGCCGAAATGGCAAGGGGAATCCCGTTTATCAGGCATAACAATAAAACAATATAAAAAAGAGAAAAGAAGTTTACGAATTTCATATTGAAGGTTTTAGATATGAATGGCAAAGAAACGACAATTTTCCCAATCTCCCAAAATTGAAATCTGTTGAGTACGGGTAACTTTTTAAAGTAAAATTGCTAATTAACTTGAATCTTGCTCAAACTGTACCTACCTTCGTTGGTTTTAATGTTTACCTCAAATCAACTTTTTGTATGAAACGAATATTTATCTCCGTTTTCCTCTCAGCAGGAACCCTGTTTACAGCGTTTTCGCAGGAATCATCAAGCATTACTGATTCGATGCTGGAGCAATTCAGGCTCTCCTTTGAAAAAGATCAAAACAATGAAGCCCTGCAAAATGCGGCTTCCTCCAATGATATTCATAAACTGGCACTCGACAGAGAAAACCTGGCCAACCTGGACACCTATTTTTCGAACAGGGTGGAATCAGCCGGGATAACCGACCAGAAATCAACCGGCCGCTGCTGGCTTTTTACCGGTTTGAATGTTTTCAGGGCCAAAGTGATTGAAGAAAAGAACCTGGGAAACTTTTCGTTTTCACATAATTTTAATTTTTTCTATGATCAATTGGAAAAAGCAAACCTGTTTCTCGAAGGGATGATCAGTACGATTGACAAGCCACTGGATGACAAGCGGGTGGAATGGTTGTTTCAAAATGCTATTGGCGATGGTGGGCAGTGGACGGGTGTGGTTGATATCATTGGCAAATATGGATTGGTTCCGGCTGAGGTATTCCCCGAATCACAAAACAGCGAAAACACCGCATGGATGTCGCGGCTTATCCGCAGGAAATTACGCGGCGACGGCATGGAGCTGAGAAACATGGCATCAAGCGGAAAAAATGAAAAAGCACTTCGTGAAAGGAAAAACGAAATGTTATCGGAGGTATATAAAATTCTGGCCATTACACTGGGAGAACCACCCTCTCAGTTTCAATGGAGGTATAAGGATAAGGACGGAAATCTGTCGGAATTAAAATTTTATACGCCCAAATCATTTTACGATGAATTTGTGGGAGCCGATCTGAGCGACTATGTGATGTTTATGAACGATCCATCAAGGCCTTTCGGGCAATTGTATGAAATTGATTACGATCGCCACATGATTGATGGGGGCAACTGGAAATACATCAACCTGGAAGCAGAAAAGATCAAGGAATTTGCAAAAAACTCGATTTTAGGCAACGAAGCCATGTATTTTTCATGTGATGTTGGCAAACAACTCAATAAAGACAACGGCACACTGGATGTCAACAATTATAACTACAACGCACTTTTTGGGGTGAACTTTGATATGACCAAAGCAGAAAGGATAGAAACTTACGAAAGCGGTTCAACGCATGGAATGGCACTGGTAGCCGTTGACATTGAAGGGGGTAAAACTGTAAAATGGCTGCTTGAAAACAGTTGGGGAAATACCGGTTTTGAAGGCCATCTGATCATGACCGATGAATGGTTCAGTGAATACATGTTCAGGTTAGTGATCAATAAAAAATATATTGATCCTGAAACACTGAAGATCCTTGAGCAAACGCCTGTTATGCTGCCACCATGGGATCCTATGTTTAGCCAGGATCAGTAATTCCGAAAAGCTATTTAGGGGATTATTACTCCTTATTTAAACTCAAAATGAATTATTGACAGGCTCATAATCACATCTATTAATTTGTATATTTGTAGCAATATTCAACGCATAAAATTTCAAACCACACATGGAACAATTGAAAACCATTGAGACTTTCGGAACCATCATGAAGAAAGAGATCCTGGCAAGTCTGGAAGAAGAATTTTGCGCCGGTGCGCTAGTCCTTGAAAGCAAATTCCCGTTTCCGGGATATTACCACGATACCATCCCCGATAAAAAAGTTTTAAATCCCGGATCGATTTTCCTGGTAACAAAAATTCAGCATCAGGAAGAAGATATTATGCGAACCAATCATGAGGTAAAAAAGATCTTTAAAAAGAAATTTGATGCAACTGTGGGACAGGTGGTTGTTTTTAATGAAACACGTCCATGCATTCGTGTTAAATTTCTGGATGATTACAATTTTGTTCCCGAACTGGTTGAACTATACAAACAAAGTGGGATTCAGTTTTTAAAGTTTCGCAAGGTTAAACCGTATTATAACCTCATTAAGATCCGGAAATATTTTGTTCTGGAAACTACTGAACCGGGCATATATTGCGATGCTAACGAAAAACAAATGTGTTATTTACAAATCCCCGGAAATTTTACCTGGAACCAGTTTGAAAAAACAACCCTTGACCTGAAACGCAATCTTGACAATGATCAGTTCGACGCGGCAATGGGGACTATTTACCGACAAAACTGCCTGGTAGACATGGTTCGTATTTACACTGAAAAGATCAATATGGACGAACTCAGGATGCTTCAGAAAAAGTATGTTGAAGCGGTGAAAAAGTTAAAACAATAAAATACCTCCGAAAAGCTTATCTAACCGATAAGCTTTTTTTATTTTTGGCAAAATTTATTTTGCTATGATCAGAGCGTTTAAAAACACCTTAATTTCCTGGTTTGACGGATTCTTTGCTAAAAATACAGATTCAATTGTAGCTGCTGATTTCACCATGTTTTTTATATTGGTGCTGCTGAGCTTCATCACTTATTTTATTGCACGCAGAGTTTTGCTGTCGCTTATCCATCAACTCACTAAAAAATCAAAAACCAATTGGGACGATAAACTCGCCGATCGGAAATTTTTCAAAATATTATCCTACCTGGTTCCGGCATATATCATTTATGTTTTCACTCCTGTTTCGCTTGAATCCTATCCGGATATAGCCGGTGGAATCCGAATTGTGTTAACCATTTATATGATAGCCGTGGTTGTGATGGCTGCCAATGCTTTCCTGAATGCAGTAGTTGATATTTATCATGATTTCACCATAGCAAAACACAAACCCATCAAAGGTTATGTGCAGGTGGCTAAAATATTGGTTTACATCATCGGTATCATTACCATAATTGCCAACCTGTTTGGTCAAAATCCGCTGACTATCATAGGAGGCCTGGGTGCCTTCAGCGCCGTTTTACTCTTGATTTTTAAGGACCCGATCCTTGGGTTTGTAGCGGGGATTCAGCTTTCGGCCTACAATATGCTTCAGCCGGGCGACTGGATTTCGATGCCTAAATTTGATACCGATGGAACTGTGATTGATGTATCATTAACCACCGTAAAGGTCCAAAACTGGGACAAAACCATTTCAACCATTCCCACCTATTCACTTATTTCAGATTCCTATAAAAACTGGCGTGGAATGGAAGAATCGGGTGGCAGAAGGATTAAACGTGCTATTAACCTGGATATGAAAAGTGTTAAGTTTTGTACTCCCGAAATGCTCGAAAAATTCAGGAAATTTGAATACGTGAAAAAATACATCCATGAAAAAGAGGCGGAGTTAAGTAACTATAACGAAGCGCATAAAGTTGACAACTCGGTTTTGGTAAACGGCCGCCGGCAAACCAATCTTGGTGTTTTCAGAGCATATTTACGGGGTTATTTAAATAATCATCCGGATGTGCATGATGAAATGACCTTTTTAGTCAGGCAGCTTCAACCCTCCGAAAAGGGTATTCCGATGGAGATTTATGTATTCAGCCGAATACAGGAATGGGCCAAATATGAAAACCTGCAAGCAGATATTTTTGATCATATTTTGGCTGTGATCCCTGAGTTTGACCTGCGGGTATATCAAAACCCTACAGGTGATGATCTGCAGAAAATAGGCCTGCCAAATTTACCCAAATAAAAACCCTGACGCTCTGATGAGGCCAGGGTGAAGAAGAGAAGGTGCCTTCCTTATTGGTTTATCTTGTATTGAGTTTGGTAACCACTTTTTTCTCGTATACAAACATGTGTTCGCCGTCGGTGGTTAAACTGGTACCTGCCCCGGTTTTAGCTTTAAACTCTTTATAAATTCCGGTGTCGATATCAAAAGCTGCAAAATCTGCTTTTTCGGTTTGCATGATGATCAGATCTTCATGACGATCAAAAAATGAGGACGCTTTGTATTTTCCACTGGTTAACAGCTCACCGTTAGAAGCATCAAATGTTGACACTCCTTTTTCACCGATCACTACGATGATGTTATCTTTATATTTCATAATCAGGTTTGCCTGTCCCACACCTCCTTTTGCAACAGGAACTTCGTATTTTTCTTCACCGGTATTAATATCAATACTGTAAAGTGATTTTCCGCTACAAACGATGTGGTAATTTTCGAAGGAAACCGCATTGGTGATCCCCTTTTTGAATTTTTCTGATTCCCAGGCAAGGGTGCCGTCTTTGGTATTGAAAGCCTGAACACCAAATGGTTTTACCTCTGGGAAAGTTACTCCCCATTCCTCTACCCAATTGTCGCCTGATTTGTATTTGCGGTAAAATTGTGTTTCCACACGTCCACCGATCTGAAGGGCAATTTTATCACCTACCACTTTCATCCCTGGTATGGCACGTGCACCTTTTATCTCACTTGAAGTCCAAAGCAATTTTCCTGTATGTACGTCATATTTTTTCACGTATTGATTCTTTTTATCTGCCATATCAAGAACGTACAGATCGTCACCATCAATAATCGGATCGGCTATAGCATTGTATACACCAAATCTTTTAGTCCCCTGTGGTGCTTTGGCAAGGCCTTCGGCTGTAAAATTGAATGCTGCTGAATAACGAACAGCTCCGGTATTATAGTCATATACCTGTAAACCGTTCATTGTAAGGAAAACTTTGTCATCCACTACATCAAGATCGAAAACAAATTCCTTGGTGATTACTTTTCGGATAGCGCGGCCAATATAATTGGCTTCCCACAGAATTTCACCATTTTTCATATTGATCCGGACAATTTGGTTCTTGAAACCTGTAAAGAGAGCAGCTAAACCGCTTGGTTGAAAGTTCACCATAACCATGGTCCCGTCATTCGGATCATAAACATATTGACTCACTGAGCCCACAAACTTTGTAGTACTCCAAACCTCCTCGCCGGTACGGGCTTTTACAAAAACCATTTCTTTCCTCATCGAAATTGCAAAGCCATCCTCTTCAGGAATGTACACCACATTGTCTTCCGATACTTCCTGGTACTTATCGGTATTCCAAAGCAGTTCTCCCGACTCCATATCAACACATGCAATTTGGTCTTTTCCCATTTTGCGGTCGAAAAGGAATACGGTGTTTGATTCCCAAAATGCAATCAGTTCATCCACTTTACGAAGTTTTGGAGCCATATTTTTATAAGCTTTGGTCCAAATAGTACTTCCATCAATGTTTTTAAAGAAGGTCACTTCTTTGTCATCAGCTGCAAAGCTGTATGAATCGGGTTGGTCGGAAACGTCGGTTCCGTAATAAATAATCTGATGTCCAAGTTTGACTTCCCAAACGGTTGACATGTCGTCTTGTGCTACTGCAAATTGCAGGGCAAAGGCTGCGATAAGAATAAATAGCGCTTTTTTCATTTTATTAAATTTTACTGGTTGAAATTAAATACATAGTTGAATTTATAGTCTTTACCTTTCGGCATTTTGAAATTGAATTTCATGGCTTTTACAAAATCTTTGAGATTGTTTTGCGATTTAATCGTTCCGGCTTCATTGCTTACCACAAACACGGTTGCTACCAAACCCTTTTCATGGATAGTGATATCAAAACTGAAGGTTCCGCTGATTCCTTTTGCCTGTGCAAACAAGAATAGTTCACCTTCAGGAGCCTGAAGCGATTTTTCAATTTCCGCTTTGGCGGCTGCTACCACTTTATCATAATCTTCAATGAGCGGCTTTTTACCGGCATAAGCCGAAACCGAAATGATGGTCAAAATAAGGAGTATTACTTTTTTCATGATTATTGTTTTTAAATGTCGAGATGCCAATAAATTAAATGAGGTCCCATGGTCATAACTACGGTTTTATTGTCAGGTAAAAAAACAAAGGAAATGCGGCTGTCGGCCATGGTCATTCCTGCTTCGGTTTTTTCAAACAATCGATAAGATTGCTCAAAACGCGCAATCATTTTACCTGTTGTTAAATCATAAATATGAATTTCCAGGAATTTGGTGCCTTTTGACACTACCCCAAAAAGCTTGTTATCGTAACTTACTTTGAAATCAGGCTCATAAGGCGCCTGCGATGTAAACCCAATGCGCAATGGTTCCACAGCAAACATATCAACGGTGGATATATAAGTTTGTCTGTTGGTTGTACTATTCTGGGCTTTCATGTGCGGGATTTGCAGTACAAACAGCACACCCCCGTTAGCGCTATATTCTAAGCGGTATACAATATCATACAATTCGGCAATAGTTGTCTTGCGCTCAAAAGTTTCGTAGTCAAAAACTGAGATCTGCTGTTTGTACTTAATAGCTGCCTTTTTTGCCTTTTTGTTTTTCTTGTACTTAGGGTCTTTTTTAATAATATCCTCATCGGTATGATGAGAAACCACAATCGATTTTCCATCGGGTGAAATGGCGAGGCCGTTGGTGGCATTGGCAACTTTAAATGAACGGGATTTATTTCCGGAGGGCAACTCCCAAAAAGCAATTTCATCTGCAGTTAGGGTAACTGCAAATTTTTCATCAGGAGTAATAGTAACTGCATGGTATTCGGTAAACCTTTTAACCCTTTGCCCGGTAGCAGCATCAATAATTTCAAAATCCACCTCCCGGTCCTTGTTCAGGGCCCAGTCGAGGTAAAAAAGCTGCTGCAGTAAAATATATTTCCCGTTTTTTGAGTGTTCCACTTTAGAACCAGCATACCAGTTACCCACATTGAACTCCTCAATTACCTGCCTGTTTTCGTAATCATATTTATATAATGGGAAACTCTGGATACTGCTAATGGCCAAATATGACTGATCAGGTGCAAGACTCAGTCCGCACAAAATTTGTTTGGTATCACCTATGCTTACCCGTTCAAAATCAGTGCTGGATGATTGTGCATTTGCCATGGTCATCACCATCATGAATCCAGCCAGAAGGATGGTTTTAAAAGGATTTAGAAACCTTGTGGTTAAAATGTTATCAATTTGATTATTCATACGAGTTCGTTTTTAAACCATTTTTCAATTCATAAGCGACCGCCGATAAACTAATCTGTTCAGTGTCAATATTTGCTTTCATTGCATTTGTTATCTCAAGGATCAGCGTACCCAGCAATATTAAAATGGCAATGAATACAATTTTATGCATAATGGATACCATCATTTCCCCCCGGATTTAGAAAGATGCGTTGAAGCTTCCTTCTGTTATTGAAACCTGGGTTCCTGCACCGTTTTTGGCAGTAAAACTGAAAGTCCCTTTAACTCCGGTACTTGTTAATTCGGTAATTTCAACGGTACCTTCGCCCTGACCCACCATGGTAGTATAAGTATCGTTCTGGCCAAGTCCAACTGTCCAGCGGCCATTACTTTGATTAGTTATTGCACCTCCGAGCGTATAGGTTCCGGTTC
>JAGQVE010000054.1:0-13843 GCA_020438105.1 Bacteroidales bacterium
CTGTAAGGTCAAGGGCCGCCTCTTTCCAATCATAATCTTTTTCTGTTGAGGTACACAAGGTAAACGAGCCCCATTGTGACGAACCGTAGTAATTATCAACATTTAAATAATACTCTTCCCCGGAAGTAAGTCCGCTAACTTGTAAAATGGTTGTTCCCTGATTTACAATATGGGTAACACAGCCAATTTGTGTACCTGATAAATCTGTTAAGGCCATTCGTCCGTAGTGCATACTGCCATATGATCCGCCTGTTTTCAATAAAATTTTCAGGTAATCACCGGGAGCTGTAAGTTTAAACCATACATTGTTATTTACGCTGCCTGACCAACAGGATGGCATGGCCTCATCGGCAGTGGCATTGTACGTTGTATAGGCTGCATTCGACGAACACCAGTCATCCAGTCCTGTAAGGGTTGTGGCGTTTATTTTTAAGTCGTTTGCCGGTTGCGCATAAGTAGTTAAACTGATCAACCCGAATGCGAATAAAATAATCAGGAAGTAAAATCTTTTCATATCTTTTAAAATTAATCTTCATCATTTAAGTGAAGCAATAGCTTCCCCATGCTTTAATTGAGACCTTGCCAAAAACTAAGCAAAGCATACCGGTCAGTGCCGTTTTTTACTAATTCGGGATTCTTCTGAAGGTTGATGCTGCAGTTGTTATTTTGCAGCTAAGTAGTTGTAATTCGAGCAGTTTCCTTTAACAATTATTTTGAAATTAGAAATATCTGCCAAATTGCTCTTTTGTACTTATTTCAAATAAAATAGATACATGTTTTTGAAATTTCTGTTTTGGTTTGGGTTTAGAATATTGTTGTTATTTTCCTGATGATTAATATACAATTGCTGTTTATGGAATTGATCAAACCATTTCTACTTACCTTTGTTAACTTCACAAACAGAGGATAATCATGAGAAATAAAATTTTAGTTACAGGCGCTACCGGAACCATCGGGTCATTTCTGATAGATAATTTGAGAAAGAAGAATGTAGATTTCGTAACCCTGGTTCGTGATGCTTCCAAAGCTGAAAAACTAGAGAAAAATGGAATTCAAACAGTAGTCGGCGACTTGGGTGACGAGAAATCATTGATCTCGGCCATGAAGGATGTAGGTAGCATATTTCTGTTGTCAACCACCTCTCCACAGTCACCTGAATTGCAGGGTAACGTTGTGAAAGCTGCCAAAGCAAAAGGGATCAAACATATCGTTAAAATTGCCGCACGCGGTTCTTCCGTGGATGCTGATTTTAATATCGGCCGCTGGCATGGTATTACTGAAAAAGAGATTATGGGATCAGGCATTCCTTACACTTTTATCCATGCCCATAGCTTCATGCAAAATCTCTTTTTTGATGCGGGTTCCATTGAAAACGAAAATGCCATTTATAGTTCACAGGGTGATGGAAGGATCCCTATGGTAGATGCCCGCGACATTGCATCGGTGGCGGCCGATGTGCTCACCGAACCCGGACATGAAGGTAAAACCTATGTGCTTACCGGGCCGGAGGCTATTTCATATTATGATATTGCCCGGGAACTTTCCAGGCTTCTTGGTCGGGAGATCAGTTACATAGCTCAATCTGCGGAAGACGGTTACAACGCGATGCTGGCTTCCGGAATGCCCAATTGGCTGGTGGATGACATGACTTTGCTAAATAAACGATATGCCCGGAATGAAGCGGCTGATGTAAGCCCTGACGTGGAGATCATAACCGGTAGAAAACCGATAGCACTGCATCAGTTTTTAAAGGATTTCAAGAACCGATTTAATTAAGCAATTAATCCACGGATATTAACACTCCAACCCTTTTTATCGAAGATTGGGCATTAAATATGCGATATCCTTATATGTATTTTCTATTTTTGATTCAAAATTACTAACCATGAATTCAAACAATCAAAATCGGACTTTAGGCCTGGGTCTTATTATCATCCTCATAGGTCTTGCATTTCTGCTTAATCGATTAAATCTTTTCAGCCATAAAACAGAAGATATCATTTTTTCATGGCAGATGCTCGTAATAACCATTGGCGTTTTTAACCTGTTTTTTACACAAAGCAGAACTTTCGGATTCATAGCAATAATTGTCGGGGGATTTTTCCTGCTGCCGGAAATATTTATTTTCCCCTTTGGCTTTGAAAGAAGTTTCTGGCCTGTATTACTTATTTTACTGGGAATTTTTATAATCGTCAGGGCCAGGATTCCTTCAAAAAGATCAGGTTCTTTTAAATTTGAAGCAAATGATATCCACGAAACCTTTGATGAGGTAAATATTTTTAGTGGATCTGAAAAAAAATTCAGCATTGAATCTTTTAAAGGAGGAAAAATAACTTCCATTTTTGGTGGCTCTGAAATTGACCTGAGAAATGCCCGTATCACTGGTGATTTTGCAGTTATTGAGGTGTTTTATATGTTCGGAGGATCCACCCTCACAGTTCCCCATGACTGGGTGGTAATAAATAATGTAACTGCCATACTCGGTGGGTTTTCGGATAAACGGCATAATCCACCTTACGAAACTGGGGCCAAAAAGCTGATTATAAATGGCCTTGTGATGTTTGGGGGTGGTGAGATTAAAAGTTAATAATATTTATCCTTAAAATTATTTTTTATAATAAGATGCTGGCAGATAGGCCATTGTGAAAACAATGGCTTTTTTGTTTAATTAATATATGATATTATTAAACAAAAAATGTTTTCAATAGTTATATTATTAAATTAAACACAATGAAAGCAAACGGAAAATTGAATGGATTAAATGGAGGAGTAAATTATAAATTGAACGGATTGGAAACCATTGAAAAATCTTATGATGAATTTGATATCATAGGCGATCATCATATATTTACCGGAATTGAAACGCCTTTGAGGTTGGATGCTTTTGATAAAAGTGATGCTGAAAAGATACTTATAATTGAACAGCACTTTAAATCCATCATGGAAACCATGGGATTGGACCTAAATGATGATAGTTTGAGAGGAACACCTCGACGGGTTGCGAAAATGTTTGTCCAGGAAATTTTCAAGGGATTAAATCCAGAGAACAAGCCGGCTGTTTCGCTATTTGAAAACAAATACCAATATGGTCAAATGCTGGTGGAGAAAAATATCAGGGTTCAATCAACCTGTGAACATCATTTTCAGCCTATTATTGGTAAAGCCCATGTAGCGTATATTAGCTCAGGCAAGGTCATCGGGTTATCAAAAATCAACCGCATTGTAGATTATTTTGCGCGAAGGCCACAGGTTCAGGAAAGAATGACAGAGCAAATTGCAAATGAATTGAAAAAAGTTCTGGAAACTCAAGATGTGGCAATTATCATTGAAGCCAAACATTTTTGTGTAGCATCCAGAGGAATTGAAGACGATAGCAGTACAACTCTAACAGCAGCTTACTACGGGCAATTCAAAGAAAATAGCAAAAAAGAAGAATTACTAAAATATATAGGCTTCAACCTGAAGGCATAGATTTTTTCTATTCAAGTTGGTTTTGTTTGATTGCAAAAGGTCCTCCATCCGGAGGATCTTTTTTATTTTTTCTCACGGATCAATAATACATATACGGGAAAGTGGTCGCTGTAGCCACCCAAATAGCGATCACCCACGAAAGTCCGGTTTGGATAACCGGCAAAAGCACCTTCCTTTTGTTTCAGGAAATTTTTGTTAAATACAAAGGCTTTGTAAAACTTGTATGAGGATTTATCATCACCCAGCAACGCTTGCGACACGATTACCTGGTCAAATAAATTCCATAAATCACGATATGCCAGCGAGCCGATACCTTCTCTGTACAAATTATACATTGGGTTATACATATCACCCGGCTCCAGTTCCTTCTCTTTACCTTTGGCTCTGAGGTGCTCTAAAACACTTGGATTTACCGGATCATCATTCAGGTCGCCCATAACGAGAATTTTAGCATTGGGATCAAGGTTAAGCAATGAATCAACAATATGACGGGAGAGTTCACCGGCTGCATTTCGTTTGGGCCGGCTTCGTTTTTCGCCGCCACTTCTCGAGGGCCAGTGATTTACAATCACATGGATCATTTCACCATTCAGGTAACCCGAAACAACAAGCTGATCGCGGGTTCTGAAATTAGTATCATCGGGCATGGTAAGCCTGTGTGAAGCACTGTTCACCACCTCGAAATATTTAGGTTGGTACAATAACCCCACATCCACTCCCCGTCGATCGGGTGAGTCGTAATGAACGATTTGATAATCTCTGTCGGCAATGGAGGATTCTTTTACGAGATCTTCAAGTACTCCCCGGTTTTCAATTTCTGAAACACCCAGCAGGGCCACACCATCCGGAGTAACATCGGTGCCAATCTTGCTTATCACCTCGGCCATATGATTCAATTTTTCATGATACCGTTGTGATGTCCATTGTTTTTCACTTTCAGGAGTAAACTCTTCACTTAAAAAAAGTTCCTTGTTATTAATGGTGTCAAACAAGTTTTCGAGGTTATAAAACCCTATACATGCTACATTATATGCCTTTTGAGGCTGAGCATAAATGGTAAGGCTCAGCAAAAGGGCGATAATTATAATGGTAAATCCCTTTGTTTTGCTTTTCATTTTAATATGAAAATTTCTAATTTTTCCGCAAAGGTATCATTCTGATTACTAAAATCACATATAAATTTGGTGAGGCATACTTAAAGTTTTCAAATTCATAAAATCAAAAAGAACATTTGATGTGTTCGTACTTTTCGCAAACAGAATGATTACAATTTAGCCGGTAATATTTATTTTGTTGAAAACAATTAAATGCTGCTTAATAAATTAAACATTGAAAATGGTAGGTGCATTAGGTATTTTATTAATTTCGAACGCTTTTTCGGGTAGTAAAACCCGAGTAATTTATTAACGATTCTACCTATAAAACAAATGAGGAACTATCTAACAATTTTATGTTGTCTGTTTCTACCCTTTATTGTTCATTCACAGGAAATTGAACCTGATTCTACCAAACCTGCTGAAGTAACTTTACCGGAAATTATTGTTTTGGCCGAGGAGCTTGAGGATGATAATCAGTCGCAGCAGATATCAGGGCTATTACAGTCGTCAAATGATATTTTTGTATCGACCGCCGGTTATGTGTTTGGGCAAACCCGGTTTAAAATCAGGGGATTTGATTCAGAAAACACTGCTATTTTAATTAACGGATTACCTGTTAATGACAGGGAAACCGGCCGTGCATACTGGTCGACATGGGGTGGATTAAATGATGCAACACGTAATAAAGAGGTTGCCAGTGGCATTGGCCCTTCATCCTATTCATTTGGAGGCCCGGGAGGAGTAACCAATATCGAAACCAGGGCATCATCCTTTAACAAACAAACCAAGTTCACCTATTCGTCAACCAACAGGAGTTACCGGAACAGGGCAATGTTTACCTATTCCACCGGTTTGATGGATAATGGCTGGGCATTTACCGCTTCTGGTTCAAGAAGGTGGGCCCAGGAAGGATATGTAGATGGAACGTTTTATGATGCCTGGAGTTATTTTGTATCTGTTGAAAAACAAATAAATAAACGCCATAGCATTGGATTGGTTGGGTTTGGTGCTCCAAATAAACGTGGGAGAAACGGAGTTAGTACAGAGGAAGCAAATACACTTGCCGGAAGTAATTATTACAACCCGTACTGGGGTTATCAAAACGGTGAAAAAAGGAATTCAAGGATAAATAATTATCATCAACCGATGATCATATTATCACATTATTGGGTTCCGGCAGAAAAAACCAAAGTTACTACTTCTGCATATATTTCTTTTGGAAGAGGTGGAAGTTCAGCTCTTGAATGGTATGATGCACCTGATCCCAGGCCGGATTACTACAGAAATTTGCCCAGTTATGATGGCGATGTAAACGGATTGACTCCATCAGAAAGAGAGGATTTATGGCTCAATGATGAAAGTTTCAGACAATTGGATTGGGATTATTACTATTTCATCAATCGTAAAAATCTATATACTGTAGAGAACGTTGACGGTATTGAAGGAAATACCTACACCGGTAATCTTTCCAATTATATCGTTGAAGAAAGAAGAAATGATGTAAATCAATATGGTTTAAACTCAAATTACAAAAGAGAAATCACTGATAATTTTACCCTTTCAGCTGGAATTGATTTATCAATTTACAAAACGCACCAGTATAAAACTGTTTTGGATTTACTTGGTGGGGATTTTTATCTGAACATTGACAAATTTGCTGAGCGTGATTTTATTGATCCTATTGCGGCTCAAAATGATTTGGATCATCCTAACAGGGTCGTAAAAGAGGGTGATATTTTTGGTTATGATTATACCGGAAACGTTAATGATTACAGTATTTTCGTTCAGGGAGATTTTAGTTATGCCAAATTTGATTATTACGTTTCTCTGAATGCTTCTTATGATGAATTTTGGCGGACAGGTCACATGCGGAACGGTAAATATCCCGAAAACTCATACGGCGATTCTGATAAAAACCAGTTTACTAATTATGGAGCAAAAGCAGGTGTAACCTATAAAATTACCGGAAGGCATTTTATAGTTGCAAATGCCATGTACCTTACCCGGGCTCCTTATTTCAGGTCAAGCTATATTTCGGTTAGAACCCGTGACCAGATAGTAAATAATATTACCAGTGAAAAAGTATTATCGGGTGATTTAAGCTATAATTACCGCTCCCCTTATATTCAGGCCAGGGCATCAGCTTATTATACTACATTTACTGATCAGATCTACTCCAGAAGTTTTTATCATGAAGCCCTCAATAGCTTTGTTAATTACCAGATGACAGGCGTTGACAAGGTTCACCTGGGCATGGAACTGGGTGTTGATGCCAAAGTCAGCCAATCATTTAACCTTTATGGTGTTCTTGCAACCGGACAGTATTATTATAACTCCCGGCCAACGGCAACCATCTCAGTTGATAACAGTTCACAGGTTTTAAGCAACCGAACAGTTTACCTGGAAGATTACAGGGTGGGTGGTTTCCCTCAAACAGCAATGTCGGCAGGTGTAAAATACCGCTCAAGTAATTATATTTATGCCGGGGCCAACATCAATTATTACGATGACATTTTTATTGATATTAACCCTGACAGAAGAACTGCCGAAGCGGTAGCCAATTACGGCCCTGATTACCCGGATCGTTTAGATATTATAGAACAGGAAAAACTTGATCCCGGATTTACCCTTGATGCCCATGTTGGAAAATCATGGCGAATTGATTATACCTATTATATATCGATTAATTTCAGTGTAAATAATATTTTAAACACACAGGATTTTGCTTTTGGTGGATATGAACAGTACAGGTATGACCCATTTGACATCAATAAGTTTCCGCCTAAGTATTTTTACATGTACGGCAGACAATATTATTTAAACATCAATTTTAGATTTTAACAGAAAGAATTTCGCAAAATGCAAACAATAATGAAAAGACAGGTTATTCAATCATTTTTATTGCTCTCGATTATCTATGTGCTGATCGGTTGTGTGAAGGACACCCCGGATGCTCCGGCTACATCACCCATACCCTTTGACCCGGACAAAGTACTTACTATAGGCCAATTAAAAAATATTTATACCGATAGTGCAGGTGCCTATATGTTTACTGAAGATTATTCAATTTTTGCAACAGTAGTAATGGATGAAGCCTCAGGAAATATTTACAAGAGTTCATATGTTCAGGATAAAACTGGAGGTATACAGCTTAATTACTTAAATGCCGGTGGTATTTATGTTGGTGATTCAATTCGTTTAAATCTTAAAGGTGCTACCATAGATTCATACCATGATTTATTTCAGGTAAACAATATCGATCAGGGTGCATCTGTATTGAAAGTGGCTACTAAAAAGGATATTGAGCCTCTTGAAATTGGTATTCAGGAGTTGATCAATAACATTGATTATTATCAATCAACAGTAATCAAACTTACTGACGTTCAGTTTTTATATTCAGAAATCGGAGAAACATTTGCGGATAGTGTTAACAAGATTGATGTTAATCGTGCACTTGAGGATTGTGCAGGCACCTCTATTATTGCCCGGACCAGTGGTTACGCCAATTTCGCCAATCGTGAAATCCCATCGGGAAATGGAACTTTGGTTGCTATTGCAACAGTTTACACCAGTGGTAGTAACGTAACACCTCAGCTTGTTATCAGAGGTTATGATGAAGTTATTATGGATAACGATCGTTGTTCTGGTATTGAGGTGGATCCGGTTGAAGAGGTATATGAAAATTTTACCAATGTCAGTATTGGAACCAATCTTACCATGGAGGGATGGACTAACTTTGTAGTTGCAGGAAGTGAAAGGTGGCGAGGTGAAGAGTATGCCGGGAATCAATATGCCGAAATACAAGGCTATGGAACCGGACTTGACGATCTGGAATGTTGGCTTATAACCCCACCTGTGATTAATACTGCTGGTGATAAATTCCTGAGCTTCCAAAGTGCGATGGCTTATTGGGAACATTCAGTTCATACACCTCTTGAAGTTTTTGCTTCAACCAATTTTAATGGTGCAAATTTCGAAGAAGCTACCTGGACAAAAATCAATGCAACTTTGGCAAACGCCGGTACCGGAAATTATAATTTTGTGGCTTCCGGTGAAGTCTCCCTGAGTGCTTTTACAGGAAATGTATCCATTGCTTTTAAGTATAAAGGAAGTGTCACCGAATCAACAACAATTCAGTTGGATGAAATTACTATCAATAACGGTGGTGCACCCATACTTTCTGAGAACTTTGATGCTGGTTGGGGCGATTGGATTGCATTGAGTAAAACAGGTGCCCAGCAATGGTCACGCGATAATAATAGCGGCCCGGATGGTTCACCCTGTGCTGAAATGAACGGATTTGAAGGCGGCTATCATGCCAATAACGACTGGCTTATATCGCCACCGCTTGATTTAACAAGCTATAGCAATGTTAGGATGAGCTTTGAATCTGCAAAAAATTATGACGGAGATGCAATCAGGGTTAAGGTAACTGAAAATTATACCGGTGATCCTGCAACAACTTCATGGACTACAATGACTGCAACTTTATCACAGGGCAGTTTTAACTGGACTGAATCTGGTGTTGTAAATATGTCGGCATTCAGTGGTAACCAGGTTCGTGTAGCCTTTGAGTATAACTCTTCAGCTCAGAGTGGCTCAGCCTGGCGCATCGACAATATTGAAATTAAGGCTAATTAGTATTAACCTGTAAAAGATAAACCGGGGTTGGTAATTTCCAGCCCCGGTTTTTTGTTAAACTAATTTCGAGAAGTCTAATATCTTATTCCGGCGTTTGTTCCTGTCGTTCTCCATCCTTATACAATACCGGGAAAGCTCCCTGAATACCTTTTGCTTTCAGTTTATTTGTCAACTCCTGTGCCTGCGATTTAGTGAAACAATCGCCTACCGTATATTTTTTCCAGCTTACGTAAACCTCTTCGTTTATTACGTCATCAATACCATACTTTTGCTTAAGCGATAGGATTGATTCGCTGGTATTATATAGAGCCAGAATTTGAACCCGGTAACAGTATTTGGAAAGCACCGTTTGTGATGTTTGAAGTTTTTGGGTTCTGGAAGTTAATGGATAATAATCAGGTGAAACAGTTTGGAGTTCCTTAATATTACCAAGCCTTGAGCCGTTAAAATAGGCAATTACAAAGGGTCCTTTAATTCCATTTGATTTAATCAGGACATTGCGATAATCACGCGCAGCATCATATGTTCTGAATGAGCCTGCAGTGTATTTGTACCAGTAGCCGATTTTTTCCTCTTTGACCTGGTTTTTAAGATTATATGTTTCTTCCAGAGATTCCACTGAAAGCTGCTCCTTATAACTGGCTTTGATCTGCACCCTGAATTCAACTTCGGCTACCTCTGTTTTTATTTTTTCAATTTCGGGCTCTTCATCAATTTCTACAATGGGCTCAGGTTCAATCAGACGTTTGATGTTTATATCCTGTTTGAATTTATATTCTTGATTCATCCTGTCGAGATATAAAATATTCGACATGGGTAAATTACCAAAAATCTTATCAAGCTGAACATTGTAGTTAATATCAAATGCAGTATCAGCAGGTAATTCATCCCAATAAAGACTCAGGGTGTAATTCTGGAACTCAACCCGGGAAGCATTGGCTATGGTGGTATCCAAAACCGTAAATCCGATGGGTAATACTTGTGTTAATTCTGCTTTTCCATCAATCAATCCTTTGTGAACCCGGCATCTCATCATGAACTCATCCATTGCCGTAAGGTCATTTGGAAAAATACATTGAACTGAAACAGATGTATTTTTAAACGGATTTTCATCCACTTTTGCTATTTCTGCTTCAGGTATTACCGGTTTGTCAGATTTAGATCCGAAATAGTAATTAACACCCAAAGCCGAGTAGAAATAGGCATCTTTTTGCGACCCTTTTTCCACCCCATCAAGCAAATCGGTATTGGTTAATCTTAATCCTGATTCAAGGTTCACGTACCATCGGTCGGTAAGGCGGAAATCCAAACCAAACCCGGCGGGAACCATCATTCCCATTTCACGTGATGATTTTGACCGCTCTGGTTCATTCGTATAACCGGCATCACCTATTATCTCGCCCGTTGATGCAATCCAGGCTTCGCTTCTGAACCAAATTAAACCCGCCCCGGCAAATAAATAAGGACTTACAAGCCGGTTTTTATTTTCAAAAAACAGATTCAGTAAATTGACCTGGAAAGCCAGATGAACATCCGTAAACTCACTTGCAAATGCCTGGTCGCCTGATGTTTTTACACCTTTGAATTTACCATTGGTGAAATGAAGGTGTGCGCCAAATGCAGGGGATATTGACCTGCCAAATCGAATACCATAGCCCAGTTCAGTTTCATCCGGAAATTTTGTAAACGGATATTCTTCGTTCTGGATGTCACCATAAAGTTGTGCCGCACCACCATGTGCTGCTATATACCATTTATAATCCTGAGATGATTGCGAATAAGTGGTTTCCCGACCTAACAGTAATAGCAATATTATTGCAACGAGTAAAGAAGAGTTAATTCGAGTTGATCGCATAACCACAATAGAGGTAATATTTTAACAAACAAATTTATTGACATATTAAGATTGATTTTAAACAAGGAATGCGATTTAGTTAACAACGGTTTGTTTATAAACAGTTTGGGCGATTCGAGGGCAAGTTTATTGATAATTATCAGCCTTCCAAAATGATAACCGATGAACATGTGTATTCATGTTTTGATTTTGGAAAAAATTGATTTAAATACTCAATTAGTTCTATTCATTTGAAATATTAATAACTTTGAAAAAAGGAAATGATATGACAAAACTCAGCGTAAACATCAATAAAATTGCGACTATTCGTAATGCCCGCGGCGGGAATGTTCCGGATGTGTTGCAAGCGGCCAAAGATTGTGAAAGGTTTGGAGCAAATGGCGTAACAGTTCATCCAAGGCCTGATGAGCGGCATATCAGGTACAGTGATGTGAGAGAAATTGCCCCAATTATTACCACCGAGTTTAACATTGAGGGTTATCCTTCGGATTCGTTTATTGATCTTGTTTTAGAGGTTAAGCCAAATCAGGTTACGCTGGTGCCTGATCCTCCCCATGTGCTAACCTCAAACGCAGGTTGGGATACCATAAAAAATGAAGCCTTTTTAAAGGAAGTTGTATCAACGTTTCAAAAAGCAGGCATCCGAGTTTCTCTTTTTATTGAAACCGATGAAAAAATGATCAGAAATGCTGTGAAAACGGGTACAAACAGGTTGGAGTTGTACACAGAACAATATGCCCGCGATTTTTTTATAGATCGCGAAAAGGCAATAAAACCTTTCATAAATGCAGCTAAAGTGGCTATGGAAATAGGGTTGGGTTTGAATGCCGGCCATGATCTGGATTTGAATAATCTAAATTATTTTGCGGCCAATATTCCGGGTTTGCTCGAGGTTTCTATTGGTCATGCATTAATTTCGGATGCACTTTATTTGGGATTGGAGAATACCATTCAAATGTACCAGAAGGCATTGATGGTTTAGGATTTCTTTTTGTTTATTGTAAAGTAGAACAAAAGTGCGTTAAAGAAAGAATAAAACACCACTCCGGCTTGCCTTTCGAGCATAGATTCCACCAATATATTGAAGGCAAAAACCAATACGAAAACCAGGTATAGAAGGTTTTTTCTTGTGAAAGCGACAAACGCTCCTGAAAATAAACAGCCCATTAAAGCTAAAAATCCCGCAATTCCCGTGGCCACATAAGTTTGCAAGTACTGATTGTGGGCATTGTATTCCCTTTCCTCGGCCATTACGATATTGTGTTCATGGTATTTGTTTAGCAATTCTGTGGTAACATCGCCCGTGCCCACACCAAGCACCGGATTGTCAGCAATAATTTCTAATGCGCTTTTCCAGATCAACATACGGGCAACGGAGCCATCCAGGTGATTTGTATCGGCCTGAAGTTTTGATTCCAATGCCCGTTCAGCTGCAAAAAACCTGTTATAACTGGGAGGAGTGAGAAATAGAATAAAGAGAAAAATGATCATTAATGAACCTGCCACTAAAAAATGTCCTTTCATGGATGCGCGATCCTTTAGAACAGTAAAAATCATAACAATGACAAACATCAATACCACACTGATAATGCCGGCTTTACTGCTAAGCAGGATGATCAGAAACTGGAAAAAAAGTATTAAAACATAAGCAGCGTTTCTTTTGGTTGGGTTTTTGGGTTTTTTGATAAATAACCAGTTGACCAGAAGTGCGATATCAAAAGTATAAATTAAGGATAAATAACTGGGATGATGAACCATGGAGAGTTTGGTATAGAAAAAAACGGAGGTACTTTTTTCCATGAAGTACTGGTAAACGGCGTTATTTAGAATTAGCATGCCGCTGATGAACGAACCCCATATAAACGATACAATGATCTTTTTATAAATATCGGGTCGCAATTGGCTAACGTTGGTTGTGCTGAACCACAATGGAAACACAAATAGCGACATTTTAACTTCCAGTGTAAACCAGGCTCCTGTCATGCCGGTCAACTGCTCGGAATAGATAGTTCCGGCAAGGTAAACCAGGTATATCGCAGCGAATGCAAGCAGATATCTGTTGTTTTTGGAGCTTTTAAGCTGCTTCCATTTTTCAATGAAATTGAACTCCAGAAACCAAAACAAGCCCAATAGTGCAATAACCGGGGCTACCAGCCGATCATGAATAGGGATTAAAAATGCAAGGGCAATCAACAAATTATTGTAAACCTTGTATGTGAATTTAGGATTTAGCAAGGGATAATTAATTAAATGAGCTGATCAATATTATTTTTCACAAACTTAATCACCTTTTCCGGATTTTTGGTTTCGGTAGGTAAATTAACAATATGTTTTGATAAATAGAGGGCGATTGGGATCGTTATTTCATGCAAGTCCCATTCAATCCAGTTATCTTTAACGGGATACAAAGGTGTACAAAACCAGTCTCCCAGTTCAATTTTAGCATTAAAAGCCAGCTCTTCAAATACCGTTCGATCCTTTACCAGTATCGGGTATTTTAAAAAACAATGATCCTTATGAAATTGCTCATCAACATAATATTTATGATGTTCCTTTAAAAAAGAGGAATATTTCACTGCGTTTTCATGCCTTCGTTTCATGAGTGTATCAAACTCATCAAGGTTTGAAATCCCTTTTTTTACCTGAACTTCTGAAATGGATTTAAAGTAGCCTTCGGGCATTTTTGTTCCTGTGAGTTCCTCTCCCTGACTCGATCCAACTACTAAATTATGTTTACTTAAAAAACGATAAAAAGAACGGAGACGCCAGTAATTTGAGT
>JAGQVE010000054.1:13941-18670 GCA_020438105.1 Bacteroidales bacterium
CAATCCCCGTTGAAAATGGTTTATTCCATTGGGTGCTGAAAAAAGCAGCATCACAATACGAACCATTTGGCTTACCATTAAATGTTCCTCCGAACCCATGGGTGCAATCCTCAATTGAATAAATGTTTTTTGCTTTGGCCAAAGCTGCGATTTTATCAACCTCGAACGAAAGGCCAAAGGTATTTTGAGTAATGATCACTTTTGTTTTTGGGCTGATGGCATTTTCATAATTACGCACGTCAGGATTCATGGGTTCCTTTAATACATCAACATAAACAGGGGTAGCCCCTAAGTATTTGATTGCATTGGGTACCACCACACACGTAAATCCCGGAAGAATAACTTCGTCGCCTGCTGATACCCCCATTGCTTTCAATAAAGCAAATAAAGCCACCCTGCCTTTCCAGTAAAGGAATATGTTTTCATTTTTCAGGGTTGATGCCAGCGCTTCTTTATATGCCTGCGTTGTCATTAACTAATTAATTTGCCAAATCTGAAAATACCAGTGAGTGAGCCTAATCCATAAGAAAAGTGCAAAATTATAAAGCACCACCAAAGGTAGATAAAACTATTTTCCTGCGATTTTAACCTGAGCGAGGCTATTATAATAAAAGCCTGGTATAAAATCATTGCCGCTAAACTAAATCCGATGAAATATGGGTGCCATACAATTGCCAATACTGCCGGAACTATTAGTGAAAGAATTAATGCAAGAGGTATAAAATGCCGAAAACTCAGCGATTTAAATGTTTTAGTGATATAAACGGTAAGAACATTCCAGTGTCCATTACGATAATTGTTATGGGCAATTCCTTTAAATGTTTCGCGGGCAAAATATGTACAATTGATATCGGGAATCAGGTAGATTTTACCTCCGTTGTTTTTAATCCGTTTATTTAATTCAATATCCTGGTTGCGGGTGAGCCGGTTATTATAACCGCCATATTTTTCGAAAACCGATTTATGGTAACAACCAAAAGGAACGGTATCCACTTCTTTCACCTCACTGATTCCTGTTCTGAAAAATGCATTTCCAACACCAACTGCGCTTGTAAGCACGGATCGGATCGATAAAGTTTTTCTGTTTTTGTTTTTTACATCTGTGATCCAAACAGCACCTACATTATCAGCTTTTAATTTAACCGACCAGTTGATCAGTTTTTCAAAATAATCCACCGGGTACTTACTATGAGCATCCAGCCGAACGATATACTCTCCTTTTGCGGCTTTAATACCGGCATTCATAGCATATGGAACTGTTTTATGTGAATTTTCAAAAACATGAATGTAAGGAAATTTTAATGCATATTCC
The DNA here is from genome assembly GCA_020438105.1 of Bacteroidales bacterium. Taxonomy (GTDB): domain Bacteria; phylum Bacteroidota; class Bacteroidia; order Bacteroidales; family JAADJA01; genus JAADJA01. Next base: position 15,254 of record JAGQVE010000054.1, read on the forward strand.
GAGGCTATCTGCTTTGTTTGATCGGTACTATTGCCATCATAAACCAAAATCTCCATCTTCTCTTTTGGGTAACCTGAACCAATAACCGACTCAAGGCAGTCTGCAAGATAATTTTCTTCATTGCGACAGGGAATTATAATGGATATTTCAGGTAATTCTTTCAAATTAATTATTTAAAAGATTGTTGTAAAAATTGATTAATTTTTTCTCTTCTATTGCCCAATTGTAAATTTCATGAACAGCTTTAAGCCCGTTCTGGCCCATTTCTTCAGCTCCGTCGGGGTGTTCGTAAATCCAGTTGATGGCATTGGCAATGGCCTCCGGATCCATGGGGTTAACACAAATCCCACAATTATTGCCTTCCACAATTTCTTTCCACAGGGGAAAATCCGATGCAATTACGGGCAATTTATCGGCCATGTATTCAAACATTTTTACCGGTAAAGCATCCAGGTAATTAATGATGGGATGCAAGGTAACCATTCCGGCAAAGGATTTTTGAAATAATTCCCTTACCTTCACACGATTTGCGAATCCAATCTCATTAACTTTTCCCCAACCTCTTAGTTTTACAAGTTCGTTCCGGTATTCTTCCGGCGCATATTTTCCTGCAAGATTCAACCTGATATCTGTTTTAGTTAATTCCAGTGCCTTGATCAGCTCCGTTAATCCACGTTCATTGGTGATGCTTCCCACGTAAACAATTTCAGCATTTTTATTCGCCTTTAATTTTGATTCATTTGATATGGCCGGAAGTATGGGGTAATTTTTTATGGATTCAACTTTGTTATGAAACTGCAGAAATCTGTCCCTGATAAAATCTGTTGCCGTAACAATTCCAGTCATTTGCCTTGCATATCTGTTTTCAAGTTTTTCAACAAAAACACTAACCGGTTTTCTTAAGTATTTAGGGATATAATGTTTGCTTAGCAACTGCCTTGGCAGATCTTCGTGAACATCATAAATCACCTTACTACCTCTTTTAACAAGTTTAGAGGCCGCTACCAGAAATTCCGGATCATGAAAATGATAAATGTCGGCATTTATTTCGAGCGCTTTTTTAAAAGCAATTTTTGAAGCTTTTCTGAAACGCTGAATCCTGCCTTTGAATTTACATGGGAGACTTGTTACTTGTACCCCATCTTCTTCAAATGAATCACCATTCACCACCAGAAGTGTAACTTTATTTCCATTTGAGGCAAGCGACTTACACTCCTTATAAAAGATCCTGGTATCTCGTTCAGGATGAACAGTTGTTATATGACATATATGCTTCAAGCCAGTATTCGGGTAGAATAATTGTTAACGAATTTCGGAAACAAAAGTAAACAAACTGCTGCTTGCAGCTAATAATAACTTGGATGTTGAATACGTGAAATGAACCAAATGCAGGTTTTTACATGAACGCAGTTTTGAGTATAAAAATTACTCAGTTGTTTTAATTCCCAGTTCAGCAGTCTGTATTACTTCACCAGTTTCTTCATGGATTATATAGGCAATGATATTGCAGTTTGATGTTGTCCAGTCAGGATTTGGAGCATAAAAGAATGTGTTTGTATAAACTTCATTTGCCACAATAGTTCCATCAGCAGTGATATAACTGCCAAAAACAGGTGTTATAGCATCGCGTAAAATATTACGGTGATCGTAATCCAGCCAGTCAGGTGTGGGACCTATCGCTGAATTATTGTTTTTTTGTGGAGCAGTTACATGGTCTTCAGCAATCATTACCACCAGTTTATATTTACCCTCCAGATTTTGTAAAAATGTGGTATTCACTTCAATTAAAACACTTGATAGATTTGGATACCAGGAATTTTTTACCAGCATATTGGCAACATTTTCTTTAGCTAATTCCTGCTCAAAAACCGTTACCCATAAGTTCGGGAAAATTACCTGACTTCCGTTGTAATCAACCCGGTCGATGGTTGCGGTTGGGTTAAATGGCTCAAGAAAATTTTGAAATATTTTTATTCCTGTTGCTGAAGTATGATCGGTAGTGTAATCCCCGGTTTCGTCAACCTGGGCATAAAAACCTGCATGAATACTGTAAATCACCAATCGATGATCATTTTCTTCGGAAAGTTCGTGCGCAGCAATTGATTGCTCAGCACAGTTCACACATTTATGTCCGGTAAATTCTTCGAGTAATACTTGTTTTTGCGCTACCCAAACAGAGTCGGTAAAAAACAAAGTATCTGCCAAATTATCAGGTATATCCTGCACATTGATTATTTTAACAGGTTCGTCGATTTTATCGCACGCTGTCCATGTTAAAGCCGAAAAAGCAAGGATGAATAATATTTGAATTTTGTTGTATTTCATTTTAATACAAGTTTTAACGATTAGAAAGAGCTGGTAATTGTAAGTGTTAAACCCGTAGATGCCGGTACATATCGGCAAACACCTCCTACACAAAGCAAACCTTCGCGCTGGCGGCCATACCTCACCGAAATCCGGTTGGTTTTTTCTGTGTACCCAAATGCGAAATTATAATAATGGATTTGTCGGTCAGCATCCGGATGCCCATAGTTATACTCATCCATTACTGAAAAAAACCAGGATGGGGAAACATTATATTCCAATGTAATTCCAGCCCAGTCACCTTCATCTTCTTTGGTCCAAAGGCCTTGTAGCTCTGTTCGAAGTGAGTTGCGCCGGTCGAATTTATAAGTAAAGTCAATTACCCCGATATGTGCATAAACCATATTTTCTTCATCGTACAGGTCGTCCTCAATTACATGCAGATTATATTTTTGATTAAAATATGCAGCTTTAACTTTTACCTTGCTGCTCATCTTTTTCTCTATTAAAAAATTTAGATCGCGGTAAAAAGGAAGATCACCGATGGAAAGAAAAGTGGTTTTATATCCATCTGTACCAGTTGAATCAATTGGGATGTCAGAAGCAATTTGCTCTTTTTTTATTGATTTAGCAAATGAATAATTGGCCGTGAGGGTGGTTCCGTATTTGCCACCTAATTTGGATTTTTTGGGAATGGTGTAAATGATTTGTCCCTGGAAACCAAATTCACCATTTTGTTTCGTAGCATATGGATACATTGTTGCAAGGCTGTACTGGTGTTCCTTTGAAATAGCAGGAAGGTAATTGATGTCGAGCATAGGTGGGTTTCCACTTTCATACCTGCTCGATTTATAATGCATATTGTCGATCCATTTGGTGGATAAAAATAAACCGAAACCTTTGGTAGAATATGAAACTGTGGAATAAAGCGCCTGTCCGTTTTTGTATATGTAATCGTTGGTAGCATTGGGATCATTGCCTTTTTCGGCATATTCGGCATATAAGTTAAACCCGCCGTGAGCCAAGTTCATTCGTCCGGCCCAACTACCCACATTAACCGGAAGCTGGTATTCATATGTAGTTCTTGTAATCCAGTTAATGGTATCGCCCAGC
>JAGQVE010000054.1:18769-21544 GCA_020438105.1 Bacteroidales bacterium
CTATCGCGTTCAATGGTTTTGGAAACGGCTTTTTCATACCGGCTCACGAAACTACCACCCAGTGTAATTTTGGTTTTTGAATCATTCATCGGTTCAAAAATGTCATTGAGGTTAAACTCCCCATCAATTCCCCGAACGATTCCGCGACTATCAGCCTCGTAAGGTTCCCAGAAAAAACGCTGAACCCCAACAAGGCCTTTGAGAGTAACACCTTTTGCCGGGGTAAACTTTGCATTGAATCCGTAAATATTGTTATCGTATCCCAGGGTCCATTCTTCCCATGAGCGGAGCACCAAACCACTACCAAATTGCTCGTAAAAATGGCCGGCTGTCATTTCGAGGGAGCCCGTTTTGTATTTTGCAAACCAATAAGGAATACCAACACCTTCATACCGTTGATCAAAACCGATCATTGGATTTAAAAAGCCTTCGAAGCGCATGCCTGCACTGAAATTGCCGTTGGTATAAATGATATTGGCAAATCCATTGGTTCCAAACTTTTTATAATTTAAGGTGGAATCGGTTATTCCTAATTTCTCGTCTTCCTGGTATACCTGTGCGTCAACCTGAACATTTCCTGTAACATTTCCACCACTTAAAATCCCTTGTGAAAAGGCGAAAGCTGGAAATAGCGTGATTATACAGATTATCCTTATGAAATATCGCATATTGTTTAACCTTAGTTTTTTCGGGATTATAGTTTATTATTCGAGCGGCTTACCTTCAATGAGTTTTTCAACGATTTCGATGTATTCAGCCTCATCACCTTCAAGATATCCAACATGTTGCCACACGATTTCGCCATTGCCATTAATAATAAATGTATGAGGGGGCACATTGACATTCATAGCCCGTTTAAAATCTCCATTTTCATCCAAAAGGATTTCAAACTCCCAATTTTTTCCGTTTACCAAAGGTAAAACTCCACGGCTTGAACGAGCATTGTCAATAGATACAGCATATAGTTTAACTCCCGTTTCATCCACCCAATCTTCATAAACTTCATTTATGGCATCATGTTCTTTGATACATGGTTTGCACCAGGTGGCCCAAAAAGTGATGATGATAGGCTTACCGTCGTTAGAGATTTCACCCATATCAAAGGTTTCTCCATCAAGTGTTTTAACTGTAATTGACGGAACCGGTCCGTATGTTTTTGACTCTTCCTGTGCAAATGTGATCAACGAAACGGATATCAGGCAAACTAATAGGATTAATTTCTTCATATTAACAAATTTAAAATTTGAGATTTGAATACGATTTTCAGGCCAAATTTACAATAACCTAAAAAACAAATATCTACTTCTTTCTATTTATTTGAAATCTAAATAGATTATTTAGGAAAAGAGACAATTACGAGAACTTAAAAGTTGTCCTATTCTGAGGGAAAAGGAGTTTAGAGAACCATATAAACTTCCAGTATTTTAGCGGCTGGTAAAGGGTGAAGTTCGGCTTGTTTGAGCATGGCAGGCAATAGTATTGCCTCACCTTGATTTACATTTTCAGTATGCTCGCCGGATTTTAGCTGAAAAGCTCCTTCAACGCAAATGAAAATCACAAAGGAATCAAGCTCGCTGTAATCTTTTTTGATACCCTGATCAAGATCAATCAGGTTTGTGGTAAAATAAGGACTTTCAACTAAATTAACAGTTTCATTTTTCTTTTCGTCGTAATGCGAGCGATAATCATCCTGCACTTCAAAATCAATGGCATCCAGGGCCTCTTCGATGTGCAATTCGCGCATCATTCCGGCTTTATCGATGCGGTCCCAATCATAAATTCGGTAAGTAACATCCGACGTTTGCTGAATTTCGGCAAGCAAAATACCTGGCCCCAGGGCATGCACCCTTCCAGCAGGCATATAAAACACATCTCCGGCTTTAACTTTTTCAAAGTTCATGATCGACTTTAAGGTTCCGTTGTCGAGATGAGATTGATATTGATCTTTATCAATTTGTTCGCTAAAACCGCAAATAAGTTCGGAGTCGTCATCGGCTGCCATGATATACCACATTTCGGTTTTACCCAAACTGCCATGGCGCTTCATGGCAAGTTCATCGTCAGGATGAACCTGAATGGAAAGCCAGTCGTTGGCATCTATGAATTTTATTAGGATTGGGAATTCATTTCCAAATTTCCTGAAAACCTTATCTCCAACGAGATCACCCATATAAACTTCAACTAGCTCATTTAATTCATTTCCGGCTAAAAATCCGTTGGAAATTTCGGTTTGATTTTCGTCAACACCTGATAAAACCCATACTTCACCGCAGTTTGGGAGTTTCCCAAAGTCTTTATTTAAAACAGTTTTAATTTTGTGCCCACCCCATATTTTATCTTTAAAAATGGGTTGAAATTTTAACGGATTAAGCGAGTTCATTTGATATTGTTTTGATTAGTTGCAAAAATAAGAGAAATGACAGGATCATGTAATTGTTTAATGGTTGGATGTCATTCAAATCACTAATTATGGCTGAAGTGTCCATAACTCATTGGATGATAACTTAAATCCTATTATCCCATGTGATTTCGTATAGTAAAGTTCAAAGGGCCTTCTTTCTTGTTTCCAGTAATATACATCTGTGTACGTTGTTCCGTTCAGCGCGAGACTGGACTTAAATTTAAAATTATCACCCTTGTCGAAATCGTCGGATTCGGAAATTACTATCTTCATTTCATTTGAGTAATAGATACCTTCGGAAATGGTCACCCTCAGAATATCCCAGTCGCCAGTTACTCCTTTGTTTTTTTCGAGGTAATAGCTAAAATAAAAAG
>JAGQVE010000055.1:0-16100 GCA_020438105.1 Bacteroidales bacterium
TGGACGAAAGCAGGATATTGTCATAAACGCCCACGCAAAGCAGATCGTCGAGGTTCATCACAATGGCGTCTTGCGCAATGCCTTTCCATACGCTCAGGTCGCCGGTCTCTTTCCAGTACATATAAGCTAGCGACGACTTGGTACCGGCGCCATCGGCATGTATGATATTGCAGTAATCCGGATCACCTCCTAGAATGTCAGGAATTACTTTACAGAAAGCATTGGGATATAAACCCTTATTGATGTTTTGGATGGCGGCATGCACATCCTCTTTGAAAGCCGATACACCACGAAGATTGTATTTGATTTTATCGGTCATCGATTTTACTCGAAGATCACTTTCATATTTTCTTCGTCGATGCGGTATTTGCCGATCAGTGAGAAAGTAGCCTCATCCACATAAAAACCACGCTCAATTTTGGTGCTCACTGTCACTTCAATCATGGTGATATAGTTCTTTTCAACTTTCACTTCTTCCACCAGGAAAACTGCACCATCCTGAATTGTCCCGTTGGCAAGTACTTCCAGCGGATCACCTGCAAAATCGTTTTTGCTAATGGCTCCGTCACGAAGCAGGTTCAGTGCATTTTCTAGAGATATTACCGGTTCGCGCAAACGCGCATCAATGTACATATTGATAGGATATCCATTCACTTCACACTTCACACCAAAACGGCCTTCTGCATCTTTCAGCAAAGGAACCGATTCCTCTTCAGTTTCAGGATTGATGATGATATCAATTTTTGCTGTAGCCGGCGATACAATACTGTCAAGTTTAACTTTGGGCACAAAATCGTTGCGTAAAACGCTGAATTCGGTTCTACGGTTAAGTTGATGCGCCAGCTCTTTGATATCGTTTGATGGAAGATCTGCAATGAATATTTCATTTAAAACAGCGCCCGAGTCGAGTACCAGTTTACCATCCAGGTAATAATCTTTTAATATCTCACGGGGCACCCTTTCACCATAACCTTTAGCCACCAGTCTTTCAGGATCAATACCTCTCAAAATCAAATAATCAACAACCGACTGGGCACGTTTCTGCGAAAGTATATCATTTCGTTCATCAGAGTCACGGGCATCGGTATGCGAGGCAAGTTCCACTACCATTCGAGGGTTTTCATCCAGGGTGGTAATCAGTCCCTGCAATGAATCCTGGTATTGAGGTTTGAGGTCCCATTTTGCCAGATCATATAAAATTTCAGGCAACACAATCGGTTTTTTAGGAATGGGTTTGATGGTGAAATCCAGCACAAAATCCTTGCTTTTTTCAACACCCACCGTTGTTTCTGAACCAGTAGTGCTAAAATAATTTTCTTTGGATATGGTCAGTTCATACGTTGTTCTCGGGAGAATTTGTTCTTTGGAAAACTCATAGCGACCTATAGAATTGGTTTGTGTAACAATGGAAGATCCATCTGAACCTACCATCCGTACTTCAGCTCCTTCCAGAAACTGAAGGGAGTTATCATCTTTAACAACCCCGGAAAGTGTAAATACCAATGGCGGAATTACGAAATGGTAAATATCATCACCACCACGAGCTCTTTCCAGTCCGTTCATTTTCCTTCCCGAAGTAAAAAACCCTTCTTCTTCTTCGTTTCGGTTAAAAACGATTCCATAGTCGTCGGCATTGGAGTTGATGGGGTACTGCATATTTTGTGGAACACCCCATTGTCCGTTACTGTAGGTGGAATAGAAAATGTCGAGCAGTCCCATGCCGATATGTCCGTTAGACGCGAAATACAGTACGCTGTCGGAACGAAGGTGAGGGAATAATTCATCACCGACGGTATTAATTACAGGCCCCATGTTTTTAGGCAGTCCAAACTCATCCGATTTGGATTTACGGGTTGCGTACCACAGATCTTTACCTCCGTAGCCATTGGGAAAGTCAGCAGCAAAAATGATCATCTTTTCATCGTCGGTTACCGTGGGGTGTCCAATGGCGCTGGTGCTGTCGCCGCCAAGTGCAAGTATTTGAGCGTCACCATAACTTCTGCCTGTTTTTTTGGCGGTATAAATATGACATCCCGAATTGGTGTTCTTCTCGTTGCCGCAACGTGTGAAATAAAGGGTGGTAAAACTGCTGTTCATGGTTGCAATACCCTCATTGGTTTCCGTGTTAATTTTACCTTCGGTTTCGAGTAAATCAGGGGTGCTCCATTCACCTTTCCTATCCTGCCGGGCATAAAATAAGTCGGTGAAATTTTTACCGGTCCATTCATCTGAAGCTTTTCCGGTTGAACCTTCCCGGTTTGAAGTCAGGATAATATCATTATAATTATCAGAAGCATAACAAGGGGCGAAGTCATCTTCACGTGAATTTAAATCGCGGATATTTGTAATGGTGTGGCCGCTGGGATTTTCAACCCATTCTTTTTGGAGTTTACAAGATTTTAGTCCATCCGGCCCTCTTGGATCATTGGGTCGTAGTTTGATGTATTGTTCGTAAATGGGTATTGCCTCATCATAATTTTGGTTCGACTTCAGCATTTCGGCATAATAAAACAAAACAATAGGCTCTTTTTTGAAATAATCGGTACGCACAAGGCTCTTGTAATAAACCTCGGCCCGGTTGGTTTCGTTCATCAACCTGTAGCATTCTGCCATTTGAAACCGAATCCGGTTTTTTTCGTCCCGGTCTTTGGTTTTCGAATATGCTTTTTTGTATAAGTCGATGGCTACCGAATACTTCTGATCCTCAAAATCCCTGTCAGCCATTTCTGAAAGATCACGCTGGGCAAGGGCAATAGTTGAAATGAATAAGGTGAAGAGAATCACCATTAAATTTCTAAGATACATAACGTGGCTCCTAACTTTATTTCGACCGCAAATATAATGAATCCAATCATTAACGAGGCAAGATAAATTTTATTTCAAAATAAAAGGATGCCCCATAACCTGATTACTCTCCGGAAGAAAAAATAATTTTTTATTTGTGTTTATTGCAAAGACCAGAAAAAAGAACAATTCGATGCCCGGAAAGTTAATTTTATGCAGTTTGTTTTTTTCTGAAAAAAATGATCAGGATAAGTGTTAGTATTACGATACTTGAAATCCAGAGCGCAATCCGGTAAGATCTGAGGTTGTCATTGCTTTTGTTGGGAGTGAGCAATTTTTCTTCCAGTATTGCCATTTTTTCGTCAACTGCCAGCGAGTCGCTCATCATGGCATATAAGGCAATATAAGCTGATGCGCTATCGTGTTCATTAAGTTTGGCGTACACCATCGACAGGTTTTCATAGTTCTCCATTACCTCTTTTCTTGCTCCTATTTCGTTGGCAATTTCAAGGCTTTGCCTGAAATAATCGAGCGCCTCCGATGGCAGGCCTTTATCCAGCAGGTTTTCTCCTATCAGTGTAAACGACTCCGCAATGCTTCGTTTATCTTCCAGCTCTTCACTTAACTTCAACGATTTGAAAAAATAACCGATGGCCCTGTCATACTCTTTTTTCATTTGGTATACCTTGCCAAGATTTTTTAAGGTGGAAGTAATTCCCGCTTTATCGTCGAGTTGGTCGCGTAAAACAAGGGCGTGATTCAGATACTTGGATGCTTCATAAAAATGACCTTGAAAATAGAGGTTTGAACCGAGGTTATTCATGCCCATGGCCTCATAATAAACATTGGAATATTTGCGACTTAGGTCAATAGCTTTTCGATTAATTTTGATTGCCTGATCATACAATTCCTGCACTTCCATAATGGCGGCAATACTAATCAAAACAGAAACCGTTTCTTCTTCATTGTTGGTTGACTGGTAAATTTCAAGACTCTTGTAGTGATATTCGAGGCTCTGGTCATAATCCGCCAGAAAATAGTAACAATTTGCAATATTGTTATAGCAGAGTGCCATGCCTTCCTGGTTTTCATGAGCAATTTCAAGTTCAAGTGATTTCATAAAAAACTCCATCGCCAGTTCATAATCACTTTTGCCTTCATAAATCAGCGCCAGGTTATTATAACATGTTCCTACACCTGCCTCAAATCCAATTTGCTTAAAAGTTTCTACTGCATCGTTGTAAAAAGGAATAGCCTCATCATAATTTCCTTTGAACAAATTAACGTTTCCCAAAAGTACCAGTGCAATTCCCCGGCCTTTCAAATAGCCCCCCTTGGAAGCTAAACGCAATGATATATGTGCCAGTTCATTCGTCTTTTCAAGGTCGGAATGTATGGTGTGAGCACCCAGGTTGTTGAGGCTGTCAACCTGCTTACTTATCTCCTTGTCGAATACCAGGTCCTGCCCGGCCATGCCGGTATTCAGGATGATTACAGTGAGGCATCCGGTTAGGTAAGTGCGTATTTTAGCGTAGTTTAACATTATTTATCCTGTTCTTTTAAGGTTAAGTATGGAGCAATTTTCAGATATAATTCCTGGTAAATCAACTTTGCATTCAGCAGCTCATCAATGTTTTGATAGTTTCCAATATTGTCGCGGTAAGTGATAATTGATTTGGCAAGGTAAAATTCAATGTATGGATGATTGATCAGCTCTTTTACCGACGCTGAATTAATATTGATCTTGTGTATTTGATGCTGGTCAACACTGATATTTGCTGCGATAGTTACATACTTAACACTGTCCATTCCGTAAACTTCAAGCAGTTGTTCCTTGTTGGTATATCCTCCAAGCATTTCCCGGTATTTAACAATGCGGCGGGCAAAGGCGGGGCCTATTCCCGACAGTTGTTGCAGGTCAAGGGTATCTGCTGAGTTCAGTTCTATCATCACCAACGATTCGCCCGTTTGCTCCTCAAAGGGCAGGATTTGTTTTTCAATTTGAATAAAGGGTTTCAGGGTTTCAAAATCCTCCTTTGAGAGGGCATACAATTTGCCAAAATCGTCAGCATTATCAAAGTGGCCACCTTTATCACGGTAATTTATGATGTTGTCGATCACGCGCTCCGACAATCCCATGGCTATCAGATCTTCGCGTGAAGTGGTGTTCGGGTCAAATGGAATGGGTGTGAGCAGCGTCCCTTCAATTTCAGTTTCAAAGGGCTTTGGAATAACTATATAAGGTTTCAGCCTATTGTATTCATCCTCACTAATGCTGTAAATTCTGGCAACATCTTCTTTCGATTTGAACGTGCCTCCCTTTTCTTCATAATTTTTAATTACATCAATTTGTTGGTCCGAAAGGCCTAGCTTTTTCCACGTTTCACGAGGTAAATTGTTAGGGTTAAATCGAAATGGTTTGATGTGACCCGCTTCATCCTGTGCTTTTTGAGTTGCCAATTCATCACTTAAGCGCATGAGGCTATCCTTTGCTGCTTGCTGTATTTGGGTGAATTTTTCAATTTCTTTTTCAAATTCTGAAATATCGGAATTAGCCGGTTTGAATATCAGCGGCATTATCAGGTTAAAACCAACTATAACTGCCAATAACACAAAAAGTATGGAAAGTCCGCGTTGTTCGGTCCGGTTAAAATGGAAGTAGTTTATAATTTTTTTAAGAGGTGAAGGCATGAAAATTCTTTCTGATCCAAAAATAACTAAATATCTGATTAAATTGATATTAGTTTTTCATCTGTTATAAACATGAAGTGTTTAATTTTGAAGGTGTAAATCTGTTTTACCAATTGGATTGCAGGAAAAATACTGAACTAATTAATTTATATGTGGGAAAAAAATCTTATTCGACTTTTAATTTTTGCAGGATTGATTCTGAATTTTGCATGCAGCCGCAAAACAGTTGAAAAACGGTCGCCAAACATCATTCTCATCATGGCAGATGACCTTGGATACAATGAGCTTGGTAGTTACGGCCAAAATATCATAAGAACACCCCGATTAGATCAGCTTGCTGCTGAAGGCATCCGTTTCACCGATTTTTATGCAGGCAGCCCGGTGTGCGCGCCATCCCGTTGTGTATTGCTCACCGGAAAACATACCGGCCATGCCTATGTCCGTGATAATTATGAGTTGGGAGGTTATACCGATGAAACCGAAGGCGGTCAATTGCCACTCTCACCAGGAACAGAAACCATTGGAACCCTTTTAAAGGAAAAAGGATATGTGACCGGAATAATCGGCAAATGGGGTCTTGGCGGACCCGGTTCAACCGGTGTTCCAAACAAACAGGGATTTGATTATTTTTATGGTTACCTCTGCCAGAAACAAGCGCACAACTATTATCCAACACATTTGTGGGAAAACGAACATTGGGATACCCTAAACAATACTTTTTTTATGGCGCATCAAAGGCTGGAGGGTGATCCGGAAGATCCGCAATCGTACAAAAAATACAAAGGTGAGGATTATGCTTTGGATAAGATGCGGGAAAAAGCGCTTAATTTCATTCAGGAGCATAAGGATACCTCGTTTTTTCTCTATTTGCCTTTAACAGTGCCTCACCTGGCCATTCAGGTGCCGGAAGATGAGCCCACACTGGCGGAGTATAAACAGTTGATCCCCGACACCCCTTATGTGGGAAACAAGGGCTATCTCCCAAATCAATATCCCCGGGCTGGCTATGCAGCCATGATCACGCGCATGGACCGTGAAATTGGCAAGATCATCGATCTGCTGAAGTCACTTCATTTGGATGAAAATACCGTGGTGATCTTTACCAGCGACAATGGCCCTACCTATGGCGGAATTGGTGGTTCGGATACGGAATATTTCGAAAGCAAAAAGCCATTTACCGGATTAAAAGGAAGTGTGTATGAAGGCGGAATCCGGGTGCCGATGATCGTGTGGTGGCCCCGAAAAACAACAGCCGGTTCGGAGTCGGCACATGTAAGTGCTTTTCAGGATATGTTGCCAACCCTGCTCGAACTCGTTGGCGGCCCTATACCACAAAATGTGGATGGTATCAGCTTTTTACCCACCTTGATCAATTCGGAACAACCCGAACATGAATATTTATACTGGGAATTTCCGGCTTACGGAGGGCAACAGGCCTTACGCAAGGGCAATTGGAAAGCGCTGAGGAAAAACCTGAATAAAGATCCCAAAGCACCGATTGAATTGTATGACCTGGAAAACGATGCAGCCGAGCTCCATAATGTGGCAGATCAACATCCGGAGTTGATAAAGGAAATTGAAAATATTTTGCGAACCGCCCGAACGCCATCGGATACCTTTGCTTTTCCGGCATTGGATATTGTTGTGAATTTAAAACCCTAAAATATTCTGGTAAAAGATTAGTTAATAATCAATACCTAATTTCTATGAAAAAGCCTGAAGCGCAAATATTAATCCTCTTTTTGGTGGTTTTTAGCGCAATTCAATGTAACAGCAAATCAAAAGTTGAAAGCCCTGTTTCGTTTGAAATGGATGGAACTGCCGGAATAACTTTCGTGCTTTCAAATGTAATTGATACTACCAATATCTTTACACAACATTGGAACTTTTTCCCTGGAGAATTTATTGAATCAGATACTTTGCAGGTTGTAAAAGATGGTTTTTATACGCTAATTACCTCTGTTCAAAAACCTCAATTTATTAAAGCATATATAAATGATTTTCAATTCGAAATTTTCGTTGCTCCCGGAGAGTTAGATACCATAAAAATTGGGTTTTCCGAGGAATATCCTGTTCCTGATTTTTCGGGGCCGCATAAACCACAGAATGATTATAATTTATCCAAATATCTTCATTTCAATTCATGGGATGTAGACCTGAACAGAGCACAATTTCAAATTAATTCTCAAACGGTAGATGAGCTTATTGCTCAAAATGATTCGGTCACAAATTCAGAATTGGATTTTTTGGAGGAATATTATGGAAAACACGAGCTGCCAGGAGATTTTTACAACTATGAAAAGGCAAATTTGAAATTAATAGATGCCTCTTATAAATTAAGCGGATTTATTTACCTGAGGGATTTTTACCAAAAAGTTGATCGTATTCCGGATAAATATTATGATTTTCTTAAAAACATTGATTTGAATTCTGATGATGTTATATTTTCTTACCATTATTTCTCTGGAGTTGATTACATAATGAACCAAATATTGAAAGAAAAGGCTGAAGAACTTGATCCTCACTCTTTGCAAAAACTATCTGATGATTCCTTGATTTCATTAACCAATAATTTGATTTTAGAAATAATAGATTCGTTGTTATTAGAACCCCATAAAGATTATTTTTTGCTCTTTAAATACTTTCAATTAGAAAGCCTTTCACAAAAAAAGATTAAAAGGCCTGCAAGAAGATGTTTTACAAGAAATAGTTAATCCGGAATTAACCGCTTATGCATCTCGTTACCAATCTGAAGATAATCGTTTAAAAAGGGGAGAAAATGCACTGGGAATACAACTGGATGATCTTTCGGGGCGAACCCTATCACTCGAAAAATTAAAAGGCAATGTTGTGTTGCTAAATTTTTGGTCAACTGGCTGTCTCCCATGTCGCAAAGAGATTCCAGAAATTGCTGAATTAGCCGGTGACTTTAAAAACCAGGATTTTAAAATAGTAACAATTTGCCTTTCACATGATAAAGTTCAGTGGAATGAATTGGTTCAGGATTATCCAGTAAATGTGATTTCACTGATTACAGATAGAAAACAAGCCGCGAAATTATTTGAGGATTATAAGATTGATGGGATTCCTCGTTTTGTGCTGATTGATAAATACTCAATGATTGCTGATCCTTATGCTCCACGCCCCTCAGACAGCAGTTTAAAGGAGGCGATTGAGGAATTGTTAAGGTAGTAATTGGTAATTTAATGTTTTAGCAGCTTTTCTTTTTTAACTTTTTCTTCTGTTTGAATATTCAGAAAGTAGAGACCGGCTTCCAGTTCCGTAAGATCAATATTCAAAACTTGAGCACGCGATAAATTGTTTTTGATTTCTTTCACCAGATGCCCGTTCATGTCAATTATACTTATTTGTATTGGTGCGTTAGTCTTATCATCCCAGCTTATCCATAGCTGATCATTACAAGGGTTTGGATAAATATTGATATCATTTTTATTATGGGAACTGGTATTATTAAGGGAAGTATCCGGAATTATTATATCAAAAGTACAACTCAATGATTCATAAAACCAGGTATAAAGTTTTAATGTGCCTGTAAAGGGTAAATCGGGAGCGTTATAAATACTGAGGGTGTGTTGTTGCGGGCCCCAGCCGATGCCAAAATAATTAACAGTTTCTTTGGCGATGGTATCCTCATTAGCATCTAAAATTACAAAACCGGGATAATCAAATAATACCGAAGATTGGTTTTCGGCGGTGATGATCATGCTGTTTTCGGTGAGGCTAAAATCGCAACATTCGATCAGCAGCGAATCACAGGCCGGCAGGTTTTGGGCAAAAAGCGTAATAGGAAGTAAGGCGAGTGAAAGGAGTAATTGTTTGAACATAAAAAAAGGCATTTATCCACAAACAGCGGAGCCACGCCTTTGTTCATTGTTTTATTTGATCTCCGTCAGATCAAGAGAATGTTAGATTTCTTCGAGTTTTATTTCATCTAACCATACCTCTTTCGAATTGATCATGAAGCGCAACGTAATGGGTTCGGTTCCTTCATGTGAATTGAAGTAAAATGACTCCGTTTTCCAATTGGGGCTGTCTCCTATGGCTGATCCGAATAATTCAATGCCTCCCTGCAATACAAAGATGCCCACGGGATATTGATAAGTGCAAATAGTATCATTGGGGCCCCAGGGTGTGCGTTTGGCATTAACCGTTAATCCATAATCGGTATTGGGTTTTACGGTAAACTCTTTTTTATAGGTGAGAACTGCACAGCCGCTGGTAATATAAAGCGATCCTGCCCCGGCAAACTTGTCGTCAGTATCGATTGATACTTGCGCGTTGTTGGGTGTTACAATGGTCCAGTTGTCGATGGTTGATTCACTGTCGAACGACCAGGTAACATCCAGTGGGCCATCAGTTTGATCATCATCATTGTTGTCCTTTTTACAGCTCACAACTACTGCCAACAGTACTAGCGCGTATAAAATCTTTTTCATTTTAATGTCCTTTGTTTTGAAATTATGAATTGCTCGTAAAGATATATTTTTTAAGCTATTCGAACAACTCAAAAAATTTTTTTCGTTCTGGTTAATGAAGTTTTAAGTTTTTAATGAATCTTATCGTAGAGGTAAATATTGTCGTAATTTTACGAAAAGCAAAAATTTATGGCTGAAAAGAAAATAGAACATAGAAGGAGTGGCTTTGGAACTGCCCCGGTATTTTTTACAGCCATTTCCACCATTTTGGGTGCCATCCTCTTTTTGAGGTTTGGATATGCCACCGGCATGCTTGGATTTTGGGGTGTGGTGCTGATCGTTGGATTGGGTCACCTGGTTACCATCCCCACTGCCATGGCCATTTCAGAACTGGCCACCAACAAACGGGTAGAAGGTGGAGGTGAGTATTTTATCATTTCACGGTCCTTTGGGTTGAATGTGGGTGGCACCATTGGCATTGCCCTGTTTTTATCGCAGGCCATCAGTGTTGCTTTTTATGTGATCGCCTTTACCGAAGCGTTCTCTTTTTTCTTTGATTGGATGAAAAATACCTATGATGTTGATTTGCCACGACAGGTGATCAGTATCCCTGTAATGCTCGGTTTATCGGTGCTGATCCTGCGAAAAGGAGCTAATTTGGGAGTGAAAGCGCTCTATTTTGTGGTAGCAATCTTATTTATTTCATTGGCGATGTTTTTCCTGGGCAGCACTGACCATGCGGCCGGATCCGATTTTAGCCTGGTTTCGGCTCAGTTCCGAAATATGGATCAATTTTTCCTGGTGTTTGCCATCATCTTTCCGGCATTTACCGGTATGACAGCTGGTGTTGGCCTCTCCGGAGATTTGCGCAAACCCTCCAAATCGATTCCCCTCGGCACACTGGGCGGGACTATCCTGGGATTGATCGTTTACTTTTTTATTACCTATAAATTGGCCCTTTCGGCTTCACCAGCCGATCTGATCGAAAATCAACTGATCATGTCTAAAATCGCCATCGGAGGTGCTTTTGTTATTCCAATCGGCCTGGCAGCGAGTACCATTTCCTCTGCCCTGGGATCGGTGATGGTGGCTCCAAGAACATTACAAGCCCTTGCCAACGACCGCAGTTTTCCTTTCAAAGGGATGAACCGCTGGATCGCGAGAGGAAGGGTAAAGGACAATGAGCCAGTAAATGCCTCCCTTGTCACCTGCATCATTGCCATGGTGTTTGTGGCTTTCGGGAATGTGAATGCGGTGGCAGAGATCATATCCATGTTTTTTATGGTGACATACGGTGCGCTCTGCCTGATCTCCTTTTTAAATCATTTCGGTTCCTCGCCTTCGTACCGACCTTCATTCCATTCGCGCTGGTACATTTCATTACTGGGATTCCTGGTTGCGCTTTGGGTAATGTTCAAGATCAATACTCCTTACGCCCTAATGGCCATTGTTGTAATGCTGCTGATCTATTTTTATATAAATTCATACCATCGCAGCAGGGGTGGCATGCAGGCTATCCTTGCCAATACCTTGTTTCAGGTGAACCGGAATATACAGGTTTATTTGCAAAAAGCTGCCGCCCGCAAACCTGAAAAAGAGTGGCGGCCCAGTGCCATTTGCATCTCCCGCGATTCATTTCAGCGGACTACTGCTTTTGATTTTCTAAATTGGCTCTCCTATAAATACGGCTTTGGTACCTACCTGCATCTCATCGAAGGATATTATTCCAAAGCTACCCACAAAGAGGCTGAGATCATCGTAAAAGATCTGCTCAATAAATTTGACCGGGTGGAAAATCATGTGTATGTCGATACCATTATCAGTCCGTCGTATACTTCTGCCATTGCCCAGGCGATACAAATTCCGGGCATTGCCGGCATGGAAAACAACATGGTGATCTTTGAATTTGATAAAGAGGAACCTGAAAACCTGCTCGATATCGTGGATAATTTTTCACTTGTAAATGCCGGCAATTTTGATGTATGTATTGTTGGTTCTGCCAATAGAAGCATTCGCAAAAGGGAAGAGATTCACATTTGGATACGAAGCGGCGATACCCACAATGCCAACTTAATGATCATGATCGGGTTCATCATTCAGTACCATCCCCTCTGGGGTAAATCGAACATACGGATCTTTGACGTTTGCAAACCCGAGGAGCGTGAAAAGGTGAAGGCAAACCTCGATCAGTTGCTGCAGAGCGGCCGCCTGCCGATCACACAAAAAAATGTGGAGATCATTTCTGAAGCCAATGGGCAGCATATTAAAAAACTGATTGCCGAAAAATCAAGGGATGCCGGGATCACCATTGTAGGATTCCGTGAAGAATCACTGAAACACTACGGGATTGATCTTTTCAAAGGCTATGAGTCGGTCGGGAATATGCTTTTTGTAAATTCCTTTGGGGAGAAACCAATCGAGTGAAATTATTTTTCAAGGTCTTCGGCCCGAACATGAAAAGTGCAGTAATTGTCAACCATACTTCCCCGCTTGTTTGATTGCCTGCTGTAATCCCAGTTATGGTTATCGAGGAAGTCCTTTTGCAGAGTCACGCTGTCAGAGGCATAAAAATGAATGGAGTCGATTCCTTCATTACAGGGGGCATCTGTGTTGCTGCCACCCAGTTTCGACCAGTACCAGAAATCTTTTTCCTGGTTTGGAAATATCTCAAACGAATCTTTGATCAGGCCCGGATAACTGCTGAAGATCACGAAAGTCAAAGTATCGTCTGTGTGATTGTAAACAAATTTGGAATAGGAGGTCTCTCCCTCACAACTATATAGTGTTATTAACGCTGTTGCAATGAATATCCAGTAGGAAATTGTTTTCATTTTCATGCAATATTAGACAGCAAAAATGATTTTAGGTTGCCTGAAGAATTCCCGTTTCATAAAATACTATCTTTGCCGCCAAACTTTACCGAACGTTTATGGCTGAATCTGCGATCAATAACCGTAAAAGTGATTATTTAATGCCGATTATAATCATCGGAGCATTGTTTTTTATTTTTGGATTTGTAACCTGGCTGAATGCCACCCTGATCCCATACCTGAAAATCTCTTGTGAGCTCACTTCATTTGAGTCGTACCTTGTAGCTTTTGCCTTTTATATCAGCTACTTCGTAATGGCCTTACCATCTTCGGCTGTGCTGAAAAAGACTGGGTTTAAGAACGGAATGTCCGTAGGTTTGATAACCATGGCCATCGGGGCATTGATTTTTATTCCGGCAGCTTACACCCGTACTTACGGTTTATTTTTGGCGGGTTTGTTCATTCAGGGAACCGGGCTTACAATTCTTCAAACAGCCTCCAATCCATACGTTACCATCTTAGGGCCCATAGAAAGTGCGGCCAAACGGATAAGTATAATGGGAGTAGCCAATAAATTTGCAGGTATTCTCAGCCCGATAATCCTTGGTGCCGTTGTACTTACCGGAATCGATGATCTGGTGGTGGAATTGGAACAAATGGACCCGATAGCCAAGGCCGTTGAGCTCGATATTCTTGCCCAGAAAGTGATCATGCCTTATTTGATCATGGCAGGCGTGTTGGTTTTGCTGGCTGCACTGGTACGTTTTTCAACACTGCCGGAAGTGGAACAGGAAGAAGAAAAACGTGAAAATGCTGATAACAATGTTAAACGCACAAGCATCTGGCAATATCCATATTTGCTGTTAGGGGTAGCCACCATCTTTGTTTATGTTGGTGTAGAAGTGATTGCCGTTGATACCCTCATCAGTTATGGTAATTATCTCGGTTTTGATTTTGCCGAAGCCAAGTTTTTTGCAAGCTTCACCCTGGGAGCGATGATTGCCGGATACTTTTTCGGGATCCTCACTATTCCGAAATTTATCTCCCAGCAAAATGCACTCAAATACTTTGCAATTTTGGGTGTTCTGTTTTCAATAACAGCAATTTTCACATCGGGCTTTACGTCCATCTTAATGATTGCTGCGCTTGGATTTGCTAACAGCATTATGTGGCCAGCTATCTGGCCTCTGGCCATCGACGGACTTGGAAAGTTCATGAAAACAGGATCGGCCATGCTCATTATGGGGATAGCCGGAGGTGCATTGCTCCCACTGGTGTATGGCGCGCTGGCTGACGTGCCGTCCATTGGTTCGCAGCAGGCATACTGGATCATGGTTCCCTGTTACCTTTTCATTCTCTAT
This sequence comes from Bacteroidales bacterium, assembly GCA_020438105.1. Classification (GTDB taxonomy): domain Bacteria; phylum Bacteroidota; class Bacteroidia; order Bacteroidales; family JAADJA01; genus JAADJA01. Next base: position 14,083 of record JAGQVE010000055.1, read on the forward strand.
TTTGCAGCAGCCGGCCATAAAATCGGAAAACTAACCAAATAAAATATTGAACTTATTATATGAAACCAACACTTTTAATTTTAGCAGCAGGAATGGGAAGCCGCTACGGCGGACTGAAACAGGTTGATCCTGTGGGCCCCAATGGAGAAGCTATCATCGATTATTCTATTTATGACGCCATTCGGGCCGGGTATGGAAAAGTGGTTTTTGTGATCCGTGAGAGCTTTGCGGCTGCTTTTCTCGAAAGTTTTGACAGTAAACTCAAAGGAAAGATCGAAACGGAATATGTTTTCCAGGAACTCCTCAATTTTGTACCTGATGATGTGGAGGTAAGTGCCGAAAGGCAAAAACCCTGGGGGACCGGTCATGCTGTTTTGGTGGCCAAAGATGTGATCAATGAGCCATTTGCCGTGATCAATGCCGATGATTATTATGGTCCCGGATCCTACCAGTTAACGCATGATTATCTTCTAAACCCCAATACTGATCCGGCAAACGATTATTGCATGGTAGGTTATATGCTTGATAAAACCCTGTCGGAACATGGGTATGTATCCCGTGGTATTTGTGAAACTGATTCAGATGAATTTCTGCAAACCGTTGTTGAGCGCACCCATATTGAGCGCGTTGATGGAAAGATCATCACACAAATAGAAGAAGGCAAAACTATGGAGCTCACCGGAAATGAAGTGGTATCCATGAATTTCTGGGGTTTTATGCCCTCATACTTCGATCATCTTGAAACCTATTTCACCCATTTTATTCGTGAAAATGCACAAAATCCAAAGGGTGAGTTTTATATTCCAACGGTTGTAAATGACCTGATCGACAAAGGGAAGATAAATCTGAAGGTGTTGCAATCGAAGGACTTGTGGTTTGGTGTTACCTATAAAAAAGATAAAGCATCGGCTGTAAACAGTATCAATAAATTAATTGCCAAAGGAGTTTATCCGGAAAAATTATGGAAATAGATGAACGGGATTTTGATTTGCAGGATATTGCCGGCAATTTCAGATTAACAGGAAGGGTAAGAAGTGTTTTTCCGTTTGGAAACGGTCATATCAATGATACTTTCAAAGTGCTGACCGGCGAGAAAAACTACCTGCTTCAGCGGGTAAATCAGCAGGTTTTTATGGATGTGAGGGGCCTCACCAGTAATCTAATCCGGGTGATCAATTACCTTTCTGACATTGTTGAAAACCAGGAGGGAGACATGCAGGTGATGAATTCGGTACGAACGATCAACGGCACCTATTTTTATATCGACGACGATGCCAATTTCTGGCGCATGTTTGATTTTATCGAAGGCAGTCGCAGCATTGAATCAGCTGAAAACCCAGAACTTGCGGAAGAAGGTGGCAAAGCGTTTGGCTGGTTCATCAAGAGCCTGGACAAATTTCCGGTTCGCGATCTCATCGATACCATTCCCGATTTTCATAACGGGGAAACCCGACTGGCCAATTTCAATAAAGCCATTGAAAAGAACAGGGCTAACAAAATGGATGAGGCCGTGGCCGAGATCGAATTTTTACAAGCCCGCGCTGATGAGATGATGAAAATACGCAAACTCGTCAATGAAAATAAACTTCCGGTTCGGGTAACACACAACGATACCAAGATCAATAATGTGCTTTTTAATGAGCAAAATAGAGCCATTTGCGTGATCGACCTTGATACCGTAATGCCGGGAACCACACTTTACGATTTTGGCGACGCCATCCGAACCTTTGCAAATACGGGTCGTGAAGACGATCAGGAGCCCAGCAATGTGAGGATGGACATTGAATTATTTAAAGGATTTACCAAAGGGTTTTTATCTGAAACAAAAGCGATTCTCAAGGAGGAAGAAATCAAAAATCTCGCATTTTCAGCCAGATATATTACCTGGGAACAGGCCGTTCGCTTTTTAACTGATTTTCTGAATGGAAACCTGTATTATAAAACTGCTTACCCTGAGCATAATCTGGTTCGCACTAAAGCGCAGATCGGGCTGCTGAAAAGCATGGAGGAACAGTTCT
>JAGQVE010000055.1:16198-21318 GCA_020438105.1 Bacteroidales bacterium
GATTGATCCTATACAATTCAAAATCTTTATTCGAAAAAATAAGTTCGAAACCGTTAATTTCCAGCATCGGCTCACGAAACTTCAATACAAAGGAGGCTTCTGAATTTAACATTCCGGATGTTTCTGACTGGGCAATTGCATTTCGGCCTGTCATCAACCGCAGCGTTCTTGGTTTGGTAAAAATAAACAATGCCGAAGGGTCAGTTTTTGTCGTAATAAAATTAAAAACTTCAGTTGACGCCGGGGAAAGTACATTCGAGGAGTTATCCTGATGAAAATCGCGGAAGCTGTAAAAAAGTCCCTGGATCATAATGCCAAGAAGCAAAAAATAGGGCAGCAGGTGAAGTTTGAAACGGGGCGCTGACGCCGATACAATCAAAATCCCTTTTACAAGAAAATAAAAGTAAAACGGAAGTACTGGAAACAAAAAACGAACACGTTCCTGTTCGGGCCAAATAGCATAAATGCCAAAGTTTGCAGCTATAAAAACCAGGAACAACAAATTATGCTTCAGGTTGCGAATAATACCAATCACCAAAAAAGGAGTTGAAAGGATCAGAAATAGCACTGAAATCTCTGGATAGTAAAGGATCAGAAATAATTTAAACTCGGTCGCATAATGGATAAGGTTGTCAATGGCCTGTGAAACAGAAGCATTTTGCAGCAAACGGATATGATTTTGTTCCCCGGAATAGTAAAAAGTTCCGTCAAGTATGATCGCAATTATGAAAACAATGTAGGGTAGAAACCGGCGATAATTACCACGAAGATAGCTGCCCGGGTCACCGGCAAATAGTTTGATATCCTCATAAAAATGAATAAAACCCAGCGTAAATAGAATGCTCACACCGGAAGTTCGCAGCAGAAATGCGAAACTGATAATCATCCCAATACCCAATTGATGCAGCCACTTATTGGAGCGCCGTTGTTTTTTTATCAGGTACAACGACATCAATGCAAAAAACAGGTACGGAATATCCGAGCCAATGAGGTCGAGGCTCACCATAAAATAATAATTAAAAAGTATGCTAAGGGCAATGATTAATGGCCATAAAGGTTCATCGAAACAGGTTCGGAAAAGATAAAATGAAGTAATACAAACCAACAGGAAAAAGAAGAGCATTAGTGTTTTATAGGCAATAAAATTTACACCAAATAACCATGTAACCGGGGTAATCAGCAACGGAAAGCCTACCGGGTAAAGATAGGGGCCGATATTGCGGTCGGAGTGATCCATGGCATACGTGTTTGACTCCAGCAAATCAGCGGTATGACCTGATAAAATTGCTTCCGACTGCTCAATGTATTGGGCAAAATCTCCCCCAATAACATGGCCGTTTTCGAGGGTAAAAAAAATGATCACACCCATTCCCAGGGTCAGGGCATAAAGCAACTTTATTGCATGCTTGTTAATGAAATGCGGGATGGTTCTCAAGTTGTAAACCTGTCTGTTTTGATAGATCAAAAATAGAAAAAGGTAAAGACAAAAAAAAGCCCGAACCAAAAGATCCGGGCAATAATTTTATACTGGATTACAAAGCTTAATCAAACGCTTTGATCGACTTTTCAATCAAGCCAATCGCTTCACGCAATTCTTCTTCTGAAATCACCAATGGAGGGGCAAAGCGGATAATATGTCCGTGGGTGGGCTTGGCAAGCACACCGTTCTTCGCCATTTCAAGGCAAACATCCCAGGCTTCCTTACCGTTTTTTGGTTTAATCACCACGGCATTAAGCAAGCCTTTTCCGCGTACCAGTTCAATCATGGAGCTGTCGATTTTGCGCATTTCCTCCCTGAAAATATTGCCAAGATGCTCGGCACGTTCGGCCAGTTTCTCATCCCTTACCACTTCAAGTGCTGCAACAGCTACTTTTGCTGCTACCGGGTTTCCCCCAAAAGTAGAACCATGTTCACCAGGTTTGATACAAAGCATGATCTCATCGTCGGCAAGTACTGCCGAAACAGGATAAACACCTCCTGAGAGTGCTTTCCCCAGGATCAGAATATCTGGGCGAACGCCCTCATGATCGCAGGCCAAAAGTTTTCCTGTACGGGCAATTCCCGTTTGCACCTCATCAGCAATGAAAAGCACATTGTGATCGCGGCACATCTGATATGCCATTTTCAGATATCCATCATCCGGCACAAAAACACCTGCTTCTCCCTGTATCGGTTCCACCAAAAATCCGGCAACCGTCGGGTCATTGAGTGCCTCGGCAAGTGCATTCAGATCGTTGTAAGGAATGGTGATAAATCCCGGGGTGTAAGGTCCGAATCCATCGCGTGCATCCGGATCGGTTGACATAGATACAACAGTGATTGTCCTTCCGTGGAAGTTGTTTTCACAAACAATGATTTTGGCCTGGTTTTCAGGAACCCCTTTTTTCATATACGCCCATTTCCGGCAAAGTTTAAGCGCTGTTTCGTCGCCCTCTGCTCCGGTGTTCATCGGTAATATTTTGTCATAACCAAAAAATTCAGTGGCAAATTTTTCGTAAGGGCCGAGTGCATCATTATAGAAGGCCCTGGATGTAAGGGTTAATGTGTAGGCCTGCTCGGTCATTGCACCGATGATCTTCGGATGGCAGTGACCCTGATTTACGGCTGAATATGCCGACAGAAAATCGAAGTATTTATTTCCTTCCACGTCCCACATATAAGGACCTTCTCCTCTTGCCAAAACAACCGGAAGCGGATGATAGTTATGTGCTCCGTGTTTGTCTTCAAGTTGCATTAAATCATTTGATGTCATTGTTTCTTGTGTTGTATTCATGGTATCTTCACTTATTCGTAATGCAACAAAATTATAACTTTAAGTGAAGGGAAAAAAGAAACTAAGAAATTATTTTTGAGGCAGTTCCGGATCTTCTCAAAACCGGTGATACTATTTGGAATGGATATATATTATGTATGTAAATACTTCAATCTTTGAGTGCTAATCATGAAGTTGAAAAATCTTTTTAATAAAAATGAGTTTGGATTTAAATATTTTTACATTTGCAATGTTTATAAACATTAAAAAATTAGAATTATGGCTTACGTTATTACAGATGATTGTACTGCATGTGGTACCTGTATTGATGAATGTCCGGTTGAGGCTATCTCTGAAGGAGACATCTATGTAATCGACCCCGATATTTGCACAGATTGTGGTTCATGCGCTGATGTTTGCCCGGTTGAGGCAATTCATCCTGAAGAATAACAATCATTCAAACCGATAAGAAAAAAGTCCCGTGAGGGACTTTTTTTATTTGAATTCTTTTTGGAGCTGGGTTACCCATTTCTTCACCCTTTCAGCAGTTTTTTCGGGTTGGAAATCCTCATCAATTACAAGTCCTACAAACTTTCCGTCAAGTTCAGCCGAAGAGAAATAGTAATTATAACCATTTGTGGAAATAGCACCCACGATCTGATCCTTCACATGCATCCTGCAGTAAAGTGTTCCTAGTGCATCAGCAAAACTTCCGGGATATTCTTTTTGGTCACCCAATCCGTAAAGGGCTATGATTTTTCCTTTCATATCAAGATCCACCACCTTGTCGATGAATATTTCCCAGTCGTCCTGCATGTCGCCAATTCCCCAGGCTGAGGTGCCGAAAATGATGTTGTCATAATTAAGGATATCTTCAGGTTTTATATGTTTAATATCAAACACATCAACAGATTTTTCTCCAAATTCTTTTTTGATCAGTTCCGCTACTTTCTTTGTTTTTCCAGTTGTTGTTCCGTAAAACAATCCAATTTTCTTCATTTCAGATTAAACTTTTTTGATGAACATTTATCTTTGAATAATGTTTGCAAAGATACACTATTCAGAACTAATATAAATAACAGGTTTTGTTAACGTGGACAGATTCAGAAAAAAATATAAAATTTTAGTTTTCGCGTTCTTGTTAACGCTGATCCATGCGTTTATTCCACATATACATGCAGCGGGTTCAGGTCAAACCATCATTCAACAGGAACAAACCTATGAAGATCTTGTAAACCTTGTTTCTAGGGCTTTCACCTTTAATCTGGGCTACGAGCACCTCGAAAATTACAAAGATTCGTATGTAAAGGTCGATCTTAACATTGACCGGGTTTTACTTCAAACACTTTTTATTGAAGCTACTGAAACAGAAATTCAAACACCGCGAGAGGTGCTTCAATCTGTTCCTTTATATTGCACTGAGTGGCTCACTTCCATTAATATTACCAGGGGTTCCCCGCTTTTTTCCTAAATCATTTCCTTTTTGCCTCAAAGGCAATTTAATTGATTCCTAATTTTATATTTAACTAATTTAGATGTGTTATGATTGAAAAGATCATAGATTTTTCGGTTAAGAACCGATTGATCATTGGGTTGCTAACTTTGGCGATGGTTGCATGGGGTGTGTATAATTTTACCATTCTCCCTATTGATGCCGTACCCGACATTACAAATAACCAGGTGCAGGTGATTACCGTTTCAGCTTCGCTGGCTCCGCAAGAGGTGGAGCAATTTATCACCTTCCCAATAGAGATGGCTATGGCCAACATACAGGACGTTACAGAGATCCGGTCGATCTCGCGTTCGGGATTGTCGGTGGTAACCATCGTGTTTAAGGATAAGGTGAGTCCTTATCTTGCCCGGCAATTGGTGAGCGAACAAATAAAAATTGCCGAGAACGACATACCCGAAGGTTATGGGAAACCTGAAATGATGCCCATCACCACTGGTCTGGGTGAAATTTACCAGTATGTCATCGAGCCTGAACCCGGCTATGAGAACGTTTATGACGCCATGACCATGCGGACCATCCAGGACTGGATCATCAAACGTTATCTCTCAGGTATACCGGGCATTGTGGAGATTTCAAGTTTTGGCGGGTTTTTAAAACAATACGAAGTTTCCATCAAACCCAGAACGCTGGTGGCCATGGATATCACTATCCTCGAAATTTTTGAGGCGCTCGAAAAAAACAACCAGAATTCCGGCGGAAGTTATATCGAAAAGGGCCCGGGTGCCTATTATATCCGGGCTGAAGGTATGATAGAGCAGGAAAAAGATATAGAGAATATCGTAGTTAAAAATATCAACGGCATCCCTATTCTTATTAAAGATGTGGCCGATGTTCAGATTTCTTCGCCGCCGCGT
>JAGQVE010000056.1 GCA_020438105.1 Bacteroidales bacterium
AGCACAATGTTGGCGCCGAGTATCTTCCGCCAGTTTGCGGCAAGGCTATTCCACCAATTACGTATCTCCTCCTTTTCGTTGATCTTGGTGGTATATATGCTGGCAATGCGCAGGTCGTTTTTAGCAAGGTCCAAATTTACCTCCATATACCGTACTTTCCGCGAATTGATTGAGTCACCGGTAACAGTGGTCGCCACCAGGTCGCGGTTAAAAGTTACCTTGAAAAAATGCCCGTTTTGATCATTGGTGAAATGATCGATGCTTACGATGTGAAATTTGAAGCTGGCTTTTTTAAAGAAAAACTCAATATCCTTCAGGTAAGCCTGCACATCCTTATGCAAGGGAACATCCCGGTTTTCGTCGAGGTCATCTTCCACCTGAACTTTATCGTCTTTGAAGATTTTGAGGTAACTTTCATTGATCACAATTTCCTTCTCCTTGGCAGGTGATTCCGGATCGCCAAGGAAATTGAGGGTTCCTTCGAGGTAACCCACCAATTGCTCCACTTGCTTATTATACCTGCTGATCTCATCTGCCGAAAGATCAGCACCCGGAGCTTGCGATATCCCGGTTAAAGGAAGCAGGAATACCAGTAATATTGTAAAGAGTAGCGTATTTTTCATTTGCGTTACAAATTCAGGGTTATGGCAAATAGAACCTGATCAGATCTTCTTTTTCCTTATCCGAAATCTTATAAAGTTTTGAGATCAGCCAGCCCGAATTGTTGCCGGGACGGTTAAAAAAATTAACCTCAAAATACCATCCATCCACCTGGAAAAAATGAAACTTCAGCGGCCCGAGGTTCTGATATTCCATGTTTCCCATTTTCACTTCATAAAACAACAATGTTCGGTAATCAGGTTTAAAGGTTTTACTTGCGTAATATTCGGAATAGGTTGGATCCTGAAAAACCTTGTACATGTTCATAAAATCGAGCTCGTGACTCATGGGGTGTAAAAATTTACTTTTAACAAGCTCCTTATCACCCTTGTTGAATTTTTTCAAAAACTTATCGAAATATACATTGGTGATCACCCATTTGTATCCCAGATTCTCCTGTTCAAGTTGCAGAAAAAGCAACAATGTTTCCTTCTTCTTGTAATACATAAAAGTGGCCGGAACCTCTGCAAACCAGTTGTCGCCGTGAAAATCAAGAAAAACAGGATTGTCAACATCAGCTACATGGTTAATGAATTCTTCTTTCTGGCTTTTTTGAATAAAAGGGCTCTCCTTGTCGAACAACATCTCCAGGTACACTTTTCGGAAGGCATTATCGCGGTAAAGACTGTCGCCGGGATAATAGCGATTCCCATAACGGTCTTCTTCATTATTAAACCTTCTGAAAAACTGGTTTACCTGTTTGGTTTGGGCATAAAGGTCGGTTTCATCGCCGGTGATGGAACTCAAACTTCCCTGCCCGAATGCAGGCATTATAAAAGCGCAACAAAGCAAAATTAAAATAGTGATTGAATATTTCATGCTGCTATATACATATGGAATTATAAAACAAAATTAGGTTGAAAATCAAACCCTAAAGTTGTCATTTAAAATACTTTTCAAATAAATTACCGACATAAAAAAAGGCCTTCAAACGAAAGCCCTTTTTGTAATTTATGAGGCTTACTCTTTAGTGGTTTCTTTCACCCTGATATCACCGAGCAGCACATCCCAGAAGCCGATCAGTTTACCAGCAATCTGAGTTTCTTTCCTTTTTACATAAACGGTTATGTCTTTTTTAGTCACATCCTGGTACACAAGGCCACCCTCCTGATCATATCCGGAAAACTTCTGGAAAATGGTAATTACACCCACGTAGGTACCATCCGGCTGACGTTCGAGGTCGCTTACATATTCAATTTTGTACCATTCAATGTCAACCTTGCTGTAGTTAAGTCGCATCAGTCGTTCCAGGTATTCGCGAACCTGGTAATAGTTGATCTCTTCTTTGTATAATGAGGATACGCCCACTTCGCTTCCTTCCATAAACAATTCGACCGCACGGTCGATTACCCTGTTGGCTTCTGAAAACGGAGTGTCTTTATCGCCGATCAAACTGATGTATTTACTCAAATCTCTAACCTTTTCAAGTGCAAGGCTATCAATTGCCTGTTTCCTTTCCGGACTCAGGTTATCCTGTGCCACGCCCTGCAGTGCAAAGCCGGCAAATAATAAAATGATGAGGGATTTATAGGTTTTCATAGGTTTAGTTTTTTATTAATTCAAGTGAAACAATTTGTCCGTAACCATCCATTTTAACACTGTAAACACTGTTGTTATAGTTTTTAGTGTCTTTCAGGTAATTGAGGTATTTTTCGATGGTGGTTGGTTTATCATAATCCACATCGGAACCTGCTTTGCTAATGATGATCAGTACCGGAACATCCGGTGAAGAGAACATTTTCATAGCTTCGGCAATTTTTGCATTGGCTTCAGGAACGGTTTTGGAATTGGCAACCTGCTTGAAATACTCATCAATGTAATGATAGGTCTGTTCTTCCGCTGCTTCCTGTTTCTTTTGATCATCAAGCTGCTTCTGGCGCAAAGCTTCTTTTTGAGCGGCAATTTTTGCTTCCACTTGTTTGATCAGTTCATTAACACGGGTATCGTTGAGGTTCTGAGATTTGATGTCGTTTAGCCTTCTTTCCATTTCTACAACAGGCATGGTTCCATCATCATTCAAAATGGCCTCAAGTTCAGCGATGGCTTTGGCAACCCGATCGGCATACTCTTTTGCTGCTGCTTCCTGGGCTAGCTTTTTTTTACTTTTACAACCGCCTGTGCTGAATGCAATCCCTCCTACCAGCAATATTATGAACAGCCTGGGGATAATACTTTTGAAATAAAACTGTGTTTTCATTTTATTTGATTTTATGGTTTACTAATCTATTGATTTTCCAATATTTATTACCAACGAATAAATTGTTTTTTTATTCAATTGCTTGCAAAATTATCTAATTTTAATGCCCGAAATTTCGATGAATAAAAAACATTTCAACATTCCGGTTTTCATTCCTGAGGCAGCCTGTCCGTTCCAGTGTATTTACTGTAACCAACGCAAAATATCGGGGCAATTGCACATTCCGGGGGATCAGGAAATCATCCAAATCATTGAATCGCGACTTCAAACTATGCCCATCGAAAATTCGGAAATTGAGCTGGCCTATTTCGGGGGAAATTTCACCGGATTTTCAATGGAACAGCAAACCAATTACCTCGATTTAGTTCAACCCTACATCCATGATGGCCGTATCTCCGGGATCAGGTTATCCACCCGCCCCGATTATATCTCCGAAGAAATTTTGAAATTGCTAAAAACCAAACATGTAAGCACCATTGAACTGGGTGCACAATCGCTGGATGATGAAGTATTGAAGGCTTCAAAACGTGGCCATACTGCCGCCGAAACAATCAAAGCTTCCCAAATGATACTTGAATTTGGATTTAACCTGGGTTTGCAAATGATGATTGGTCTGCCTGGTGATTCGATTGATAAAGCGGTTTTTACGGCTCATAAAATCATTGAGCTCGGAGCCACTGAAACACGCATTTATCCAACACTGGTGATCAGGGACACTTTACTTGAGAAAAAATATCATGCTGGTAAATTCCAACCACTTAGCCTCGAAGAAGCCATTGTTTGGTCTGCTAAGATTCTTCAAATTTTCGAGCAATCGAATGTTAAGGTTTTAAAGCTGGGATTGCATCCTTCGGATGGTTTGTTATCAGGCGCTGACCTGGTGGCAGGGCCCTGGCACCAATCGTTTCGGGAGCTTGTTTTAAGTGAGATCTGGCGCGAACAAATATTGCCCTTATTGAAGCATTCCGGACAGGGTATTACAATTGATGTTTCACCAAAAGAGATCAATTATGCTATTGGTTATAAGGGCTCAAACAAAAAATTACTGAGTTCAGGATTCGGCCAGGTTTTATTCAGGAATGAAAGTAAACTACCGGGTAGGGCATTCAAATATTCAATCCTAACCTGAAAATTGAAATTAGGGATTTAAGTTTCTTTCAGACCAGGAATGTATAATCTGTTGTAAAGCCTTTACACCATCTGTTAAGGCTGCTGGTCCGGGTTGCAGAATAATGGCTGAATCAATTTCGAATAAATCTTTGTTATTAACGGCATTTATCTGATGCCAGCCTGCTCTTTTAATCACCCTGTCCGACCTGAATTTCCGCCCACACCAGGAACCCAAAATGATATCCGGATTTCTCTGAATAACCTCTTCGGGATTTGCAACGATCCTATTTTTGGCCAGGGGTTTGTTTTTATGTTCAGGAAAACAATCAATGCCACCTGCAATCTCAATTAATTCGGTCACCCAGTCTATTCCGGTGATCATGGGTTCATACCACTCTTCAAAATAAACAAGTGGTTTACGTTTTAGTTTACTGCTCTTTTGCCTGATGGTTTCAAGATTTTTCTCAGTCTCCCCAATGAACTTAGCAGCCTTTTCTCCAGCTCCAACCAACGATCCCAACTGCTGTATCATGTTGAAAATCTCTTCCACCGTCCGATGGTTGAAGATATGCACTTCTACGCCTTTTTTGATCAGTTCCGAAGCAATTTCGGCCTGGATATCAGAAAAACCGATTACCAAATCAGGATTCAGATCAAGGATTTTATCAATATTGGCAGAGGTAAATGCAGAAACAACAGGCTTTTCCTTACGTGCACGTGCCGGCCTGACGGTATAGGTTGAGATGCCCACGATCCGATCCTGTTCCCCTAATAAATAAAGGGTTTCGGTGGGCTCTTCGGTCATACAAACAATCCGTTTCGGATAACGGTCTTTCATCGAAGCCCCCTTCGTATCTCGTTTTCATATTCAGGAAAATAACGGTTTATCACCGGCAGGTCGAAACGGCTCATGATCATGGTATTGCTTTCGCGTTTAAGTAAAAATTCAAAGGAAATCTTAAGCAACGCTTCTTTGGAAATTTTACCGGAAGTGAGTTCATGATAATAGGCATCTGAAAGCGTCACCTCATGTTTGGTAACAGAAGTTTGTTCTACAGTTACATGAAAGGTATTTGCATTGATTTCCTGAATTTTAATCATTTTTATTGTGTGATTAATGGCGGAGTCGGTTCAAGTTTAGCGGATGAAGATATAACCCTTCCATCGTATAAAATGTTTTGATGAAGGGGTGATTTTAATGCCGGAAAGGCACCTTTTAAAACATTGTTGGGCCTGTCGCCCTCAAAACCGAGGTATGAATATTTGCCGTAATGAGGCAACAGCCGCGCAAGCCCCGGGATAGCAGCCTGAACTGTGGTGGCCACAAATCCATAAGTAAATGCATTATCATTCGGATTAGGAATTACAAACACCAAAGAACCATTCTGTGAAAGCTCATCAATTTTAGCAATGTATTCATCTCCTAAAAACACAGCATAGTCATTCGTTACAGGAAATGATCCGGCAAACTTATTCTCAAATCCCAATACCCAAACTGAATTATTCACCGGCAGTTGGGAAACATCCGCATCCGTAATAATTTCCAGGTTTTTACCCTGAGCTACCTGCGATTTCTGCCAGGTTTCGGCCATTTGCCTGTAATCTTCCAAATACGAACTTTTTGCTGGTAAAATAATTACGCCATCTGTACTTCCATAAAGCTGTGATAATGCAGGCGGCACCTCTGATTTATCAAGTCTGCGGAACACATCAAACTGTGGATCCACTTCCAATCGAACCGGTTTATTCTGGTAACTGAATACAAAATCCTGCTGTTTCTTATCAAATCCAATATGTTCCAACTTTACTGAATCCTCAAAGTATACTGCAACGGGAACATTTATAAAGAATGGGTCACTTTGCTGTACCTGCTTCAGGGTAAATGTTAGCTGATAAATATCACCATCATTTACAACCTGAAGATTTTCAAGTTCAAGATCCGGTGCACCTTTGCGCAGGGTCCATTGATCAAAAAAGGCTTGCAATTTTAGTCCCGACACCGCCTCAAAAGAGCTTTGAATATCGTGATAAGAAGCAATGGTAAATTTGTGTTTTTCGTAAAAATCACGATACGCCTCTGTAAACAATTTATCGCCCACTTCTTTGCGGAGCATGTGGTTCATCATTAAACATTTTCCATAACCAATCGCTTCTTCTGCCGAGTTATTCCGCGAACGAAAATCGACCAGCGGAAAATCATTTTCACTGTTCACATAATCGGTAAATTTTTGCAAGGTTGTCTGCCGGTATTCTGCACCCTGACCTTGCTGTTCCTTCATTAAATGATCGGCCATGTATGCTGTGATCCCCTCGCACCAGTTTCCCGACTGCATATCAACATACACCGAATTGCCCCACCAGTTGTGCAAAAGCTCATGCGGATAAGAGGTATATAAAATAAAAGGAAGTCGAATGACCCGTTCGCCAAGCAGCGTAAATGAAGGCATACCGTACCCGGTTTCCCAAAAATTCTCGACCAAAGCAAATTTGGTATATGGATAAGGCCCGAGCAGGCTCTCATACATTTTCAGATACCCGGAAGTAACGCCAATGTAGCGGTTGGCAAGCTCCTCATCGGGAGTTCGCAGGAAGGCCTGAACTGCAATATTACCGGCCATTTGCTCATATTCTGTAAATTGAGCTGCAATCAAATATGCTTCCTCATCCGGGTTGGGCGATTCGTAGCGGACAAGTTGCAATCCATCCATTTCATCGTTAATGGTTCGTTTTCCCTGCGAAACCACATTCCAGCCTGCCGGCAGTGTAACGTCCAGATTAAAGGTAAATAGCGGCTCTGCAAATGACGGTAACCAATAGGTTGAGCCGCCCAGGTAAACACCCACATCAGCAATAATGCCGCTAGTTTCGCTGAATCCCCGGGCCACAGCTTCGGCTCCTTCTTCAATTTGGTCGTTGATCACCCCCGAATATTCAAAAGTTATTTTTAAATCGCCAGCAAAATCACCAACCTGAAGTGCATACTCCTTATACAATTGATCTGATCCTTTTCCGTCGGAGGGTTTTAAAGCAACACTTCCGGAGGATATCTTCAAATCCAGGTTTTTATTCAGCAAAAATGAAATGGAACCCTGGTCAGCAGCAACTTTAGCTGGAATGGTTACCTGATCCACAACGGTGATCTTATTATCAGGGATATCAAGTTTAGCATTAATTTCATGATGGATCAACTGACTGTATCCCAAAACAGAATAAAGCGCCAGTGCCAGAGATAGCAATATTTTTGAGCGTTTCATATGATAATCTTTAATTAAAAGCGAAATTACGACTTTTTAGGGGAAGCTGGTAAATATGCTTTTGGTGTTACAACTTAATCAACCAAAATAATATCCAGTATTTTTACCGGGGGATGCAAATATTGATCTTTGGTTGGCATCTGCCAATATCGCTCCACGGCATCCATTCCTTTAACCACTTTCCCGAATGCAGCAAATCCCTGCCCGTCGGGATTGCGTTTTCCACCATAATCAAGTTCAGGGTTATCACCGATGCATATAAAAAACTCCGAAGTGGCTGATCCGGGCTCATTTCGTGCCATTGAAATTACGCCATCTTTATGAATGATTCCTGTTTGTAGGGTAGTTTCATGTTCAATAGGTGGCAACATCAGCGGATGATAATCATCCTTCAATCCACCTTGCAAGACCTGAATTTTGTATTTCGATCCTGCCTGGTTGTCATCCCTAACAGCCCTGTAAAAACTGGAATTTTTGAATCGGCCTTTTGCACAATATTGCATGAAATTTTTCACGGTAAGGGGCGCTTTGTCAGGATAAAGTTCTATTTCAATGGAGGCATCTTCGGTGATAATCACAACATGCGGATATTCATTTGAACAGCCTGCCAAAAGCACAAAGCAAATAATGAGGAATAGATTAGTTGAAATTCTAACCATGAATCTTTTCTTTTGACGAAACTAAGGATTTTTCATATTCGGCCAAAGTTTATTACTAAGTTTACGGCATCTTAATGCTGATTTTTTATGCTCATTATAGCCGATAAACGTATTCCCGCTGCTGCACGAAAAAAACTGAGTGAATATGGAGAAGTCGTTCTGTTTAAAACTTCTGGCTTGACCTATGAGGCCATTTCAGGGCACCCGGACATTTTCTTCTGCACATTGAACGGCCAATTGATTGTTGCACCCAACCTTCCTGAAAACTATAAATCCATTCTCAGAAATCATCAAATTTCATGCATGGAAGGCGAGCAACCAATGGGTGGTAAATACCCTGAAACTGCGGCTTACAACGTTGTTTCAAATGATAAATATCTCTTTCACAACTTCCGTTATACCGATTCCAAAATCAATGAACTGGCGGATGATTTGGATTTGATCCATGTGAACCAGGGTTATTGCAGGTGCAATTTATTGCCCTTGAAAAATGATCATTACATCACCTCGGATGAAGGGATCAGACGGGTTTTGGAAAATTATAATTTGGATGTTCTTTTTGTGGATCCGAAGGACATTTTGCTTCCCGGGATGAAACATGGATTCTTTGGGGGTTGTTGTGGTGTTTGGGAAAACAAGGTTTTTATCCTTGGCAATTTAAATCATTTTGGCGATGGTAAAAAAGTAAGAACCTATCTTCAACATCTCCATTACGAAATCATCGAATTGTATGACGGGCCTTTGTTTGATGGGGGGAGTGTATTGTTTATTGCTTAACCGCGAGGTTCGCAAAGATGGCGCAAGGTTTGCCAGGAATCTAGGTAAAAACTTAGCGTCCTTCGAGAAAAGCTTCGCGATCCTTGCGGTTAATGGAAGTTCATACCGCAAGGGTAACAAAGAAGGCGCAAGGTCGCCAAGCATAGTGGCTGAAAACTTTGCATCCTTAGTGAAAAACTTAGCTCACTTTGCGGTTAAGTAAAGTTCAAACCGAAAGGTTCGAAGGTTTTTCATATTTTTACTTTATAATATTCAAAACCAATGACTGAAAATGAAATCTCCAAAATCGTTGTCGAAGCTGCATTAAAAGTCCATAAAACTGTGGGACCAGGTCTTCTGGAAAGCGCTAATGAAGAATGTTTAGCTTATGAACTGATTAAATCAGGTTTATTTATCGAAAAGCAAAAAGCTCTGCCTCTGGTTTATGAAGAAATTAAGTTAGATCCGGGCTATCGGGTTGATATTTTAGTTGAGAATAAACTAATAATTGAGATTAAATCAGTTGAGGCACTAAATGATGTCCATCTTGCACAAATTTTAACCTATCTGAAGTTATCAGGTTGCAAGCTTGGCTTATTGATAAACTTCAATGTCGCACTTATCAAAAACGGCATAAAACGGGTTGTAAATCAGCTATAAGTATAAATCATCTTTTTTCGACATGCTTCCGGAAAAAGATTTTAAACGCGAGGTTCGCAAAGATGGCGCAAGGTTTGCCAAGAATCTAGGCAAAAACTTAGCGTCCTTCGCGAAAAGCTTCGCGACCCTTGCGGTTAAGTAATATCAGTTGACGAATGTTTATCATTCATCTTCCATTTTTATTAATTTCGCGGCTCAATTTAAAATCTCAAAATCATGCTTCGGACACACACTTGCGGAGAACTGAATATCAATCACATCAATGAATCGGTAACCCTTTCGGGATGGGTGCAAAAATCACGCGACCTCGGCGGGATGACCTTCGTCGACCTACGCGACCGCTATGGAATTACACAGTTGGTTTTTAATATGGATACCGATGCCGGATTGTGCAAACAAGCCCGAAAACTGGGCCGCGAATTCGTGATAAAAGCTACAGGCAAAGTAGCTGAACGGAGCAACAAAAACCTGAAAATCCCAACAGGTGAGATCGAGATCATTGTTTCCGAACTGGAGATTTTAAACACCTCAGAAGTGCCCCCTTTCACCATCGAAGATGAAACCGACGGCGGTGAAGACCTTCGTATGAAATTCCGCTACCTCGATTTACGCAGGAATCCCATTAAAAACAACATGGCGTTACGCCACAAGATGGCCATCGAAACAAGAAGTTACCTGGATTCACAAGGATTCTTTGAGATCGAAACACCCTTCCTGATCAAATCCACACCCGAAGGTGCCCGCGATTTTGTGGTTCCTTCCAGGATGAATGAAGGACAATTTTATGCACTGCCCCAATCCCCACAAACTTTCAAGCAACTGCTGATGGTAGCCGGTTACGACCGCTATTTTCAGATTGTGCGGTGTTTCAGGGATGAGGATCTGCGCGCCGACCGGCAACCGGAATTCACCCAGATCGACTGCGAAATGGCCTTTGTTACACAGGATGACGTGCTTTCCACCTTTGAAGGGATGACCAAACACCTCTTTAAAAAAGTGAAAGGCATCGGGATTGACTATGATTTCCCCAGGATGTCGTACGATGATGCCATGCGCCTTTATGGTTCTGATAAACCCGATATCCGTTTCGGGATGCAATTCGTGGAACTGAATGAGCTGGCACAGGGAAAAGGCTTTGGTGTATTTGATGATGCAGAACTGGTGGTTGGGATCAATGCGGAAGGATGTGCCGAATATTCACGCAAGCAGCTCGACCAACTTACCGATTTCGTGAAAAAACCGCAGATTGGGGCCAAAGGGCTGGTTTATGTAAAATATAATCTGGACGGAACGGTAAAATCTTCCGTGGATAAATTTTTTGATGAAAATGCATTAAAAGCCTGGGCTGAAAAATTCGGGGCCAAACCGGGCGACCTGATGCTGGTCCTGGCCGGCGATGCAAACAAAACCCGGAAAGCGCTCAACGAACTTCGGCTGGAAATGGGCAAACAACTGGGGCTCCGTGATCCGAAAGTATTCAAACCGCTTTGGGTGGTCGATTTCCCGTTGCTGGAATGGGATGAAGAAACCAACCGTTTTTATGCCATGCACCATCCGTTTACCTCACCCAAACCGGAAGATGTTCCATTGCTCGAAAACGATCCCGGCAAGGTAAGGGCCAATGCTTACGACCTCGTGATCAATGGCGTTGAGATTGGAGGTGGTTCCATTCGTATTCACAATAAAGGTCTTCAGAAGAAGATGTTTGAGATTCTTGGTTTCAGCGATGAAGAGGCACAAAATCAATTCGGATTCCTGATGAATGCGTTTGAATACGGAGCACCGCCTCACGGTGGTATTGCACTTGGTTTCGACCGGTTGACGGCACTTTTCGGTGGTTCCGATTCAATTCGTGATTTCATTGCCTTCCCGAAAAACAATGCCGGAAGGGATATGATGATTGATTCGCCATCAACAATTTCGCAAGAGCAATTGGATGAATTGCGGTTGAAAATCCTCAATTAAGATTCTAACATTCTTTAACAAAATCACCTAAAACGACCAATTTTCAATTGAGCCGATAAATGTTAATTTTGCGGTCAAATTAAAATGATGACTGCTTCCGACATAGAGATCATGTCCCCAGTAGGTTCTTACGAATCGCTGATGGCTGCCATACAAGGCGGTGCCAATTCCGTTTATTTTGGCATCGGCCATTTGAATATGCGCTCCAAATCGAGTAAAAACTTCACGTTGGATGATCTGAAAGAGATCTCTTCCATTGCTCAAAAAAACAACCTGCGCACCTACATTACCCTCAACACGGTTATCTACGATGAAGAACTGGATGAGATGAAAAAGATCGTGGATGCTGCCAAAGAAAACAAGATTACGGCCATCATTGCTTCCGATCAATCGGTGATACAGTATGCCAACGAAGCCGGTATGGAAGTGCACATGAGCACACAAACGAATATCACCAATATTTCGGCGGTCAAATTCTGGTCGAATTTTGCCGATGTGATGGTTACCGCCCGCGAGCTCAACCTCGGCCAGGTGAAAGAGATCACGCAGGAAATTGAAAAACAGCAGATCAAAGGACCTTCAGGAAATTTGGTTCAAATCGAAGTTTTTGCACATGGTGCCCTATGCATGGCTGTTTCAGGAAAATGCTATTTGAGTTTGGATAACCTGAATTCCTCAGCCAACCGGGGTGCCTGCCTGCAGCAATGTCGCCGGCCTTACCATGTGACCGATGACGACGGCATCGAACTGCTGGTAGACAATGAATACATCATGTCGCCCAAAGATTTGAAAACGCTCGATTTTCTTGATAAAATTCTGGATGCCGGGGTACGTGTTTTAAAAATTGAAGGTCGTGGCCGCTCTGCCGATTATGTTAAAACCGTTACGCAAGTTTACCGGGAAGCTGCTAATGCATACTTCGAAGGAACTTTCACGAAGGATAAACTCGCAACCTGGAACGCGCAACTCGCAACCGTCTACAACCGTGGTTTCTGGGATGGCTACTACCTGGGTCGCAAAATAGGTGAATGGACCCAACAATACGGTTCGCAGGCAACGAAAAAGAAAGTGTATGTTGGAAAAGTGACTAACTATTTCTCAAAACTGGGTGTGGCTGAGATCAAAATGGAAACGCATGATCTGAACCTTGGTGAGGAAATAAAAATACTTGGGCCGACAACCGGTGTGGTGGAAGAAGTTGTTAAGGAAATTCGGGTGGAATTAAAGACGGTGGATAAAACTGTAAAGGGTGAGGATTGTTCCATTCCTGTGAAGGAATTGGTAAGGCGTGGGGATAAGGTGTATAAGATCATGGATTCTGACTGATCTCAATATTTTTTCAGCATAAATTTTTTTTATTCATTACTAATGCATAAATTTGTGCATTACTAATGCATATGTTTATCAATCATGATTTTAGCATCTGATCTTCAAAAAATTATAGCTTCTCAGTATGAATCCTTGCGTATTCCTGAAAACCTCGTTACCCGTTCAGTTTTAAATGAAATTGACCCAACCATCCCTTTTGCGATCGTATTGTCGGGTATTAGGCGTTGCGGCAAAAGCACACTTTTATTCCAATTGCTTCAGAAATTTCAGTCCATGAATTATCTGAACTTTGAAGATCCACGTTTGGTGAACTTTGAATTAAGCGATTTTGAAAGGGTCGACAACTTATTCAATGAAAAAGAAAATGCATCCGATCTCTATTTTTTCGATGAGATACAAAATGTCGATCGCTGGGAAATGTTTGTTCGTTCACTTCTCGACCGGAATAAACATGTAATACTTACGGGTTCGAATTCATCATTACTGAGCCGGGAATTAGGTTCGAGGTTAACAGGCAGGCATTTACAATTCGAGCTATTTCCATTTAATTATACTGAATTTTTATCGTTTTCCGGCAAAATTCCGGGAACCGGATCATTTTCAGATTATATTGAAACCGGCGGATTTCCCGAATTTATACGATTTGAAAGGATACAAATATTACAACAACTGCTCAGTGACATTCTGAACCGCGATATTGCCGTCAGGAATAATATTCGAAATGTCAGTCAACTCAATGAACTGATCATCTTTTTATTGGCCAATACGGGTAAACCATTTTCATTGAATGGATTGCAAAAAAGCTTTCAATTCGGCTCCGTAAATACAGTGAAAGATTTCATTTCTTATTTCGAAGATGCTTACCTGGTTTTTACCATTCCGAAGTTTGCGTATTCACTTAAGAAACAAGCAACAAACCCAAAGAAAACTTATGCCATTGATACCGGCATGATCAAGGCCAATACAACGCGCTTTTCGGAAGATCACGGGCGATTGCTGGAAAACATCGTATTTCTTCATCTCAGGAGAAAATACGACTCCAT
The DNA here is from genome assembly GCA_020438105.1 of Bacteroidales bacterium. Lineage (GTDB taxonomy): Bacteria > Bacteroidota > Bacteroidia > Bacteroidales > JAADJA01 > JAADJA01. The sequence continues at coordinate 13,634 of JAGQVE010000056.1, forward strand.
TTTTTATTTTAAAGAAAAAAACGAATGTGATTTTGTGGTCTTTGAAAAGGACAAAATAACAAAAGCCTTTCAGGTGTGTTATGAATTAAATGACGGCAACATGCAACGTGAAACCGCCGGTTGTAAAGAAGCCATGCAGATGTTCGGATTAAACGAGAGTTCGATCATTACCCTTGAGCAGGAAGATACCATCAATGAAGGTGATTTGAAAATAAACATCGAACCGGCCTGGAAATGGTTTTCGACATTTGAATAAAATAATAAAATAATGTGCTCGCAGATTTCGGAGATCACGCAGAAATTCCGCGAAATCTGCGCGATCTGCGAGAAAAAAACAGCAATGAACTACTTCAACCTCCATACCCACAGCCACTTTTGCGATGGCAAAGAAGCTCCCGAAGCATATGTGAATCGGGCGATCGAACTTGGCTTTCATACCCTCGGTTTTTCAAGCCACGCCCCGGTGCCCTTTGAAAATAAATTCGCTTTGCGCGAGGAGAGACTTGAAGAGTACTTCCAAACGATTCGAAATCTGCAATCAAAATATAAGAATCAAATCAAAATTCTGCTTTCGCTGGAGATCGATTTTATTCCCGGCATTACCAAAGATTTTGCAGAATTTGTCAAAGCGGGTGACCTGGATTATACCATCGGTGGGATTCATTTAATAAAGAAAAAAGGAATCGAAGAACTTTGGTTTATTGATGGCCCCTTGCAGGAACGATACGATGAAGGTTTACAAAAATTATTTAATGGGCATGGCCGGCAGGGTGTGGAAGCCTATTATCAGCAGGTTTTGGAAATGATCGCCACCCAAAAACCCGACATCATCGCCCATTTTGATAAGATCAAGATGCACAATAAAAACCGCTATTTTTCGGAAGAGGAAGGCTGGTACAAAGATCTGGTTTGGAAGGTTTTGAAATACGTAGCCGCTGAAACCAATTGTATCATTGAAGTTAATACACGCGGGCTGTATAAAAAGCGGGCTGAGACCTATTTCCCTTCCCCGGAAATTATGGAACAAATTCATCATTTAAAAATTCCCATCACCCTCAACTCAGATGCCCACCACCCCGATGAGCTGGATAAATTTTTTCCGGAGGCACTTGAAACACTCAAAGATATTGGGTTTAAGGAGTTGGTTTATTTTGAGGGGAAAGTTCGAAAACAACAATCACTTTAGTTCCCGGAAAGGTTTTAACGGGAATGATTAGCGTCCCGATAGTCCCGATAGCCATCGGGATCGGGATTAGCGGTTAATTAAAAACCATCTTCACATGCTCAATTTCCGCCTCCCAAAAATGCGCCCCCTCCTCTTTAAAACCAACCCGTTTGTAATAATTAACAGCCCTTACTTGTGAATGAAGATAAACAAGCTTATGCAGCGGTTTTACGTCGTTTAAGACTTCCTTCAGCAAAACCGTTCCCAGTCCTTTGTTCCTGTAATTTTTTAGCAAAGCAAAACGTTCCAACTTAATACCCTTTGCTGTTTCGCGCCAGCGGGCCGTGGCAACAGCTTTATCATCCACAAATAGCAAGTAATAATTTCCTTCCTCCTCGTATTCATATTCTATTTCAGGATCAACATGCTGCTCATCAATGAATACCGTTTTCCGGATTTCATTGGAAAGTTTCATCATTTTTTTATCATCAAACCTGAACTTGCGGATTTCCATGATTCAATTTTTTTCACAAATTTAGTTATTTCAACCTGTCAGTTTCCTACAACTGAGCTTCAACAGTTATAAGTACCATTTATTTAGCAATCTTTAACAATAGCCTCCCTTTGCCAAACCTTAAAATTACTAATTTAGCGACGTTACAAAAAATGGCTTCACCCGAAGAAAAATATAACCGTCGCCGTCTCAGGGGCTCCTACATCACCACAGTGGTGAGTATTTCCCTGGTGCTATTTATGCTGGGCCTTTTGGGTTTGATCATTTTGCATGCACAAAAGCTTTCGGATTATGTGAAAGAAAATATCGGTTTTTCTATTATCATGAAAGACAATGTGAAGGAAGCCGGGATCATTCAATTGCAAAAAATACTGGATGCCACGCCTTATGTGAAATCTACAAAGTATATCACCAAGGAGCAGGCTGCTGAAGAATTTGCAAAGGAACTGGGCGAAGATTTTACCAGTTTTTTGGGTTACAACCCTTTACTCCCCACCATCGAAGTAAGGTTTAATGCCGAATATGCCAATAACGACAGCCTGACCATCATTAAAGATAAAATCCTTGATAATGCAAATGTTAAGGAAGTGTGGTACCAGGAATCGCTGGTGGATGTAGTAAACAAAAACGTTCGGAAGATCGGGATCATCATCCTTGGCTTTAGCGGACTTTTGCTGCTCATCAGCATTGCATTGATCAATAATACGATTCGTTTATCGGTTTATTCAAAAAGATTCCTGATCAGGAGCATGCAGTTGGTGGGTGCAACCCGCCGATTTATCAGCAAACCGTTTATCCTGAAAGGCATTGTTCAGGGTATCTTTGGGGCTATTCTGGCAGTAATTCTTTTAGGCGGAATTGTCTACATTTCTCAAAGAGAAGTTCCCGAACTGGTGAGTTTGCAGGATATTGACCTCTACCTTTCATTACTTGGCATCGTTATTCTGCTGGGCATCATTATTACCTGGCTTTCAAACTACTTTGCCGTGAGGAAGTACATCAAGATAAAATCTGAAAATCTATACTTTTAACAACAAAATCATACCTTTGCAACTTTAAAATCAAAACGGATGGCAAAACAAACAAAACAAAAAGAGACTAAAAAACAAGGCAGTTCGGTTGAACCGGCTGGCAGCACTGGTTTTGCTTTTGGTAAAGAAAATTACCGGCTATTGTTCATTGGCCTTGCTTTAATTTTAGTAGGCTTCCTTTTGATGATCGGAGGCGGGTCGGACGATCCCAACGTGTTTAGTGATAAAATCTTCAATTTTCGGAGGCTCACGCTGGCTCCAATCCTGATCCTGGCGGGTTATGTGATTGAGATCCTTGCCATCATGAAAAAACCAAAAGATTAACGACCATCTACACCATTCATTATCGATGGCTAAAAATTTCTCTGTATCTAATTTTGTTTTTTCCGTATACATAACCCAAATTAAAAGAAAATTATGAGTTGGTTAGAGGCAATAATTATAGCGATCGTAGAGGGAATCACAGAATTCCTGCCCATTTCATCCACCGGGCACATGATAATTACGCAGGGCGTGATGGGACTTGAAAGCAGCGATTTCATCAAAGCATTTATTATCAACATACAGTTTGGAGCCATCCTTTCGGTTGTGGTGCTTTACTGGAAGCGATTCCTTCAAACCATGACCTTTTATTACAAACTTTTTGTTGCTTTTATCCCTGCTGCGGTGATCGGACTACTGGCCGGCGATTTAATCGACAGCCTGCTTGAAAATGTGTACGTGGTCGCCATCATGCTTATTTTAGGTGGGATCGTCCTCATATTTGTAGATAAATGGTTTAACAAACCCTCCGAAGATCAGAGCATCAGTTATCCAACGGCATTCAAAATCGGGTTATATCAATGTATCGCCATGATCCCGGGTGTTTCAAGATCTGCTGCTACGATTATCGGTGGGATGACACAGAAGCTGAACCGGCAAACTGCTGCTGAATTTTCTTTCTTTTTGGCTGTGCCCACAATGTTTGCTGCCTCGGGATATAAACTCACCCAAAATTATAAATCCATTACTCCCGAAAACCTTGATATCCTTATTGTTGGAAATATTGTAGCATTTATCGTTGCCTTAATTGCCATAAAAACATTTATCAATTACCTGGCAAAACACGGCTTTAAAATGTTTGGATATTACCGGATCATTGTCGGATTGGCCATATTGATTTTCATGGCCTTAGGATTCGACCTAACCATCGACTAAATGAATTTTGATTTTATTAATGGCGAAGTTTTACTAATTGACAAACCCCTCGAATGGTCATCTTTCCATGTGGTAAATAAAATCAGGAACAGCATTTTGCGTAAGCTTAAAATGCGAAAGCTAAAAGTGGGTCATGCCGGAACCCTTGACCCCCTGGCCACCGGACTTTTGATCATTTGTACCGGAAAATTCACCAAAAAAATTGAAAGTTTTCAGGCTCAGGAAAAGGAATACACCGGAACCTTTTATTTGGGTGCATCCACTCCTTCCTTTGATTGCGAGACCGAAATCGACCAAACCTATCCGACTGAACATATCAGCAGGGAACTTGTTATTCAAACGGCTGAAAAATTTACAGGCGAAATTGAGCAAATACCTCCTTTATTTTCGGCCATTATGGTGGAAGGCGTGAGGGCTTATCAACATGCACGCAATAATAAGGAGATCATGTTGAAGTCGAGGAAAGTTACTATTGATGAATTTGAAATTACAAGGATGGAATTGCCTGAAATTGATTTCCGGGTTACCTGTAGCAAGGGTACTTACATCCGTTCATTGGCACGCGATTTTGGTAAAGCATTGAATTCGGGTGCATATTTAAAAAGCCTTACCAGGACGCGCATTGGTGAGTTTAAATTGGCAAATTCGATGAGTATTGAAGAGTTTTTAAAACAGTTGGATTCAGCCTATCCGGAGGCAAATGTGAAAAAAAACAATTAAACCATTGACATTTCGTTATTTTTAGTGTAATTTTGCACCCCTTTTTTTATTAGGTACTGACATACATAATTGATTAATAATTATGAAATTATCTCAATTTAAATTTTACTTACCCAAAGAATTAATCGTTAGCACTCCCCCGAAAAACAGAGACGAATCAAGGCTGATGGTTTTGGACAGGAAGAAACAAACGATCGAGCACAAGAATTTTACTGACATATTGGATTATTTCAGTGATGGGGATGTGTTTGTAATAAATAACACCAAAGTTTTCCCGGCAAGGCTTTACGGAGAGAAGGAAAAAACAGGAGCACGCATCGAAGTTTTTCTGCTTCGCGAGTTGAATCGTGAAAGTTTGCTTTGGGATGTATTGGTGGACCCGGCCCGAAAAATCAGGATTGGAAACAAGCTTTATTTTGGCGAAAATGAAGAATTGGTTGCCGAAGTAATTGACAATACAACCTCCAGAGGACGTACATTGCGCTTTCTGTTTGATGGTCCTTACGATGAGTTCAAAGGCATACTTCAGAAGCTTGGTGAAACACCGCTTCCCAAAATCCACGAACGTGATGTTACACCCATGGATGAGGAACGTTACCAAACCATTTATGCCAAACATGAAGGTGCAGTTGCGGCGCCTACGGCTGGTTTCCATTTTAGCCGTGAGCTGATGAAACGCCTTGAGCTGATTGGTGTAAACTTTGCTGAAGTTACGCTGCATGCCGGATTAGGGAATTTCCGAGATATTGAGGTGGAAGATCTCACCAAACATAAAATGGATTCAGAAGAGATGATCCTGGAAGAAGATCAGGCCAATATCATCAACTCAGCGAAGGATGAAAGAAAACGGATTTGCGCAGTTGGAACAACTACCATGAAAGCACTTGAAACAGCTGTTTCGATCACCGGGAAAGTAAAACCATTCAAAGGCTGGACCAATAAATTTATCTTTCCGCCCTACGATTTTACAGTGGCAGATGCCATGGTAACCAACTTTCATTTGCCGATGTCATCAGTATTGATGATGGTAGCTGCATATGCAGATTACGATTTTCTGATGAAAGCCTACAAAATCGCAGTGGAAGAAAAATACCGGTTCTTCACTTATGGTGATGCCATGCTGATTCTTTAACATTTAACCTCCGGGTTAAATTCGCGAAAATCATTGTTTTGGATAGATATGTGATCATTGTTGCCGGGGGAAAGGGAAAACGGATGGAAACCGAAATTCCCAAACAATTCCTGCACATTGCCGGAAAGCCGGTTTTGATGCATACCATTAATAAAATCCTGGGTTTTGATAAAACCATTCAAATTATCCTGGTACTTCCCGAACCGTTTATCGATTTCTGGAAATCGCTGTGTAATCGCTTTGATTTTAATCAACCACACCTTGTAGTTAAAGGCGGAAATACCCGATTTGAATCGGTTCTGTGTGGTCTCAATGAAACTCCAAAGGATTGTATTGTAGGCGTTCATGATGGTGTTCGTCCGCTGGTAAGTCATGTTACTTTGCACAATGTGTTTAAAAAAGCGGAAAAACTCGGCAATGCCATTCCGGTGGTGAAAGTAAGTGAATCAATGCGGCATATTTCCGATGATAAAAGCAAACCGGTTAAACGACAGGATTACCGGCTGGTTCAAACACCGCAATGTTTTCACTCCAATTTGATCAAAAAAGCCTATGGACAGAAATACCGTGATGATTTCACGGATGATGCTACGGTAGTGGAAGCTTTGGGTGAAAAAATCAACCTTGTGGATGGTAATTATGAAAACATTAAAATTACCCGGCCGGGTGATTTGAAATTTGCAGAGGCATTTTTGAAATAAAAAAACCGGCCCTGAATTTTCAAGTGCCGGTGAAGTTATATTGAGTTTAATAATGCTTTATCTTGACTCGATTTCTTTGGAGAGGTCGTTTCTCGGTTCTACCTTTTTGAAGGTTGCTTTTAAGCTCATTCCATCTCCTTTTTGAACCATAATGATCTTTTCGTCTGAAGCCTCCACAATCTCGTATTTCGAATCTGTTTCGCCACTTTTGTAGGAGCTGTAAACATAAGGACCATAAGGACTCATTTCTATATCGAAAAAGTTATCAGGTCCATCCTGACCATTGTAGTACCAGTCGCCACGCTCACCAGCTACCTCCCAGATTTCATACTCAACTTCCCATGCGTAAGATCCCCAATACTGACCGGTCCAAACAACTCCTTCGTAATAAAGGCTGTAATAACCGGGATTGATCCTGTAATAATCTCCGTAATAAAACCTGTAAGGAATAGCTCCGGTACCGGCGTCGATATAGGTAGGTTCCTCAATCTGCCAGGTCAGTGCCAGGTAGGCATCACCCGGACGGCCATCGGTTCCGTGCCATGCTTTTTCGCAGGATGCAAGTGATACGATTAAAAGAACGGATAATAACATTCGAACAGTGATGCGGGTTACTCTATCTTCACCCATTTTTGCTGTTTCTTTCCCAATTTTTACAGTTGACCTTTTCATAGTTTAAAGTATTAATCCGCTATGTAGCGGGACGGTTTCTAAAAAATTGGGCGCCCACCCGAAATTATTCAAGGAGCGTGCCAAAAATTAACGATCTCCTGAAAGTGTTGAAAACAGGGAGTGAGAGGTAAATTTGAAAAGATGAAATGAAACATTATTGAGCTGAAATGAATTTGAAACATTGAAAATTTAAGTCTCTTGAACCCTGAACCTGCCTCCGGCTGGCAGGCCCAGAACTCTGAACTCAGAACCCAGAACCTGCCTCCGGCCTTTAGGTTTGTAAAGTTATTTAATTTACAATATTGTATTATTAATAACAGGGGGTTTTAGGGGGAGTTGAT
>JAGQVE010000057.1 GCA_020438105.1 Bacteroidales bacterium
TCAGGACATGCTACTTTTTTTTTTTTTTTCACCGCACAGCAAAATCTCATTGATCAAATCATCAGTCTCATTCAATCCCGCGGTGCCCATGGTGTGAATATGGATGTGGAAGCATTGCCACTTTCTCAATCGGAGAAGTTCAACAATTTTATGGTAAACCTGTGTACGCAGATGGATGCAGAATTTCCTGATGCCGAAGTGAGTATTGCTGCACCGGCAGTTAACTGGAGTAATAAATTTAACATTCCACTCCTGAAGGATTACATCGATTTTTTTATGGTAATGGCTTACGATTATTACTGGGGCGGGAGTGGGGAAGCCGGACCGGTTTCACCGCTCTATTCGATGGAAAACTATTACGACTACAGTTTCAGTAAAACCATTTCTTATTATCAGTCGCAAGGCGTGCCCGATAGTATGTTGCTGATGGGTGTTCCGTATTATGCCTATCAATGGCCGACTGAAAATCAGTTGGCGCCTTCATCCACTACAGGAAATGGATCGGCATTCACTTATGCCAACGTTATGAACAACGGCAGCGGTTTTTACAGTCCCGAAAACAAACACCGCGAGCCCAACAGTTATGCACCTTATTATGCATTTCAAACCAGTGGGTGGAACCAGTGCTTTTTGGATGACAAATATAGCATGGGTAAAAAGTTTGATGTTGTCAACTACCGAAACCTGGGAGGGATTGGCATCTGGGCTTTGGGATACGATAACGGCTACAATGATTTCTGGGACTTGATAGGGGAGAAGTTTACAGCAGGAAATGATATTATGATTGCCGATACCATTTTCGATTCGGGCGGGCCTTCCTGGGATTATTACAACGACGAATCTTATGTTTATACCATTAAAACACCTGAAAACACACAGGTCCATTTATCATTTTCATACCTCGAAACAGAACTGGATTATGATACGCTTTGGATTTTTGATGGGATAGATACAATTGCACCATTGATCGGATATTTCAGCGGCGACAGTATTCCTCCATTGATCATCGCTTCCGGAAATGCGCTCACCTTATATTTTACCTCCGATGCGGCAACTACAGCTTCAGGATGGCGGGCGGTTTATGATACCCTGCCTGTTTCGGGCATTTCTGAAAGAGAACCGTTCCAGGATTTAGTGGTTTACCCTAACCCGGCTACTAATTACATTACCATTTATAATCCACAGTTCTCGTCCCTCAAGAATGTTACAGGGATGTTGTTAGACCTATCCGGACAATGTTTAAGTGAATTCAATATTCCAGCGTTTCAATCATTTGTAAAGCTGCATATTTCCAACATTCCTCACGGAACTTATTTTATCCAAATCAACAGTAACAAAGAAGATCATCTCATTACAAAGTTTGTAAAACAATAAAATCCCTTCTGTTAATTAATTAACAAATCCCTTGTTCGTTTCAAAAATAAAACCATAATTTTGCCGCAAATTCTTGATTTAGATTGATGAAATCTGGTCGTAAAGGAAAATTCTTAATTTAGATTTAATTTCGTCATTTTATACTGATCAAAGCATCAGTATCGATTGTTATCATAATAAACACTGACTATGGATTCGAATCAACATAAAGAAAAACTATTTACTGAATTTCCGCCGGTTACTACGGAGCAATGGGAGGAGGTGCTCAACAAGGATCTCAAAGGCGCCGATTATGAAAAAAAGCTGGTGTGGAAAACCAATGAGGGTTTTACAGTTAAACCGTATTATCGCGAAGAAGACTTAAGCCATCTCAATTTTACCGAAACATTTCCGGGTCATTTTCCATTTGTACGCGGAAATCAAAAGACTTCCAACGAATGGCATGTGCGCCAGGATATCTATGTGGATGACATTGAAACGGCCAACAAAAAAGCACTCGACATACTGATGAAAGGGGTAACTTCCCTTGGTTTTATTATTGATGAAAAATTTGAACCGACCATTGAAGAGATTGAGCATTTGTGTGCCAACATTTATGCCGATGCCGTCGAGCTTAATTTTATCACTGATAAAAATTCATTGCAGGTTGTTCAGCACGTTGAAAAACTGGTGCGCAAATACAACCGCAATTTTGAAATGATCTTCGGTTCGGTTGATTTTGATCCGCTGGGGCAATATGCATTAACCGGAAAATTCCCGGTATCGTCCGAAGCAGCATTCGATCTGGCCAAACAAATTGTGGAAGCGGCCAAAAACCTGCCTAATTTCAAGGTGATCACTGTTAACGGAAGTTATTTCCACAACAGCGGCGCCACACTGGTTGAAAGCCTTGCCTTTACACTGGCTCAGGGTGTTAACTATCTGACCCAACTGACCGATCGCGGTTTATCGATCAATGACGTGGCTCCCCGGATGAAGTTTAACCTGGCTGTCGGGCCCAATTATTTCATGGAGATCGCCAAGATCAGGGCGGCGCGAATGCTGTGGGCAAACATCGTAAAAGCCTACGGGCCTTCTGATGAATCAAAGACCAAAATGTTTGTTCATGCTGAGTCGAGTATCTGGAACAAATCAATGTATGATCCTTATGTGAACATGCTGCGAACCACTACCGAAAGCATGTCGGCACTGATTGGCGGCGTTGATTCGCTTACCGTTCTGCCATTTAATGCGGTTTATGAGGAAACTACTGAATTTTCGGAACGGATTGCCCGCAACCAGCAATTGCTGCTGAAAGAAGAATCGTATTTTGACAAAGTGGTTGATCCTGCCGCCGGTTCCTATTATATCGAGAATCTGACCGAATCCATCGCGGAAGAAGCCTGGAAGCTGTTCCTCGAATTGCAGGAAAAAGGTGGGTTCCTTGAAGCTTTTAAAGCAGGCTTTATCCAGGAAAAGATCAATGAGTCGGCGCGCAAACGGGATATGGATATTGCCACACGCAAGGAAACTGTCCTGGGAACCAATCAGTATCCAAATACCGGTGAGTATAAAGAAGAGGAGGTAGATGAAGCAATTTTTGAAACTTTTGATATCACCGATAAAGATGCTGAAGTTGAAACACTGAAACCTTATCGTGGTCCGCAGGCCTTTGAACAACTACGTTATGAAACAGATCGATATGCAAGTGAATTCGGCCGTCCGAAAGTGTTCCTGATCACCATGGGCAACCTCGCCATGCGCAGGGCAAGGGCACAGTTTGCCGGAAATTTCTTCGGTTGTGCCGGTTATGAGATCATTGACAATATCGGTTTTAAAACGGTAGATGAAGCGGTCAATGCCTGTGCTAAATCAGGGGCACAGATTGCTGTAATTTGTAGCTCCGATGATGAGTATGCCGACATCGCCCCGAAGATTGCCGAACAATTAAAAAATAAAACCAACCTGGTACTGGCCGGTTATCCGAAAGACCTTATCGATGACCTGAAAGCAAAAGGAATAACACATTTTATTCATATCAAATCAAATGTGCTGGAAACACTGCAGGATTTTCAAGAGAAATTAGGAATTTAACTTTACCCCCCTTCGTCCCCCCTTAAGGGGGGATTATGGGGGGCAAACTTCGAACTTAACATGAAACCAAACTTTCACAATATCAACATAAAAGCAAAAGCCAAAACCGAAGCTGATACCCAAAAGTGGGAAAAGGACAATCACATCGCCGCAAACTGGACGCCGGCCGAAAAGATCCCTATCAAACCGGTTTATACCAAAGCTGATTTGAAAGGGATGGAACACCTGAACTATGCAGCCGGTATTCCGCCGTTTTTACGCGGACCCTACAGCAGCATGTATGTGATGCGCCCCTGGACCATCCGTCAGTATGCTGGTTTTTCTACGGCTGAAGAATCCAATGCTTTTTATCGTCGCAACCTGGCAGCAGGGCAGAAGGGACTTTCCATTGCTTTCGATTTGGCCACCCACCGTGGTTACGATTCCGATCACCCACGTGTGGAAGGTGATGTTGGTAAAGCAGGGGTGGCAGTTGATTCCATCCTGGATATGAATATTTTGTTCGATCAGATCCCGCTGGATAAAATGTCGGTGTCGATGACCATGAACGGCGCGGTGATCCCGGTGCTGGCCTTTTATATTGTGGCTGCCCTTGAGCAAGGTGTGAAATTTGAGGAGATGACCGGAACCATTCAGAACGACATCCTGAAAGAGTTCATGGTTCGGAATACTTATATTTACCCACCCCAGCCTTCCATGCGGATCATTGCCGATATTTTTGAGTTCACCTCGAAAAAGATGCCCCGTTTTAATTCCATTAGCATCAGCGGTTATCACATGCAGGAGGCAGGTGCTACTGCCGACATTGAGCTGGCTTACACCCTCGCCGACGGACTCGAATACCTCCGTGCCGGTGTGAATGCCGGTATGGACATCGATTCTTTTGCGCCGCGTCTTTCGTTTTTCTGGGGAATCGGGATGAACCATTTTATGGAGATCGCCAAAATGCGGGCTGCAAGGATGTTGTGGGCCAAACTGGTCAAACAGTTCAATCCCAAAAACCCGAAATCACTGGCACTGCGTACTCACTGTCAAACTTCCGGCTGGAGCTTAACCGAGCAGGACCCGTTTAACAATGTGGCCCGAACATGTATCGAAGCGATGGGTGCTGTTTTGGGGCACACCCAATCATTGCACACCAATGCCCTGGATGAAGCCATTGCATTGCCAACCGATTTTTCTGCTCGCATTGCACGAAATACGCAAATCTATATTCAGGAAGAAACACAGGTAACCCGCAGCGTTGATCCGTGGGCGGGTTCATATTACGTGGAGAGCCTCACTAACGAGATTGCGCACAAGGCATGGGCGCACATTCAGGAGATTGAGAAACTGGGCGGCATGGCCAAAGCCATCGAAACCGGTTTGCCCAAAATGCGAATCGAGGAAGCGGCAGCACGTAAGCAGGCACGCATCGATTCCAATAAAGATACCATCGTGGGGGTTAACAAATACCGCCTCGAAAAAGAAGATCCCATTGATACGCTGGAGGTAGATAACACAGCGGTTCGTGAAGCACAGATCAGAAGGTTGAAAGCATTGCGTGAAAACCGCAATGAGCAGGAGGTGCAGGCAGCTTTATCGGCCATTACCGAAGCCAGTAAATCCGGCAAAGGCAATTTACTTGAGCTGGCCGTGGATGCTGCACAAAAAAGGGCCAGTCTGGGTGAGATCAGCTATGCCATGGAAGAGGTCTTTGGCAGGTATAAAGCAGAAATCCGGGCCATTTCGGGCGTTTATTCATCCGAAAGCCGGGATGATGAAAGTTTCAAAAAAGCCTGTGAACTGGCCGATCAGTTTGCCGGACTGGATGGCCGCCGCCCGAGGATCATGGTGGCCAAGATGGGTCAGGACGGCCACGACCGCGGCGCCAAAGTGGTTTCCACAGGTTTTGCCGACATCGGTTTTGATGTAGATATCGGGCCTTTATTTCAAACACCGGAAGAAGCTGCAAGGCAGGCAGTGGAAAATGACGTGCATATTTTAGGTGTCTCCAGCCTTGCTGCCGGACACAAAACCCTGGTTCCGAAAGTAATTGCCGAACTTGAAAAACTGGGCCGCGAAGACATCATGGTGATCGTGGGTGGTGTGATCCCGCCACAGGATTACGATTTCCTTTATAAAGCCGGTGTGCTGGCCATTTTTGGGCCGGGCTCCGTTATTTCTGATGCCGGTATTAAATTGCTGGAGTTGATGATTGAGGCGAGGATGGGCGAGTAAGACTATAGGCGGAGAGCGAAGGGCGGATGGCGAAGTGCGGACGGCGAGAAGTAAAGGGCCGTGCTTTTTCGGATTCCTGCCCGACTATAGTGCAGGTCAATTACCAAAAGCATTCTTCCAAAATCTACTCCTAATTTATATCCATTCTTTACTACTTTTTAATTAAATTCGGCGTGAAAATATATTGCTAAGCCATGAGGCAAAAAGCCCAGTCCGCCAATATCCTGAGAGAAATTATTACTTACAAAACCGCATTTATATCTTTGTTATTGTTGATACCCAGTGTACTTTTTGGACAGGAATCACTAAAAAAAGCACCTGTAAGCTATTCTGTTTATATCTATCATCCATTACCTTATAATTATGGATTTCATAAATACGGAGCCATTACTTGTAATTTTGAAATTGATGTTAATAAATCCATGATTAGAAAAACAGTGTATGCTGTCGGATTTGGGAAACAATATTTAATAAATGATCCCAGGAGTAATTATAATGCATTTATGGCATCTATTTCAAAGATATATGGTTCTTCCTGGCATTGCTTTGAAATCGGTGGCGGATTTTCACAATTCTACTCTGATCTTGATATATTTTTAAACCTCGGCATGCGTCTAGAACCGGGTAAAAGGCTTTTATTCCGGGTAATATATTCACCCATTTTAAGAACTGGGATTTTTAATTCAAGCCAAATTTTCCAGGAAATTTCACATACGGCTTCGTTATCCATCGGCTATCGTTTTGGCCATTTGTCACGGGTTAAAGGAAAAACAAATTAAAAACAATACTACAGATCGAAAAGAACATCATTGAAATAATTGGATTTTTATAAAAAAACTTATTTCAAAAAGTATGCATAGAACTTGTTAGTTCATGAAATGGACTATAATTTCAATATTTTATTTTGCTGCCACTTTATCAATGGCTCAGAATGAACCGGGCAGTCAATTCAAGCCAAAAAATGAATGGGCTGTATCCATTACCGGTTACCCATTTTATAAATGGTTTGATAGTAAAGACGTTGTTTACGTTTCATTGAATGCTGAGTATATCCATCAAAATTTGAAATCAGCCAAAACCGCCTTTGGTCTAATTGGTGGCGCTACTGTATGGTTGGGTGATGATAAATTTAAACCCTGGGGTGTATTTGGAATTGAAGTTTCAGAAATTCATGGTAGAAAGAATGTGTTTTTTGAATATGGAATCGGATTTTCAACTGATTTTGACGAAACTTTTGTTACCCATCCCAAAATTGGTGGAAGGATAAACTTTGGTAATCACTTTTTGATGAAGGCATATTATATCTTCTACATCAGAAGTGATTCACATTCAATACTTGGTTATGCTGATCAGTTTGTTTCAATTAGCCTTGGCTACCGGTTTAACATTGGTAAAAAGAAATGATTAAAAAGAGGATTGTGATCATTCTGTTTTGAAAAAGAGACTTAGTTCTTTCGGATTTGTAATCCGAAAGTATTAACGCTGGATTTCAAATCCAGCGGAGCAGGGTAACCCGGTGAAAGAAAGTATAGTGCAAAATACAGAGGATTATTTGTTAAGCAGTACATGAGATTATACGGGTATTCCGGATTATATAAATATTACAATATTGGAATAAGGATCAGCACAGGTAAAATGAAAATAAATATATTTGTGTCCATAGCCGGGACGCTATGGACAACGCGGGACAATTGGTCTAAATATTCATTATTATCATGAATTCACCTTTAAATTTGGATACCCAATTAACAGGGGTGGGGATGAAGGACCAGAAGAATTATAATATTATTAGACTGTCTTTTTCATTTAATTGCTAAAGACAGTCTTTTATAACTCAATCTTATGAAAACTTTAAGCATTACTTTTATCGTAATTTGTTTTTCTTTTACCACATTAGGTCAGAATTCTTTTGAAACAGTTATTAATAGTTTTAAAGGTGAAGGGTTGCACTATACATTTGAAACCAATATTGAAAGTTTTCTTTCTGTAGGATTTAGCAAGACGATAAATAGTACACAAGAACCATACTCACCACTGATTGTCGAAATAGATAACAATGGTGAGTTATTGGGTCATCATATCCTGACTAAGTCGGATACCAGCTACTTCTTTTATTATGGGTTGACAAAACCTAACGATAACTATTATTTCATAGGTTTAATGTCAAAACCCGGCGAAATTCATAATCGGACAATAATTTATGTGTGTGAAACAACACCTGACATGCAGCTTGTTTGGGAGAAATATTATCCAATGCCCAACGAAGTAACAAAAGCAATATTAATCCATTTTCTAACTTTGCCAGATAATTCCATATTATTTTCAGGCAAGGCAGATACATTGGAGAATTATACCAATGATTTTATATTTAACGGCATACTGGATTTGAACGGCAACCTGCAGGATTTTAATTTTTACATAGATCCCTACTTTGCTGAATATGGAGTCTATAGTGATTTCCTATACAATTTCGACAGCACAGCATATTATTCCATCGGCAATTTTACCCGTGGTCCTTATGGTATTCCTGTCAGCTTTATCGAAATGGATCTGGATTTTAATATTACCAACTATACTGAGTTTTTTAACGGAACTTATTTTGGTACTCCATTAACCGCCAAATGGCTACCCAATGGCAACCTGATAATTGCAAGCAGGGATAATGACTATTGGTCTGAAACCGAGGGTTTACTTGTCCAAATTTTTGATCCTGATTTCAATTTTGTGAAAGATACGTTTATGATTAGGCCAGGCATGGTTTATTTGCCTGTATTTAATGGAATGGACTACACAGACCCCAATAATATTTGGATTGCAACATATAATGCTATGGGTGGACCGACCCCCAATGAGGTGTTTTATGTGCAGGTATTTGACTCAAATATGAACCTGAAAGGGGTTCAGGAGTTTGGAGGTGAAAAAAAACTTTACCGTTTTTATAATTTACTTGCTACGTCGGACGGAGGTTGTTTGATAACAGGGCAAGTTCCTGCATGTGACACTTGCGAAAACTACAATGGTTATCTTTTTAAAACAATGCCGGAAGATGTTGTGACACAAACTCAGGAACATCATTCTGAAAATCAACTTTCAATTGATGTTTATCCAAATCCTTTCAATGAGTTTATAAATATCAGGTCTGATGAAATTGACATGTCCATACAGATTTTTGATTTCACAGGAAACCTGATTATTGATTCAGGGATAATAATTCAAAACACAAAACTAAATACCATTCATTTAAGCGAAGGACTCTATTTTTATCAATTTAAACACAAGCAACATGTTGTAAAACATGGTAAATTAATAAAACAATAAACCTTAAATAATATCATCATGAAAAGAAGAATTTCAATATTAATAGCAATTATTGGTTTGGTTCAATTTTTATATTCGCAAAACTGCACACAGTGCGATAACACCGGAAATCCCACCGGCAATTTTGCAAGTGAAATCGGAGAAAATACAATTGCTGAAGGTGATTGGTCATTTTCAGGGGGTTATGCTAGTGAGTCAACAGGAGTTCTTTCATTTTCTCATGGAGCTAACTGCTATTCCATTGGACCTTGCTCTGTCACATTGGGCCATTCAATTAAATCCATTGGTCTGCAATCAATGGTAATTGGTACCGGTGCGGGTAATGAAGAAACCGATTTATTAACCAATAATATTTCACAATCTTTAATGATAGGATTTGGTTCTGACAGACCCACATTCTTTATTGGTGGGTCATCCGGAATTGGTTCAACCGGCAAAGTCGGCATCGGCGACGTAACCGATCCCCAGGCCAAACTACACATCAAAGCCGATAACGGGGAGGCCGCCTCATTGTTCCTGGAGACTTATTCCTTTGGTGGTTCCAATGCAGCCGACCTTTGGCTTGGCACACAGGAATACGGGCTCAGGGCCATGTACGGTAAACTTTATTTTAACACCGGGGGCAATTATATTTTTAACTCAGCCAATGCCAATGTGGGTATCGGTGTACTCACCCCCCACGAAAAACCCGTGCTTTTTCGGATTTGAAATCCGAAAATATTAACGCTGGATTTCAAATCCAGCGGAGCAAGGGATAGTGGATTATATTTTATTAGGATACAGGTGAGAAGCAAAATATATATCAGAAAGATAGTTAAACAATAGCTATGAAAACCTTATTCATTTTTATAGTAGTTTTTTATGTTCACTCAATATCTTATTCCCAGGAAAAAATTAAGCTCCCAATAAATGAGATAAGTTTAGGGGTAAATAGGTTAATATCTAATAAGTATCAATATGAACCACGGTTTGGATACGGAGTGTCAATAAAAAAAATATGGTTCAAGGAAAATCAAGCCAATTTAGTTTCGGGCTTATTATTTGAAAAAACAACTTACGTGGAACAAAACCCTCCATGTGCCGGAGTATTTTGTTCTATCAATGAACTTATATATAATGTTTATTCTTTTTCAATACCGCTTTTTATGAGATTTAATACAGGGAATAATTATAAATTATTTATCGAAACAGGTCCTGCATTTGAAATTGTTCCGTTAAAATGGGGTATAGGCACCGAAACTGTAACTCTGCCGAATCAAGAGCAAATCGAAATAAAGATTTCAGGGGATTATTCACACGATATTATTAATATTGGGGCTAACTTCGGAGTGGGTTTTGAATTTCCTGTAAAATCGGTTCGTTTTGTGATCATAACATACTATCACGATAGTATTAAATATTGGGTTACAAGCAAACGGGATTATTTATCAAAATATTTTTCCTGTAAATTAGGGATTAAACTAAACTAAAAGAATGCTTCCTTAGTGCTTTCAAATTTTAAATCCTGAGAGTTGGAGACTACAACCCCGCAGGGGTAAAATATTGGTAGAAAAAGATTGAATGTTTTATATTAAAGTTCCTTGGGGATGACATATTAATTTCATCCATCAATTGCTCATTCGGATTCCTGCCCGTCCGGCACGGGTCAAATCCGAAAGTAATAACCCTGGATTTCAAATCCAGCGGAGCAGGGGTAAAAAGAACTAGTCAGATATGAAAAAATTACTATTCATACTTTTTGTTTCCTCTACATTTCTACCACAGGTTTGTGGGCAAGATAAAACAATTCAAAGAAATGATAAACCGCTATCAATTAATATTGTAAGTCCTTTTTTTTATCGGGATTACTCGGGTTATCATGAAGATTTTATTGTTTATTGTAATCTGGAATATTCGTTCCCATATCGTAATTACCACCGGTGGTCAGTATCGGCGGGGACAGGGCAGGAGTTACTAAAAAAGGATTTTACCCTATACCCTGATTTCGTCGTTTTTTCCGCAGTTAACTGGATATACGGTACAAATATTCATTTCTTGGAGGTCGGAACAGGTTTGGGATGGGCAAGTACTGAATTTCTTATTCAATTTCGCGTGGGATATAGATTAGAAATAGGTCGTCGGGGATTATTTAGAGTAGGGTATAATCCGTATCTTTGGTTAAAACAACATAACGACTCCCCAGTTTATCCTTTTTTTACCGGTTCTCACAATATCTCGGTTAGCCTTGGCTACCGGTTTAATATTGGTAAAAAGAACTGATCAAAAAGAGGATTGTGATCATTCCCCGTGCTTTTTCGGATTTGACCCGCCTGCCGGACGGGCAGGAATCCGAAAATATTAACGCTGGATTTCAAATCCAGCGGAGCAAGGGGACTTAGCTCTTTCGGATTTTACAATCAAGGAGAGCAAGTTACAAAATATGATTTTTTATAATTATGAAAACCAAGGAAATATATTTCGTTTAAATAACATTTATCGAATAATGAAATTAAAAGACTTGATACTGCATATTACTTTCACTTTGTTCATTTGCTGTAGCGTGACAGGGCAAAAAGAAGAATCACAATATCATAAAAAACAATTTGCAGTTGGAATCGAAACTCCGCTTTTTTACAAAGACTACTATGGATATTCCGAGAACTATATAATTTTCTGCAATTTCGAGTACCTGAAAAAAAGAGATGAAAATAAA
Source organism: Bacteroidales bacterium (assembly GCA_020438105.1). Lineage (GTDB taxonomy): Bacteria > Bacteroidota > Bacteroidia > Bacteroidales > JAADJA01 > JAADJA01. Next base: position 11,678 of record JAGQVE010000057.1, read on the forward strand.
TATTTATCGATTTTAGCAGGGATCGGGGCTGACCTATACCGTACTAATTCAAGTTTTTATGATGTAGCTGTTAACGCTGAAATTAATTGGCTCAAGGGAAATGGTATCCACTTTTTCGAATATGGTTTAGGGGCAGGGTATGCAAGTTTTACCTATTTGGCAAAAGCCCGAGTTGGTTATAGATTATTTTTACGTGACACATGGATTTTTCGTTTAGGTTATACGCCCTATGTTTGGTTAGTACCCCATGTTGATTCCGAAAAATATCCTTTTTTAATGGGTTTCCATGCTGTATCGGTTAGCCTTGGCTACCGGTTTAATATTGGTAAAAAGAACTGATCGAAGAGAGGTTTGTGATCATTCCCCATGCTTTTTCGGATTTGACCCGCCTGCCGGACGGGCAGGAATCCGAAAATATTAACGCTGGATTTCAAATCCAGCGAAACAAGGTTCATGTCCCGGAGTGCATCCTATTCTAAATAACGTTTTGCTAGCTATCAGAAAATCCCATTCAATTAGCCACTTACACAATATTTTGAATTTAGAATGATTATATATTACTAACTCAGGTAGGTCATATTGAAATATACCTATATATTTGCATCGTTATTTGGTTAACAATTCAGGTAGATGAACTTTTTAAAGAACATATTTCACAGTATTTCCATAGCACTCGTATCATTTGGGGTGTTTTGGATAATAACGGGCTCCACCATCGAGTTCCACCAGAAATATGTTTATCACCAATTTGTTGACCTTTGGCAAACCCAGGTTGCCCAGGTTGGAAAGGATATAAAAAAGACCTTTAAACTTTATGCCAAAAGCAACCTTGATAGCAACGGAAATGATTCATTTATTCCGAATCAGAACCAGGTTTCAAAATTTGCCGTGCTTAACCTGAGCCGGAAAAATATTTATTCCCGTTATCTCTTTGATCTGATAACGGCCGAATACCATTCTGTTAATGTGCTCCGGGGGCCTCCCGTCTGCGCTTAATTCCTTTTCTTTTATAAAATTTTAGTGTTTTTTTTGACTTTACTTGAAGTTAAAGTCCTGTTTACAATTCCATATTTATTCAATTTACTTATTATTTATTTAAACATTTCAAAATGAAAAAATTATATCTTTTTTGCATCAGTGCATTGATGCTAACTATAACAACTAACTATACAAATGCACAAACAGAGGCTGATTCGATTATGATGGGTGCATCCTATGCCAACGATGTTTATTACAGTTTTGCCAATGGCGAGGTCCATTCCGTTGACCGCAGTAACTGGGATATTGGTTTTTATACCAATACCTGGTCGGCAGGTGTTATCGTAAATGATGGCAAAGGCATCGAACTTCGTGTTTATCCTGCTGCCGATACCAATGGCTGGAACTCCATTGATACCACCGGCCTGTCTGCCAATCCGGTGCTTTACAATTCCGTTGATAGCTGGGAAGAGGGTGCCTTTAATGTAGGTTCATCTGGCCATCCTGATTATGGGTGGGGTAAATACAATACCATTACCCATGCTGTTGTGGGGGATTCTATTTATATCATGAAACTTGCAGATGGAAGCTTCAAAAAGTTTTGGATCGTTCAAAAAGTTTCCGTTGAAAATACCTATTATTTCCGCTATGCAAACCTTGACGGAACCGACGAGGTGAACGTAACACTTAATTGTAATGACTATACAGATAAGAATTTTGTGTATTATTCCATTGAAAACGGGGAAGTGATTGACCGTGAGCCTTTATCAGGTGCCTGGGATGTGTTGTTTACCAAATATATGGGTGTTCTGGATGGCGGCGTAAGGTATCCTGTGACCGGCGTTCTGAATAACATTGATGTTCCGGCCAACCGCTTTGAAATGGTGGATCCGGGATTTGAAGACTGGACCGCAGCGCCCATGGATTCAACCAAAGCGCCCATCGGCCATAACTGGAAATATTTTGATATGACCCAGTTTACTTATATCGTTGAAGATTCACTTGTATTTTTTGTTCGCAATTTTAACAAAGATGTATATAAATTAGTGTTTAGCTCTTTCGATTATACTGTCGGAAAAGCTGTTTTCGAAAAATCGATGGTTCATGCCTCGGCAGTTTCTGAAGTATCACAAAACCACCAGTTTGTTGTTTTTCCAAATCCTGCAACCGACCATATTTCCATCAGGCCGTTGAATGGATTTGAAGGTGGCGAAGTGCGCATTTCTGATTTCTCGGGTAAAACGGTTTATTCAGGAAATATGGGAACTTTGGATACCCGTATTTCTGTATCAAACCTGAAACCGGGAATGTACCTCTTAACTGTTCATTCGGGCAATGAAACCGCTGTTCAAAAGCTACTGATTAAATAACTTGGATGACTCACTTTCGTAGTATAAGTTTTATTTTTCTGGTGGTTGCCACTCTGACCGTTTTCAAATCTTACGGTCAGGTGGCAGTTATCAGAGTTCAGGATGCCAAAACCGGCGACCCCGTTCCCTATGCACATGTTTGCTTTGAATCGGTTAATGGTGGTGATCAGCTTCATGGCCTCACCAACGACGATGGAGAAGTAAATAATATGGCAAAGGAAAAGTCGGTGGTGGCCATCACCTTTATTGGGTACGAAACCCTATTTGATACCATCATGCCGGGCGAAAGTAAAACACTCGATTTTATTCCTGCCATTTTTAATATGAATGAAGTAGTGGTTACGGCGCAATACAAACCCCAGCGGGTGGATAAGTCGATTTATAAGGTGAAGGTGATCGGGGCCAAACAGATTGATGACAAAGCTGCCAATAACCTTTCGGATCTGTTTTCGGATGAATTGGGTATTCGAATTAACCAGGACGGTGCCTTGGGATCAAGCATGAGCATCCGTGGTTTGAGCGGTGAAAATGTAAAATTCCTCATTGATGGCATCCCGGTGATTGGCCGGCTGAATGGCAATATCGATCTTGGGCAGCTTAACCTTTCCAATGTGGATCATGTGGAGATGATCGAAGGCCCCATGTCGGTGGTGTATGGCAGCAATGCGCTGGCAGGCGTGGTAAACATCATCACCAAAGAAAATAAAAACACGCCGGTTACTGCTACTGCAGAAACCTATCTTGAATCGGTAGGGACTTATAATTTCAGCGGTTCAGTGGCTGCTAAACAAAAAAGCCATGTTTTCGGATTGTCAGGAACACGCAATTTTTTCAGCGGTTATGCTGAAGACGGTTTCAGGGAAACACCTCAGGCTCTCACCTGGAATCCGAAACGACAATACATCGTGGATGGGTATTATATCTATTCAATTGATAATTTCAAATTTAAATACAGCAGTCAGTATTTTGATGAGCTGCTCGAAAATAAAGGAAATGTTATCGCCCCGCATTATGCCCGCGACAGTTATTTCAACACCAAACGATTTAACAACAGCCTTGATCTCTCGGCCCAGGTCGGCAATGAAAGATATTTTAAGCTCCTGGCGGCGTATTCAATTTATGAACGTGACAAAAACACCTATTTTAAAAACCTACATACCCTTGAAAAAAACCTGACCGATAATGATGGTGATCAGGATACCACAAAGTTTGATGCATGGAATATTCGTACCGAATTTAATAAGAGTACCACCGACAGTTGGTATAATTACCAGTTTGGGCTCGACCTGAACCTGGAAAACGGAACCGGCAAGAAACTGGATAACGAAAAACAAAGCATTGGTGATTATGCTGCTTACCTGAGCCTCAAGCTCGACCCTGTTCCAACGTTGACCATTCAGCCGGGTTTGCGTTTTATTTACAATACAAAATACAATGCCCCCCTGGTTTATTCGCTTAATGTGAAATGGAATTTCATGGAGAATACCAATATCCGGGCTTCATATTCAAAGGGTTTCCGGGCGCCGTCGCTAAAGGAATTATACCTCTTTTTTGTGGATATAAATCACAACGTAAGGGGCAATCCTGATTTGAAAGCTGAAAACTCACAAAATGTCGTGATCGCTTTGAGTTACCTAAACGAACACGGTAAAGCCAATTTCGGGATGGACATTGATTTGTTTTACAACAACATCAAAAACATCATCACCATTGCCCAGGTAGAGGGAGACCTGTATTCTTACATCAATATTGATAATTATGCTTCGCAGGGATTACAGGCCGAACTGTTTTACAATCTCTATCCTCATTTTAGTTGGAAAATCGGATTTGTGGAAACCGGCCGGAAAAATGTGCTGAGTGACGAGGACGCAAGTATAAAGAAGTTTTATTACAGCACCGATGTGAATACAAGTGCAACTTATAATTTCCGGAAGATCAAAAGCAGCATCTCTGTTTTTTACAAGTACACCGGTCGTTTGCCCCAGTATTACCAAACTACTGATGGTTATTCGGAAGGATATATCGATGGTTATAGCACCATGGATGTGACGGCGAGCAAGCAATTGCTGAAGGGAAATCTGAAAATTTCGGGAGGGGTAAAAAACCTGTTTGACGTGAAAGAACTTGGAATTTCTGGAAGTGGGAGCGCTGTTGGTTCAGTGCATGGCGGCTCGGGAAGTTCATTGGTTGGATACGGCCGGAGTTATTTTATCGGATTGTCGTGGTTGTTTAATAAATTCTAGAAATGGGGATTTTATGAAATTACAATCTGGTAAAAGCTATTGTTCTTTTTATAAATATTGATTATTTCGTCCCAATGAGACTACCCCGTAAGGGTAAATATTGGTAGAAAAAACAATGAAAGACAAAACAAAAAGTCCCGTAGGGACGACATATTTGTTTCAATGGAAATAAATTTTAAAATGCTAAAAAACACCTTATATATCTTCGCTTTGCTGTTGATCCTCACTTCTTGTTTTAAGGAGGATGATCCGTTGCCCGCATTTCCCATGCAAACCACCACCATCGCCATGGGCAAATACTATCTTTACCAATATTATTTTAACCTGGTGTCGAACGAGGAGGTAAAACAGGATGTGAAAAATGATTATGACCTGGGTTTTGAATGTGGCGATTCATCCTGGCATGTTGTGTTGAACACGGCGGCGTTTATGTTTGCCGGAAACACCGGGAAAAAGGATCTAATTGAAGTAAGCGATACCACCGGTTTGGATTGGCGATATGATAAATCGGATGGGGATCCGGATTCGACGGCCATCGGGCAGTGGCTCACTTTTACCGGAAACGATACCATTTATTCGAACCTGGTATATGTGCTTAACAGGGGTTATGATCATCTTGGGAAAGTGCGTGGTTTGCGTAAGATCAAATTTACCAAAGTGGATTCTGTTTCGTACTCGTTTGAGTACTCCGATATGAACGATGACAATTACAACATCTTTACCGTTCAAAAACAGGAGGGTGTTACATACACTTACTTTTCCTTTGATGAGGGAGGCATGCAGGTAGAGATGGAGCCGCTCACTGATACCTGGGACCTGCTTTTTACCCAGTACACTACATTGCTTTATACCAATGACGGACTTCCTTATCCCTACCTGGTAACCGGGGTTTTGTCCAATTACGGAAATCTTCAAATGGCGGTTGACTCATCGTTGACTTATGAAAATATTGATTTGGGTTTTGCCAAAACTAAAACCTATTCCATCGCAAAGGATTTTATCGGTTACGACTGGAAAGATGTGCAGGGCGATGTAAACACCGGCAATGTGTATTATGAGATCGTGGAAGGCCGCACCTACCTGATTCGCAACAGAGAAGGTCTTTATTTCAAACTTCGTTTTATCAATTTCTACAGCGACGAAGGGGAGAAGGGTTACCCGACGTTTCAGTATGATGTTTTGTAGCGAAGGGCGAAGGGAGAATAGCGAAGGGCAAAGAGCAGAGGGCTTAGAGCGAAGGGCGAAGAGCAGCGGGCAAAGGGCTTAGAGCGGAGGGCTTTGGGTAATTTACGTTGAAACTTCGAAATTGAGAACTTAGAGCGAAGTGCTGATGGTCATCCACTGCTCTTTCGGATTCCTGCCTGTCCGGCAGGTGGGTTTAACCCGAAATGAATTAACCCGGGATTTAAAATCCCTTTAGCTTCAAACTTAAAAATCCAGGTTATACTGCACCTTATACTCCATCGACTTTAATTCAAGTGCCACCAGGTTGCCGAAACCTTCTCGTTTGGTCATATAGCAGCCATTGTCGAGGTCGATGAATTTGTACCCTTTATTGTGGATGCTCAGATCGATGAATTCAAGACTTACAGGCACGTGCCCATGAATCACCCGCCGGTTGTTGATTTTTTCAGGAATAATATCAAAATCACGGATCCATAGCATGGAGTCTTTATCTTTAAAAGGATCTTCGGCCCTGAAATTCAAACCGGCATGTACCAGGACATAATCATCCAGTTCAACAAAGTATTCCAGTTTTCGCATCCAGTCGATGTATTCGGCAGGGAATTGTATGAGATCGGTCAGTTGAAAGCTTTCCATGGTTTGTTTGCCGCCGTGGAAGAGCCATTCTTTTTTCCGTTTGTTTTTTTGTTTGAAACCTAAAACCGATTTGAGATTTTGCTCATCTTCGAAAGATTTAACAAGGTATTCCTCGTGGTTGCCAAGCAGCAAACGCATATTGTAATCTTCGCGCTGCAGGTACATCAGGTAGTCCAGCACCTCTTTGGAGGAAGGCCCCCGGTCGATGTAATCGCCTAAAAAATAAAGCCAGTCGTGTTTGCTGGGTTTAATCAGGTCTTCTATCAATGCGCGGAGGGTTTTCGCACAGCCATGTATGTCGGGAATTACCCAATGTTCTCTCATCGTCTTGTTGTGCCTTCGGATAACCCGGTTTTACGGCCGCGGCAGGATGTCTTGTTTTCGGTGTTGATAATTATTTTTTCTTCGCCTGGTTTGCCACGGCATCCATCAGCTTTTTGATCTCTTCCGGATCGCCGATGAAATAGTCTTTTTGCAGGTTCATGTTGTCATCAAATTCAAATACATAAGGAATTCCTGTCGGAATGTTGAACTTGAGGATCTCATCTTCACCCATGTCTTTGAGGTATTTCACAATACCTCGCAAACTGTTTCCGTGGGCGGCAACAAGTATTTCTTTATGTTCCTGTAATGATTTTGAAATATCACTTTTCCAATAGGGAACAATACGTTCTTCGGTGTCTTTAAGTGCTTCCGTTGCCGGTATCTCTTCCAGTTTCAGACCTGCATAACGCTGATCGTGGCTTGGATGGCGCGGATCGTCCAAAGGAATGGGTGGCGGCGGTGCATCGTAGCTACGTCTCCAGAGCAGCACCTGCTCATCCCCGAATTTTTCAGCCATTTCCGCTTTGTTCAATCCCTGCAGGTTGCCGTAATGTTTCTCATTCAGGCGCCAGGTATTGTAAACCGGTATCCACATCAGGTCCATCTCTTCCAGCACCAGCCAAAGGGTTTTAATGGCCCGGTTGAGGTAGGATGTGTAAGCCAGTTTAAAATTGAATCCTTTTTCTTTTAACAATTTACCGGCATCTTTGGCTTCCTGCACACCTTTATCTGAAAGGGGTACATTGGTCCAGCCCGTAAATTTGTTTTCGCGGTTCCAAACGCTTTCACCGTGTCGTATCAATACAAGTTTCAACATGATTGTCAGGTTATTTATGCTGCAAAAATATTTAAAATTTTGGATAAACCATGTAAGCAAAGGCTCAATTCGTCCTCATCTCAAGAGGATAAATTGTTATTTTCGCAAAGTAATAAATCAGCATAATGAACAACTACTCAAAACTTAACAATATCCTGGGATGGATCGTATTTGCCATCGCCTCCTTTGTTTATATCTCCACAGCTGAACCCACAGCCAGTTTTTGGGATTGCGGTGAATACATTGCCACGGCATACAAACTACAGGTCGGCCACCCGCCGGGAGCACCGCTGTTTCAGTTGATCGGGCGGTTTTTCAGCCTTTTTGCATTTGGCGATACCAGCCATGTAGCTTTGATGGTAAATATTATGTCGGGGTTGTCGAGTAGTTTCACCATACTATTCCTTTTCTGGACTTTAACCATGCTTGGCCGCAAGCTGGCTGCCAAATCAGGTGAGATGAGTGAAGGCAAAATGCTGGCCATTTTCGGAAGTGCTGCAGTTGGGTCTCTGGCCTACACCTTTTCCGATTCATTCTGGTTTTCGGCGGTTGAGGGCGAAGTATATGCCATGTCCTCATTCTTCACTGCCCTGGTTTTTTGGGCCATTTTAAAATGGGATCAACATGCTGATGAACCACATTCGTTTCGCTGGCTCATTTTTATCTTTTACTTGATTGGGTTGTCAATCGGGGTTCACCTGCTAAACCTGCTTGCCATTCCTGCCATTACATTCGTTTATTATCTGCGTAAATACAAAGCCAGCCCTAAAGGCCTGATCATTACTTTTGGCATTTCAATTTTACTGCTTGCCTTTATCATGAATGGTATCATTCCGCTAATTGCAAAGCTGGCAGGGATGTTTGAATTGTTTTTCGTAAATACCATTGGTTTACCCTTCAATTCGGGAACCATCATTTATTTCCTTTTATTGATTGGTGGAATCGTATTCGGCATCCGGTATACGCGTCAAAAACAAAAGGTGGTTTGGAATACGGTAATCTGGGCTTTTACCGGGATTTTGATTGGTTACTCCTCGTTTTTTATGCTGGTGATCCGAAGCAATGCCAATACACCCATTGATGAGAATAACCCGGAGGATGCCATCAGTTTGCTGGCCTACCTTAACCGCGAACAATACGGCACCTGGCCGATCTTTTACGGCAATTATTTCAATGCACCCATCGTCGAACGGGAGGATGGCTCACCTGTTTATCGCAAAAGCAGGGAGGAAGGTAAGTATATTGTCATTAACGATAAAAAAGCAACAGTACCTGTTTACGACCCCGATTTTTCAACCATTTTCCCACGCATGTGGAATAATCAGGAGCAACGCTATATCGACGATTACAAGGTTTGGAGTAAGTTGAAGGGAATTCCAACGACCGTTGATAATGAAATGGGCGAGCCCACCACGCTATATAAACCTACTTTCGGGGAAAATCTGCGTTATTTTTTCAGGTACCAGCTAAGCCATATGTACTTCCGTTATTTCATGTGGAATTTCAGCGGAAGGCAAAATGATCTGCAGGGCTTTGCAAACCGCAAGGATGGAAACTGGATCACCGGAATTAAATTCATAGATGAAGCCCGCCTGGGCGGCCCCGTACTGGATGTGCCAAAAAGTTTGGAAAACAAAGCAGAGAATAAATTCTATATGTTGCCCCTGATTTTGGGACTGATAGGCCTGGTTTATCAAATTCGCAAGGACCGGAATAATTTTTATGTGGTGCTTTTGCTCTTCATCATGACGGGTTTAGCCATTGTGGTTTACCTGAACCAACAC
>JAGQVE010000058.1:0-17657 GCA_020438105.1 Bacteroidales bacterium
GATCTGCCGGGTGGAACCACATCCACCAGCAGCGGATTGGCCGAAACTTGCAAAATGGTGTTTCCAATTCCGAGCAGTGAAAAAGCGATCAGGATGATGGGGAAGGAATTCCCCAGGATCGGGAACATCAACCCGACAGCCGTGATGATGATCGCCACATTCAGCGCTTTTTTCTTTCCCACTTTATCCTGCCAAATACCCACCGGCACCGACAAAATAAAAAACCAGATAAAAGCCACAAAGGGGATCAGTTGCAGGATGTAAGCCGGTACCGATGCATCCTTTTTGAGTTCATCCACACCGGTTCCCACCAGGTCGATAAAGCTCATTACAAAAAAGGACATTAAAACGGGAATGATCAGGGAAACTTCAAATTTCTTTTGACGCATGATAAGTCGATTTGATAAACCGTAATTTTTTTATTGTGCCATAAAATTAATGGAATTTGCAAATCATCAGTTGATTTTACACAATGCTGTTTCAATTTTTCTATTTTTGCCTGTCACATCCTAATTCATAGTGAAAAAGAAAGTATTTGTCAGCGGCTGTTTTGATCTGCTTCACAGCGGACATGTTGCCTTTTTTGAAGAGGCTTCATCTCATGGAGACCTTTATGTGGGGCTGGGCTCCGACCGCACCATTTACCGCCTAAAAAACCGGAAGACCGTAAACAGGGAAGAGGAGCGCCTGTATATGGTGAAGTCGCTGAAGTTTGTGAAAGATGCCTGGGTCAACAGTGGTAGCGGTACGATGGATTTTCTGGAGGAAGTCAAAACGCTCAAGCCCGATATCCTGTTTCTGAATGAGGATGGGGATGCAGGCGCCAAAAAAGATCTGTGCAAGCAACTCGGAATTGAATATGTGGTGAGCCGGCGCATTCCAAAAGAGAACCTGCCCGGCAGAAGTACCACGGATTTACGATCCAAAAGCCGCATTCCCTACCGGCTTGATCTGGCCGGCGGATGGCTCGATCAACCTTTTGTTTCAAAACATCATCCCGGTGCGGTGATCACCATTTCCATTGAACCTACGCACGATTTTAACAACCGCAGTGGTATGTCATCGAGTACGCGGGCAAAAGCGCTGGAAATATGGGGTTATAGTTTACCGCAGGATGATCCCGAAAAGCTGGCGAAGATCCTTTTCAGTTTTGAAAACCCTCCGGGTAAAGCGGAGATCAGCGGTTCGCAGGATTCCATCGGTATTGTGTTTCCGGGATTAAACAAGTTGAATTACGATGATAACTACTGGCCTGAATCCATTGAAAGCTGTTGTGATGACGAGATTTTGAACTGGATTGAAGAGCGTTTATATTTTGTGCCGCTTTCGCCCCGTGAATCGGGTTATGATGTTTTGGCCGATACCAATATAAATGAAGCCGGAGCCCAAGCGCTGTCCAAAGCTGCGGATGACCTTTGGACTGCCGTTCAGAATAAAGATTCACAAGCGTTTGGAAAGGCTTTCACCGCCTCCTTCGATGCACAGGTGGCTATGTTCCCCAACATGGTGAATGCAGCAATATTGAAGAAAATTGAAAAGTACCGCCATGAGGTTTTAGGCTGGAAACTGTCGGGAGCAGGTGGTGGGGGATACCTTGTATTGGTTTCGGAACAGGAAATCCCGGATTCAATAAAAATTAAAATCCGCAGAATAGCAGATTAAGTGCGCGGAACATAAGGCTCAATATGAATGGTAGCCTCAATGTTCATCTTTTCCCTGATCTTTTTTTCAATCCTGGAAGCAATTTCGTGTCCGTCGCGGATGTTGATCTTTTCATCGAGTTTGATATGAAAGGTAAGCTCGGTATGAGTTCCATAATTATGGATATGAAAATGATGGGGTATCAGGTCTTTGCCTTCGGATTCCAAAATCATCAATCGAATTTTTTCCAGTAACCCGTCGGTAGGTTTTTCGCCAAGCAATTTGGCAATGGTTTCACGAAGGATTTCATACACCGCATAAAACAACATCATGGAGATGACAATACCCAGGGCGCCGTCGATCCACCAGAAGTATTTACCCAGAAAAATCCCTATCAAAACAACTAGAGATGATAGTGCATCGCTTCGATGATGCCAGCCATCGGCTTTGAGTGTGGGGTTTTGCGTTTTTCGATATGTTCGGAAGGAGTATTGTGCCAATGCTTCTTTAACAATGATGGAAATAATAGTAACAACAATGGCAATGATCCCATACGTAGCCGATTCATCAGACTGAAGTTTTACGATTGATTCACGGATGAACTCATAAGCGACGATGGCCAATAGAAATGCAATAAAAAAAGCGGCAATTTGTTCCCATCTGCCATACCCGAAAGGATGTTTTTTAGTTGGTTTTTTGGACGCCAGCTTCACGCCTCCTATCACAATTACCGAGCTCAGTGAATCAGAAAGGGTATGCCACGCATCGGCAATGATGGCGATGGATCCGGAAACGATCCCTGCCCAGTATTTTAAAATGAAAAGCAGGATGTTAACGATAATGGAAACAATTCCCTGCTGATATCCTATTTTGTCGCGTTGGTTCAACTGATTTTTTTCGATTGGTATTACAAAAATAAAAAAAGAAACAACGGGATTGATTCAATATTAAGGAAGTATAGCAATTAGATTAATCCAAAAGTGAGTAAAGTTTGGTGGTTTTTTCTTTTCCCCGCAATTTTACTTCACCAACCAAATCATATTTAAAATCACCTTTTGATTCCAGCTGATGAAACATAGTTTCAGACAATAACAGTGATTTGCTGAAGGTTTTACAAGCCTCTTCGATACGTGCTGTAGTGTTAAGCACATCGCCCATGTAAGCAATTTCGCGTCGGGTATATCCCAGTTCGCCGGTTATGGCAACTCCTCCATGAATGCCGGCTTTGAAATTTGGGATCACACCATAGGTTTTTTGGTAATAAGATGACTTTTGTGAAATCCGATGCCGGATATTGATAAAACAGCGAATGCAATTAGCCGAAGTTATTGCATCAGGCGTTTTCCAGGTGATGATCACCTCATCACCAACATACTTATAAATTTCACCTTTCGATTGAAAAACGGCCTCAGTTATATCATAAAAAAAGTCATTGACCAGCGACATGAATTTTTTAGGACCTATTTGCTCTGCTATACTCGTTGAGGAGGTTATATCAAGGAACATAAATACACGCTCGACCTCTCGTGGTTGCCGGTACATGCCAATCAATAATTTACCCAAAATATGTTTACCGATAAGTGTGTTAAGGATGGAAAAAAAGTTAAACCCTACCGTAAGTACAAGGCCAAAACCGATTCCAATTAAAAAATAATGGCTGTAGAAAAAACGAAAGTCGCTCAAAAGTGTTTTATAATCACCATTTAGATAAAATATTCCAACAAAAAGTAAGGCCACTATAATGAGAATGAGCAAATGAATAGCACTATTAACAAACAAGGCTATCAGCAAATTTGCTTTTGCAAGGTAGCGGTTATAAAAAAATTTGGTATACAATTCAAGGATAAGTGGCATGGTACCACCAATCGCCAGTCCAGCCCCGATAGATCGCCACCCGGGATAGTAGAATAAATACATGAAAATAGCTGTCATCAAAGCTGAAATCATGCTCGTTCGTAATTGCTGCCCGTACCTGCGTTTTTGTTCTGGCTTCATTTTCAGTAAAAGTAATTTTATTTAAAATATTTACAATTATTAAACTAATATTTCTTTGAAGTGTTTGTAAATGGTGTTTTTTTACATAAATTAGCCGACTGCATTTCGGCATATCAAACCACAACGAACCAAATACTGAACCATCAAATATTTAGTGGATTTTAATTACATTTAAAAAATTCGCTCAATGAATAGAATACAATTATTTAAAGGATCTAATTTCCTTTATGTTCTCGTTATTGCTAGTTTTCTACTATCACAGTCTGCTCACAGTCAAACAATTGTTATTAACGAATTCATGTCGAGCAATGATACTACCCTCGCAGATGAGGATGGTGATTTTTCGGATTGGATCGAGTTATACAACAGTACGGTTAATCCTGTAAATCTTGAAGGGTATCACCTGTCGGATGATGAAACACTACCTCAAAAATGGACTTTTCCTGCAGTTACCATTCAGCCCGGTGGTTTTATACTTGTGTGGGCTTCCGGAAAAAATAAAGTGGACCCAGGGGCGCCATTGCATACTAACTTTAGCATCAGTTCGCTCGGTGAAGTGATTATGCTTCGTGATTCGTTTAACGTGTTGCTCGATTCAATTCCAGCCATTGAGTTATCGGCAGATCAATCATTTGGATGTCAACCCGACGGAAGTATCTTACATTACTTCTTTACAGTGCCAACGCCTGGCGTGTCAAATGCAACTCCCGGATATACCGAAATTTTAAAGCGACCGGATTTTTCAGCCTCCGGCGGATTTTATGATACCGCTTTTAATCTTGTTATTTCGCATGAAGATACTACAGTGCAGATCATCTATACCCTTGACGGATCAGAGCCAAGGGAGGATAATTTTGATGGCACGGTTTATCACTATAAGCTCTCTTATCCTCAGGACCCCGGTGATCCGTTCGGACCGATGCTCACCGATACTTTTTTTACTAAATTATATGAAAGCCCCATTCCGATTACTGATCAATCAGGAAAGCCTAATGATTTGAGTTTGATAACTACTACATGGCACGAAAATCCAACTTATTTTCCAACAGATACTGTTTTTAAGGGAGTGGTGGTAAGAGCAAGAGCGATTAAAGCTGGTGCATTAGCTTCACCGATTAAAACCCGAACCTTTTTTGTAACCCCTGAAGGTGGTGCAAAATACGATTTGCCCGTTATTTCATTTACAACCCAGGAGAATTACTTGTTTGATTACTATGAAGGACTTTATGTTGCCGGAGCTGATTTTGACGATTGGAGGACCACCTATCCCAATTATTGGGTTCACGGAGGCCGTCCTGCAAATTATAACCGTGAGGGTAATGAATGGGAATATCCGGCTTACCTCGAACTGTTTGAACCTGGCCAAACCGGATCGGCCATAAGTCAGAATGTAGGGTTCAGGATGCATGGAGCCTATGCTCTGGCCAATCCCATGAAAACTTTCCGTATTTATGCCCGTGACCTTTATGGACCACCAACGCTTAACCACCAAATATTTCCTGAATTACCTTACGACAACTATAAAAGGATTCTTATCCGAAATTCAGGTCAGGACTTTTTCAGCAACATGGTTCCGACAAATATGCCCAAAACAATGATGAAAGGGGGAACGGTACAAAGCCTTGTTAGCGGATTGCGATTTGATACGCAAGCCTACCGGCCATGTATAGTCTTTATAAATGGTGAATACTGGGGAATTCAAAATTTGCGTGAGCGGTACGATAAGTATTACCTCGAAAGGGTATATGGCATCGATCCGAATAACATTGATTACCTGGAAGAAGATGGCGCTATATCCGAAGGTGATGATGTGTTTTATAACGAAATGTGGGACTTCCTGGAGAACCACAGTTTTGGAAACCAGGCAAATTTCGACTGGATGGAAACCCGCATTGATATGGAGAACTTTATGGATTACCAGATTGCCAACATTTTCCTGCGCAATCTCGACTGGCCGGGTAATAATCTATCATTCTGGCGATTGAGAACTCCGCAATATGATCCGGAGGCTCCCTATGGTCACGACGGCCGATTCCGTTGGTTAATGTATGACATGGATATTGCTATTTCAGGCATGTGGACCAATGAAAGTTATACCTATAATGCACTGGAAAGAGCGCTCGATTCGTCGGGAACCATGCCCGGTCATGCTGAAGTGTGGGCAACACTTTTACTCAGAAGGATGACCCAGAATGAAGGATTTAAAAATAACTTTATTAATCGATTTGCCGACCTGCTAAATACAACTTTTCTTTCAGAAAATTTTTTAAGTTTAATAGCAGAAAAGAAACAGGCTATTGCTCCTGAAATTCAGGATATGAGAGATCGGTGGAATTATCCTGATGATGTTCAAAGTTGGGAGGAAAATGTGGCAGTAATTGAAGAGTTTGCTGCAAAGCGTCCGGCTTATCAGCGGCAACATATCATGGAGCAGTTTGGAATAGCTGATACCCTTTTCCTTACATTGGATGTTTCCAATGATTCAGCCGGCTATATCCGGGTGAATACAATCAATGTTAAACCAGGTACATCTGGTGTTAATGACCCGGCATACCCGTGGACCGGAATCTATTTTGAAGGAATACCAATTGAGTTGGAAGCCGTTGCAAACAATGGATGGGCCTTCAGTCACTGGGTAGGAGCCTCTTCGGCAGGAACATCAACCATCCAGTTAACGCCAACCGGGAATACAAGTTTAACAGCAGTTTTTGTCCCGGCTTCTCCCACCGAGTTAATTCATTACTGGATGTTTGATCAGGATTTACCCAATGATACTCCTTTCGAATCCATAAATCCAACTTACAATCTGGTCCCCGGAGCCATTCTAACATATCATTCAGCGCTAGCAGGCTACCCCTTTTACCAGGGTCATCCTAATTGGAGAAAAGCATCCCTTGAAAGAAGAAATGCCCCTACTGAAATAAACTACCGCCCCGAAGGTTATGGCAACCTTCCATACGATTCGGTGGATATGAAAGCTGTTCAGGTAAAACAGCCCTTTTCCGGTAACGGAGGGCAAAACACTATTTACCTTCACTTGCCGAGCATCGGGTATGAAAACCTGGTATTGCGTTTCGCAGCAATTGATGAAGGCGCTGCCGACAGCCTTTTGATCGATTATTCTATTTCATCAATTGCAGTGTGGAAAACAACGGGTATGGTAAAAAGCTCATATCCTGTAGCCTCTGTCTATCAGCTTTATGAAGTAGATTTTACCGGAATTCCTGAGGTAAATGATAACGCTGATTTTACCGTACGAATCCGTTTCTGGGGCCCTAACATGACCATCGACAATGGTGATAGGGTAACTTTCAATAACTTCAGTCTGGATGGCAGGGAGTTCACGGGTATTACGTTGTTTAACAGTAAATCAACAGGGAATTTGAATAACCTGACAACCTGGGGATTGAACGAAGATGGAACCGGGGTTTCGCCTGCGAGCTTCTCCGATCCTCACCAGATCTTTTGTGTTCGTAACCGCGAATCTGTTATCCTTAACAGCAACTGGAATATTTCTGGAATCGGATCACGCGTATTGATAGGCAACGGAACCGACAGTTTGTTTTTTAAAATCCCAGCAAGTTTTAACCTGGATGGTTCTGTTGATCTGGCTTCCAATGCCGTATTGGAAATTAATAATTCCATCCCTGATCTCGAATTTATCAGCGGGTCGTCAACTATAATATACGCACAATCAACCGACACCACTGATATTCCAATTTTCAATTATGGGAGTTTAGTATTGAAAAATGCCGTAAAACGGTTTATCGGAAATACTACCCTGGAAGGAGGATTAACTGTGGATGGTGCAACGCTTGAGGTAGATGAGCTTCAGGATGACATTGATGTTGGGTTTAAAAATGACCTTACACTCATCAATGGGGGAACCATGTCGGATAGTTGTTATTTATCTCTTAATTTCTATTTGTCAGGGATAAATGATCAAAATATTAACGGCGATACCAATCTTATTAAATGCCATAATTTTGAAATTACCAAAACGACCGGTAATGTCAGATTTATGAGTGACCTGAAAACCGGAAATTCTTTAAATGCTGTAATGTCGGGTAGCGCTGTTTTATACGATATGGCAAATACCCTTACCATCGGAAACAGCATTGAATTCCATGGATTAGCTGCCAATTATAATTTTACAGGAACAATTCGTTTTGATGGTAACGATGCCGCCGGACCTGGAGTTAACAATCAAAACATCCGTGGTTCCAGTAGTGATTTTGCCCCCAAAGCGGAATTTAATAATATTGAACTGGCAGGTCATGACGAAAAACGATTCAGGCCTTCATCCGGAATTCAGGATTATATCATCAAAGGCAACCTCGTAATAGACAGTACGGCAACTGATCGAATTAAATTTTATCAAAACAGATTTAACATTAAAGGCAATATTATTTACAATTCAACCGGCACATTTGAAGCCGATGAAGCGATTTTTAATTTTAATGGAACTTCAAATCAGAATGTTGAGCTTATTGACACTGTGGTAATCCGGAAAGTAACTATGGCGAAAACCGGAAGTAACCTGGTTGTTCACGGGATGCTTACTGTTTTGGATACTCTCGCATTTACTGCTGGTAAAATTGTGGTAGATTCGGGTAACTTGATAGCCACAGGCATAGGTTCAGTTATAACTGGTTATAATGATCAGCGTTATGTTTCCGGGCCATTGGGAAGATATATCGATAATTCGGTTCCGATTCAGTTTAATTTCCCGATTGGTAAATCTGGCAGCTATCAACTGGTAAAACTTATGCTTGGTCAAACCGGAAAAGACACAACACTTTATGTTCTTGAACATTTTAATGAGGCTCCGCCTTCACTTGCCCTTCCAGCCTACCTCGACTGGGTGAGTAACCTGCGTTTTCACCAGTTGCGGAAATATGGGGCAGGAGAGCTCGATACAGCTTCGATTACACTAGAGTATAATCAAGCAGAACTTGGTTTTGCAATAAATTTACTCCGGGTTGCTTTTTCCGGCAATACTGCCTGGGAAAATCTTGAAGGTGTTGCTACCGGCGGCCCCAAAGGCACCATCACTTCCGGAGTTAATTTTACCGAACCTGGCTTATTTGCTTTGGCCCGATACAATATTTACGCCCCCGCGGATAGGGCACTTGAAGTGGAAGTTATCCTTGAAGGGCCATATGATACCCTTTCGATGATGATGTCAAATTCTTTAAATCTCAATAACTATATTCCATTGCAGCAACCGTTCAATGTACCGCCCTGGTATTACGAAGGTGAGGAGTCTGTGATGGCTATACCCAATAACCAAATTATTGATTGGGTATTGGTTGAATTGCGGGATGCGCCTTCAGCCGAAATGGCCCAGGCATCTACTACATTTGATAAACATGCAGGCTTTTTGCTGGCAAACGGGCATATCGTTGGACTGGATGGAAGCAGTGATTTAACCTTTACCGGAACAACCCTTGAGAATATTTTTGTAGTTGTTTGGCAAAGAAATCATTTGGGAATTATATCCTCAAATCCGCTCATATTCGGTGATGGTCATTATGAGTATGACTTCAGCACTGATTCATTGAAGGCTTTAGGGGGATCAGCTTCTCTGAAATTACTGAAAAACGGTGTGTGGGGTATGAAAGCCGGCGACATGAATGCTGATGGATTCATTGATGCTTCAGATAAAATATCTGTATGGTATCAGCAAGTGGGTGCAGGTGGTTACCAGAATGGTGATACTAACCTTGACGGGCAGGTGGATAACAATGATAAAAACAAATTTTGGCAGCCTAATTTAGGAAGTGGAACGCAGGTGCCCGAGTAATTTGGTAAATTAGTAATTGTAAACATCCGATTTCTCAAAGCTTGAATTCACCCTTCGTGATCTGTATTGTCTGGTATCAAAGCTGCTCAAAAAGATTTTTTTACCGAACAACAGAAAACCAAAGGAAAAGGTTCCCATGATCAGAACTATCAATCCGGTAACTTCCATGATCAGTTCAAAAGAAGTTTTATTGGTATAAACCAATCCAAGAATGGAAACATTGATCCCGAGGGCAACCATCATGATAATATTGGTGATGATGATCAATAGGAACTGTTTGATTTTGGTGGCAAACATCAGGCTCATCAGAAAGCTGAAAATAAGGGTAAATGCAACGGTTAGCGGAAGGGCGGTGGTGTACATATCGCCTGACCGATGATTGATTTCAAGAATTTCGGGTATGGTGGTTACAGGTTCAAAAACCAAAATAGAAACAACACCCAGCAAAATATATTTCGTTACAAATATGAAATTATACATGGCCCAATTTTGAGCTGTAGGTATTTCAGTCATATAAAAATAATTAAATGCGAGGGTAATTCCCCCGATCATTCCACCTGAAACCAGGAAAAATATTGCATACCAAATATTTTCGATAAACAAATTATGGGCGATTGCGAAAATTAATGCCGATAAAATTCCTGCCAGAGATCCCGCTCGCAAGATTGCGAGATATTGATTAGAAATTGTAGTCATCTTAGTTTCGTTTGTAAATATGTAAATCCCGAGGTTTTGTCCTTTGCTCAACCATGAGGTTGTGGCACATAAATACTACAGGTGGGTAAAAATGGTTTCATTCGGAAAGAATTTTTTCTGAATTTTATTTTCAATTCATTTTTATTTAACCCTAAGTCATTCATAAGTAAATGAACATTTATTAGCTTTAATGGGTTTCTATCCCTGTTATTGATTGCAGTTAAAAATCCATGAACAAAACACGACTTGAAGCTTTTTCTGATGCCGTTCTAGCCATCATCATCACCATTATGGTACTTGAACTAAAGGTGCCGCATGGTTCCACGCTTAGTGCATTGGAGCCACTGGTGCCGGTTATTCTGAGTTATATAATGAGTTTTGTTTTTCTGGCCATTTACTGGAACAATCATCATCATTTGCTGCATACCATTAAAAAGGTGAATGGTCGTATCCTTTGGGCAAATTTTCACTTGCTTTTCTGGTTATCCCTCGTACCCTTTGTTACCGGTTGGATGGGCGAGAATCATTTTGCTCCGGCTACAATGGCGCTTTATGGATTTATTTTACTTATGTCGGCACTAGGATATTATATTCTCGTGCTAACCATCCTTAAAAGTCATGGTAAGGACTCCCTTTTGGCAAGGGCCATTGGCAAGGATTTAAAAGGTAAAATATCAGTTGTCCTTTACATATTAGGTATTGCCGGAACACTCATCAATAGCTGGATCGCTGCTGCTTTTTATGTTGCAGTTGCCATCATCTGGCTTGTGCCGGATAAACGGATTGAACAGGCAATTTACAGTGAGGAAAACAAATAAATCTTTCACTTTTGTTTCTATTTTTTTAAAGATTCGCTGCGGATAATAATTCAAACCCTGCAAATAATAAAACACCTTATCGTATTCATTTAAACGCTTATAATTTAGTTGGGAATTCTTAAAATTTCCGACACATGAAAAAACTGTATCTCCTGCTTGCGGCATTTCTTGCGTTTAGCTTGCTGTATGGGCAATCACAGCATTGGTATTACAATTATAACAACGGTAACATGGATGAAGAGGCCGCCGATATCGTTTATGGTGACGACGGATTTATATATGTTGCGGGGCACGAAACTGATGAGATTGACTACGATATCCTGGTGATAAAACTGAATAAAGCTGGTGAGCAGCAATGGGCTTACCTTTATGAGGGAGAAGAAAGCGGAGGTGCACAAACCAATGAAATTGCCATGGGACCCGATGGTAATATCTATGTGTGTGGTTCCACCGCAAATGCTGCCGACAAGGATAAATTCATGGTACTGAGCCTTGATCCGCAAGGGATTTTACGATGGGACTTTATTTTTGATGAATCCGGTGATTACTACAGCTATGCAAATTCAATAGCGTTTGGCCCGGATGGAACCGTTTATGCCGCCGGAGAAGCCGATTACAATTTTTTTGTGGTAGCGATCAATCCCGCAGATGGAACCGAAAAATGGAACTTCTGGTTTGATGGATCCTGTCCCGCTGCATTTTGCGATGATGTTGCCAAAACGATCTGCACAGGTTCCGATGGAACTGTGTATGCTGCTGGATATACACGTGCATCCGAGTCGGTGCAAATGGTAATTTCGGCACTTTCGCCGGATGGTGATGAGCAATGGAGATACACGCATCCTTCCTTAAATGTGGGAAACAGCCAGGCAACCAATATCATTCAGGGTGCTGACGGGAGGATCTATGCAAGCTGCTTTGTTACCGAAGATATGGGAGTGATCTGTTTGAACACAGCGGGTGAAAAACAATGGATCAGAACTGTGGATGGACCCGGCCCCGAACCTTATTACGGAGAATATGCTTATGAAGTGCTTTATGGGATTGATAATTATGTGTATGTAGTAGGCAGAACGGGAGGTCGTGACGATATAGTTGATACCGACCTTGATGTGACCGTGATAAAAATTGGCCTTGATGGTGAAGTGGATTGGTTTTACCGCTATGAAGGTTTTTACGGCGATTACGATATCGGTTTCCAGATCGTTCAAACCGCCGATACAAACTTGCACATTGCTGCATATACCTGCGGATTGCTGGCGGAAGCCAACCTGATCACGCTGCATCATAAAACCGGCCGTAACCTGGGAATTGTACGTTACCTCGGCCCGGAAATAAGCATGGATGTTGCTTATGCCCTTGACAAAGACGAAAACGGGATGATCTACCTGACCGGATATGATTATGAGGCCAGCGATGGCCGTGACCTTTATGTCTGGAAGATTGATCCGCCCCGAAACACGGATGGGTATTATTCTTTGCAGGATTATCAATCATCCGGTGTGGGTGAGTCCATTATCGAAACACCGGATACCTGTTATGTGATTGCCGGGCGGCAGGGAACAACATCATCTTATGTAACTTACGGCATGCGCCTGGTGAAAACCGATATCAATGGCGACACCCTGTGGAAAAGATATATTGGCGGAGCTGACGAGGATGGTGCTTATAATGTGATCCTTTGTCCGGACAATGGATTTTTAGTTAGCGGATACACCAAATCTTATGGTTCAGGCGGAAAGGATGTCTTTATAGTCAAAACCAATGAATTGGGTGAGGTGGAATGGGAAAAAGTATATGGTTTTGAATCGGATGAAGAAGCCTTTAGCGCTGCACTTGCTCCTGATGGCGGCTACCTGGTAGGGGCAACTTCCACTCATAAATCCGTGGCCGGCGATATCTGGCTGTTAAAACTCAATGCAGCAGGCGACACGCTCTGGACCAGATGGTATGGCGGAGAAAAACGGGATGAGGTGAATGAAGTTTACCCAACAGTGGATGATAATTTTATCATCGTTGGCTCTATTGGGCACGCCGAGGGAATTGGATACATTACCAATGTGTATGTCATGAAACTGGACCAGAGCGGAGATACACTTTGGACACGTGAATTTGGGACACACGATTATTTTGATACCGGCGAAGATATTCTTGTGAATGATGACGGAACTTACTTGTTGGCCGGTTATCACCACTGGCGCAACTGGCTTGCCAAACTCGATGCAAATGGCGATACCCTGTGGACGCATTCTTATGGCGATGATCATGCCATTGGATTTACATCGATTGCAAGGAAAACCGACGGCAATTTTGTGATGACCAATGGGCGCAACAATGTTTCAATGCTTTGTGTAGCTACTGTGGATCCTGACGGAAACATGGTTACTGCCGATACAGTTCAGTGGTCGCCGGAGATCAATTATGCCGCCTCCCAGGCTGAGGGATACGATGTTTGCGCCAACGCTTTTGGAGGATATATGGTGACCGGAAAGGGAAAACCTTCCGGTGAAAATATTGGTACCTGGAATATCATCCTCTACCGCAAAGGAGGAATTTTGACACCACTTCCAACCCTTGGGATTGATGAATTTCCGGTTTTTACTGCAGCAAACAATTCGCTTCCACTGGATGTGTATCCCAATCCATTCAGCAATTCCACCACCTTTCAACTGGAATCGACCGAGCCGGGACTAGCTGAAATGCAGATCACTGACCTTACCGGACGCGTAATTTATAAAATGGAAGCTGTTCGATTGCAAAAAGGACGGAACCAAATCTCCTGGTCGGCAGACACATTGCCGGACGGAATCTATTTCTGCCGGGTGCAATCGGGTAATAAAGTTTATACAGCCAAAATCATTCATCTTCAATAGTCATCATCATGAAAGCACGACTTTTACTTCTATGCATTTGGGTAACACCTCTCCTTCTTTTTAGTCAGTCAGAAAACTGGGTTCAAAATAACGACGAAGTGCTCGACTCCATTCTTACCTGGAAATTTTCACAAGGAGATTCCACTTTATCTTATCGACATGCTCGTCATTATGATAATCAAAAAAGACTTATCGAGGAGATCACTTATAACTGGGAATCTACCATCCATGTTTGGGCGCCTTATCGCAAAGATCAATACGGATACGACCAGTATGGCAATCAGAATTTAAATGCCACCTTATTTTACGAGGATGCGCTTGCACAATGGGTAGGAGCGTGGAAACAGGATTATGTGTATAAGGCAAACGGGCAGTTACTGGAATTTTATTTGGCAGGTTGGGATTATGATAATAACGATTGGACACCGCCGGTCAAACAACTTTATGATTACCTGGCCAACGACAGCCTTGATTGTATTTATAAATTCAGTTGGAATGAATTAACAGAAACGTATGATTCAACGGAAAAGGAAAAGTACTATTACAATGCTGATGGCCTGGTGGAAAGGATCGTAGGGTGGGTGGAAGATGAAAACCAACCCGGGTTTTTAGTTCCTGAGCAGAAATACGAATTTTCATTTGATGCGGCCGGCAACAGAAGTGGTTTTTATCAATATTGGTATAATCAAATTTGGTATGATATGGTAAAAGCCACTTTTGAATATGATGATCAAAACCGGAAAATAGAGGAGGAGTATTATTCTTATCAATGGCAAACCGAATATTGGTACCCTATGAATAAATATGAATACGGCTGGACCAATGATGGATTATTGAACCTTTATATAGATTATACCGTGATTGAAGCAGATACTTCCTGGTGGCCGGTTCACAAGCAGGAAGCTGAATACAGTGCCAGCAACCAGTTTCAGTTCGAAAACTATTATGCTTATCTGGGAAATGATACTTGGTACTGGAACGGTAAAGTTGAATATACCTATTCTGCTGCTGATTTGCTTACTGAATATATGGCCTGGACCAGGGACACCACCAGCACTGAGTGGACCGGGCAATTCAGGTATACCTACAGTTACGATTCGATGCAGCGACAGCACTCTGAATCATATTACAATTGGGTTAACATCACACACGACTTCGAGCTGATTACACGCGAATATTATTTTTATTCCACCAATACACCCTGGGCTGTGAATGAAAATTTGTTGGAGGGCATTTCCATCGGACCCAATCCATGTAATGGAACATTATCAATCTTTGGTCTGGATGAAGCAATCGATCGTAACCTGTGGATTACCCTTTCAGATAACCAGGGAAGACAGGTGCTTCAAACATCTGTTTTTACTTTTCAATCAACATTGAACCTTGATTTAAATGGCATTCCTCCCGGAGTTTATCTTTTAACGATTCGATCAGGACAAAAGACGGTGAGTGAGAAGGTTATGATTCAGTAAAAAAGTATTAATCCTGAATTTTGTAAAATTTCAAATGCAAAGAAATAGGATTCAACACCTAAAATCTTATTGTTAAATTCATGTAATATTTAACCCTGAAGTAAAACCCATCTTATTTTTTACCCTTAAATTTGAATGTTTCAAAGCATTCAGATCATGAAGAAACTTTTGTACTTTTTAATTTTTACAAGCCTTTTAGCCTGCAAGCGGGAGCCACAAGTTTGGCTGATTTCCTCACCCTCGAATCAGGAGTTTACCCAAATCAATTATGATGGAACCACAGTGATACCCAATGGCCGTAAACTTACACCCATTGGTAAAAGTATTATTACGGCTCCACACCCCTTTGGATTAACACTCAGTCATGATGGCAATACAGCCATAACAGCCAATTCAGGTGTACGTCCTTTATCCATCACCATTGTTCGCAACCTGCAGGGCGAACCTGAAATTCAGCAAATCCCGCCCGGACCTAAAACCGATGCTGATGTGCTTTCGTCGGTTTTTATGGGATTAGCTGTTTCACCGGATAATCAAAAAGTTTATGTGGCTGGTGGTCAGGAAAACAAGATTTATATTTTCAATTTGGAGAATGGGGAGTCGCTGGGATACTTAGATTGTAGTTATCAGGATGATTCGCTGGATTATTCCCACGGGTATATTGGTGATTTGGTTTTGAGCAAATCGGGAAACACGCTCTATGCTGTTGATCAGATCGGTTTCCGTGTAGTAGTGATCGATACCGATACCAAACTAATGAAATCTATTCCGGTTGGCCGGTATCCTTTCGGGATTTGCCTTACTCCCGATGAAAAGCGGCTCTATGTTGCCAATGTGGGTATGTTTCAGTATGCCACCATTCGTACCAGAAAAAGCGACAGCGCTAAAGTCAAACTCCTCGATTTTCCTCCCTTTGGCTTCAACACCCCTGAAATGCGAAAGGGAATTGATAACGATACCATGTATGTTCCTGGACTTGGCGATCCCAATGCGCCTGAGTCGTTTTCGGTGTTTGGGCTGGATGTTTCGGAAATAGATAATATCCACGTTATTTCAAAAACCAAAACAGGGCACCTTGTGGGAGCTATGGTTGAAGGCATTCCGGCAGTGGGCGGTTCTTCGCCAAACTCCATTGTGGCTACCGATGAGTATGTGTTTGTGAGCAATGGCAACAATGATAATATTTCGGTGATCTCTACCAAAAAAGATACGGTGGTTCACACCATTTCACTCATTCCGGATGAGCGCGTAAGCCATTTCAGGGGAGTTATCCCTTTTGGCCTGGCGCTTAACCCTGATCAAAACCGGCTGTATGTGGCTGAGTCGGGGATCAATGCCATTGCAGTGGTTGATTTGACTGATTTTAAGGTTTTAGGTCATATCCCAACTGGCTGGTTTCCATCAAAGTTGGAGGTTACGCCAGATGGGAAAAGGCTGATCGTTGTGAATGCAAAAGGATTCGGGAGTGGTCCCAATGGCGGTCAAGATTTTAAGATCGGTCCGGAAGGAAGTTATATCGGTTCCCTGATGAAAGGCAGCCTTCAGATCATTGATATTCCTGAGGATAAAAACCTGGCCGGCCTGACAGAGCAAGTAATTGAAAATAATTACCGTTTTCAGCAGGTCAATGATCAGCTTGTGAAGGAACGTTCAAAAAATCCGGTCCCTCTGTATCCCGGCGAAAAGGAGAGTCCGATCAAACATATTGTTTTTATATCCAAGGAAAACCGAACCTATGATGAGGTTTTTGGGCAGGTAGAAAATGGGGATGGAGATGCCTCAATTGCCCGCTATGGAGAAAATGTAAGCTTTTATAATCACGCAAAAACCGATTCAGTCATCAACACAACGGTGATGGTTAATCATTTACAAATTGCGCAAAATTTCGCCATTTCCGATAATTTTTACGTTGATTCCGATGTGTCAGCCGACGGCCACCGCTGGCTGGTAAATACTTATCCCAATGAATGGTGCGAAACCGCTACACCGGCCAGTTATGGTGGAAATCGAAGATTCAGAAAAGATTCCAAAGCGCCGGGTGTTTATGCGATGAACGGGGCGGCAGGCGCTGTATTTCCTGAGGATTATAATGAAGCGGGGTCTATGTGGGATCACCTGGAAAGAAATGATGTCGACTTTTACAATTTTGGTTTTAGCGTGATGTTTGAACCGGCCTCTTACGACGTTTCCTATAAATATACTGGTATCAAACAATACGTGAATTTCCCGGTGCCTCAGCCAATGTTTTCACGAACTTCTCGAACTTATCCAACCTATAATACCGCCATTCCAGATCAGTTTCGGATTGATCAGTTTATCAAGGAGTTTAACGAAAAGTGGATCAACGGGCCGGATA
>JAGQVE010000058.1:17855-19778 GCA_020438105.1 Bacteroidales bacterium
TGGATCACATCGATGCACACCGAAGTTTGCTGATGCTGATTTCGCCCTGGGTAAAAAGGGATTATGTGAGCCATGTGCATTACAGTTTCGGTTCGTTGTTTAAAACCTATTGGAATATTCTGGGACTTCCGTATTTAAACCAATACGATGCGGCAGCGAATGATCTTTCCGATTTTTTCGCTGAAGAACCTGATTACACTCCTTATAACGCCCACATGGTGGATATTAGGATTTTTGACCCGCAGAAAGCCCTTGATCCGCTGGATGAACAATTCAACTGGAAAGCCGTGGAGGAGGCACCCGCTTTGGATCATGTGGATGATATGATCAAAGAAAGCAAGGAAAATGATAAAGACAGACTGGAAGACAGAGAACGGAGATAATCTCGGAGATTTATTTATAACCTAAACTATCTTCGAAATAGAAGAATCGTATATTTCATCAGGCAGCTTTGCGACTCAAATAACCAAAAGTGATAGAAACCATTGCCTTTACAGTGTTAAAATATTCTTTTGCTTTGGACTTTTGCGGGAAAAGCTCATTCACCATTTTTTCGTTCCAATAGGCTGAGAAATATTTTTTAACATCCTCTTTTTCGGGGTTTACTTCAAATTCAATGTTATCCCTCCACTCGTACCTTACAGTAAATAAGTCGGGATTTGTTTTGCGTAAAATCTTCCAGGCCATAGATGACTTGTGAAGCCATGTAAGGAACAAAAACCCAAAATCGAGATCAGAATTAAACCAATATTTTTCTTTGTCCATAATGATAAGCTTGTTATCAATTTCCAGTATTAGCCATTTATGAGCTTTCTTCGGAAATAAATATTCACCGGTCAGCGAAGGTGTTTCAATATACCCGGCTTTTGCCATTCGCATTTGCTCTTTTAAAAATTTTTCAGGATCATGCACATGTTCCAAAACCTGGTTGCTGATCACATAGTCAAAGACCTGATCTTCAAATGGAAGATTTTCACCATCTGCAGCAATGAACTTTTGATTTTTTAATACTTTGACATCCGATTTGCGATGATAATTACAATCAACAAACTTGTCAACTACCACATTTGAACGTGGATGGGGATTGTGTCCACCACCAACTTCTAATACATGATCTTTTTTTCCGATGCTCAGGTTAAAGCGCGATTTTGGATTTCTGTATTTCATGATAAAGCTTTTTGAATGTGTTTGATCTTGAATAGCCAATAGCTATGCCATTGATTCTATTTGTCACCTATACAGTAAGTTACTATTGTTTTGTGCGGTTCCTAAATTTGTAAGTCTTCATTTTTGAAGAAATGAAGCTTCATTTATGAAGAAACCAAACTCAAGAAAAATTATATTGCCCCACTTCCATCAAAAGATAAAACCCTACCAGGGCTATTTGTTTTACTACCAAGGTGATCAATCCGTGTGATTTTCATGGAAACTGCTCAGATCCTTTTTTTAAAATGACGAAAGCAATAAAATATGTAAGTTTTGAGGTGAGGCAGCATAGTTAACATTGACGATCGCGAAATCCCGGTAGGTAAAAATTATCGGGAGGAATTCTTAAACAGATTTCAATCAGGCCAATAAAAATCACTCCGCAATCCTCTCCTGGTATCTGAATAATTTGGGTCGAATCAACACTCGAAGAGATTGGTCGTAAAGCACATAATTCCACCACCAGTTCATAAAAACGAAAAAGCGGTTTTTGATACCTACGAGCTGCATCAGGTGAACAAAGAGCCAAAGTAGCCAGGCTGTAAATCCTTTGAGTTTGACCAGGGGCAAATCGGCCACAGCCAGTTTTCTCCCAACTGTTGCCAGCGATCCCTTATCCTTATATTCAAAAGGAATCATATCTCTGCTTTGGTGAATCCGTTTGAAGTTTTCGGCCAGCAGTCCGGCTTGTTGAATCGCCACTTGCGCAACCTGCGG
>JAGQVE010000059.1 GCA_020438105.1 Bacteroidales bacterium
AAAGAAATGCAAACAGGAAAAGGTATATTTTTCGCATAATATTTTGTTGAGTAGTCGCGAATATACCCAAAACCTTACGGCCCGTAAAACTTTTATGAAAACTTTAACACTTTGAGTTCTACCGAATAATTAATTTTTGGGAAAGATTAAAATCAGCGCCTTTTATGGAAACCAGATATACTCCTTTACCGAGGCTATTTAAGGGGATCGTCATTAGGATTGTCTCATTTGCAGGAAAGATCTGTTCTGAAGCGTATCTTCTGATCCCTGTGAAATCAAAAAGTTCAATGGTTATCGTTAGTTTCGTTTTAGAGTTAACCTGTAAAAATGCCTCTGATTTGGCTGGATTGGGGAATAGCCTGAAGGATGCTGTTTCGGTTCTCAACTCATCCACGCCAATGGTATCGCAGGCTTCAAAGGGTCCTCCTGGTGAGCCACCCACACATCCCGAATACCAGTTTGAGCCATCGTTAAAATCTGTTTCCAGATCATCAAAATTGATGGTTTTTCCCGTTCCATCCGCGTCTGTTGGCCAGGGTGGCACATTTGCGTAGATCAATGAATAGAATTGCAGACTATCGGAATTATAAAACCGAAGTTCCTCGCCATCAGCAGAAAGCCCAAACTCAAAGGGACCAATCCGGCTTACAACTTCCGGGAAATAAGAATCAAAGGCACTTGTATCTTCGCATAGCACCAGGTAGGTATTGGGCAGTAGTATTGTTCCTTCGGGGATAATAAAAGTATGATCGTCGTTTCCATCTCTGAAAAGCCAGCCCGAAAGATCATAAGAAACCGTATCAGTATTCCACAATTCAATCCAGTCTTTGGTATTCAAAGTATCCACACTTCGATAGTTTATTTCACTGATGATCACCGCCGGCGTGTCAATCTGGATCATGAAAGTATCTTTAATAAACCAGGCTTTAAAAACCACGTTTGTATCCACATTGATCAACAAGTTATTTACAAGGGTATCATTTCCATTCAAATCAAGGTTTGGACTCCAGTGTGAAAACAGAAAACCCGAATCCGGGATTGCTTCCAGTTCAATTGGGTTTCCATCAAAATAAATCCCCAGCCAGGGAAGTTCGGGTTCAATGGTATTTATCCGGATATGGCCATGATGAACTGAGTCGATTACCAACGCAATTTCAACTGTCTTCTCCAGTTCAAATTCCTGCAAATAATGTTGCCAAACATTGCTAAGCCTATTCTCCGCATAATAGTTCATGATCTGTACATTGGATTCCCAGCTTAGATAAGTAGCACCCCACCGGGGCATGTGGCGTTGCATTTCTTCGTCAAGGGCATCGTGAGCCTGAGCTATTCGTGAAAGCACGCGGTTGGTTTCCAAAACGGTATTGAAAAGGTCAGCACTTCGGTTTATAAAAAAGTGCTTAAAGGGTTCGTAAGTCATCAGGCGACGGATGGCCAAATGGTTATGTGACCACAAAATGGTACCATGCAACACGCGGTCCAACTCATTGATGGTTGGCTGATGATAAAGGCCCAATCCAAAATCAACATCCGAAAGGATGTACCTCCATTTGCCTGATGCTTTCCTTTCTCTCCAGTATTTGGTATTATGACCCGGCCAGTCCACATTGCCGTAATACATTTCAGTGATAAAATAATCGGTGTAGTTTTCAATATCAAGCAACTTGGAAATGGAATCATACCTTTCCTGATTAACAGTGTAAAAAGTTTTAAGGTAAGCGATCATGGGTTCGTAACTGTAATAATCGCCTTCAATAATCTTGTTGTTATCATACAGAATATCCACACTATCAACAGATACTCCGAAATTATTAGCGGTATAAAAGCGGTCAATCTTTTCACGCATATTTTGAACACCCCAGTATTCACCATTCAGAAATAAAACCGCAGGTTGATAAGCCTGGTAATTATTGTGGGTGCCTGAATTTACAATATCGTGAATTATACCATCCCTGAACTGTGTAACATTAAAATCCTGCCCTGAATTCCGAAGGATAAGTCTTTTGAACTCATAAATTTCTCTATCAGGGAATAGTTGGTAATCGATATGGTCCTGATCATAATTTCCATTGGTAATGATACGCAGGCTTTTTTGAGGTAAATCCCTTGAAAATCCACCATGAATTTTAATATCGGCATCCAGTTCAAACCCCAGGTTTTGGGCTGTATCAAAAAACTCTACATGCACGGGTTTTTTCCAATCCATCCAAAAATTGGCGCCAAAATGAGGTGCATTGGGCTCAGCATTCGGACCTAAAACATAAATTCCTTCTTCCCAATCCCACAGGTCATGCGGGTTCATGCTTATCGAAAAAACCGGTAATTGAGAAGTATAACCGATAAAATAAGTGTTGGTAGCGGTTTTACCAGGCAAAAGACCGGATTTAAAAACTCTGGCCTTTATTGCGGTAGTAGAATCCATCTGAATAGGGCCGGTGTAAATTTGTGAGGTGTCCGTCACCCAGCTTCCATCCAGGGTATACCGAATCGTATCTCCCGCATTAAAATTCGTTATTTCAACAGCTACAGGCTCACTATAAAAGCCTGCCTGCAAACTGAAATACGGCACCTTGGCATAACCCGTTGCCCCTGCACCGTTCATAAATCCAGGAGTGGGATTGCTAAAGTAGGCGTTTGAGCCATTTAAGGAAATACCATATGACTGATCAGCCATCAGGTACGGAAATTCAATGAAGGAAACCAAATCCCCATCAGGACCAGAAAGATAAACACCTTCACCGTCAGCTGACAGACCGAAATTGGTATGATATTTATATTTTTTTTCGGTAAACCACCATGGAAGCGCCTGGTAATTGTACGATTCATCATTAATAGCGAATGACAGGAAGGGGATCAGTGAAAAATTACCATAATTACCCCAGGCATTTAGGCCAATGATCGCCAAAACATTTTCGCCCTGCACTGCCACCGATTTGAACAATGGCATATCCACCCGAAAAACTGATGGAGGCAGGCTATCTTTCATAACAGCCTCATGAACATCATATGACCAATCGTTCCAGTTGGGGTATTTGCCTGGCCAGCCAACATTTGCTCTGGCAATTTCAACCCCGTTTAAATAGGCCACAAATGCATCATCATAATCCATATGCAAAATCACATATGAAATAGAAGAGGTATCAACAATACTAAAAGTCTTCCTAATGTAAACCGTAGCCACAGAATCGGGTAAAATGGTGTTATCATCGCCATCGCCCCTCCCAAAACCACCGGGGCCTTCCTGCCAGGCGGTATCTGCAAATCCGATGTTATTCCAGTTATCGGGAGGATTGGAATCCGGGATCCAGTATTTCCAATTTTCTTCGACATGAATAACCATTTCCCAGTGGTCAACCCTGGATGTCCTGTTTTTGCTGCTTGCGAATATCAAATCAAAGGAATCAGGCTGGATTGTTAGTTCCGGGATTTTCCATTTTTGCAAATTGGTAATATTATCTGATAACCACCATCCACCAAGATCAATTTCATCCTCACCCGAATTACAAATTTCAATCCAGTCGGAGGCTTCTGCATCTTCATCCAGTAAAACTGTGGCATTTCTGGGACAAACTTCATTTATAAGCGGCTGGGCGATGAGTTTTGTAAAACCTGAAAGCACCAGAAAAATCAGAATGAAATATTGGAATTTAAATCGAACCATTAACAAACTTCTTTTCATCAATTTTAAGGCAATCAAAGATAGAAAAACATCGACAGAAAAAAACCGAAAGGGTTATAATATTAGCTATTATCAGGATTTACGCCCGATTCAGAAAAAAACACAGGAAAGGATAGTTGATAAACCGGCATTTTTTTTATATTTTTGCACTCCCTTTCGAGAAATTAAAAAACACATTATGGAAAAAGCAAAGGTTTTGTTCATTGCACAGGAGATAATTCCATATTTGCCGGAAAGCCACATGGGAACGATTTGCAGGTATTTGCCCCAGGGCACACAGGAGAGCGGCCGGGAAATAAGGACTTTTATGCCACGATTCGGGAACATCAATGAGCGCAGAAACCAGCTTCACGAAGTTATTCGTTTGTCGGGTATGAACCTTATCATCGATGATAATGACCACCCGTTAATTATCAAGGTGGCCAGCATTCAGCAGGCCCGTATGCAGGTGTATTTTATTGACAATGAAGATTATTTCCACCGTAAGTATACCACTGCTGATAAGGCCAATAAGTTTTATGATGACAACGATGAAAGGGCCATCTTTTTTTCGAGGGGAGTTTTAGAAACAGTAAAAAAACTTGGCTGGCCACCTGATGTAGTGCATTGCCATGGCTGGATGTCGAGCCTGGTACCCATTTACATTAAAAAAGCATTTAAAGATAACCCCTTGTTTTCCGACACCAAAATTATTTGTTCCATCTATAATGATGACTTTACGGAAATGCTAAGTGCAGATTTCGCGAAAAAAGTGAAACTGGATGGAATCACCAATAAGGATCTCAACCACTATCAATCGGGCAGTTACGAAAATGTAATGAAAGGAGCCATTGATAATTCGGATGCCATTATTTTAGGCGATGAACAAATAAATTCCGAAGTGCTGCGGTACCTTAAAGAATCCAAAAAACCCATGCTTGAGTATCAACCCATGGATACTTACATCAAAGCATACAATGAATTTTACGACCAGGTAATGGGTGTTTCAAAATAAGTTTCAGAATTTAGAGTTAATAGGGTAATCAATCGAAAAAGTAGCATATTGAAAACAAGAAGAATGAAGATTGCCGTCAGATTGGCGTTGTTTTTTGCGCTGGCAGGAATGATTTTCGCATGTGGCAAACAGCCTGATACCATCGGTTTGGATTTGGTAGGGACCAATATCCCTTTCGTTGGCAACGATACCCTGGTGGAAGTTGAAGTTTACAGTGTCCTGGAGGATTCAGTGATATCTGACGAAACTACCGTGAATGTAATCGGGTCGATGCAAACGGCTACTTTTGGACTGACCAATGCAAGTGCCTATACCCACCTGCGGATTTCCGATCCCAATCCCGTTTGGGGCCCTAATCCGGTAGCCGATTCTATAATGCTTTATATGGTTTATGATACCTCTTATGGCAATTTAAATACTCAGCAAACTTTCACTGTTTATAGAGTTACGGAGGATTTTTTTATTGAAAATGACTATTACTCAGATATTAATTCACTAACTTATAATGAAACTCCAGTTTTAGCGCAATATACTTTTGTTCCTGACCTTACACCAATTTTGGTTACAGATAGCACAGATGATGGGATTGATTCCTCTTATCTGGCAGCAGTTTTAACCATTCCAATTGAAAACTGGTTCGCAGAATATATTTTTAATTTGGATAGTGATTCCCTTAGTAGTAATGAAGACTTTATTTATGCCTTTAAAGGTATTTACATCCGTCCAGACAATGTAAATGGAATAGGAGAGGGATCACTTTTATCTTTTGACCTGGTAAGTGAACGTTCCTACCTCAATATCTATTACCATAACGATACCACCGACTCGTTGAATTATAAGTTCCTGATCAATTTGAATTGTGCACGTATTGGCAAATATGAACACGATTATGAATTAAGTACTGATCAAACATTTAAAGAACAAGTTCTTCATGGTAACCGAGAGTTAAGCTCTGAGAAACTTTATTTACAGGGTCTTGGTGGAGTTCAAACATTTATACGATTTCCGGGATTAGAAGCTATGCGCGCTAACCCGAACAGAATAATAAATGAAGCCAAGCTTATTTTCCAAAGTGTAAATTATGAAGAAAATTTTCAACCACCTTCTTTGCTTTACCTTTTTGAATTTGATATAATAGAAGATACTATTCGTTTATCAACTTTAATTGATCAGTCAGAAGGTTCAGACTTTTTTGGCGGGAGTTTAAACAACAATGATAATGGTTACTGGTTTCGAGTATCTTACGAAGCCCAAAAAATAGTCAACGGAGATTCAATTTCGGACCTTGTTCTTTACCCTGCAGCCAAATCGGTTCGCCCACATGAACTGGTTATGCCGGGAACAAACCCTGATAATCCGGGATATTTCCGCATGAAAGTTATTTATACTGATCCCCAGCGGTAAAAATGATTTTTGAATTTGTTGGCTTTACCTTAACTTTGCCCACTTTTAAAACCAAAATAATATGTGTGGAATTGTTGGATATGTAGGTCCGAAAGAGGCCTTCCCCATACTCATGAAAGGGCTGTATCGTCTGGAATACAGAGGTTACGACAGCGCCGGAATTGCCCTGATAAACGGTAAACTCAATATGTACAAAACCAGCGGAAAGGTTTCCGACCTGGAAGAACATGTTCGTGAGAAAGACACCACTGGTACTATTGGAATAGCACATACGCGCTGGGCTACACATGGTGAACCCAACAATACCAATGCACATCCTCATCTTTCGCAATCAGGTAATTTGGCAATAATCCATAACGGTATCATTGAAAATTACGCTGCAGTTAAAGAAGAGCTTATCAATCGTGGATATAAATTCAATAGTGATACCGATACAGAAGTTTTAGTACAACTTATTGAAGATATCAAAGTTAACGAAAAAGTATGCCTTGAGGAAGCTGTGCGCATTGCACTTAACCAGGTAGTTGGGGCTTATGCCATTGTAATTCTGAGCAAAGAGGATCCGGATCTGCTGGTTGCGGCCCGCAAAGGAAGCCCCCTGGTTGTCGGCATTGGCGAGGATGAGTTTTTCCTTGCATCTGATGCAACACCAATTGTGGAATACACCAATGAAGTGGTATATATTAATGACGAAGAAGTGGTAACCATTAAAAAAGGTGAAAAGCTTCGGATCAAGACGATCAAAAACAAAGAAAAAACACCATACATCCAAACGCTTGAAATGAACCTTACACAACTTGAAAAAGGTGGTTTTGAGCATTTCATGTTAAAAGAAATTTACGAGCAGCCCGTTTCAATCCATGATAGTATGCGTGGCCGTCTGAATGCCAAAGAAGGAACCGTTAAACTGGGTGGTATCAGCGATTATGAGCAGAAACTGGTAAACGCCAAACGCATTATTATTGTGGCATGTGGTACTTCGTGGCATGCAGGTTTAGTGGGTGAATACCTTTTCGAAGACCTTGCACGCACGCCGGTTGAGGTAGAATATGCTTCCGAATTCCGGTATCGTAATCCGGTATTGACCGAAGATGACATTGTAATTGCCATTTCCCAATCGGGTGAAACAGCAGATACACTGGCAGCCATTGAGCTGGCTAAATCAAAAGGTGCCACGATCATTGGTATTTGTAATGTGGTTGGATCATCCATTGCACGTGCAACACATGCAGGCTCATATACCCATGCTGGCCCTGAAATCGGGGTGGCATCTACCAAGGCATTTACCGCACAGGTTACCGTTTTAGCTTTAATGGCGCTAAGGATAGCCAATATGAAAGGTACCATATCAAAATCAAGGTTTCATCAGCTCATCAGCGAACTGGAATTGATCCCGGACAAGGTGAAAGAAACTTTGAAAGTGGATGAGCAGGTAAAGGAATTGGCAAAAATGTTCATCTATGCCCGCAACTTTCTGTATCTGGGACGGGGATATAATTTCCCGGTGGCGTTGGAAGGTGCTCTGAAATTGAAGGAGATCTCCTACATACATGCTGAAGGATATCCGGCTGCAGAAATGAAACATGGCCCCATTGCCCTGATCGACCGCGAAATGCCGGTTGTGGTTATTGCCACAAATAAAGGCACCTACGACAAGGTAATATCAAACATACAGGAAGTAAAAGCACGTAAAGGAAAGATCATTGCCATTGTTACCAAAGGCGACAAGGAAGTAAAAAAACTGGCCGATTATATCCTTGAGGTTCCAGAAACTGAAGAACAATTTGTGCCACTTGTGGCTACGCTCCCACTGCAATTATTATCGTATCATATTGCCGTTATGCGCGATTGCGATGTGGATCAGCCGCGAAACCTGGCAAAATCGGTTACTGTGGAGTAAAGACCTTAAAATTTAGCAAAAAAACAGCCTCCTCAATTTGAGAAGGCTGTTTTTTTTGCAGGGAATTAATTTTCCCAATTTTTGAATTTCTCTAACCTCTGAAAAGTCGGGCAACTTCTTCCCAGTTGACCACATTCCAAAAAGCATTGATATAGTCGGGACGACGGTTTTGGTAATGCAGGTAATATGCATGCTCCCATACGTCCAAACCTAAAATCGGTGTTCCTTTGGTTTCAGCAATATCCATCAAAGGATTATCCTGGTTAGGCGTAGATGAAACAACCAGTTTATCGCCTGTTTTCACCAGCCATGCCCAACCTGAGCCAAACCTGGTAGCTGCTTCATTACTGAAAGTATCTTTGAACTTATCAAAAGTGCCAAAGTTTTTATCAATTGCTGCGGCTAGTTCACCTGAAGGATTTCCGCCTCCGTTTGGACTCATTACCTTCCAGAAAAGTTTGTGATTATAAAATCCACCGCCATTGTTCCTAACTGCTGCAGATGCTTTTGATATTTGAGATAAAATCTCTTCAATACTTTTTCCTGATAACTCTGTGTTTTCAATTGCATCATTCAGCTTGCTGGTGTAGCCCCCGTGATGCTTGGTATGGTGAATCTCCATTGTTCTTGCATCAATATAGGGCTCCAATGCATCGTACGCATAATCTAATTTCGGTAATTCGAAAGCCATAATATTATTTAATTAATAGGTTTATAATTATAAATTTATGTTGGATTTTCGCACAATTCGATTGCCTTTTGGTAAACATTGTCGATGGAAAGATAAAGCGGATAAAATCCTTCATTATCATATAAATTTCGGGCAATGTAAGCTTTGAGCAATACCATCATATCATTCCGGGCAAAGTCGAGCCCTTCCTTATTGCGCTCAATTCCATTTTTTTCAGTATAGTCAATGAACTCATTAAACAAAACAGGCGAAACCTGAAAATGTTTATCAAAATCATCAAAGTTCTTATAAACTGAAAGTTCTTTACGGTGTGCATCCGTGTATTCAAATGCATATCTAAAAATCAATGCTTTACGGGTTATCTTGTTAAAATACACGAACTCTTCGCCACTCTCAACCGGGATAAAAACATCGGGCATGATACCCCCGCCACCGTAAACAACTTTTCCGCCGGGTGTAACATATTTCAATGAATCATTCAATGGGATGCTATCCTTATCGGTTAGTTCACCATTCACATAGCGATGATACGATTCGGCATAATAATCATCAAAACCTTCTTTTGGGTCATATGGGCGCTGAATGCACCTGCCGGTTGGTGTATAGTAGCGCGCAATGGTCAACCTGATGGCTGAACCATCCGGGAAATCAAGCTGCCTTTGCACCAATCCTTTGCCAAATGAGCGGCGGCCAATGATGGTTCCGCGGTCGTTGTCCTGTAAGGCACCTGCCAGAATCTCGCTGGCAGAGGCAGAGTTTTCGTTGATCATTACCACCACGGGCAATTTTTCAAGAGATCCTTTTTTAGTAGCATAAGTAGATTCGCGGGGCTGGTGAAATCCTTCTGTAAAAACGATCAGTTTTCCATCTTCCAGGAACTCGTCTGCCAGGTTTTCGGCAGCCTGTAAATAACCACCCGAATTATCCCGTAAATCAAGAATCAGGCTTTGCATTCCTTGCTTCAATAGCTTTTCACTTGCCTCTTTAAACTCATCGTAGGTGGTTGCAGAAAAACGTGTTAACCGGATATACCCGATGCCGGGCTTGGCCATAAAAGCGATGTCGATGGAATACGTGGGGATGATATCACGTGTAATCTCAAAATCGAGCAGGTTATCCACACCACGACGGAAAATTCCGACATCCACAGTAGTTCCTCTCGGACCTTTGAGCAATCGCATGGCGCCGTTGTTATCGATCCCGTTTCCGGCAATCAGGCTGTCACGAACCGTTACAATCCGGTCGCCGGCCACTAATCCCACTTTTTCTGAGGGTCCGCCCGGAATAGCCTGGATTACCACAATCGTATCCTTTTCAATCCTGAACTGTATGCCGATCCCTTCAAACTTACCGACCAAAGGGTCGTTGTAATCATGAAAGTTTTCGGCAGGGATGTACTGCGAATGTGGATCAAGATGATTCAAAATGCCATCAATCCCTTCTTCTGTGATATCCTTTTTACTCACTGAATCAACGTACTCATTTTCTATATAAGAAATCACGTCGTTCAGTTTGTTGTATTTATCAAAATTCACCTTAACCAGATTCGAATAGGCAACCATGGGGCTCAACTTGTACCCAAGGAATATTCCCGCTATCAGAACAACCGCTAACAAAAGCGGGAGGTATATAACTAATTTTTGCTTCAATGTGTTTGTTTTAAATTTATGCGAAATTAGTCAAATTTTGCATGTATCAGCCGGCATCAGTGCTGCCGTTGAATTATAACAAACTCAAGCCAAAAAGTTCAAAGGATTAACGAATATTAACGATTTCGGAGGAAATTTACTCCTGCTCAACATCGCGGTTGAGGTAAACAGAATAGTCTTTTACGATGGGTTTGTAATCTTCATCATTAAACAATCCGGAGGTGATCAAAAAGTCGGCGGTGGATCGATTACAGGCAGTCGGGACATTATAAAGTACGGTCATGCGGAGCAGCGCCTTTACATCCACGTCGTGGGGTTGATTGGTCATTGGATCCCAGAAGAAGATCATAAAATCGATATTACCCTCGGCGATCAAAGCACCCAATTGCTGATCTCCACCCAGCGGCCCCGATTTAAGCCGGGTAACATCCGTTAACACCTCGGATATCAGTTTGCCGGTGGTTCCGGTGGCATAAATCTTATGGTCTTTCAAAATATCCTGGTTGTGAATGGCCCATTCTACCAGGTCTTTTTTACGGTTATCGTGTGCCACAAGGGCTATATTGCGTTTCATATTTTAAACGGATTAAATGAATTGCAAAGGTGGCAAAGATGCAGGATTTTGAAATTAAGTTTAGATTAAACTTTTTGCTATTGCGGATTTGAAATCCGGAACAGAAGTGATTAAACTTAATTTTTGAATTATAGAAAATTTGAATTATTGTTAAACATCAGTCATTTGTACTTTTGTGATTCTCGTTATAATGACCATTATAAATGCGAACAATCTTGAGGATATCATAATATGTCAATTTATTATTTAGAATTTGTTCGCTAAGTTCTTTATTATCTGAAAAATATTCTGACATTCGATTGGCAAAACCTGTATCTTTCACTCTTTCCAGAATTCCATCCTTTTCTATAAATACTTCATGTGATTTATTATTCGGATTACTAACATCAAAATATTGTGTATTTGCACTGTAATAATATCCGTATATATTTACCTTACCAAGCTCCCAAACCTTTAGAAACCGAGTGAAAGTGCTTAAATTACCAGGTAAAGTAAATTGTTTTGTTACATATTCATCTTCCCCTATTTTGTATGCTTTAATTTTCTTAGGTTTATATTTGGTAACCTTTTCCCCGACTTTAATAATTACCTTTTTCCCACATTGAATATCGGAAAGGACTTCAAGCTCACCAAATAAGGTATCATTGTTATTTAAGATGACATAACCTTCCTTATAATCCTGTGAATAAGAGAAGGAGCTAAAAGCCAAAACTAGAATGATTAAAATTACCTGATTTAATTTCATTTTATACTAT
Source organism: Bacteroidales bacterium (assembly GCA_020438105.1). GTDB lineage: Bacteria > Bacteroidota > Bacteroidia > Bacteroidales > JAADJA01 > JAADJA01. Next base: position 11,647 of record JAGQVE010000059.1, read on the forward strand.
TTTTAATTTAATTGTACACGTTGAAAAAACCTGAAAACGACACGGGATTTATGCCGTTACAATAATTTATTGATATTATATTTATTTAGTCATCCAATGGCGTAATTTCATATAACTGCATTAAATCCAAATTAAAAAAATACAATGTCCCTGAAAATTCAGGAATATTGTCATCAAGTTGGACAAAATAACAGGCAAAATAAATTTCATTTCCATCTTGTATGAAATTAATTAATCCTGTTAAGCACTTATCAATGTCAAATAAATTGCTTTGATTAAGGATTGCGATAATTTTGGTTTGACTGGATTCCTCCAGCATACTAAATCTTGTCCATTTTAATGTTTGGTATCCTGATCTATCAATGGGAAAATTCTTTAAGCTTGTAAAATTTACACTATCTTTTATTACCTTGTAAATAATTATTTCATCTAATCCTGTAGCTAGTCTTTTATCCACTTTTAATACAAACTCATCAGGTAAAATAAATTGCTTTCTTTCACATGAAGAAAACATGGATAAAATTAAGAATAGTAATAAAACATTTTTCATTTATTTACTGCTTTTTGCGTTAATGTCTAATCCCCTGTGCTATTGGATTTGCACCCCATAAGAATAATATAGTATTTTCAATCTTCGAGCTAATGCGGATTTCAAAATCCGCATTTAATAGTTCCGGATTTGAAATCCGGAACAGCTGGGGGAGTCCGGAACAGCTGGGTTCAGTCGGGCAGAAATCCGGAACAGCCAGCGAATTCATTTTATTCCGCCGTTTCATGAAAATAATAAATTACTGAGATTAAGAATAAAACAATGTTTATTAATACAGAAAACAATATCATTTTTTTTTCTTTAGTATTAAATCGAATAAACTTAAATACTAAATCAAGAAGAAGTAAAATTATAGCTATAATTATAAAAACTATGCTAATCCATCCGAATAGATTCAAATAACTATTATAAAATGACCTAAAGACATAAAACATTAATGAGGCATAGATATTACCTATCCAGCATCCTAAAACTAAAATAATTAATACTATTTTTTTCATCTGCATCTTTTTCGAGCTAATGCGGATTTCAAAATCCGTATTTAATAGTTCCGGATTTCACCCGCCTGTTCAGTCGGGCAGGAATCCGGAACAGCTAAAGACTAGCAATTCCATTCACACCAAAACAACCTTTACCAATCCAGGAATATTAGCATAGTCTCTCGCAGAGCTATAAAGATAGGCTTCAGGCTCCTGCACTATTTCTGCAACAACAGGATTTTGATGAATATAATCCAGTTTTTGTTGCAGAAAGCCAGCTGTAATTATTTCTTTTGGAGCATTACCATCCTGCCAAAATTTATAGTCTTTTATTTTTTTATTATACCTGCCGGCAAATTCAAACCTGTTCAGCATCCATTTTTTTCTACTTTCTTCAGTAGTTTGAATAGCAGCAGCAATTTCTCTGCTTGTAAACTTTTTAAAATCTCTTATTATATCAGATAAAATATTTCCTTCTTTTGCCCTGGCTATCAAATGCAAATGATTTGTCATCAGACACCAGGAATAAACAATTAAACCTTTATTTTCAATGCAAAAATTAAGAGAATCAACGATGATTTGTTTGTATTTAGGCCTGGAAAAAACATCGACCCAATCAACAACTGTTAAGGTTAAGAAGTACGGGGAATCATCCGTCATCATGGTTTTTGAATGATGTTATAATTCAGATTACAAAGATATAAAGGTAACTATTTTGATTTGAAGAAAGTTTATAAATTCATGTTTTTTATTCGAGCTAATGCGGATTTCAAAATCCGCATTTAATAGTTCCGGATTTCACCCGCCTGTTCAGTCGGGCAGGAATCCGGAACAGCTCATAAAGTCTCCAATTCCAAATGATAATCAAACTGCAAATCTTCATGCAAGGATTTAACGGCGTTTTTAATCTTTTGAAGTTGTCGTAAATACAAGTTGTTCAATGCCGTGTTTCGTGAAAACCGGATTCCTGAATTTTTCATTGCCTTGCAAAAGTGTATCAGTAATTCCACCTCCGTTTGTTTTATGCCCGAATAGCGAATGGCAGCCTGTGTGCGTCGCAATATTTTACGGATGCTCTTTTTCGCAAAATAGATATGACTTGTATTGATTTGCGTGAATTCAAAATCGATTTCTGCGCAAACCTCCTGTATATATGCCTTTTCATCGATCGAATCAAAAAGCAGGTAAGAGAGCAATTCCTTGTTGTCCTTTTTAAAGCGGGCAAGTCGAAGGATGAATGCGATCAGCTCTTTATTTGAACGGTTGTTAAGTTCGGTTTTGATGAGGGCAAGGGTGGCGGTTTGCATGGTATAAATTCAGATTAAGATAAAAGCCGGATGAGCACAAGGTTGTATTTCGCCAGGTTTCGCAGGCGTGTTTTCAAGTCGATGTCTTCATTGTCATAATCTTTGGTGATGTAGGCTGTTTTGATGTAGACAGATTCCAGCATTTCTTCCAGTCCGCGGTCGACCAGCACGGCAGCCTTCACATGAAATTGCTCCAGCAGTTCGTCAGTTACTTTTTTCCTTGAAATCAGCGCATAGGGAATCCCATAATTTAATGCATCCTGCATTTTATCGTACTCCAGCGAGCGGGCAATTTTAAACAGTCGGTCTTGTTTGGGATGATGATCCTTTTTAAGCAACTCCTTTAAAAACTGATGATTCAGTTTTGCCTGGTTGCGCAAACCGCTTTTGATTTGATTCAGTGCCTGTTTGTCTTTGGCCAGGCTCCGTGATGTATCGATGATATCTTTGATCCAGCTCATGGTGAGTCAAAAGTACGTAATTTTAGCCACTGAAAAAGATTCATTCATTCAAAAATCCAACCCTCAATGGACAAAGAGATCCTCATCAAACTGGTTACAGAAAAAATGCCCTACGGAAAGTACAAAGGCCGGCTTTTATGCGACCTGCCAGAGCCTTACCTGGTTTGGTATCATGCGAAGGGATTTCCGGGTGGCAAATTTGGAATGCTTTTGCAAACCTTATATGAGATCAAGTTGAACGGGCTGGAGTATTTGCTGGAGCCATTGAGAGGGATGAAATAAATCAATTTTTAATCCCAACATTCCAAAGCATCTCAACCAACTCCACCGGCGTCGACCACTGCGCATTGTGATCAGATTCGAGAAAAAGCACCTGCCAACCTTTCTTATCTGCCCGTTCGGCTGCCCATGCAAAATCATCATCTTCGGGATTTTTTTCTTTATCAACAAATAAGACAAAGGTAGTTGGCACCAATGATCTTTGTGGATTTTTCAGAGAAATCGGATCATTAAATGTTTTCCAGGATTGGGCTACATCCTTTGGAGGGGGTGTTCCTTCAGGCACCCAAACCGGAATCACAAAGCCATTATCATTTTCATGACCCGCCCTTCCATATTTTCTATTGAGCGCGTTCAAGCTTTCACCGTTTTCCGGGACGAAGGCATCAAGATAAATCATCTTTGAAATCCGTTCAGGAATCGAATCTGCCACACCGGTAATGATCATTCCACCATAACTATGTCCCACCAAAATCACATTTTGCAGATCTTCATAAAGGATGGTGTTCACCACATCCAGGATATGGGTTTCAAGCCGTATGTCAGTCGAAGCAAGGTGAACCCGCTCACCATGACCGGTCAGGGTTGGCCGATATACAGTAGCACCCTTTGCGGTTAGTAGTGAATCAACCTCCTTAAAAGCCCATCCACCACCCCAGGCACCATGGACGATCACAAAAACTGGTTTTTCATTAATTGTTTGTGAAAATGACATCATTGTACAAGTTATAAAAAGATTCAGGATAATTATGGACAGTTTGTTTTTCATGATAAAAAATTCAGCTTGCGAAAATACAAAAGCCCTGACGAAATCGCCAGGGCTTTTTGTACCCGAGGCCGGAATCGAACCGGCACGAGTGTTACCTCATTGGTTTTTGAGACCAACGCGTCTACCAGTTCCGCCACTCGGGCTCTTGAGTCCTTGTGTCACCAGTTCCCCCGACGCTTCGGTCGGGACTTGACCTGACAGTTTTGTCAGGTCTGGCGCCACTCGGGCTTGCGGAGGTGCAAAAGTAGCTATTTTTTGAAATTCCAAAAGGGTTTGCCTTAATTTTTCCTTTCCTTTTGTAAAATTGGTTTGATTATCTTTAAATTAATAGTAATTTCGCGCCCAGTTTTGAACCCCGATTCATAAAAGAAAATGGCAACAAAAGCAATGATCTTCTCCGGCAGAGCAACACGTTACCTTGCTGAAAAAATAGCCCTAAGATATGGGGCTACTCTTGGTAATATTGAAGTAACCACTTATTCTGATGGAGAATTTCAACCCTCTTTTGAAGAAAATATCCGCGGTCGTGATGTTTTCCTGGTTCAGTCAACCTTTCCGCCGGCCGACAACCTGCTTGAACTGTTGATGCTGGTGGATGCTGCACGTCGTGCATCAGCCAAAAGAATTGTAGCCGTTATTCCCTATTTCGGGTATGCAAGGCAGGACCGGAAAGATAAACCCCGCGTATCGATTGCTTCCAAAATGGTAGCCAATTTGCTTACGGCTGCTGGGGTTCAACGGATCATCACCATCGATTTGCATGCTGATCAAATCCAGGGATTTTTTGATGTACCGGTGGATCACGTTTTTGCATCCACCATTTTTGTTCCGTATATCAAACAAATGAACCTGCCCAACCTGATGATGGCATCGCCCGACACAGGAGGCACACGAAGAGCTGCTGCGTATGCCAAGTTTCTGAATACCGGTTTTGTAATTTGTTACAAACAACGATCAAAACCCAACGAGATAGGCAAAATGGAACTGGTTGGAGATGTTAAAGGCAAAGATGTGGTGCTGATTGATGATATTATCGACACGGCAGGATCGATTACCAAAGCCGGTAACCTGATCATGGATAAGGGGGCCAACAGCGTTCGAGCAATTTGTACCCACCCCGTTTTTAGTGGTGAAGCCTACCAACGGATCAGGGAGTCAAAATTTGAAGAAGTAATTACAACAGACACACTTCCTTTGCGGGAAGATTGTGATAAAATAAAAGTTTTAAGCACAGCCGATCTGTTTGCTGAAGTGATCAGAAGGGCGCTTAAAACAAAATCAATCAGTTCTTTATATCAGATAAAGAACAATTAGTTCATTAAATATTTAATAAAATGAAAACAGTATCTATGAGCGGTTCTCTCCGCGAGAACGTAGGGAAAAAAGATGCTAAAGCACACAGAAGGGAAGGTAAAATTCCTTGCGTGCTTTATGGTGGAAAAGATCAAATCCACTTCACTTTGGATGACAAAGAATTTTCAAAGATCATCTTTACTCCTGAAGTTTACATTATTAATCTGAAAGTGGATGGCAAAGAGCACACTGCCATTTTGCAGGATGTTCAATATCATCCCTTAACTGATCGCGTATTACACGCAGATTTCCTCCAGGTTCTGGACGGCAAACCGGTGGTGATTGGTATTCCCATTAAACTGGAAGGCGCAGCTCCCGGTGTTATGAAAGGGGGAAAATTACGTAAGAAAATGCGCAAGCTGATCGTAAAGGGTTTGGTTGATGATCTGCCCGAACAAATTGTTTTGAGCATTAGCAAACTTGATCTGAACGACAGTATCAAAGTAAAAGACGTAAAAGTTGCCAACCTCGAATTACTTGATAATCCGAATGGCGAAATCGCAGGCGTTAAAACGGCTCGTGGTGCAGGAATGGGTGCCAGTGAGGAAGAGGAAGAAGGTGAAGAAGGAGCTGAAGGCGAAGGTGGCGAAGGTGCACCTGCTGAAGGTGATGGTGGCGAAGCCAAAGAAGGCGGCGAATAAAATCAAATTCACAATATGGAAAATTCCAGGTTCCTTTTGGAGTCTGGAATTTTTCTTTTTGCATTGTTTATTTTTGTAAAAAAATTAAATCAATCCTTTATAAATGAAATACCTCATCGTCGGACTGGGAAATATTGGAGATGAGTACGCCAACACCAGGCACAACATCGGGTTTATCGTGGCTGATGCCCTGGCTCAGGAGGGTAGCGCCGTGTTTAAAACCGAGCGATACGGCGACATTGCACGACTTAAATACAAGTCGCGGATTCTGGTGGTTTTGAAACCTTCCACCTTTATGAACCTGAGTGGTAAGGCGATCAAATACTGGCTTACCAAAGAAAATATCCCGGTTGACAATCTCCTGGTGATCACCGACGACCTCGCACTGCCAACCGGGGTTTTGCGGCTTCGAGCCAAAGGTGGTGATGGCGGACACAATGGGCTCATCAATATTATTCAGGAATTGCAAAGCTCAAAATTTGCAAGGTTACGCATGGGCATCGGAAATGAATTTGCCAAAGGATACCAGGTGGATTATGTTTTGGGAAAGTGGACGAAAGAAGAAGAAAACATCATGATCCCAAAAGTAAAGACAGCCGTTGAAATTGTAAAAAGTTTTGTTTCTATCGGAGCGGCCAGAACCATGAATGTTTTCAATACCCAGGAAGGAAAGAAAAAACCGGACGAGGACTAATTACCCATTTTGCCACCCAAAACGGCTGTTTTTTTGTACTTTTTTACATTCCTGTTCAAATCAAAAACCTCCACATAAATGATATAAATCCCGATGGATGCCTTTTGATTGTCGTCGGTACGGCCATCCCACGAAAAAGCACCTTCAGTGGCCAAAAGCTCATTATTCACAAGGATCCTGGTCAATCTCCCACGAGAATCATAAATGCGAATGCTGGCATTGTAACCGGGCTGGTCAAAACGGTATTGAATATTGAGCACGTCATCAATACCATCGTTATCGGGTGAAAATGTTTCAGGATTTATTGTTACTTCATCTTCTGTTTCTTCAGCGCCTTTGTATTGAGAATTTTGATAAGCTGGCGTAGCATAGCCAACTTCACCGGAAGCTGAATGCCAGTTGGTTTCATCATTTGAAGGCCGGTCGAAATCAATTCTTTCAAGTGAAACACCTTCCACTGTGGTTAAGAGCGGATAATGCATGGATTCATTGTATTCAAAAACATCAATGCTTCGTTTGCCTGCCCTCGCAAGCACCACGGTACCTTTTTCATTGCTGTAAACAGGAAAGGAAGTCATCCTGTGGAATCCCTCCGGATTTGAAGTGTAATACTGACTTTTCACCCGTTCCGGATCGGTAGTGAGCACCAGGTAGTTTCCCGGAAGTATTTGTCCCGGTTGGCTGCTTACATTTTTATAAATGGTATCAGAATTTCCAAATTCATCTGTATCCACGTGCCCAAGATACATTTCATCCAGGTCAAGAACACGTTCGGAACGATTATAAAC
>JAGQVE010000005.1 GCA_020438105.1 Bacteroidales bacterium
GAAACCGAAATTATACAGGGTGAGCTTAATGCTTATGGTATTGAATTTATGGTACGAAAGCCCCGTGGCGATCTGAATGGATGGGTTAACTATACCTATTCCAAAAGCGAGATCAGGGCAGTGAATGAAATTACCGGCGAACAGAACAACCTTGGTTTTACCTATCCTGCCAATTTTGATAAACCGCACTCATTTAACCTGGTTGCAAATTATAAACTTAGTAAGCGACTGAGTTTTTCAGGATTGGTGGTGTATTCTACCGGAAGGCCCATAACCTATCCCACAGCCCTTTATTACCTGAATGGCATTGAAATCACGCACTATTCGCAACGGAATCAATATCGGCTGCCCGATTATTTCAGGGTGGATGTGGCGATGAATTTTGAAGGGAATTTAAAACGCAATAAATTAATCCACGGTTCGTGGTCGTTTTCAGTTTACAACCTCACCGGGAGAAAAAATGCCTATTCTGTTTTCTTCAGCAATGAGGATGGGGAAATTAAGGCGTATCGTCTATCGGTGTTCGGGGTACCCATATTTTCGGTTACTTATAATTTTAAACTGGGTAATTATGATAATTAAAAATCAATGATCAGGCATACAAAACATATCATCCTTTTACTAATAATATTTGCTGCAAGCGGATGTATTGATGAGTATGATCCGGAATTCAAAAGTGATTTTGAGCGTTTGCTGGTTGTGGAAGGAAATATTCATCAGGGCGCGGGTCCATTCAGGGTTCGGTTGTCGTACACAGTACCGGTGGATCAGCCCAATAATATTCCGGGTACCGGCTTTGAGGTAATTATCATTGACGACCTTGGCCATGAGTTTAGTCTGATATATACCGGTGATGGATATTATGAGGGTGAACCTTCAGGTTTTGAAGCTGAAATTGGACGAAAATATAAATTGCATTTATTCAGCCCGGAGACTGGTAAAACCTATGAATCTTCCTGGGAAACTATCGGGGAGCCGGTTCAGATTGAAACTGTTTATACACAGGCGGAGTCGCATGAAGATCCTGATTTTAACCATAACCTTCAGGGGCTTCAGTTTTATTTGAATACGGGTGATTTTGCCACCGATACCACCTATTTCATGTGGGAACTTATCGAAACCTATAAGTATTATTCAAATTATGCGTTGGCCTTTATTTATGACGGGGAAATGAAAGAGGCACAAACCCCCGACTCATTGTATGTCTGTTACCGAACGGATGCCATTAACCAGATCTTTACCAGTGGCACTACCGACCTGGCACAAAATAGTCTTTCGGGTTATCCGCTCCATTTTGTGGATACCGAAACAAAGCGGCTCATGGCACGCTACAGCATTTTGGTGAGGCAGCATGTGATCTCAGGAAAGGCGCATTTATTCTGGAAAGAAGTAAATGAACTGATCAACAATAACGCAACGTTGTTTGCAAGCCAGCCCTATCAAATCCAGGGAAATATCAGAAATATTAATAATGATTCGGAGGTTGTGTTGGGTTATTTTTCTGCTTCCGGGGTTTCCGAAAAACGAATTTTTATTGATCGGCCCTCAGCACTCGATTTTTACTATCCGCTTACCTGTGAGCTTTATACACAAAACCTGGAGTCGATTTTTAAATCACTGAAAAGTAAGTGGCCGCTGTTTTTAACAAAAGATTATTCCACTGGATTCCCAATTCCTGCTTACCCTCCTGATCAATCATGTATCGATTGCAGAGACAATGGCGGAGTGGTTGAGCCACCTGAATTTTGGATTGAATAAAAGAAAAATGCGCAGATTATTATATCATATAAGCTTGATGATGTTTGTTTTTAGTTGTTTTGAACTAAAAACACAGGCGCAGTTTTTACCCGAAATCCCGGAGGAGCAGTTTATTATGCATACGGATCGCGATTTATATATTGCAGGCGAAGAGCTCTGGTTTGATGCAACAAATATTTTACCCCCAAAGGATGATAACCTTCAAAGCAAGGTTTTGTATGTTGAACTTTACAACCGGGAACTTCAGCCTGTCGTCAGAGAGAAGTTTGGACTTACAAATGGGCATTTTTCAGGAGGCCTGACCTTACCTGACGGGCTGCAAACTGATTATTATTTTCTACGTGTATACACACAATTATTGCGCAATTACCCACCTGAATTTTATCCACCTCTAAAAATTACGGTCATTAATCCGGAGCTGCCGGTGCAAAAAACGGGTAAGCAGAATAATACTTCAACATGGCTTCCATCTCAAGATTCTTTATCTCCTTCACCACAGGAATTGTCAAGTTCGGATTTTAATGTTGAAATAAATGAATCAATCGAAAAAGTAAAACTGGAAATAACTACAAGCGATAGCGTTTTTGAAATATTACAAAATCAGGAGCTTCATATCACTTTCATGAATGCATATGGAAATAAAAAACAAACATTCCAATTTCCATTAAAAACTCAAAGACAGGCGGAGGTTTTTGATCTGACACCGGGGCTCTATTTTTACCGGATTACTGATTTACTGGCCAAAGTTTATTATACCTCTGCTTTGGTGGTTAATTCTGTTGAAGATATAAATTGCGAAATTGCGCTCGATAAAAAAGTTTACAAGCAAGGTGAAGCGGTTCATCTTACAGTTGTGCCCGACAGCTTATCTCAATTCCTTTCCTATGCTGTTTCCGTTGTGAAAAAGGGAACTGTATTAAATACCGATGATTTATACCAGGAACTGCTGCAGCGGCCTGATCAGGTTAATATCAGCAAGGTTATTAGTTTGCCGGCAGATAAGCAAAAGCAGGTACTCGAAAATTATGTGGGCAAACATCCGGATTTAATCAGGGATCTTTTTGATAAAAAATCAGGGCAGGTTGAAATGAAGTACATCCCTGAAACCCGCGCAGCCACCATCAGCGGAGTGGTGCTTGATCAAAACACCAGTCAACCCCTGAACAATGTGCCGGTATTTTTATCTGAATTAGATGATTATTCCAGGGTTCACCTTTTCAGGACAAAGGAAAACGGGGGCTTCTCCTTTCCGCTTTATAATCTTTCCGGGGTTCAAAATCTTTACCTGTCAACCCTCGATAAAGAAGAATCTCAAAGAGAGATCAAGATCGTTTCCGACTTTACCAATGATTACCTTCCGGTAAATGCCGGCTATCCTGTGATGGATACAGCGCAACGGACCATGCTCGAACAGTTGTATTTAAACTACCAGCTTTCGGATTACACGTTCAGGCCGGTTAAAGAGCAGCAGTCTTATAATTACTATTCGTTGTTTGGATTTTTGAACCCGAATATCACCATTCGTTTGGCGGATTATATTGATCTTCCCGACATGGAAACGGTAATCAATGAGATAGTTCCTTTCGTAAGAGCCAAAAAGCGCAAGGGCCATTTTGCCATCAGCGTGTTTGATGATAAATTGCAGATGGAATATCAAAAACCTTTGATTTTAATTGACAATATCCCGGTGGATGATGTTGCTGATCTGATGAAAATTTCACCCGCACTTGTTCAGGAGATCAGGGTGATCAACCGGATTTATTACCTTGGTGATTTTCTTTTGCAGGGAGTGGTTATGATCCATACAAAAGAGGGCAGATTTGGAGGAATATCAATTCCTGATGATGCAGTGTTTATAAAATATAAAACCCTTAGCTCCCAAACCAGTTTCATTCCGGTTCAAGGTGGTGAAGATACTTTCCGCAATGTTTTATTCTGGAGCTCGGGTAACATGCCTGCGGACCTGCCAACTACCTTTGCTTTTTACACTTCTCAACATCTTTCGGAATATGATATAATTTTTAATGGGATTACCACCGAAGGAATTGAATTTGAATGTAGAAAATCATTCAAAGTAGAGAAATAAAAAATCCGCCACAGCATAACCGTGACGGATCTTAAATATATTTTACCTTCCAGTTAGTTCAACAATTCAGCCAGCTTATTTTGCAGGTCTTCGCCACGCAGGTTCTTGGCAATGATTTTGCCTTCCGGATCCAGCAGCACGTTTGCAGGAATGGAGTTGATACCATATAATTTTCCTGCTGCATTGCCCCAATATTGCAAATCGGAAACATGATGCCAGGTAAGGCCGTCATTTTCAACTGCTTCAATCCATTTGTCTTTGGTTTTGTCGAAAGACACACCCAAAACATCAAAACCTTTATCGTGGAATTTGTTATAAGCCTCCACTACGTTTGGATTTTCCTGCCGGCAGGGACCACACCATGAAGCCCAAAAATCAACCAGTAAATAATTACCAAATAAAGATGAAAGTGCTACAGGTTCTCCGTCCATATCATCCATGGTAAAATCAATGGCCGGTTGACCTACAGCTACCCTTTTTAAGGTTTCAAGACGTTCAACAAGACCTTCCACATAGGTTGAGCCTTTAATGGATTCGTCAAAATTATTAACCACCGGTTCCAGGTCATTTTCATCAAAATAATAGGCATTACGGTTAACAGCATAAGCAGCAATAATAGATTTGGGATTGGATAAAGCATTATCAATTATGAACTGTTTCATTTGCTCATCCACCGACTCGTATTCGATTTCCAGCTGGGCCAGTTTTTCTTCATCATTGTCTTGCTTTGCTGCCTTATATTGGGTATTCAAATCGCTGTACATGTCGTTAAATAATTGAATTTTATCATTGTAAGCTTCATATTCAGTTTGTGAAGCAGAGCCACTTACTTTCAAATTTCTGAAATCGTCCACCGAGGTCTCGATTGTTATATCCGAAGGCTCAGCAAAAAAGCCGGCAAATCTGTTTTGGCCTTCAATACCAAGGTAATACATTTCAGGATATTCCAGTTGGGCCGATAAAACAAAACTGCCATTATCAACTTTAACAGAATCAAGCTTTACCCAATCTCCGTCAGTTCTTTTGTAAAGGTCAACCATTCCTGAATAATCTCCGCTAATGGTACCGCTGATTGTCATTTGATTTTTAGATTCCGGTGTAGTGGAGCAAGATGCTAAAATCATCACCGTCATTATAATTGCAAAAAGTTTTTTCATGTGATAATCAATCGTTTGTTTATATGAAATTTTAAATTCGATGCAAATATACGCGTCAACGGTCATCAAACGACACTGAATGTTTTTTAATTGTTAAACGATTGTTAATCCGTTTAAAATGATGACTTTTGGAAAATCAATAAGTAAAAAATGAAACAACAGCCAGCTGCAGGAATACTTAAATTAAAAAAGGGAAGAGACAAATCATTGCGCCGAAAACATCCCTGGATATTTTCCGGTGCTGTTGAAAGCATTCAGGGTATATCAGCAAATGGAGAAATAGTTAAAGTTTTTTCTTTTGAAAAGGAATTTCTGGGAATGGCCTCTGTTTCGCTCCAATCGCAGATAAGGGCCCGTATGTGGGCTTTCGAAGATGTTAATATCGATCGAAGGTTCATTTATCAGGCTATTGAAAATGCATTGCAGTTGAGAAAACAGAAAGGCCTTTTTGAGTGTACCAATGCAATTAGAATCGTCAATTCAGAGGCGGATTTTATGCCAGGTTTGATTGCTGATTTGTATGATGATGTTATTGTTTGCCAGCTTTTATCAGCTGGGGTTGAATTCTTTAAATCCGAGATCATATCATGTCTTGATGAATTGATCAAACCAAAAGCTATTGTTGAAAGAAGCGACACCGATTCCCGTAAAAAAGAAGGGCTGAATAAGTGTGCAGGTTTGCTGGCAGGTACTTTGCCGGATGATAAAATCAGCATATTTGAAGGAGAAACAAAGTTTTTAGTGGATGTGGTTCAGGGGCATAAAACCGGTTTTTACCTCGACCAGCGCGACAACCGTAAAATTGTAGCTTCTTTTTGTATGGACAAAGAGGTATTGAATTGTTTCAGCTATACCGGCGGATTTGGAATAAGTGCCCTTGCTAATGGGGCTAAAACGCTAATTAATATTGATACCTCCGCAGATGCTTTGAAAATTGCCGAAGATAATGCCCGCCTCAACCAGCTTGATCCCGGTAAAATGGAAAATATAACCGGAGATGTTTTTAAGGTATTGAGAACTTTCCGTGATGCTAACCGCTTATTTGATGTAATAATACTTGATCCGCCTAAATTTGCTGAATCCGCCTCACAAATCGAAAAGGCTGCCCGCGGATATAAGGATATCAATTTGCTGGCCATGAAACTTTTGAAACCGGGTGGTTTGTTATTTACCTTTTCCTGTTCCGGGCATATGGTGCCGGAGTTGTTTCGCAAAGTAGTTTCGGATGCGGCTATCGATGCTGAACGCAGGGTAGAAATGGTTCGAACCCTTCAGCAGGCCTCCGACCATCCGGTTTTACTGAACTTTCCTGAAAGTTTTTACCTGAAAGGATTGGTTTGTCGTGTTTGGTAAATTATATACCCGTTGTATTCAGGTTTCCTAAACTCACCGTGATCAACCTTGTTTGGCTCGGATCATCATCATTAACCAGCCGTATGGTCACTTGCAGGTGCAGGTTGTAAACGCTTATGGAGGTTTCTTTTGATTGAATGTTCCCGATTTTTAAGATATCAGAATTGATGATCCCGTATTTTCTGGAAGGTTCGTCTTCAAACAGTTCATCAGGTTTGTTCAGGTAACTGCGATCGTAATCTTTATTAAATTCATAGATGTTGGCAATATCATCAATGGTAACAATTTGCAGGTTTTCAACACCATCCAGGTTGGTGGTAAACCAGGAATGTACATGCTCGTCGATCAAACACCGGTTAAGGTTATCTTTTATCAGTATCCTGGCGCAATTGATAATGCCTCGTCCGTAATAGTTTTTATTGAATTTGTAAACCTTATCGTAAGTGATTGCATATCGCATATTGATGCCCCCGATGATCCGACGTAGCCTGGGATAATAATGATATGCGTTAAATGCTCGCAGCACAACGGCAAAATTGCAGGCAAAAAGCAACGACTGTAAAGGGTTATCGAACAGTAAAAATCCGCCATCACCCGTGCTAATGTAGTTCCTTTCGATGCGGGCAGCATCATAACGTTGAAAAATGAAATTGTGATTTTCAATACACAATTTGATAGTTGACTCAAACATTACCTTAAACAAAAAAGGAATCAACGTTTGCTCAAATTCGCCATAGGAGCTGTATTGAAACATGTCAATCCCCAGTACCGATTTACGGCTGATCTTTTCATAATTGATGTATTCCTTAAGGCGTGAATATAATTTCCGGTGATCGGGAATGATATTGGTTTTGTCAAACACCACACGTTTATCCATTTCATTTAAAATTTCGCGGATTTCAGCGTGCTCCAGGTGTTTCAAAGTGCTTTTTGAGATCATTTTATTCGTATTTATTTAATTACTTTTCTGCCTTTCCATTGGTATGACCCAACTATTCCCAATGCCCCGATCAACACTATATAAAATGGATAGAAAAAAATAAGCGGAATGGCATAAAGCAATATTTTGTTCCTATTTACAAAGTTAGTAATCCCCACTAAAATCGGGATATCAATTATTACCTTGATCAAGGTAGCAGTAATTATTGTACCCCAGAATGCAGGATTGAAAAAGCTGTAAAGTAAACCGAATACCATCAGCAGGTTTGTAAAATAAACTGAGAATGAAACAAACAAAATCTTCAGATTATAACCTTTATTTTTTGATGCCCAGCGGGTTCTTTGATGGTAAAAACTTTTAATTGATTGCTGCGCTTCAGTGTAAACAATACTATCAAGGTTTTTCAGAAAACGAATGGAATTATTGCCAAAGCGTTTCATCATTTTTAACAATAAAAAAACATCATCCCCACTGGCAAAACTGTCCTGATCAAATCCGCCGGCTTCATAAAATGCTTTCTTTTCATAAGTAAGATTAGCGCCGTTGCACATTACCGGCTTTCTTATGCTTATGGCACCTCCGGTGATAGCAATCAGGCTTAAAAACTCCAGGCTTTGCATTTTTTCGAACACCGAATTTTCATTGTGAAAACTTACCGGGGCAATGATCATTTTGGGTTTTTCTTGTTCATAGAATTGCAAAATACCGGAAAGCCAGTGAGGGCCAATTCTGCAGTCAGCATCTGTGGTGATGATCAGGTCTCCATTCGATTTATTTATTGCCATTGAAATGGCATGCTTTTTATAAGTGGGCCTTTCTGAATCGTTTTGGATTTGTATTAGTTGAATATTAATTTCAGATTGTTCTGCGATAAATTTTTCCACCAGGTTCACCGTATTATCAGTTGATTGATCATCGGCAACGATTATTTCAAACAAATCACGATCAACATCCTGAAAAGCAAGATCATTTAATAAATTTATAATGTTGGCCTCCTCATTCCTGGCGGGTATGATAATGCTTGCCCGGGTGTTCAGCTTTAAATTTCTGTTTGGTTGAAATGATTTTAAACGGTACCATCCAATTGTATACAATGCAATCAGAATCATATAGATGATCCCGAAAAGCAACATCAAACCGATGAGTATCATATCGAAAGAAATCATGAGG
Organism: Bacteroidales bacterium; assembly: GCA_020438105.1. Classification (GTDB taxonomy): domain Bacteria; phylum Bacteroidota; class Bacteroidia; order Bacteroidales; family JAADJA01; genus JAADJA01. The sequence goes on from JAGQVE010000005.1 coordinate 8,465, forward strand.
ACCGTTTTCGGAAAAAGTTGAGCCGGTAAACAAAAAAGGTTCCTAAAATGGCAGGAACAGCGAGGTTTATTAACCAAAGGGTTGAGGTTGACGAAACTACACCTATATCAATGTTTTCCGTCATCGCACCAAATTTTGCGAAATACAAATCGATAAAATACAACGAAACAGAACCCCGAACACCCAGTTCAGCCATGGTTACGGTTGGAATAGCCGTCATAATAAAAAATATAAGGCTAATGATCATGAGGCCGTGCAATAACGGGATTTCGATTGAAAACATCATGAGTAAAATATAAAACTGCAACGTGAAAACACAATAGCGTAAAAAGCTTAGCAGCAAAACAGTAAGTAGTTCCAATCCGCTGTAATCAGAAATTACTGAAACATAATCATTAAAGTGGACAAAACGCTTATGAAGTATTCGGGATAAAAACAACGGTAAGGATGTGATATTTAAGAAAACCAGCAGCGATGTACCGATGATAACAATTACCAGGAAAATTAAACCATAAAGTAAATAATTGGAATAAATCCCGTGATCTTTGAAATAGATCGGAACATAAAAGGCAAGACTAATACTACCAACGATGAGTGTGATAAGTAATTGACTAAAACTACCTATCATAGTTATAAAAACCCCTTTCCATGGATTTGATTTTTTTAAGATAAAAACCCGGCCAAACCATTCTCCAATTCGGTTAGGAGTAAAAATACTTACCGAAACTCCTGATAATACAGCTTCGAAAGATTTAAAGAAGCTAACATTTTCAATTTTGTTGATCAGAAATTGCCATTTCAATGATTCAATTCCCCAGTTAACCACCATAAGGATTAACACCCAAATTCCAAATAAATATAAATTGGGATCTTTGAAAACATCTTTGAAAAAAATAATGAAGTCGGTTTTGGGGGTAAAAAACAGTCCGGTAATTCCATAGATTTTTTCGAAAACAGACAAACCAGAAGTTGAATTCCAGATATTTGAAATTTCAGAAAGTGATGGTGAATGAAATAATTTTTTATAAACAAAGAAGTAAGTGGCTAAAATTATGACGATTCTAACCAGTAAATTATAGGCTTTGTTTTTATGTATATTTGCGAGAAACTTCATTTATATCACACAAAAGTAAGTCCTAATTTTGAATAAAGAGCGAATAATATTGGGCATCGATCCGGGAACCACCATCATGGGGTACGGCCTTATAAAGGAAAGGGAGAACAAATTAGCATTGATAAGCATCGGTGTCATTCATCTCAGTAAGTTGGAAAATCAGGCATTAAAACTAAAAAAAATATTTGAACGCACCCTTGCGCTCATTGATGAGTATCACCCTGACGAATTGGCCATTGAGGCTCCTTTTTATGGAAAAAATGTTCAGTCGATGCTCAAGCTTGGCCGGGCACAGGGGGTAGCGATGGCCGCAGCCTTATACCGTTCCGTTCCTATTTTTGAATATTCACCCAAAAAAATTAAACAGGCGATTACCGGAAATGGTAATGCTTCCAAGGAACAAGTGGCTGCCATGCTAATGTCGATGATGGTAATTGATGACAAGCCACGACATTTGGATGCCACGGATGGATTAGCTGCAGCAGTTTGCCATTTTTTTCAGAAATCACCCAATGAACATACGCCGTCGTACAGCGGTTGGGGGCAGTTTATCAATAAAAATCCGGGAAGGATTAACCAATAATTACATTAACTTTTGATAGGCCTGCCACCAGCGGTCGGGGATATCGTCATGGCAGGCAACCTCATAATCAGCATAGGAACAAGGTACCAAATGGTGCCGTTCATACACATCCTTGAGATTATTTTTCACAGGAACATCCATCCACCAGCGGTCACTCTTTTTGCTTTTGTAAAATACCAGCTGATCTTTGTGATCTTTGATGGAAACAGTGTATTTGATGTATTCTTTGATATTTTTATAGGGATGGTCATTTTTCCGGTTATAAAAACCCTCGATGAAATACCAGATCATTTGAGCAACCAGCTTTGCTGTTTGATCATTGATATCGAGTGATGGATTAAGTTCATAAAAACCGATGGAGGACAGCTTATCACTGATGCCCGCATAGCGCATGATTTGACAAACCTCTTCACCATAAAAACCGTTGGGAGATGCATTGGGATTGGCCGGTGCATCAGCATGCTTAATGGCGGAAATGTCCACAGTAATCATATCGGCATTCCTGGTCAAAGGCTCCACATTCTCAAGGTTGGTTCTCACCTTGCCTATCCGGTAAGTGTCGAAATAAAGCCTGTCCATTAATTTGATTGATTCCGGATCAACCAGATAAGTTTGATAGCCGACATTGGTATAATTAAAAAGAAAATTTGGCTGATGCAGAATAATTTTATTCAAATAACCTTTTGAATGTATTTCCTGGTCTGCATTCCCCAGGTCAAACATCGAATCAATGGCAAGGATGTTCATCACTTTCCCCAATGATTCGTAAGCCCTGTAATTGGCAAAAGTTAAATCCTGGCTTCCTCCTAAAATTATCGGAATCGTATTATTTTTGATCAATTCAGTAACAACGGCGGCAAGCGCAAAATAGGTATCCTCAACAGCATGGCCGTTTCGGATATTTCCCAAATCAACAATATTTGGCTTATAGTCGCCCCTGAAAAGTTGGTAAAGTGCTTTCCTGATATGATCCGGACCTTCGCTGCAACCAAGATTGTTTTTTGCGTTTCGTTCTTCTTTCACACCAACTATAGCTAGGTCAGCAGAAATGAAATCAGGTAATTCATTGTTTGTGGTATAAGCTGTTACATGATCGCCAAGGCGATGCCTGATTTCATGGTCGGAGGATTCAAATGGTATAAAATCCAGGGGTTCAAAATAAATGGAAATGTCCATAAACCGGAGTATTAATCAATCTGATAATGCAATGGCTTATACAAGCCTGTCCGAAAAAAGTTGTACGAAATTATTTAAAAAAATTGAACCTCCGCTTTCTGATCAGCTGTTGATTTTACTTTTTCCGTCCTTTCGGTTTTTTGTCAGTTGCTTCAATAATTTCAACACAATCATTATAGGTAAGCGAAGCCGGATCTTTTCCTTTTGGAATGCGGTAATTGTTTTTGCCTTTGGAGATATAAGCTCCATAACGACCTTTTAATACCTGCACAGATTCGTCTTCATTAAAGATTTTAATTGTTTTTTCCCGGTCTTTTTGTCGTTTTGCTTCAATGAGTTCAATAGCCCTTTCTTCACTAACTGTTAGCGGATCATCTGTTTTTGTTAATGAATAAAATTTGCCCGCATGCCTCACATATGGCCCGAAGCGGCCTATGGCAGCAACGATTTCTTCATTTTCATAAGCGCCAACATTGCGGGGCAACTTAAATAAATCGAGGGCTTCTTCCAGGGTAATGGTTTCGATGCTTTGATCTTTGATCATTCCTGCAAACCTTGGTTTTTCTTCATCCTGTGAATCACCAATCTGAACGATCGGTCCATAACGCCCGATTTTTGCAAATACGCTTTTGCCCGATTGGGGATCGGTTCCGAGCAGCCGTTCTCCGCTTTGTTTTTTCGATTTTTCAAGTGTATCTTCAACTCTGTCGTGGAAAGGTCCGTAAAATTCTTTGATCATTTCATTCCACACTTTATTGCCATTGGCAATTTCGTCAAACTCCTTTTCAACATTTGCAGTAAAGTTGAAGTCAAGGATATTATCGAAATATTCCACCAGGAAGTTATTTACCACGGTTCCAATATCAGTAGGGAAAAGTTTTGACTTTTCAAAACGGGTTTTTTCCATTTTCTTTTGCAAGTCGACAGCGCCATTACTGAGCTTCAGGATGGTAATTTCCCGGTCTTCACCTTCCCGGTCTTCTTTAACCACATATTCCCGTTTCTGAATAGTTGAAATGGTAGGTGCATATGTAGAAGGTCGTCCGATTCCAAGGTCCTCCATTTTTTTAACGAGGCTTGCTTCGGTATAGCGGCTGGGAGGTTGTGAATATTTTTCGGTAGCAGTAATTTCCGAGCGAGTGAGTTTGTCTCCCTTATGAACCGGGGGAAGCATTCCTTTTTGCGCTTCCTGATCTTCATCATCGGTTGATTCGAGGTAAACCTTTAAAAATCCGTCAAACTTGATCACTTCACCCCTGGCAACAAATTGTTCTTTTCGATTCGAAATATCAATGTTTACATTTGTTTTTTCAAGCTGAGCATCGGCCATTTGTGAAGCGATGGTCCTTTTCCAAATTAACTCATACAACCTTTGTTGTGAATTGTCGCCATCAATTTCCGATTCATTGAGATAGGTCGGCCTGATCGCTTCGTGTGCCTCCTGCGCCGATTTTGATTTGGTAGTGAATTGCCGTGTGTTTACATATTCTTTACCATAGCTTTTTTCAATTTCTGTTTTTGCCATAGAAAGTGCAAGTTTCGACAGATTCACTGAATCGGTACGCATGTAGGTAATTTTCCCTGATTCGTAAAGTTGCTGTGCCACCAACATGGTTTTAGCAACGGAAAATCCAAGTTTACGACTTGCTTCCTGTTGCAAGGTTGAAGTAGTGAAAGGAGGCGCCGGTGATTTTTTTGCAGGTTTTTTTTCAACATCTGAAATTATAAACCCGGCATCAATACAATCTGTTAAAAAATGTTTAGCCTCGTCAGATGTTTTGAATCGTTTATCCAATTCAGCTTGCAATATGATTTTTTCATTTCCCGGAAGAATAAAATTGGCAATAACCCGATATGCTGATTCTGCAACAAAATTTTTGATCTCCTCTTCCCTTTCAACAATCAATCGAACGGCAACAGACTGCACACGTCCGGCTGAAAGGGCCGGTTTTACTTTTTTCCAAAGTACGGGTGAGAGTTCATAACCCACCAGCCTGTCAAGCACCCTGCGCGCCTGTTGTGCATCCACCAAATGTTTATCCAGTTTCCTGGGATTTTCAATTGCTTCAACAATGGCGTTTTTTGTGATCTCATGGAAAACAATTCTTTTGGTTTTGTTTTCATCGAGTTTTAACACTTCCAGCAGATGCCATGAGATGGCCTCTCCTTCGCGGTCCTCATCAGTTGCCAGCCAAACAACTTCAGCGCCTTTAGCGGCGGATTGAAGTTCTTTGATGGTTTTTTTCTTATCAGCCGGAATTTCATAGTTTGGCACAAAGCCTTTATCAATATCAACACTTAGATCTTTCTTTGAGAGGTCCCGTACATGGCCATAACTTGAAAGTACTGAATACTCTTTCCCCAGGAAACGTTCAATTGTTTTGGCTTTTGCCGGAGACTCTACAATAACAAGGTTTTTACCCATTTCTTAGCTTTTAGAAAATGAAAAATTGAATTCAAAAATTTGCGCAAAGTTAAAAGAATAAACAGCGTAACTTCCAAATAGTTCGGAAGATATTGCCGACTCCTTTAGTTTAACTGGCAGACATTTAGGTGATTATGGTGCTCAATATTGATTTTTATACCACCTTTATAAGATAATAGTGTTTTTTACCTTTCTGAATAATGATAAATTTTTCATTGATCAGGTCATTGGTGGTAATGGAATAATCATCTTTCACCTTCGATTTGTTAACAGCTACCCCATTGTCTTTTAACATTCGGCGGGCTTCGCCTTTTGACCCGAAAATATCTGTTGTTTCAGCCAGAAAGTCAATGATGCCAACTCCGGATTCAATAGCCGTTCTGGCAACTTCAGACTGAGGTAAACCCTCAAAAACCGAACGTATCATTTTTTCAGAAAGTTGTTGAAGTGCCTCTGTAGTTCCTTTGCCAAATAAAATTTCGGAAGCTTCTACAGCAGCATTAAAATCCTCTTCGGAATGAACCCGTATGGTAATATCTTTTGCAAGTGCCTTTTGTAAAATGCGATTATGAGGCCCTTCGGCATGCTCTTTTTCCAGAATTTCAATTTCTGCTTGTGAAAAAAGTGTAAAAAACCGGATCAGTTTGCCAGCATCTTCATCCGATACATTTAACCAATATTGATAAAATTTATAAGGTGAGGTTCTCTCAGGATCAAGCCATACATTGCCGCCTTCACTCTTTCCGAATTTACTGCCATCCGCTTTGGTAATAAGTGGGCAGGTGAGCGCATAAGCTTCGGCTTCACCCATGTTGTCGTCAAAATATTTACGTCGGATCAATTCGGTACCGGTAACAATATTGCCCCACTGATCCGAGCCACCCAATTGCAGCCTGCATCCTTTGTTTTTATAGAGCCAGTAAAAATCGTACCCCTGAACCAATTGATAGCTAAATTCGGTAAATGACATGCCGCTATCAAGCCGCTTTTTCACCGAATCCTTGGCAAGCATATAATTAACAGTAATATGTTTTCCCACATCCCGGATAAAATCAAGGAATGAAAAATCTTTGAACCAATCGTAATTGTTTACAGCTTCAGCTTTGTTTTCGCCATTTTCAAAATCCAGAAATTTCATTAACTGTTGCTTTTGGCATTCGAGGTTGTGATTGATAGCCTCTACCGGCAACAGTTTTCGTTCTTCAGTTTTACCGGAAGGATCACCTACCCTGCCGGTAGCTCCACCAACGAGTATGATCGGTTTATGGCCACTGCGCTGCAAGTGAACCAGCAGCATCACCGGTACCAGGTTGCCTATGTGCAATGAATCGGCTGTTGGGTCAAAGCCCACGTAGCCTGTTGTCATTTCTTTTGCAAGCTGATCCTGTGTTCCCGGGGTCATATCATGGATCATACCCCGCCATGTCAATTCTTCTATAAAATCAATTTTCATCAGAAAGTTTGCTAAAAATTTTGTGCAAAGATATAGGTTTATTGAGAAGATTTAAGAGGTGATCAATAAAGGAGGCGTATCAGAAGGCGTAATGCTGGTCTTCTTCGTTCATCGGTTTGATGTCTTTTATGTTCAATTGAAGATTTACAACACCATTCCATTCGTTTTCTTCAATGTGATAGCAAATGTTGAAAGGTTTGTTTTGTTTGATCAGGTCGATGTGTTCGCTTTGCTGGAATGCAATGGCAGGAATCGGGTATCCGCGAATATCCTTATGAACCACCTCAAGCTTTAAGTGGTTTTTGCCAACCACCCGGCCTGATCCGGTATCAATCAAATTTTCACTTTCAAAAACCGGCGACATATTTCCCGGGCCAAACGGGGCAAATTGCTTCAGGATGCGGAAAAACTTTTTATTGATATCATTGAGGCAGATTCGTTCATCTATCTCTACTTCCGGTATTGTCATTGTTTGGGTAATATTGGCATCCACAAATTCTTCAAATCTTTTTCTGAAATGATCAAGATTTTCAGGTTTAAGTGAAAGTCCGGCTGCATATTTATGTCCGCCAAAGTGTTCCAGTAAATCGCTGCAAGCATCCACGGCATCATAAATATCAAAATCCTTTACCGACCTGGCCGATCCGGTAATCAAGCCATTGGATTTTGTTAATACTATCGTAGGTTTATAATAGGTTTCAATGAGGCGGCTTGCCACAATTCCGATCACGCCTTTATGCCATGAGGGGTTGTAAACAATTGTTGCACGGGCACGCTGAAATTCATTGTTATCACGGATCATCTCCGTTGCTTCCAGGGTGGTTTGAGCATCCAGGTCTTTACGCTCCGTATTGAAATTGTTGATCATATCAGCAAATTCGTGAGCCATGGGCAGATTTTCGGCTACAAGCAGACTAACTGAGTTATTTGCACTTTCAATACGCCCTGCAGCATTGATCCTGGGGCCCACCTGAAATACAAGATCACTTATTGTTAGATTTTTATTAAAAATATAATCAGAATCATCTACAATAGAGCTTACTTTTCTATTGATTCCGACAACATTCAGAATTGCTTCTATACCAGGTCGCGGATCTGTATTAATGATCTTAAGGCCATAGTAAGCAAGAATCCGGTTTTCGCCGGTAATTTTTACAATATCCGAAGCAATACTTACCACCACGAGATCAAGGTACTGAACCAGGTTTTCGAAGGGCATATTGTGTTTTTGGGTATATGCCTGAATCAATTTAAAGCCAACGCCGCACCCCGATAATTCATCGTAAGGGTAAGTGCTGTCGGGCCTTTTAGGATCCAAAACAGCAACAGCTTCGGGCAATACATCACCCGGCCTGTGATGGTCGGCTATGATATAGTCGATGCCTTTTTCTTTGGCATAGGCAATTTTTTCAACTGCCTTGATACCACAATCCAAAACAATTACAAGGGTAAAACCCTGTTCCGCAGCAAAGTCGATACTTTTATAAGAAATACCATATCCTTCCTGGTAACGATCGGGTACATAAAAATCGATGTTTGAGTAAATACTTCGTAAAAAAGTATAAACAAGGGCTACAGCGGTAGTGCCATCTACATCATAATCACCGTAAACCAGTATTTTTTCCCCTTTTTTTATTGCGGCCTCAATCCGATCAACGGCATTGTGCATATCATTCATCAAAAAGGGATCATGGAGTTCTTCGAGTGATGGCCTGAAAAACAACCGGGCTTCGTCGAAGGTGGATACACCCCGTTGTGCCAAAAGGTTGGCAAGATTAAGATCAATGTTCAGCACCTCAGATAGATGCTTAACAATGTTCTCATCGCCCTGCTTTTTTAATACCCACCGCTTGTCCATAAAAATGAATTGAACCGGTAAAGATAAAAAATTCCGGGTGGAAATCAGCAACTAAAATTTGAGACTATTCTTTGCTATTTGATTGGCAGGATGTTAACCCGAAATAAAAAATAATTAGAAATTGGAACGCATAGCCTCAACCGGGTCTAATCGTGAAGCTCCATAAGATGGAACTATGCCTGCTATCAAACCAATTAGGATAGAAACCGAGGTTCCGAGCACAATATTACTGAAAGTTAAAACCAATTGAAAAGGAAAGGCCTGAGATAACAAGACTAACAAATAGATAATCAGCAATCCGATAATTCCGCCAAAAAGTGAAAGGAACACTGCTTCAAATAAAAACTGGAGTAGTATGAAAAATTTCTTGGCTCCCAAACTCATTTGAATACCGATTTGGTTGGTTCGTTCTTTAACCGAAACAAACATAATATTTGCAATTCCAAATCCACCAACGAGTAATGAAAACCCGCCAACGAACCACCCAATGGCAGCAATGGCACCAAAAAAAGCATCAAATTCACGGGAAATAATATCTGTTTCGTTTATGGCAAAATCATCTTCTGCTTTTGGTTTAAGTTTTCGCACTGATCGCATAATACCAACCATTTCATCCTTCAGCTCCTCATTGCTAACATTGGGTTTGGCTTTAACCAAAACGGTAGTTCCCACACTTTCCAAATCAATGTATCGCCGGGCAAAATTAACAGGCAATTTTACCTGATAATCCGATGAACTGCCGAACATATCCTCCCCTTCTTTTTTGGTTATGCCGATCACCAATACCTTGTTGCCAAAAATTTTAATTTCTCTTCCAAGAGCTGGCAGGCCGCCAAATAAATTCTCAGCGACATTGGCTCCGATAATCGCCACATTTCCTCCGCTTTGTGATTCCTGCAAAGTAAAATATCGACCCTCAGCAATATCGAATGGCATTACCTGGTCAAAGTCATGCGAAACGCCCAGAATGGAAATATTATCCATACTATTGGATCCATATTTTACAGTTCGCCGCACCTCAAACATAAATGCGCTGGCTTCAGAAGCCAGGCTCCGCCGCTGAATTTCACGCAAATCCTGGAGTTTTGGCTCAGGGCGTTTCATGTATTTCCACCAGGGGTATTCACCGCCGCCGCCACCCCAGGGCCATTTTTGGATAAATAAAACATTACTTCCCAGTTGTTGAATGCTGTTTCGGATGGCAATCTCCATCGAATCAAAAATGGTGAGAACAGCTATTACCAGGAATATACCAATGGTAATACCAAGCAATGAAAGAAACGTTCTTACCTTGTTGGCAACGATCGCCTGCAAAGCGAAAATGAAACTTTCATTGATGAGTTTTAATATTAACATTTCAAATTTCTGTTCACAATTAAAGGTGTAAAATTAAATTATTTAGCTGGCATTCTGATATAAATTTAATTGTTACTTTGCAGGCAGGTGGAAGTTCACACAATAAAACATTGACATCCCGGTATGAAAAAGAAGATCAAAAGCGCGTTAATTTCGGTTTACCATAAAACCGGCCTCGATGAAATAATCAAAAAACTGGATGAGCTTGGAGTTACCTTATACTCCACAGGCGGAACTTACCAGTTTATTCAATCCCTGGGCATAAATGCAATTACGGTGGAATCTTTAACTGACTATCCATCCATTCTGGGAGGGCGGGTAAAAACGTTACACCCAAAAGTATTCGGTGGTATACTAGGCCGGCGTGATCTGCCAGAGGATATTGAGCAGTTCAAATCCTATAACATTCCTGAAATTGATTTGGTAATCGTTGATTTGTATCCCTTTGAGGAAACTGTTTCCTCAACAAACAACGAAAAGGAAATTATTGAAAAAATTGACATAGGCGGCATTTCGCTGATCAGGGCTGCTGCTAAAAATTTCAAGGATGTGGTAATCGTTCCGTCAGTAGCTCAGTATGCTGATTTGCTGTCAGTCCTTAGTAACGGAAATGGTTATACCACGCTGGAAGAACGAAAAATGTTTGCCACAGCAGCTTTCAATGTGTCTTCACATTATGATGTAGCTATCTATAAATATTTCGTCGCTGGTGAGCCGGGAGCTTTTAAAAGTAGCATTCAACAATCCAGCGAACTCCGTTATGGTGAAAACCCGCATCAAAAAGGATATTTTTATGGTGATCTCGAATCGATTTTTAAACAGCTTCACGGAAAAGCAATTTCATATAATAACCTGGGAGACCTGGATGCTGCAGTTAACCTTATCAGAGAATTCGATGATCCCACAGTAGCTATTTTGAAACATAATAACGCATGTGGTTTAGCTACCCGGGATCTGTTGCTTGATGCATGGAAAGATGCCCTGGCAGGTGACCCGGTATCGGCATTTGGAGGTGTAATAGTTACTAACCGCGATGTGGATGCTGAAACTGCTGAAGAAATCAATAAACTATTTTTCGAAATTATTCTTGCTCCGGGATACGACAAAAAAGCGCTCGAAATACTTGAGTCAAAGAAAAATAGAATAATTTTGCAGAAGCAAGCATATGATTTGCCAGGACAGCAATTCAGGTCATTATTGAATGGTGTTGTTGCACAGGATGCCGATCATAAAACCGAAACGGCTGAAGACTTGAAAGTTGTAACCACAAAGGCACCTAACGAGTATGAAGTAAGCGATTTGTTATTTGCCAATAAAATTGTGAAGCATACCAAATCAAATGCAATCGTTCTTGTAAAAAATAATCAATTGTGTGGGAGCGGTGTTGGACAAACATCCAGGGTGGATGCTTTAAAGCAGGCAATTGCAAAAGCCGGTGAATTTGGATTTGATTTGAATGGTGCAGTTATGGCGTCGGATGCATTTTTCCCCTTTGCTGATTCCGTTGAAATAGCATGCAAAGCAGGTGTAGGTGCGGTGATTCAACCAGGGGGGTCGATCAGGGATCAGGATTCAATCGATTATTGCAACGCCAACAATATGAGCATGGTGTTTACAGGAACCAGGCATTTTAAACATTAAAAAAGAAAATTATTATTTCTCACAATAAATTTAAGTGAGGATACAAATAACGCACACAGTATGGGTCTATTTTCATTTTTAACCAAAGAGGTTGCTATCGATCTGGGAACTGCCAATACGATCATTATTTACAATGATAAAGTGGTTGTTGATGAACCTTCGATTGTTGCCATTGAACGAAATACCGGACGAATTATAGCAGTTGGTAAAGAGGCGATGATGATGCATGGTAAGACTCATGAAAACATAAAAACAATCAGGCCATTACGCGACGGAGTGATAGCTGATTTTCAATCGGCAGAATATATGATCAGGGAAATGATCAAAATGATATGGCCTAAAAAACAAATTTTTGCACCATCGCTTAAAATGGTAATTTGTATTCCATCGGGGATCACTGAGGTAGAAGAGCGGGCTGTGAAAGATTCAGCGGAACAAGCTGGAGCCAAGGATGTAAAACTGATCCATGAGCCTATGGCTGCCGCAATTGGAATCGGAATAGATGTAATGGAGCCTACAGGTAATATGATCATCGATATCGGAGGAGGTACCAGTGAAATTGCCGTAATTGCCTTGGGAGGAATTGTAAATAATAAATCAATCAGGATTGCCGGCGATGATTTTAACTCGGACATTGAAGAATACATGCGCAAGCAGCACAATATCAATATCGGTGAACGAACTTCGGAAAGGATAAAAATTGAGGTGGGCGCTGCCATGGTTGAGATTGAAAATCCACCTGATGATTTTGCAGTTCATGGAAGGGATATGTTAACAGGTATTCCAAAGGAGATAAAAGTAAACTACGCTGAAATTGCCCACTGCCTTGATAAATCGATTTCAAAAATAGAAGCGGCTGTGCTGAATGCACTTGAAATGACACCGCCTGAGTTATCGGCAGATATTTTCAGAACAGGTATTTACCTCGCTGGTGGCGGATCAATGCTTAGAGGTCTTGACAAGCGTTTGCATCTAAAAACAAAACTTCCGGTTCATGTAGCTGAGGATCCGTTAAGAGCTGTAGCAAGAGGAACAGGCATTGCCCTGAAAAACTTTGATAAATTCACATTCCTGATCAAATAGGGTCAGGCATACTCAAAAAAAAAACTGATCGAAATTGAATAGTGCGGAGGTTGTTTCTATACATATTGAAACATCATTTCTTCTTCCTTTTCATATTACTGGAAGTGGTTTCTTTCGTATTGGTTGTTCAAAATAACTACCAGCGGGCAAGCTTCATCAACACGGCAAACCGATTTACCGGATCCCTTTTTACCTCCTATAATGATATTACTTCGTATTTTCATCTTAAGGTTGAAAATGAACAACTGATGGCTGAAAATGCGCGACTCAGGGGACAGCTTGATGAATCGTTCCGAATGGCCGATACCAATATTTTTTATAACAAAGATTCCCTTTATAGATTTATTGAAGCCACGGTTATAAGCAATTCGATCAATAATCAAAAAAACTACATGCTGATAAACAAGGGCCGGCTGGATGGAATAGCACCTGATATGGGAGTGATCACTTCAGATGGAATTGCGGGAACCGTTATTGAAGTTTCAGATCATTATTCCAGGATAATGTCGGTTCTCCATATTCAGCATAAAATTAATGCAAGGATAAAAAAGAACATGCACCTGGGTAGTGTTGAGTGGAATGGTAAAAATTACAGGTATGGGGTTCTGACTGACGTGCCGGTTCATGTGAACTTATCTCCCGGTGACAGCATTGTAACCAGCGGGAATTCCCTGATTTTTCCGGAGGGTATATTAATAGGAACAATCAGTTCAGATTCAGAAAGCAATATTGAGGCGCAGGGAAATTTTCAAAGTGCACCGGTAACGTTCTCCGTTGATTTTAACAAACTGTATCATGTTTATGTGATTGTTAATCTTATGAAGGAGGAGTTGGATAGTTTAAATATTGAGGAGGGTGGGGATGAATAATTTACTCATTATAAACTTACTGCGGTTTATTATTCTTATTCCGGTTCAGGTGTTGATTCTGAATAATATAAATCTTGGAGGCCATATCAATCCTTATTTATATGTGTATTTCATTTTATTGCTTCCATTCGAAACCGCAGGTTGGTTATCGTTGATCTCTTCGTTTGGAATCGGCCTTTTGGTAGATATTTTCAGTGGAACACCCGGAATGCATGCAGCTGCCAGTACCTTCATGGCTTTTCTAAGGCCAATGGTAATCAGAAATGTGGGATCAAGCAAGGATTACGAATCAGGTATGCGGCCATCAATTAGGGATTTGGGATTCAGGTGGTTTATAACATATTCAGTCATTTTGATATTTTTCCACAATCTTTTTCTATTTTTAGTAGAAGTATTTCGTTTTACCAGATTTTTTGACACCCTGCAAAGAGCCTTACTGAGTACGATTTTTACCGTTATGTTGGTGGTAATTATGCAATTTATCTTTATGAAATCAACAAGCAGACGTTAATGTTGTTTTTATTATTGTGATTACTTATTAATGCCAAATATTACCACGGTTTGCAGGATATTTATTTTCAGGAATTAGAGGTTAGACTATGGAATTGAACAAGCAAACGAAACAACAACTTGCCGAAGAACTAAAAAAAATGGAAGCAGAGCTCAGACACTGGGAAGATAATTTCCGGCTGCTCTACGAAAATGCTCCTGAAATGTTCTTTACCATCTCAGCACAAGGGAATATTATATCGGTAAATAAAAACGTCATTGAGCTTTTAGGTTATAAGCTGAAGGAGCTCATCGGAAAGCCTATCTGGAAAATTATTCATCCGGATGATTTAAAGCTTGTAAAATCGAAAATCAAATACCTAATTGAAAACAAGATAATAAGTGCGGAGTTAAAATTCCGTAAAATCCGCAATGATAAATCAACCATGTTTGTCCATGAGCGCACGCACCTTTTATTGGATGAAGATGGGGAGGTAAAAGAAGTGCACCTGAGTTGTTCAGATTTAACGCAATCAATTGATCCAGTTGACGAATCACCACTATATCAGTCCCGGTTCACAGATTTGACAGATCATTTAAATGTGGGTCTTTACCGAAGCACTGTTGATGCCGACGGGACCTTTATTGAGGTGAATGCTGCTTTTGTGAGAATGTTGGGTTATGAATCAAAAGATGAGTTGCTCAAATTAAATGTTTCGGAAATTTATAAACATACAACTGATCGTTCCGAACTCCAGAGAAAGATCCATGCGAAGGGTTTTATTAAAAACCAGGAAGTGATCCTCAGAAAAAAAAATGGGGAAACCATTAATGGTTCTTTATCAGCTATTCTGACCCGCGATGAGCATGGCAATCCTGCATTTTACGATGGTATAATTGATGATATTTCAGAAACAAAACTCATTTTAAATACAATCCGAGAGTCGGAATACAAATACCGCTCACTTGTTGAGTCGTTTTATGATATCATTTTTATTACTGATTATGAAAGTAAAATGCTATTTGCAAATCATGCATTATTTAAACATACCGGTTTTACTTTGCGTGACTTTCAGATGCCGCAAAATGATAATCAGTTTATCCATCGCGACGACAGGGAGAAAGTGGCAAAGTTTATAACTTCATTTATTAATAATATCCCGCGAAATTCAGGGGTTATCGAAAACAGGTTTATCGATAAATATGATAATGTACATTGGTTTTCGTCAGTTATTACCAAAATAGACTACGACAATAAACCTGCCCTGCAATTTATTGTAAGAGACATTACAAAACAGAAGGAAGCAGATGAAGAATTGAAAAAAAGAGAGCGGCAATATGGAACGCTTTTTAACCTTTCGCCCAATGGGATTATTATTGAGGATAGTGAGGGCTTAATTCTGGACGTAAACCCAGCTTTTTGTGAATTACTGGGATACGATAAAAATGAATTACTGGGTTTTAATGTCAAGTCACTTGCCCATCCGGATGCACGCTACCAGGTGGAGGACAATATTCGAAAAATTCTGAAAGGAGAACAATTAAGCCATACTGAAAAAAGCATTAAAAAGGACGGTACCATTGCATATGTTCATTTGAACGAAAGGAAATTTGATCTTCCGGGAGGAAAAACCGGGATAATATGCATTGCCGAGGATATAACGGAGCAAATAAAAGCAGAAGAGGCCCTCAAGCAAAGCGAACAGAAATATCGTTTGCTGATCGAAAATCAGAGCGACCTTGTTGTTAAAGTTGACGCTGATGGCAGGTTCACATTTATCAGCCCTTCCTACTGCCGGCTGTTTGGTAAATCGGAAGCCGATTTGCTCAATAAAAAATTTATGCCTCTTGTTCATCATGATGACAGAGAAAGAACTGCGGAGGAAATGAAAAAACTCTATAAACCTCCTTTTACATGTTATGTGGAGCAAAGGGCAAAAACAATCGAAGGCTGGCGATGGATAGCATGGATTGATACTGCAATTTTAGATGAAAACAACCGGGTTAAAGAAATCATTGGAGTTGGTCGTGATATAACCAAAAGAAAAAATGCAGAGGATGCATTGCTAAAATCCGAGGAAAGTTATAAAGGCCTATTCAACAGTGCTGCCGATGCAATTTACATTGTGGACGAAAAGGGCAGCTTGCTGGATGCCAATGAGGAAGCTGTCAGAATTTATGGCTTTTCAAGGGATCAACTCATTGGTAAACAAATAAGTCTTTTTGCAGCCTCCGTTAAAAATAATCTGAAAGAGATTAAACGTCTGTTAAAAAGTGCGTTTTCCGGAAATCCGCAGAAATTTGAATTCTGGAGCAAAGATAAAAAAGGCAGGGTTTTCCCGCAGGAGGTACGACTTCATAAAAGTACTTATTTTGGAAAGGATGTATTGGTGGTTTTTGCCGAGGATATAACTGAGCGAAAAGCTTGGCAGCAAAATCTGGAGGAAAAAGAAAAACGATTCAGAAGAATATTCAATGCATTTCCCGATGTTTACTTTAAATCAAACACGGAGGGTGTTTTAAAAGAAGTTAGTCCATCAATTCTCAAAATTACAGGATATACGCCCACTGAGGTTATTGGTGTAAAATCATCCAATTTTTATTACAGTCAGGACGAGTGGAAGGCTATTGGAAATGAGCTTAACACCAAAGGTGAGGTTAACGATTTTAATATTCAGATCGTTATCAAAGATAATAGCCGGATTTATTGCTCCCTCACGGCAAGATTAATTAATGATGATAATAATAAACCCTATGAAATAGAGGGGGTATTGAGAGATATTAATGATCGAATTAATGCTGAACTCGAAATAAAAGAAAACCAAAGAAGAATTTCCACCCTCATGGCCAATTTGCCCGGAATGGCCTACAGGTGTAAAAACGACCGCGACTGGACCATGCAATTCATTAGCCAGGGTTGCCAGGATTTAACAGGATATAAACCTGAATCATTAATTAATAATCGCGACCTCTCTTACAATGATTTAATTTTATCTGAAGATCAGGATATGGTTTGGAAAACAATCCAAACAGCCCTTAAAAAGAAAAATGTATTCCAAATGGCTTACCGAATATCTCATGCATCGGGTGAAATAAGATGGGTATGGGAGCAGGGTATGGGAATATTTGATGACGATAATAATCTGTTAGGCCTCGAAGGATTTATTTCAAATATTACAGAGCAAAGGGTAGCCGAAGAAGAAATTCGCAAGCTTTCCAGATCGGTAGAGCAAAGTCCCACGATTATTGTAATTACTGACCTGGGGGGCCGGGTTGAATATATAAATCCCCGGTTTGTGGAGGTTACGGGCTATTCCAACGAGGAAATAATTGGCAAAAATCTGAGGATACTTAAATCGGGCAATACGCCCAATGCCGTTTATAAAGATCTATGGAAAACTGTAACGGCGGGTAAAAAGTGGTCAGGTGAATTTCAGAACAGGAAGAAAAACGGAGAATTATACTGGGAATCGGCTAACATCTTTCCGCTGAAAGATGAAAATGATAAAATTGCCCATTACATTGGCATGAAGGAAGATATTACAGAGCGCAAAAAGATGGAACGGGAATTAATTATTGCCAAAGAAAAAGCTGAGGAATCGGATAAGCTCAAGTCGGCTTTCCTCGCCAACATGTCGCACGAAATCCGCACCCCCATGAATTCGATCATTGGTTTTTCTCAATTGCTTGATGATCCCGACTTGTCAATCGATGAGCGAAATCACTTCATCAACCTTATTCAAAATAGCGGAAACGATTTGATGAGTCTTATTGATGATATTATTGATATCTCAAAAATTGAGGCTGGACAAATGAAGATTTTCAAATCGCAATACATGGTTGATCAGTTAATGAGAGAACTCTACCAAGGATTTCATGAACATGTAAAAACCAATCCCAAAACCAACAAGCTAAAAGTTATTTATAAGGCTCCCGATCATGCAGAAAATATTGTAGCCAACACCGATATTGACCGCTTTAAGCAAGTGATCAGGAATTTGTTTTATAATTCCATTAAGTTTACTGATAAAGGATACATTGAATTTGGATTTGAATATGAAAACCCAAAATTTAAAAACGAGCTTTTATTTTATGTAAAAGACACAGGAATAGGAATAGATCCAGAAAAGAAAGAGCTCATTTTTAACAGTTTTACACAGGCCAATGAAAGTGATACCAGACTTTATGGAGGAACTGGTTTGGGATTGGCGATCTCTAAAAATATTGTGGAGTTATTGGGGGGTAGAATTTGGGTTGAGTCGAAACCGGGAAAAGGAGCCACCTTTTACTTTACCCTGCCCAGGATAAATGAACATGGAACGGCAATTAATACAAAACCAGCTGGTAAAGAACATCAATTTCATGAATATAACCTAACCGGTAAAAGCATACTTGTGGTTGAAGATGACGATTCGAGTTACGACTTTTTTGAACGAATTCTCCGGCGTACCGGCGCAAACCTGATGCGTGCGGAAGACGGGATGCAAGCCGTTAAAAAATTCAGGCAAAATAAATTTGATGTTGTGTTGATGGACATCAGGCTTCCTCGTATGGATGGTTATAAAACCATGAAAAAAATTAAATCAATGAATCCGGAGATACCCGTGGTAGCACAAACTGCATATGCCATGCAAGGAGAGAAAGATAAGTGCCTGAAGGCCGGATTTGACAATTATCTTTCAAAGCCAATTAAAATCAATGAACTTCTGAAAATGGTCAGCCGCTATATTAACAGTTAATTCTTATAATTTTACTTCCTCACCCAAGCTCTAAAAATGCAACCATTGATTTGGCTGCTGTGTCTTTTTGCTACTAATCTCAGGGGTTTTGGTTATTATATTTTATTTTTCAGGAAATTTAATACATTTGAAACCTCGCAAAGTAGATTAAGTTTACATCTCAATGCATTTAACGAAGTGTTTTTAAAGATTAAAAAGATATCATGAAAAAACTTTTATTCTCTCTGTTTTTTGTCGGAATATTTGCTTTTTCCTACGCACAGGGTTGGCGGCAGGGTGAAATGCAAGTTGTGGTTAATGTTGCTAATCCACAGCAAGTGCAGGCGCTTTATCATGCCGGGATCGATTTTGAAGCGATCGATGCCAGCAGTTTGAGAGCTTATGTAGTTCAAAAGGAATTGGATAAAATTTCATCATTGGGTTTGAATTATTCCATTGAGGTAGAAGATCTGAACAAGCTTTCTGCTGAACTTTTGAGCTTAAAAGATGCATATCATTCCTATGATGAAATTATTGAACTGGCAGATAGTCTGGCTCAGGAATTCCCTGATATTTGTGAAAGATATGTATTTGGCATGGATCAAACAGGCCAATATGAACTCACTGCCCTTAAAATAAGTGACAATGTGGAAACCGATGAACCAGAAGCTGAAGTTATGTTTGACGGCGGAATACATGGTGATGAAATTGGTGGCGCAGAAAATGTGATCCGTTTTGCCCGCGATCTTTGTGTTGGATACGGATCTGACCCGGATATAACCGATTTGATTGATAACCGTGAAATCTGGCTTTACCTGATGGTAAATCCCTGGGGACGCGAAAATATGACACGTTACAATGCCAATGGTGTGGACCTGAACCGCGACTGGTGTTACATGTGGGATCAGTGGGGTGGAAGTCCCGGCCCTTGTTCACAGGACGAATCCAAAGCCCTGCGAGAGTGCATGTATAATAATCAGTTTGTGGTTCATACAACCTTTCATAGCGGAACCGAATATATTTCCTACCCCTGGAGCTACCGACCCGATTCACCACCGGATTATAACCATATCAATCAACTGGCTGCCCTGTATTCAACTACTTCAGGGTATTCCAACCTTCCTTATGGATCGGGTTACAATGGCATGTACGCAATCAACGGAAGCACCAAAGATTCTAATTACGGGATCATGGGAAGTATAAGCTGGTCACTTGAAATTTCAAATAGCAAGCAACCACCGGCCAGTCAAATCATGCTTTACTATAATCGTAACTATTCTCCGATGTTGATGTTAATTGAATACTCAGGATACGGACTCGAAGGAATGGTTACGGATGCAAACACAGGAGAGCCCGTACAAGCTGTTGTGTTTGTTAATGATTATTTGCCAACTTTCAATGATCCTGAAGTAGGTGATTATCATAAATATGTTTTGCCCGGAACTTATGATATTACTATAGTTGCCAATGGTTATGAAACAATGACCATTGAAAATGTTAGCGTTAGTGCCAACAATGCAACAGAAACAAACTTTGAATTACAGCCCGTTGATGGTCATTATGTTTACAGGCTATCATCCTGCCAGATCCCGGATAATAATTATGCTGATGAAGGCTGGACACCGGCAGTGATCGGAGCACCTGATAACATTAATTATTCAATTGGCAAAGATGGCTGGTGTGTATTGGATATGCAATATGCAATTCCTGATGGCCCCGGCTCCGACTTTATTGTTCATGAAGGAGATGCTTCAGCTGAGGGATTTACTTGTTATGTTGGGGAAACTTTAGACGGACCCTGGATCAGCCTTGGCACAGGAAGCGGAACCACCGAATTTGACCTGGCAAGTGGAAATGTTACCGAAGCTCAATTCATCAAAATAGTGGATGATGGTGATGGAGCGGCCACAGCATCTGATGCCGGATTTGATTTGGATGCCATTGAAGTTCTGGAATCAATATCAGGAGTTTATATTGCCCTTTATGATTATGCGATTGATGATAGCCAGGGGAATAATAATGGCATGATCGATCCGGGAGAAACGGTAGATATTATTGTTAATCTTAAAAATAATGGTGACGCAATAGCTGAGAACACCACCGGAATAATATCAACCGGTTCTGCTTTTATAACCATAGATAATAACACAGCTAACTTTGGTTCTCTGAATCAGGGGCAATCGGGAGAAGGAACCTTTACAATTACAGCCAGTCCTTCAACACCCATGGGACAACCTGCTGTATTAAACCTGGTAGTGGATGCCAATGGAGGTGCTTACAATACCACTTTTGCCCTGGGCATCAGCATCGGGCATATCGTTGAAGATTGGGAATCAGGTACCATGACCGAGTTTGACTGGGTAACCGGTGGAAGTGGCAACTGGGCAATTTCAACCGAAAGTCCTTACGAAGGAGCATATTGTATAAAATCAGGTGCTATTGATGATGAGCAAAGCACCTATTTGTCGATTACTTTTGATGTATTGGCTGCCGGAGAAGTGGGTTTCTTTAAAAAAGTTTCCTCCGAAGCTACATATGATTTCCTTCGATTTTACATTGATGATGTAATGATTGATCAATGGTCGGGAACTGTTTCCTGGTCAGAAGTAACCTACAGTGTTAACCCTGGCCCCCATACCTTTAAATGGGCATATGAAAAAGATCAGTCTGTTTCCAATGGTTCCGATTGTGCATGGGTTGATTATATTACCCTGCCGGCGGGTGCATTAACTGCACTTACTGCCGGTTTTGTAGCCAATGAAACAGAAATTTGTACAAACACAATATTAAACTTCACCGATATGTCGGTGGGTGATGTGATTTCATGGGAATGGTCTTTTGAGGGAGGATCGCCGGCAACATCAACAAATCAAAATCCGATGGTTGCATACCTGAATGCAGGAACATTTGATGTTTCTTTAACTGTTTCGGATGGAGATGATACCCAAACTTTTACTGCGACAGACTACATCAATGTACTGGTCGAGCCGGAAACACCGGATATGCCTGATGGACCGGATCAAGTTGTGTCAATGCCTGGTGATACTGAAGATTATACAACTAATGAGGTAGTTTCAGCAACAGATTATGTTTGGGAAATTACAGAAGGAGCTGGTGAGCTAATTCAGAATGGAACTGAATGCACGGTTGACTGGACTGACTGGTATGTGGGCATGGTGAGCCTTAAGGTAAAAGCAATCAATGATTGTGGAGAGAGTGTTTTTTCTGAAGAGTTGTGGATAGGTGTGCTGGCAACGGATGTGGCTGAAAATGGTGCATTGGAACTTTCAATCATCCCAAATCCTGCATCTGAAACGATCAGATTGGAATGGCCAAACCTGCAAAGTGAAAATACACACATCATAATTACAGATAATGTTGGTAAAACGGTTTATGATAATGAATTGAGCGGTGTTGATCAAACCAAAATTAATGTAAGCAATTTAAATACAGGACTATATTTTGTTATCATCAAAAATGGTGAAGATTTAATTCGTCAGAAATTGATGATAAAATAATGCGATAAGCATTTGTCAGGACAATTATTTATTAAAAACAAGATAATGAGGAAAATTTACGGCTTAATTTTATTCGGCCTGTTCATTTCATTTATTGGCAGAGCTGAGGATATTAATTACACAAATTCATGGGGAAAAGCCGGATTATCGGTTGTTTCCCAATCCAATCAAAGTGTTGAACTTAACTTTTCAATCCAATCCTTTGGTATTAACACCGTTCGAATCAATGGGGAAGATATGGTGGAGGTTTCACTTCCGGAGGTATTTTTACCCAATGATGAAGGTGCACCAAACCTTCCGGGACTTAGCAAATTTATTGCTATTCCCCAGGGAGCTATAGCAACAGTTAAGCTTGTTGAATCGAGGGTTGAAACCATTGAAAATGTAAACATTGCCCCAGCACCTCGTATTCCATGGGATACGGAGCGAGGCCCGCTTGAATACCATAAGAACGGAACTATTTATTCCAAAGATGCTTTTTATCCTTCCAATACGGTCACTACTTCTGAACAAACTGATATCAGGGGAATAGATGCCGTTATTGTTGGGGTAACACCGTTTCAATACAATCCGGTTACAAAACAATTATTGGTTTACCGTGATATCAAAATTGAAGTTACTTTCGAAGGTGGCAATGGTCATTTTGGTGATGATCGCCTCCGCAACCGCTGGTGGGACCCAATCCTGCGCGATGTATTTTTGAATGAAGCCTCGATCCCCGAAGTGAATTACAATAAATCCTTCCAGGGAACCAAAGATGTGGGTTGTGAATACCTGATCATTTCTCCCAACAATCCCGAATTCCTCAGTTGGGCTGATTCGATTAAAAAATTCCGCACGGAACAGGGTATTCAAACCGATATTATTACAATGAGCGATATTGGTACCAACTCTGCGATTACCATCGAAAACTTTGTTAACAATGCCTATAACACCTGGGATATTCCGCCGGCAGCTATTCTTATTCTTGGCGATTATGGAACCAATCCCGATAACAGCATTATGGCGCCTATTTGGGACAACTATTGTGTATCCGACAATATTTATGCTGATGTGAACAACAACGATATGCCCGATATCATTTTTGCGCGAATGACTGCTCAGAATGATACACACCTTGAAACGTATATTACCAAGTTTTTAAATTACGAAAGAACACCACCAACTAGTGAGGATTTTTATAATCATCCTATTACAGCCTTAGGATGGCAAACCGAACGCTGGTTTCAAATCTGCTCAGAGGTTGTGGGTGGTTTCTGGAAAAACGGACTTGGTAAAGAGCCTGTGAGGGTGAATGAAGTTTATGATGGCAATCCGGATGTTGATCCATGGTCGACAGCAACCAATACCAATGTTGTAATGAACTATTTTGGTCCTTACGGATTGGATTATATTCCTTCATCACCTACTGAACTTGGAGACTGGGAAGGTGGCAATGCCGATGATGTGAATGATGCCATCAATGCAGGATCATTTATGCTTCAGCATCGTGATCATGGTTTTGAACAAGGCTGGGGTGAACCGGATTACAGCAGTCCCGACATTGCTGATTTGACCAATACCGATCTTTCTTTTATTCTTTCAGTGAACTGTTTAACCGGAAAATACAATTTAACAAATGAGTGTTTTGCCGAGGTATTCCACCGTTATAAATACAATGGTGAAAATGCCGGTGCACTTGGCTTGATCGCTGCATCCGAAGTTTCCTACTCCTTTGTGAATGATGCATATGTTTGGGGTGTATACGATAATATGTGGCCTGATTTTATGCCGGCTTACGGAACAAGCGTTGATCACCGCGGTATTTTACCCGCCTTCGGTAATGCAGCCGGCAAATATTTCCTTAAACAATCCAACTGGCCCTACAACACAAGCAACAAAGAAGTTACCTATAATTTATTTCACCATCATGGAGATGCCTTCATGACCGTGTATTCAGAAGTTCCACAACCTTTAACTGTGTTACATGCTGATCAATTGCTTGCGGGAGCAACTACTTTTACGGTTCAGGCAGATGAGGATGCATTTATTGCATTGACAGTTAATGGTGAAATAATCGGCACTGCTGATTCTGACGGATCCGCTACTGAAATAGTCATTCCTGCACAAACTGTCGGTACGGAAGTGTTGATTACCGTTACCAAACAAAATTTTTACAGGCATCAATCTACGGTTGAGGTGATTGATAACAGCACTGCTTATATAGTAAATGCGGCCTATCAACTTAATGATGACGCAGGGAATGCCAATGGTTTGATGGATTATGGTGAAACAATCACCCTGGATCTGGACATGGAAAATATTGGAACTTTGCAAGCGGATAACGTAATGGTTACCTTAGGTTCTGAAAGTGAATTTATTACTGTTCAGGGTGGGGCCGTTTCGTTTGGCAATATAGCTGCAGGTAACAGCACCCTGATTGAGGATGCGTTTACTTTTGAAGTGAGTGGGCAGGTTCCAGATTTAGAAAATATTGTTTTTGTTTTGGAGGCCAACGATGGAAGCAACACCTGGAACAGTTACATTGCCATCGTAGCACATGCACCCGTTCTTGAACTGGTTTCGTTTACCGTGAATGACGCTGCCGGAAATAACAATGGCCGGATCGATCCGGGTGAAACCGCTGATATTACCATTTTAATGACCAATACGGGAAGCTCTGATGCTTTTGGAATAGTAGGTGACCTCACTTGTGTGGAACCCGATATTACTATCAATACCAGTGCGCAAACCTATGGCGACCTTGCTTTTGGAGAAACCGCTGAAAATACATTTACAATTGAAGCCGGAGCAGCGATCCCGGAAGGAACGCAGGCAGAATTTGAACTGATGCTCAGTGCCGATGGCGGTGTTGAAACCTCAGTTGAATTTATGTCGGTAATTGGAAAATTTACAGCGCTGGTACTTGATCTTGAGCCCATGCATTATTCCGGCCCTGAAATTTACAATACTTTCAGCGACATGGATATTTATGCCGAATATTCCACAACCTTCCCCGAAGATCTGGGATTATACAAAAATGTATTTGTATGTCTCGGACTGCATTTTACCAATTATGAATTAACAGAAGAACAGGGACAGGCATTGAAAGACTTCCTGCTTGATGGCGGAAACCTTTATATGGAAGGTCGTGTTACCTGGGCTGATGATCCGCAAACACCGGTTCACAGTATGTTCAATATTGAAGTAGTGGATTATTCCATGTTCCTGATCCAGGAAGTAAACGGAAAGCCTGGTTCATTTGCTTCAAACCTTGCATTTGGATATGACGGTAACAATCCTGTGAATAATTATTCAATCGAACCTGTTTCACCAGCTTTTGGCCTTTTCACTACTCAAGATGAAGATCATGGTGCGATGGTAGCCTTCAATGAAGGAACTTACAGAACCATCGGATCAACGGTTGAATTTGGAAAACTTGTTGATGGAGAAGCCCCTTCAACCAAACAGGAGTTGATGCAATTGTTCCTTACCTGGTTCGACGGAACACTTACCGGAGTTGATGATTTTGGCCAATTTGATAAAAACAACCTCAATGCTATCCCAAATCCATTTACTCACGAAACTTACCTTGAAGTTTCGTTGAACCAAAATATTCCGGCAGCCCTTGAAATTAGCAATTTGCAAGGTCAATTGATTAGAACCTTTGTGTTGGAAAATACGAATAAAGGAATCCATCAAATCCACTGGGATGGTAATAATGAAAACGGACAGGCTTGTGAAGCAGGCGTATACATTGGTACCTTAAAAGTTGGAAATCAAACGCAAACAATCAAACTTATTAAATATTAGAGAAAACTTTATTAAAACAAAAATTATGAGATCAATTAGGACATTCATGAAATCAATGGTTTTTATGCTGTCATTGGTATTTATTTCAGGACAAATTTTTGCCCAGGAATTTACTTATACCGATAGCTGGGGAACACAAGGATTTCAGCTTACACAGCAAAAAGCAAACAGCGTGGAGGTTATTTACTCTATCAATTCATTTACGCTGTCGAAAAATCAAATCAACGGTGATATGCTCGACGAGATTGAATTGCCGGGCAACTTCTTGTTTAACAACGAAGGAGCACCAAATCTTCCCGGTCAGGGTCGCTTTATAGCAATTCCGCAGGGAGCTACAGCCACCGTTGAAATTGTATCCTCCCGGATTGAAACATTTCATGGAATTGAAATGGCTCCGGCTCCACGTATTCCTTGGGAAACAGAAGTTGGCCCGCTGGATTACAATAAAAAAGAAGAAATCTACACAAAGGATGCATTCTATCCAGTACAAAATGTTTTGTTGTCAGAAGTTACGCAAATACGGGGTGTTGATGCCGTTACGCTTGGAATAACTCCTTTCCAGTATAATCCGGTAACAAAAGACCTGATCGTTTACCGCGATCTTAAAGTAAAAGTAAGTTTTGAAGGTGGCAATGGCCATTTTGGAACGGATCGCTTGCGCAGTCGCTGGTGGGATCCGATCATGTCGGACATCTTTTTAAATTATGAATCACTTCCTAAAATGGATTACAGTAAATCCTATCAAAATACAGATGAAACCGGATGTGATTATCTGATCGTAACACCTACAAATCCTGAATTCCTGCAATGGGCTGATTCAATTAAACAATTCCGCAGATTACAGGGAATACAGGCTGATATCATGACTGTTGAAGACTGTGGTGGTAATAATGTAAATACCCTTGAATCTTTCTTCAATGATGCATATAATAGTTGGGATGTAGTTCCTTCCGCAATTTTAATTTTAGGTGATTATGGAACCAACTCGTCTACCAGTATTACCTCCCCAATCTGGAATAACTACTGCGTATCTGATAATATTTGGTCAGATGTAAGTGGAAACAGCATGCCCGATATCATCTTTGCACGAATGACTGCTCAAAACGCCAGCCAACTGGAAGTAATGGTTACCAAATTTCTGGATTATGAGCGCACCCCGCCCACTGATCCTGATTTTTATAACCATCCTATCTCGGCTTTAGGCTTCCAAACCGAGCGTTGGTTCCAGATCTGCTCCGAAACAGTAGCCGGATTCTGGGAAAATTACATGGAAAAAGAACCTGTTAGGGTAAATAAAACATACATTGGTAACCCTACCAGCGATCCCTGGTCGACAGCTACCAATACCGCCACCGTTGTGAACTACTTTGGCCCGAATGGATTGGGCTATATTCCAGCAACCCCGGGTCAGGTAAATTGTACCTGGAACGGATCAGCACAGGATGTAGTCAATGCGATCAATGCCGGCTCCTTTATGCTTCAGCACCGTGATCATGGATTTGAACAGGGATGGGGCGAGCCCGCCTTCACAAGTACCAATATCAGCAGTCTGCATAA
Source organism: Bacteroidales bacterium (assembly GCA_020438105.1). Lineage (GTDB taxonomy): Bacteria > Bacteroidota > Bacteroidia > Bacteroidales > JAADJA01 > JAADJA01. The sequence continues at coordinate 36,097 of JAGQVE010000005.1, forward strand.
TACCGATTTGATTTTTGTATGGTCCATCAACTGTTTGACCGGAAAATACAATTACAGCTCAGAAGTGTTTGCAGAAAAATTCCACCGATACACCTACAATGGAGAAAACTCAGGCTGTCTGGCCATCAATGCAGCCTCAGAAGTATCCTACTCTTTTGTAAACGATACCTATGTATGGGGTGCTTATGATAACATGTGGCCGGATTTTATGCCTACTTACGGCTCAGCCTTGCCGGAACGAGGACTATTGCCGGCCTTTGCAAGTGCCGCAGGAAAATATTTTCTGCAGGCATCAAACTGGCCCTATAATACCAGTAACAAAGAGGTAACCTATAATCTGTTCCATCACCATGGCGATGCTTTTACTGTGGTTTATTCTGAAGTACCTCAAAATTTAACGGTCATTCATAATCCAATTTTGTATGCCGGTGTAACAAATTTTGATGTAACTGTTGATGAAGGAGCATTTATTGCCCTTACTGTAAATGGTGAAATTATTGGAACGGCAGAAGCCACAGGTGGAATGGTATCTATTACTATTCCGGCACAGCAACCCCCTGATAATATGGTTGTAACCATTACAAAACAAAACTATTATCGTTACTCTAGTGTGGTAGAAGTTATTCCTCCAGCCGGACCATACGTGGTTTACAATGCTGTTGAGATCAATGATGATGCAGGAAACGGAAACGGAATCATGGAAACAGCCGAATCGATCATGGCAACATTGGTTGTTGAAAATGTGGGTGTGGAAGAGGGACAAAATGTATCGGTTTCCATTGCAACAGCTGACGAATACGTAACTATAACTGATGACAGTGAAAATTATGGTAACATTGCTGCAGGTGCCACTGCTTCAATCGCTGATGGATTTGCCTGGGATGTTGCTGATAATATTCCGGATATGCACCAGGTATTATTTGAGTTGGAAGCCACCAATGGAACAGATGTTTGGAGCACTTTCTTCAGTGTTCAAGGGCATGGGCCAAACCTGGAAGTTGGAACTATGACCATTGATGATGCTGCCGGTAACAACAACGGCCGCCTCGATCCGGGTGAAAATGCAACAATTATTGTTGAAACAAGCAATAGTGGTTCGTATGACGCAATGGAAGCAATCGGAACACTGAGCATTACAAGTTCATATGTGACCGTTATTAATAGTACCTACGACTTTACTACTTTGGGATCTGATGTTACTGAATATGCTGAGTTCGAGGTATCCGTTGCTGACGAAACACCTACAGGAACCGTAGTAAGCATGACCTATGATATTTCATCAGGGGGTTACCAGGTACAGGAAACTTTTGCCGCTACTGTTGGATTGATCGTTGAAGACTGGGAAACCGGTGACATGTCGCAGTATGACTGGTCAACCGGTGGAAATGCAAACTGGTCGGTAGTTTCCGGAAATGCATATGAAGGTACATACAGCGCAAAATCAGGAACCATTTCGCACAGTCAAAATAGCTGGCTGGAGCTTGAATATGATGTTTTTGCCGATGGTGAAATTTCATTCATGTATAAAGTTTCTTCAGAAGGATCTTATGATTACCTGAGGTTCTATATCGATAACAATGAACAGGCTGCCTGGTCAGGTGAAGAGGGATGGTCGGAAGCAGTATTCAGTATCACTTCCGGGCTTCATACCTTTAAATGGCAATACGATAAAGACGGAAGCGTTTCGAGTGGTTCTGACTGTGCATGGATTGATTTTATCATAATGCCACCGCCACCTGTTACTACTGCATATGCAGGTCCGGATGCTGTTTCGTGCGGAACTGCTCCTTACACCACACAAGGAGGTGCCACACTTTATAATATTGTGAACTGGATGTCATCAGGAAGTGGTTATTTTGATAATCAGCAAAGTCTGGATGCCATTTATCATCCCAGTGATGCGGACGTTAACAGCGGTTCAGTAATGCTCGGTTTAACAGCTTATTATTCAGGAGGAACACAGGTAACAGATGAAATGGAACTTGCTTTAACAGCAGAGCCTGTGGCTTTTGCCGGCAATGATAATGCTGTTGCTACCGGCAGCTCATACACCCTCAGCGATGCAGTTGCAGAAAATTATACTGATATCCTTTGGACCTCCAATGGGGATGGTACTTTTGATGATGCCACGATAATGAACCCCACATATACACCAGGTTCGGATGACATCATTAACGGAGAAGTAACTTTGAGCATGATGGTTATAGGAGAAGCTCCATGTGGTAATATGACTGATGATATGTTGCTTACTGTTGGTATCAACACCGGAGTAATTGAACAGGATGGTTACAACCTTGCGCTGTACCCCAATCCAAACAACGGAACTTTTAATATTGAATTAAAAGGGCAAAACATTCAAAATGTTAGTATCACGATTTACAATATCCTGGGCGATGTTATCTACCGGGAAGATCAAATTACACTCGAAGGTGCTTACTCAAGTCAACTTTCGATTGAAGCTGATCCGGGATTGTATTTCATCAGGGTTGAGGGAGAAAATCTCCTGATCAATCAAAAAATAACAATCAGAAAATAAACTGATTAATAATTGAACTGAAAACCCCGCAATTATGCGGGGTTTTTTGTTAATGTTCTGTTAATTTCGGTATTGCTTTACATGAATAGTATAATTTTATTTGTCTTTAAATGAGGTACTAACAAAAACTACATAATATGAAAACACTACTATTTACTATTCTCTCATTTTTTTGTATAGTTGCTGTTCAGGGACAGCAAATTGCCCGTGATAAAGTAATTGTTGAAATTGGTACCGGAACATGGTGCTATTACTGTCCGGGGTCAGCTCTTGGAGCTGATGACTTAATTTCTAACGGAAAAGAGGTTGCCGTTATTGAACATCACGGTCCTGCTGGTTCAGATCCATTCGCCACTACGGGCTCAGTTGCCAGAAATACCTTCTACGGAATTACAGGTTATCCCACGGCCTGGTTTGATGGTGGAAATGCCGTAGTTGGTGGAAGCCACACCGCCAGTATGTATAGCAATTATCTTTCGAAGTACAACCAACGCATAGCAGTTCCCTGTTCTTTTTCGCTTGAAATGAACGGATTCAACAGTGGGTTAGATTATACAGTGATTGTTTCTGCCGAACAAGTGGCATCTTATGGTGGTGCCGGGGTTACCTTACACCTTGTGTTGACCGAGTCAGATATTATTTATAGCTGGCAGGGACTTAGTGAACTCCATTTTGTAAATCGCTTAATGGTTCCTAATCAAAACGGAACATCCGTTGTTTTTGCCGGAATCAATGATGTTGTAAGCACCCAACTAACTTTTTCTCTTGATCCATCTTGGGTTCCCGAGCATTGTGAACTGGTTGCTTTTTTGCAGGATAATGCAAATAGGGAGATTCTTCAGGGAATGAAAGTTTCTTTAACAGATTTATTACCCACAAGTTTTAACAATGCAACATGCCAGGCTGTTTCGATGGTTCCGGTAACCAATTGCGAGGGCCAGTTGGCACCTGTTGTTTCTATTTCAAATGATGGTGCGGAAACCCTCGAATCGTTGGATATAAATTATCAGGTTAATGAGGAAACCATAAATACATTTAACTGGTCAGGTAGTTTAGCTTTTGGCCAATCCACCGATATTGAATTACCAGTCGTATCTTTCGATATATTAAATGAAAACAACCTGGTAGTGTATACTACCAATCCAAATGGTAATCCGGATGAAGATCCCATGAATGATACTACAAGCACCTCCTTCATGGCTGCTCAGCAAGTTATTCCAGATATTTACCTGTTCCTCAAGTTAGATGATAATCCTGAAGAAACCACCTATAAATTAATGAATTCAAATGGTGATGTTATCTATTCCGGTGGGCCTTTTACCACGCCACAAGCTTTTGTAAAAGATACCTTTGAGCTTTCGATGAATGATTGTTACACTTTTACCATCAATGATGCAGGTGGAAATGGTTTACAAAGCGGATCGTATTATGCATTGCGGGAAAGCAATTTTAATATGATTTACGAAAATGATGCCTTTTCTGATGCCGATGAAATGGTACAGTTTGATGCGGTAGCTGTAGGCGTAGAAGAGATTACAAATGCAAGTGAATTGATGGTATTTCCTAATCCTGCCACCGACGTAATCAATGTAAAATTTGAAGTTTCAAATTCAGAACCTGTTGAAATCACACTCTATAACCTTGTTGGAGAGATTGTTTATACCTCGGGAGTGCAATCCTACCCTATGGGCGCAAAAACTAAAAGTATTAATGTTGAAAATAATCCATCAGGGGTTTATTTCCTAAGGTTGAAAATTGGAGACCAATTGTTTACACAAAAAATCTCTGTTACTAAATAAGCTTTATTGATAAGCGCAAATTAAAGCGGGGTCATAAACCCCGCTTTTTTTATTCGTCTTATTTAGAATCGCAATAAATTACATATTTGAATTTATTGCTTATATTTCTTTTTATATTTGCTATTAAATGTAAAAGCATTTATTAACAAATACTTAGCAAAATGAAACGAACATTACTTTCTTTTATCGTGCTGCTCACCGCTTCTCTGGCCCTGACTGCACAAACGGTCCAGCGCGACAACGTCGTGATTGAGATCGGAACAGCTACCTGGTGAAGTTACTGCCCATATGCAGCAGCTGCAGCTGACAATTTGATCGCAAACGGTTTTGATGTCGCCGTTATGGAACATCACGTATCTTCTTCCGCAACAGGTTTTTCCAATACCTATTCACAAGCCCGCGTTTTGTATTACGGAATCAGTGGAATTCCAAATTCATTCTTCGATGGTATTACTAGTGTGCTGGGCGGATCCACAGGTACTTACAATTCATTTTTATCCAAGTATAATCAACGCATTGCAGTTCCTTCAAACTTTACTGTCGCGATGAACGGAATGAACGAAGGTTTGGATTACACTGTGTTAATTAATATGGAAATGGTTGAACCATATACTGGCACCAACCTGGTTGCTCACCTGTCACTTACCCAATCGGGGGTAATGTATGGAAGCACCCCATTTAATTATGTAACCCGCCGATTATGGCCAAGTGCAAGTGGTACTGCTGTTGATTTCAGTGGAGATCCCAATCAAACAGTAATGCTTCAGTTTACTATGGATGCCGGCTGGAATCTGGATAATTGTGAGTTTATTGCATGGATTCAGGATAACTCTACGAAAGAAATTTTACAAGCAGAAAAAGTTGCTGTTAATGATCTGATGCCTATGTTTTATGACAACGCAACTTGCTTTGACTTGAGCATGGTTCCGGTAACCAACTGTGCCGGAGAGGTTTCTCCAAGGGTATCAATTACCAACGAAGGAGCATCAAACCTCACAACACTGGAAATCAATTATGTTATAAACGATGAGGGTATAAATACTTTCAACTGGTCAGGCGACTTGTCTTATGGAGAGGTTGAGGAGGTTGATCTGCCAGCTGTTCCATTTGAAATAATGGAAGATAATAATCTCATGGTATACACCACCAATCCAAATGGTAATCCCGACGAAGATCCGGTGAATGATACAACATATACTTCATTTACATCTGCTATTGAAGTGATTCCTGACATTCACCTGTATTTGAAGCTCGACGATAACCCGGAAGAAACGACCTGGGAACTGAAAAATTCAGCAGGTGATGTAATGTATTCAGGTGGTCCTTATGCTAATCCCGGATTATTTGTTCAGGAAACATTCGCCCTTACCGAAGACGATTGCTACACTTTTTATATTTATGATGAAGGTGGCAACGGAATTGAAAGTCCCGGATTTTTTAAATTAATGGATGGAAGTTTCGGAATGATTTACGAAAATAATGCATTCTCAACTGCCAATGAATCAATGCAGTTTGCTATTGATTTGGTTGGTATTGAAAATCCAGCCACCAATAAATCCTTTAATGTATATCCGAATCCTTTCAATGATTTTACCAATGTTCAGTTTACACTGAATGAAAAATCAGAAGTAGAGGTAGCTATGTACAATGTGATCGGAAAACAAGTATACCATTCAGATTTGCAAACCCTGAATGCCGGACAACAAAATATACTGATTGATGCAAGTAAGCTTGACTCCGGTATTTACTTTATTACCCTCATAAAGGGTGGAGAAATAAGCTCACAAAAAGTAACATTGTATTAATTTAATTAATGTTTCAAAATAAGCGGTATTGTCTGTCAGTACCGCTTTTTTTGTTACTTCATTGCAAATTCAGGCACAACCATTTTAAAGGTAACTTTGTCTTGATTTTCGGAAACATCTTAACCAAATAAATATATAAGGGTATTCAATAAACACAAAAAATGAGAAAATCTTTACTTTTATCAGGGCTGGCATTTTGGATTACACTAATTGCTGCCCATGCAGGCATTGTTGAGAAAACGTATCAATTTACAGATTTTAAAATTCAGCAGGAACAAGGTTATCAATTGATTCAAATTGACGGATTATTGTTAACCGGGTTAGTTGGCGAACCAGCCTTACCTTATCAGGATGTGAAATTGGTTTTGCCTCCGGGCGAAAGGGCTGTAAGTATTGAATTTATTGGCAGCGATGAAATGTTGCTTTCGGGTAGCTATTCAGTCTATCCGCAGCAACCAAGCCGCCCGCTTTCCGAACCCGGAAATGGTATATTTCAGAAAAACGAAAGTGTTTATCAGGCGAATAGTTTTTATCCGGCACAATCAACCGGTCAGTTACAAACCGCATATCTTAATGGTTATGCAATTGCAATTTCATCCTTTACTCCGATAAAATATAATCCTTCCACAGGGCAGGTTTCATTATATCAAAATGTAAAAATCAGGGTAGTTACCGGACCGGCCTCAAAATCTACTTTTGCGCTTCAAAATATTTCTTCTTCTGAAAGGATAAAAAGTCGTGTTAGCCGTTTTGTGCAAAATGAGGCGATGATGAAAACCTATCCATCCAAAGCCAAAAGTGGAAATGATTATGATATGTTAATCATAACTGCCGCGCAATTTGAAAACGAATTTCAGGATGTTATTGATCTGTATCTCCAAAGGGGTATCTCCGTTCAAATAACAACCAAAGAAACTATAAACAGTCAGGGAACCGGACAGGATCTGGCTGAAAAAATCAGAAATTATATCATTGATCAATACCAGGATAACGGCATAGAGTACGTTCTTCTTGGTGGTGATGTGGAGCATGTTCCATATCGTGGATTCTATTGTTATGTTCAATCGGGAGGTGGTTATGAAGATAGTGATATTCCTGCCGATCTGTATTATTCAGCACTTGACGGAACCTGGAATGATGATAACGACAACCGTTGGGGGGAAATTGGTGAAGATGACCTGCTTCCTGAAATAGCTGTTGCCCGTTTTTCATTCAGTAATTTGACTGAACTTAACAGCATGATCCATAAAACCACATCCTACCAGGACAATCCTGTTTTGGGTGAATTTAATGAAACAACCTTTGCCGGTGAATGGCTTTATTCCAATCCACTTACTTACGGATCGGATTACCTGGAATTACTGATCGGATATCAAAATGAAAACGGTTACGAAACCTGGGGCATCCCTGAGACCTATAACTTTCATAAACTTTATGAATCAACCGGATCATGGAGTGCTGCTGATCTTCGGGCGCAAATTAATGCCGGCCGGCAATATGTTCATCATGTAGGGCATGCCAACTCAACATATGTAGCATACATGAGTAATGGTGATATTACCAATGCCAATTTTTCTGGTGCTAACGGTGTGGATCATAACTATACTTTCTTTCAGTCGCATGGATGTATTTGTGGTGCTTTTGATGATAGTGACTGCATCATGGAAAAAATGGTAAGTATCGATAATTTTGCAGTTGCGGTAATTGGAAATTCACGATATGGCTGGTTTAACGAAGGACAAACGGAGGGCCCCGCAGCTCACCTGCACCGCGAGATGGTAGATGCCATGTACCACGAAAAGATCAATCACCTGGGAGCAGCATTTGTTGAATGTAAAATTCGAACCGCCCCATGGGTAACTGCTCCCGGACAATGGGAAGAAGGTGCATTAAGGTGGAATTTTTATGATATCAACATTTTAGGAGATCCGGCAATCAGTATTCTTACCGCTGAACCTATCTCTATTTCCACCAGCTACCAGGCGAGCATTCCAATAGGGGTAAATGCTACTGATGTAAATGTTTCATCAGGCGGTGCTCCAATGGAAAATTTTATGTGTGTTGTTATAAAAGATGGTGAAATATGCGGCAGAGGAATTACCAACGCCTCCGGAGATGCTACCATCAATTTCGATCCCGTTTTTGCTGAAGTGGGTGAGGCACAACTAATTGTTTCAGGATACAATTGTTTACCAACTGCATACAATCTCGATATCATTCCCAATGATGGGGCATATGTAATTTTTAGTGCCTATGAAATTGATGACAGCCAGGGTAATGCTAACGGAGCTCCCGATTTTGGTGAGACCATCAGCCTTGACATTGAAATGGAAAATGTTGGATCTATAAATGCAACAAATGTTCAGGTGGAGCTTACCTCATCTGATTCATACATTACAATTACAGATGCAACTGAAAACTACGGAACGATACTGGCGAACAGTGTTTTGAATATTTCGGATGCTTTTGAATTTGAAATAGCCAATAATATTCCTGATCAGCATAATGTTGAGTTTGACCTGGAAGCCACAGGAGATGATGTTTGGAATTCAAATTTCAGTTTTCTTATTAACGCTCCCGACCTTGTAATAGGGGCACTTACAATTAATGACCTTGAGGATGGAAACGGAAATGGCCTGCTTGATCCGGGTGAAACGGCTGACATTCAGGTAGAAGTTTTGAATAGCGGTCATAGTGCTTGTGAAAATGCCATTAGTGAATTAACATCAAGCTCTGCTTATTTTACGATATTGGATGGAGTAGTTAATCACGGAAATATGGCTGCCGGAACTATGGATATGGCCGTTTTTAGTATTGAGGTGGATGCCTCTGCTCCCATCGGATCAACGATTGATCTTGTTATTGAATTTATATCAGGTAGCTACCAGGCTGTTGAGCTGTTCAATATGCCCGTGGGGCTTGTGGTTGAGGATTTTGAAACCGGTGATTTTACTGCATATGACTGGGGTTTTGAGGGTGATGCCGATTGGACCATAACCAATGTAAATCCTTATGAAGGAACTTATTCTGCAAAATCAGGTGCTATTAGTGACCAGGAAGAGTCAGTATTAATGATAACAATGGACGTAACCGTGGATGACCAAATCTCCTTTTTCTATAAAGTTTCATCAGAGAGTAGTTATGATTATCTCCGTTTTTATATCGACAACCAGATGATGGATGAGTGGGCAGGAGAAGCTGGCTGGGCTGAAGCCAGTTTTGCAGTTACCGCTGGTGAACATATCTTTAAATGGGCTTATGAAAAAGACCAGTCTGTTTCCAATGGTTCCGATTGTGCATGGGTGGATTATATTACCTTTCCGGCTACTTCAGGTATGGGTAATTTCCTGAGTGTTTTGGTGCTTGCGAATCCGGATGAAATTTGCGAAGGAGAATCGTCTCAACTTAATGCCTTGGCTAATGGCGGATCCGGGACATACACATACAGTTGGGAACCAACCTCCGGACTTTCCGATCCTACAATTGCAAATCCGGTTGCTTCGCCGCTGGTAACCACTACCTACACCGTAACGGTGGATGATGGCGATAATTTGGTGGAACAGGAAATTACTCTGCAGGTGAATGAACTTCCCGAAACACCAATTATTACCAACGAGGGCGATCACCTTTTATCCTCAGCATCGGAAGGAAATCAATGGTATGATTCAAATGGAATGATTGCAGGAGCTACAGCGCAGGCATATTACCCAACAGCGGCAGACGATTATTATGTAATTGTAACCAATCAGAATGGTTGTGAAAGTGAATCTTCCAACTCTTTGTTCTTTATATATACTGGTATTCCGGAAAACTACGAGTCATCAGTTGTAGTATATCCGAACCCGGCCTCCGATCAATTTAACATTGAGTTTATGGTACCAAAGCATTCAAATGTAAATATCGAACTAATGAATAACCTGGGTGAAGTAAAAGAAGTATTTTATAATGCCGAAAATATTGAAAATGGTTTTTACAGCCAATCATTCGATTGCACAAACCTTTCACCGGGAATATATTTTGTTAAAATATCGATGAATGATTCATCGGCTATCCACAAAATTGTTATCGCCAAATAGTCCTTTGATTTTTGAAAAAATAAATAAAGAAGTAGCTTTGCCGGCTGCTTCTTTTTGTTTACAGGCAACTAAATTTATTATGTTGTTGTCATTATTTAAACAATTTCAAGGGGTTTACCGTTTAATTACACTTTCTTTACCTAAGATAGCGTAAGCAGCAATTAGATTAAATAACAATAAACTGATCATGAAACAAACACAACGCTTCACCGCGACTATATTGATCGTGGTTCTTTTCACTGGTTTTGCTTTTGCACAAAAGCAAAACTATCCTTCAAAACCCAAAGACGGCCAAACTGAAATGGTCGACACCCGTATCGATAACATGGGATACTGGACTAAAAAGGCTGAACAGGGATTAATTCCTGTAAATCCGCCCATTCCAATTCCTCCTGCTGAATTCACGGGCAGTGAGATTAATGCCAAAAGTGTAAAAGGCGTAATGGAAGATTCACCCGATGTACCACTCACAAGTGCAACCAATGTTTCTGAGTCGGAGAACTCGATATTTGTTGACCCATCCGATAATGAGTTTATCATAAACTCAAATAATTCTACTTCCTGGAGTGGCGGTTCAGTGGGTACCCTTTACGGAGCCAATTATTTTTACTCTGCTGATGCCGGAATTACCTGGAGTGGAACTCCGCAGGGTGCAGGAGGTACAAATTCCGGAGACCCGGCAACAGCCATTTCTCTGGATGGTACAAGAATGTATGTCAATTTTATTCACAGTAACGGTGGCCAGGGTGTAGCCCGCTCAACCGATGGTGGATCTTCATGGCAAACAGCTGTTTGTGGAACGCCTCCCGGAGGATGGAATATTCTTGATAAAAATCACATGTGGATTGATAATGGACCTGTAAGTCCAAATGAAGGTAACCTTTATGTAGCCTGGACAGGGTTTGGTAATGCCAACGACAGTGAAATAGAATTTGTTCGCTCTACAGATGGTGGTGTTACATGGTCATCACACATGAACATTAGCTCTGCGGTGAATGCCGGAAGTCATAACCAGGGTGTAAATATTCAAACCGGTCCCAATGGTGAAGTTTATACTGCATGGACCATTTATGATTCATGGCCACAGGATGAAAAAGCGATTGGTTTTGCTAAATCAACCAATGGTGGCAGTTCATTTACAACCGCCACAAGGATCATTAATAATATTCGTGGAATCAGAAATACGGAGGTCGGTAAAAACCATCGTGTAAACTCATTCCCTGTTATGGCAGTGGATATTAGCGGTGGACCTTATAATGGAAATATTTACGTCGTTTGGACAAATATTGGTGTTCCGGGTGTTAATTCTGGAACGGATGCTGATGTTTATATGATAAAATCAGCGGATGGTGGCGAAAACTGGTCAAGCCCTATGAAACTAAACCAGGATGCTTCCGGGCTGGGTAAAAAACACTATATGCCCTGGATCACCTGTGATCCCGAAACCGGTAATTTAAGTGCAATCTGGTATGACGACCGCAATGTTGGTACGAGTCAGTGCGAGGTTTATTGTGCCAATTCATTCGATGGAGGCGAAACCTGGGAAGATTTCAAAGTTTCTGATGTAGCATTTACCCCATCAGCTATTCCTGGCCTGGCCGGCGGATACATGGGCGATTACCTGGGAATTACCGCCAGGGGTGGTTTGGTTTATCCTGTATGGACTGATAACCGCAATGGAATTTATATGGCTTATACTTCTCCCTTTGTTACCAACAGCTTACCAAAACCAGAAAACCTTGAGGTTGCTTTGGATGAGGCTACTGGCGCTACCCAGTTAAGTTGGGAATTTAACGGAGAAGATTTCCTTTATTTTAATGTCTATCGTAATGGAACCCTATTAGGAACAACCAACGATTTAACTTACAGCGACAACCTTCCTGATTATGGCGTGTTTGCTTATGGCGTAACAGCCATGCACGATGATGGTGAATCAGTTGCTGCTTCGGCAAGCATTCAGTGGGGAAATCCACACATCGCAGTTGACCCTGTTTCCGTAGGTGCATTTCTTGCTCCGGGCGAATCCACTACCAAGGCTTTCCTGATCGAAAATGTTGGTGAACTTCCCCTGGAATATTCATTGGCAACTTCAGTTACTTCTGGGAAAGGAACAAATGCTTATTGCGATGCCAGCGGTGGATGTGATGAATATATCAGCCAGGTAATTTTTGGTGATATTGACAACTCTTCATCCTGCGATGGTTATGCTGACTATTCCAATATGTCAACAACTGTAAATGCCGGCGAATCTTATGATATCACCATAGTTAACGGAAACACCTATTCTTCAGATGACCTGGGTATCTGGATCGACTGGAACCAGGATGATGACTTTGAAGATGCCGGTGAAAATGTAGTTTGTGAAAGTGATAATGGCGGTGAGGGTACTTTTACAATTAATATTCCCGATGATGCACTTGCTGGCGAAACTACCATGCGTATCCGAATTAAATGGTCGGGTTCAGATTGCGGTAGCCCTTGTGGAGCTACAACTTACGGCGAAGTAGAAGACTATACCATCAGCGTGTTGGGATGGATTCAGGTTGAACCAACCGAAGGAACCATTGCACCGGGTGAAAGTGAAAATATTTTTGTACACCTTGACGCTAGTGATTTAGCTGCCGGGGTTTATACAGCTGAAGTAAATATTACCAGCAACGATCCTGATCTTAATAATGTGATGGTCCCTGTTTCATTGTTGGTAGGTGATGATGTTCTTCAGGTTACAGCAACCGGTGATCCTTTGAATATATGTGAAGGAGAATCAACACAACTTGAAGCGGCCGCATCGGGTGGTAGCGGAACATACACATACTCATGGGATCCTGAAGACGGACTAAGTGATCCGAATATTGCAACTCCTGTGGCAACTCCTGAAACAACAACTACTTACTTGCTATCAGTAAATGATGGTTTTAGTACTGTTACCGATGAAGTTACCATCAATGTTAATCCGCTTCCGGAAGTAGCCGGTACTCCTTCCGGAGAAACTGATATGTGCATGGATAGCCCGAATTCAACTTACACTACATCAGGATCCGTTGGTGCAAGCTCATACCTTTGGACGTTGGAACCTGCATCTGCCGGTTCAATCAGCGGAGGTGGCGACGTGGGGATAGTTGATTGGGATCAGTCCTTTGCAGGAACTGCTACAATTACAGTTGCCGGAATGAATGATTGTGGTGAGGGCATTGCTTCCGAAGTACTTGAAGTAAATATTCATGAAATTCCGGTAGTTACCCTTGATGCATTTGCTAAAACCTATGATAACTTACCTGCCTTTGAATTAACAGGTGGTATGCCAGAAGGCGGTGAATACAGTGGAACAGGCGTATCCAATGGCATGTTCGATCCGGCTGTTGCTGGTGAAGGTATGCATACAATTACCTATACTTATTCAACTGAGTTTGGCTGCGAAAATTTTGCTGAACAAACCATTGAAGTTGAACATGTAAGTGGCATTGCCGATTATGTAAATGGAATTAAACTTGAAATATTCCCGAACCCGAATAGTGGTATATTCACAATCAATTTGGACCTTAAGAATTCTGATAAGGCAAAATTGACAATATTGAATAACCAGGGCATGGAAATGCTGAATGAAGATATTGCCTTAAATTCAGCGTATTCAAAACAATTTGACCTGAGTCAGTTTGCTGAAGGATTATATTTCATTTATATCCAAACGGATGAGTCATCACTGTTAAAAAAGATCGTTATTCGTAAATAACGTGTACAAAATATGAATTTCGAAGCCCCGGGGATATATTCCCGGGGCTTTTTTGCTTTATGATCCATTGATATTCAAATGCAACTATTTAAATTCACTCATTGTCAATTAGAATACTTTAAAGATTGAAATAGGATCTTTAGGGTAATTTACGGGAAAATCATTTTGGTTTTAATCAATTAAATTTGGCTTAATTGCCGGATTTTTTGATATTTGCGCAACGATTTTTTTTACTCCACACAAAATATCATTCAAAAAATTTTTAACTAATACTATTTTCAATGAAAAAGCTTGTACAATCACTTACCTTTCAACTTAAAACTTCAATATTGATACTTGGATTGGCTGTTTTTATTCAGGGCATTTTTGCTGAAGAATATAAATACGAGGATAGCTGGAGTAAAGCCGGTTACACCTTAAACACGCAAACAAGATCAAACGTAGTAGTAAACTATTCGATCCAGTCTTTTTCAATAAATGATATGCTGATCAATGGTGAATCTATGGTAGATGTTCAGCTGCCAGGTCAGCTTCTGTTTAATGATGAGGGTGCTCCTAACCTCCCTGGTTCAGGCCGCTACATTGCTGTTCCGCAAGGGGCTACAGCGTCTGTTAAAATTGTTAATTACAGAGTGGAATCATTTCAAAATGTAAATGTAATGCCGGCCCCGCGTATTCCATGGGCAAATGAAGACCAGCCTCTTGAATACAATAAAAACCTGTCGATTTATACAAAGGATGAATTTTATCCGAACGAACCGGTTAAAATATCTGCTCCTGATCAAATCAGGGGTGTTGATGTTGTTATGCTGGGAATTACCCCTTTCCAGTATAATCCAGTTACAAAGGAATTATTGGTATACAGGGATATTGAGGTTGAGATAAGTTTTGATGGCGGAAGTGGACAATTTGGTGAAAACAGGCTCCGAAGCCGCTGGTGGGATCCAATTTTGGCAGATGCTTTGCTAAACTATAACTCACTTCCCAAAATAGATTATAATAAATCCTTTCAGGCTACTGAAGATGCGGGTTGCGAATACCTGATCATTTCCCCTACAGGACCTGAGTTTTTACAATGGGCCGACTCTATCAGGGAGTTCCGTACAATGCAGGGTATTCAAACCATGGTAGTTACATTGGATGATATTGGGGGAAACAATGCAGTTACCATTGAAAACTATATCAATGACGCTTATGCAAACTGGGATGTAGTGCCTTCAGCGATTCTTTTGTTTGGAGATTATGGAACCAATGCTACAAATAGCGTCGTTTCACCGATTTATAACAACTATTGCGTTTCCGACAATATTTATGGAGATATCAATGGTAACCAAATGCCCGATATTATTACTGCTCGAATGACTGCAAATAATGCAACTCAGGTTGAGACTATGGTAACCAAGTTCATTCATTATGAACGCACACCCCCAACGGACCCTGATTTTTATGATCACCCGATTTCATGCCTGGGTTTCCAAACAGAAAGGTGGTTCCAGATATGTATCGAATCTGTTTCCGGATTCTGGGAAAACGTTTTAGGAAAATCACCTCAACGCGAATATGCTATTTATAGTGGTTCACCGGGAAGCTCCTGGTCAAGTGCAACAAACACAGCCACCGTAGTTAATTATTTCGGGCCTAACGGGTTGGGATACATCCCTGCAACACCTGGTGCCATTAATGCATCGTGGAATGCCACAGGTAGTTCGGTAGCTTCGGCCATTAATAGTGGCGGATTTATCTTATTGCATCGCGACCATGGCGCAGAAACTCTTTGGGGTGAGCCGGGTTTCTCAAACAGCAACGTCAATAGCCTTAACAATACTGACCTTTCATATATCTGGTCGGTAAATTGTTTAACAGGAAAATATAACTATTCAGGTGAATGCCTTGTTGAAAAACTGCACAGACATACTTCAGGTGGAAATAATTCAGGTGCTCTTGGAGCCATTGGCGACTCTGAAGTTTCATATTCATTTGTTAATGATACTTATGTATGGGGTGCATTTGATTTTATGTGGCCCGAATTTATGCCCGATTATGGTTCAACACCCACCGAAAGAGGATTGATGCCATCGTTTGCTAATGCAGCTGGCAAATATTTTCTTCAGGCTTCCAGCTGGCCTTATAATGTCAGCAACAAAGAAGTTACTTATCACCTATTCCATCATCACGGAGATGGTTTTCTTACTTTATATTCAGAGGTACCTCAAAATTTAACAGTTGCTCATAATCCTGTTCTTTACGCAGGTGTAACAAGCTTTGATGTAACTGCAAATGAAGGAGCTTTAATAGCTTTAACTGTAAATGGTGAGATCATTGGAACCGCTTTAGGAACTGGTGCTCCCGTAAGCATTGATATTCCCGGCCAGGTACCACCGGATGAGGTAATTGTAACCATAACCCTGCAAAATTATTACCGATATACAGGAACCGTTGAGGTTATTCCTCCTACTGGTCCTTATGTAGTACAGCAGGCTTTTACTTTGAACGACAATACAGGTGGAAACGGAAACGGTATGATGGATTATGGTGAATCAACCATGCTTTCACTTACTGTTGAAAATGTTGGCGTTGAGCAGGCAGATAATGTAGTAGTTACTTTATCTACTACAGATGAATTTATTACCATTACCGACGGTGAAGAAACTTACGGTTCAATCGCTGCAGGTGGAACCTTGTTAATCGACGATGGTTTTGCATTTGACGTAGCCAATGATATACCTGACGGGCACCTCGTATCATTTGAAGTTACCGCTACCGATGGAACCGATACCTGGGTCAGCTACACCTCAGTACAGGGCCATGCACCGGTTCTGGAGTATGTAGATTTTGAAATTGATGATTCCTCCGGAAATAACAATGGTAAAATTGATCCGGGTGAAACCGTTGATATCACTATTGAAATTGAAAATACCGGTACTTCTGAAGCCTATAATATCATGGGTGAAATTGATGTGGTAGATCCTTATTTATCGGTTGTATCAGCAACCGGTGATTTTGGTGATCTTACTGGCGGTTCCACCAATACCGCTACCTTCAGTGTGGCTGCAAACGCATCGACCCCAGCCGGTCATTTGGTGACCATTGATTTTGCCATGGCTGCAGATCTTGATATCACAGGAAGCGGTGAGTTTGATGTTGTAATTGGTCAAATTCCGGTTATGATTTTGGATCTTGATGCAAACAATAACTCTGCCCCGGGAATGGAAGCAGCTTTAGCAGATATGGATGTAGCCTACGAAGTTCTCAATTCATTTCCTGCTGATTTGAATCTCTATTCAACCATTTTCGTTTGTTTGGGTATTTACCAGGACAACCATGTATTAACCTCCGTCGAAGGATCAGCACTTGCTGCTTATCTCAATGCTGGTGGTAACCTCTATATGGAAGGTGGTGATACCTGGGCTTATGATAGTCCAACGGCTGTTCATTCAATGTTTAATATTAATGGTGTTGCCGACGGAAATGCCGATATGGGAACCATCCTTGGTCAGTCAGGTACGTTTACTGAAGACATGACATTTAGTTATGCTGGTGATAACGCCTGGATGGACCACCTGGCTCCGATTGGTGATGCATTTGAAATCCTTAATAATGAAAGCCCGGCATACTCAACAGGTATTGCTTATGCTGAAGGAAATTACAATACCATTGGTACTTCCCATGAATTTGGTGGATTAACGGATGGTGCTTCACCAAGTACAAAAGCTGAATTAATGGCAGCTTATCTTGATTTCTTCGGAATGGCCATGTCGATACAAGCAATGTTCAGTTCAGATGTTACTGAAGTTTGTACAGGCGATGTTGTTGAGTTTTATGATCAATCATCAGGTGATATCGTAATGTGGAGCTGGACTTTTGAAGGAGCTACGCCAGGTACATCAACAGCTCAAAATCCGGTGGTTTCCTATTCAAATACGGGTACTTATGATGTAACATTAGAAGTTTCTGATGGTGATGAAACGGTTTCCATTACTCTTGAAGATTATATTACTGTTATAGATTCACCCGAACAGGCGTCAACTCCTGAGGGTGAAGCAGAAATTTGTACCAATACAGTATTAACTTCTGAATATACCACTACCGGAGTAGCTGAAGCTGATTATTACATGTGGGAAATTTCACCTGCTGAGGCAGGAACAATATCAGGAGATGGAATGATAGCAACAGTTGAATGGACTGAGAACTGGGAAGGCGCTGCATTTATTAAAGTTAAAGCTGTTAACGATTGTGGTGAAGGAGATTTCTCTGATGAATTTGAGGTTATGTGCTCCATCTGTACAGGAGTTAATGAAATTGCAAACATCGAAGGAGTTAAAATTTATCCGAATCCATCCAGTGGTCAGTTTACAATTCAGTTCAACAAAAACATTGGAACAACCGATGTTCAAATTGTAAACCTGCTGAGTGATGTTGTGTATTCAGCACAAACTGAAACTGCAAGCGGAAACGCTCTTGAAATCGACCTCGGTGAACTTGCGGATGGTATTTATTTTGTTAAATTGAAAAACAACTTTAATGAGCACATTCAAAAGATTGTGATCAGATAATGTTTGGTGTTTAAAACCAAACAATTACGAAAATTGCGTAAATTTAGTCAGATGATTAGGATTGCGCAATTTTCATTAATTTTACCAACTCAAATTTTATAAATAAAAACATGAAATTAAATTTACACTTTTCAGCATTGATCTTTGTTTTCGCTGTATTTATTGCAGCTTCATCAATGCAAGCCCAATCAACCAAAGGTGGTATCAAAGCCGACATAATCGAAGATTTTGAAACCGGTGATTTTTCCCAATTTGATTGGCAATTATCAGGAAACTCCAACTGGTCAGTTGTGGATGCAAGTCCATATGAAGGTTTATTTTGTGCAAGATCAGGCATTATAACGCATAGCCAGAGTACAACACTTGAGCTGGAATATGAAGTATATGCAGAAGATGTCCTGTCTTTTTGGTATAAAGTTTCAAGTGAAAATAATTACGATTACTTAACTTTTTATATTGACAATGTTGAAATTGACGCATGGGCCGGCACCGTTCCATGGACATTGTTTGAATATACAGTTCCGGTTGGAACACATACTTTTAAATGGGTTTATGATAAAGATGGAAGTGTTTCATCAGGCGAGGATGCTTGCTGGATTGATTTCATCACTTTCCCCCCGATGCAAATTGAAGCCTTCTTTACTACAGATACGGTTGCGATTTGTAAAGGTGAACCTGTTCAATACTTCGATCAATCTATCGGTCCTGTTACTGAATGGAACTGGACATTCGAGGGAGCTACCCCAACAACATCTACTAACCAAAATCCCTGGGTCGCATATGCTCAAACCGGTTATTTTGATGTCCTGTTAGAGGTGTCTGATGGTATTGAATCATCTTCTTATTATGCTGCAGAATATATGGAGGTACAGGAAGTATTGCAAACTGCCAATATGCCTTCAGGCATCAGCCTTTTATGTGCAAGTTGGGGTAATTCAACGTATAATACTGCACCTGTTACCGGGGCAAGTTCATATAACTGGACAATTTCACCAGAAGAAGCCGGCACCATTTCAGGTAATGGAGGAACAAATATTACTTTAATGTGGGCACCCGATTTTCTTGGAACGGCTGAATTGAGAGTAGCGGGAGTAAACTATTGTGGAACCGGAGTTTATTCAAATCCTTTAAACATTACGCGTTATCTTCCAGATGTAAATTTGATCGTTCCGGCATATGTTGCCATTTCTACCCCTGCTTTTGAATTAACTGGTGGCACCCCCGCAGGTGGAACTTATTCCGGACCCGGTGTTTCCAATGGTATGTTTGACCCTTCGGTTGCTGGATTAGGAGAGCACACGATCACCTACACTTTTACAGATGTAAATTTCTGTACAAACACAGCCACTGATTTGCTTACAGTAACACAATTTACCGGTTATGAAAATATAGCAGAGAAAAGTGGTGTGCATGTTTATCCAAATCCCAGCGAAGGAATGTTTACACTTCGTTTGAACCAATTGGATGAGCAGGAAGTAAATCTGGTTGTTTATAACGCATTGAGTGATGTTGTATACATTAAAGAAGGTTTGTTATTGACCGAACAACACAGAAGCGTTATTAACCTCAGCGAACTGCCAAAAGGAGTTTATTATTTGAAAATTTCCGGTAAAAACCTTGATTCAGTTCAGAAATTAGTAATTCAGAAATAAAAAATTTAAATCCCAAAGAAAACCTGCAAATTACCACTTTGCAGGTTTTCTGTTTTTTATGACTTATCTTATCCTGAAAATATCTTAATTTCACTTGCCAGATTCAACATTACTACAATGAAAAAATATACCTCAAAAAGTATTATACTTTTAATAGTTTTAATAAGCTCGCTCATGGCTGTTGCTCAGGAGAAAAAACCTCAAAGTTTTGCCGAGCTGGCTCCCTTATCGGTTGAAGATTCTATTAATCTGGTTAACCTGCCTGAATTAACTTTACCATCCTGGCTACAGGGACCCGATGCTATCACCCTGCCACCTGTAGTAGATAATTCAACAAATATGTACTGGCGGCCGGTT
Source organism: Bacteroidales bacterium (assembly GCA_020438105.1). Classification (GTDB taxonomy): domain Bacteria; phylum Bacteroidota; class Bacteroidia; order Bacteroidales; family JAADJA01; genus JAADJA01. The sequence continues at coordinate 56,605 of JAGQVE010000005.1, forward strand.
TTTGCACAAGTGGCACTGGAGTGTGGTCAGGCAAGTGGTATTGGTCTTGGATATACTTATGCTGTAAACCGCGAAAGAGATCTTGCAAGTAATATAGAGGATAATCAATATGCAACACATTTTACCTGGAATTTTGGGAATGGAGGAGAAGGCTGGTATGGTGTGAGTTATTTTCACAGTTTCGAGATCGTTAAAACACTGGGAACCCCTGATGTACCTACTTATGGCGGTATGTCTGCTGGAGGGGGTTCGCGATGGATGAGTGGTTATGATGCATATTATGCTTCCATGAAAAACCGATTATATGAAGTGTACCAGATTGATGTTTCAACCCCTGAAGGAATTCAAACGGCTAAAAACTGGCTTCATAATCACCTTGATGGATCAGAGATTGGAGGTGTAGCCAACTTTTACACCAATGCACCCTGGGGAATGCAAACCCTGCCGACAGGTACACCAGAAGCCGGTAAATATGTGATGACCAGTTGGGGTTCAGCTAATCATGCCCTTTGTGTTTCAGGGTATCATGATTCCATTTGCTGGGATTACAACAATGATGGGCTGTATACCAATAACCTGGATATAAATGGTGACGGATATGTAGATGTAAGGGATTGGGAAATTGGTGGATTCAGATTTGCAAATACTTACAGTGGTGGCCCCTCTTTTGGCAATGACGGGTTTTGTTATATGACTTATAAATCTTGTGCCGATCCGTATGGATCAGGTGGAATATGGAACAATGCACTTCATGTAATTTATGCCAAGGAAAATGCATCACCTTTGCTAACAGCCAGGGTTTCAATTAAGGATGTTTGCCGGAATACGTTGCGTGTAAGGGTTGGCGTTTCAACAAATCTTAGTTCAGAGTCACCGGAATACATAATTGGGTTCCCGGTTTTTAATTTTCAGGGAGCGTGTAAATATATGCAGGGTGGTACATCCGAAGAAGATAAAACCATTGAATTTGGATTGGATTTAACCCCGTTAATCAATTTTGTTGGCCCCGGAACACCCGCAAGGTACTTCCTTTTGGTGGATGAAGACGATCCTAATGGCTGGGGTTACGGTCAGGTTGTACAGTTTTCTGTTATTGATTATACCAATGGCGTGAATGAAATTGATTGTGGTCAAAATAACATTACAATTATTAACAATGGAACCACCAAACTATGGGTTGATCATACAGTTGACTTCACCAATGTGGAAATTGATATGGATGAACTGCCTGCAGCTACCGTATATGAGCCCTATTCTGCCAATCTAACTGCCACAAGTGGTACGGAGCCCTATTATTGGGATTTTGACCAAAACTTCACTGAAACATCAGGAACTACCACCTTTCCCGCAGTTAATGGTGAACTACTTTCTCCAGGCGGAGGTTTTGTAACTAAAAATCTTGAATTCGACTTTCCTTTTTATGATAATTCTTATTCTTCTGTTCGCTTATATGCCGATGGTTACATCATGTTTGAAAATGAATTTACCTGGCCTTACCAGGTTTATGATTTCCTGAAGTTTACCAAAAATAAATTCATTGCTCCCTTTATGGCCGACCTCACGGTTTCCACTTCATCCGGAGGTGGTATTTGGTACGAGGGCGATCAAAATTCCGCTACATTCAGGTGGAAGGGATATGTAACTGGATATGCATCCGGTTCGGATGTAAACTTTGCCGTAAAACTTTTTAAAAATGGTGATATCAGGTTTTTTTATGGCTCCAATGAATTTCCTGAAATAGAATGGAAAGCGGGTATTTCTGCCGGAAATAATAAATATTACCAGTTTGCTGAGTTGAGTGGTGCATTGTCAATTCCACTCAATACAGTCATTGATTTTGATGCAGTTAAGCCACCCGATGGTTTTTATGTGAATAGTGAGGGTACATTGGAGGGATTGCCTGATCAAACTTATGATAACTACCCTGTGAAATTGATGGTACTTGACCAGAACAATCTGAAAGATAGTAAGATTGTATATCTCTCTACAGATGGCTCTAATTATCTTGTTATAGATGATAATCTGGTTTCGGCTGGTGGAGATGAAATTATTGAAGCTGGTGAAACAGTGTCGCTTACGGTTTCGGTAAAAAACCTGGGTGAAGAAACAATAACAGGTGTTAATATGAGTATTTCCTGCCCTGATGATCTTGTTGAGTTGAATGACAGCACAGAATTTTTGGGTGACTTTGAGCCGGGTGAAACCATAACTTTTAACGGGGCATTTTCTTTTGATGTTAGCGACCTTGTGCCCGATCAATATAATATTGACATCAACACCCTCATCGAAGATGATTCAGGAGATGACTGGAGCAGCCATATCTATCTTACAGCCTATGCACCCGATTTATATGTGGGTACATCCTACATTGAGGATGGGGAAAATGGCAGCCTTGATCCGGGAGAAACGGCCAGCCTGATCGTAAAAATTGTAAATGGGGGTGGCGCAACTGCAAACGATGTGGAGGGTCTGTTATCTACATCCGATCCATTTATAACCATTAACAATGGCACTTCAATTGCCAACCAGATCAACCCCTATTCATTCGGTTCTTTTAGTTTTGAAATTGCTGCCGATGAATCAGCTCCAATTGGATATATTGCCGAATTTGATTTGGCTTATTCGGCCCCCGGAGGTATTTCGGGATCGGGTGAAGTTTCAGTGATCATTGGTCAAACACCGGTACTCATCCTTGACCTTGACCCGAATCAAAGCTCTTCAGTTGCGATGGTGGATGCATTAAACAACCTGGGGGTTACCCATGAAATCATGACCAATTTTCCCCCCGATCTAAATGCTTATTCCTCCATATTTGTTTGTCTTGGGATTTACTCTGATAACCATGTTCTTTCGGCCACAGAGGGCGATTTACTTGCCGCTTATCTTAACAATAATGGAAATTTATACATGGAAGGTGGTGATACCTGGGCCTATGATCCACAAACTGCCGTACATGCCATGTTTAATATTAATGGTGAACAGGATGGTACTTCCGATCTTGGATCAGTGCTTGGAATTGGTGGAACATTTACTGAACAAATGACTTTTAGCTACGGCGGTGAAAATGCCTGGATTGACCATATTTCCCCTGTTTCCGCGGCCTATTTGATTTTTGAAAATCAAGATCCTCAATACGGTGTTACTGTGGCGTATGATTCAGACAATTACAGGACAATTGGAGCATCCTATGAATTTGGAGGTTTAACAGACGGCACCAGCCCATCCACCAAAGAAGAATTGATGTCGGTATATTTGGAGTTTTTTGGTGTGATTTCATTTGATATCATTGCTAACTTCATAGCTGATGCTACCCAGGTTTGTGAAGAAAATCCAGTTAATTTTACTGATTATTCTTCAGGAAATATCAATAGCTGGAACTGGGAATTTGAAGGTGGTGAGCCGGCTACTTCCAGCCAGCAAAACCCGGAAGTTTATTATAATTCACCCGGGACTTATGATGTAAAACTGGTTATTTCAAACGGATCAATTTACGATACTATTTTAAAACAAAACTATATTGTGGTCTACCCTAAGCCCGGAATTCCAGCATTGCCTGCCGGTGATGATGAGGTGTGTACCAATACCACAAACACATCATCTTATGTTACTGCCGGAGGTATAGATTGTGAAACATATCAATGGGAAATACTTCCTCTTGAGGCTGGAACTATTTCTGGTTCCGGGGTAAATGCAACAGTAACCTGGACAGATCAGTGGGAAGGAACTGCAAGTATCAGGGTAAAAGGGATGAATGAAAATTGTGGCGAAGGTGAATTTTCAGATGAGTTGTTTGTTTCGTGTTCCATATGCACTGCTGTTGATGAAATTGCAGGTCAGGAAACATTTCAAATTTATCCCAACCCAACCAATGGCATACTATATCTTTACGTTTATGATACTGACCATCAGTACAAATACTCTGTAATGAACATGCTTAATGATGTTATTCTTTCCGGTAGTTTTCATATTAAAGAAGGTGAACGATTTGAATTTAATTTATCGGGCTATCCTTCAGGAATATATTTCATCTGTTTAAGTGATGAGGATTCAACCATTATCCGAAAGGTCGTGCTGGAATAATTATTCGTTTTTGTCCAGCATTTTTTCGGCTTCAATTTGCAGCATTTCATCTACTGTGAGAAAATAGTAAGAAGCCTTTATTTGTAGTTCCTTATACCTGATGGGGTCGTCTTTTATTTCTGCTTTAAATTGACGCAGCTTTTGATGTTTTTCAAATGAATCGGGATGATCTGATTGAAACATATAATTTGCTTCCCGCTGAATCATCTCCTTTTCGGATATATTATTTTCAATTGCTTTTTTTCTGACACTTAACATCCAGTTTGAGTCATGTCGTATTTTTTCTTCAAAGTGTTCCTGCCCTCTCAGGATAAGGTAGTCTTCCAGGTTGTCGGTTTCATAAATATAACGGGCATTCAGAGTTAATACTTCTGATAAAGGAATCGCGTTGTCTTCAGCTTGGCGGACCATGTTATCAAACCATACACTATAGGCGGTAATACCGTTCATAATATCATACACCTTATCGTATTTTGATTTTATCCCATAAATGTCATAAAGCTTACTCACAAAACCCCAATCGAACTTATATAAAAACCTGCCCGTAACCATCAGGAAAATCACATCTTGTTTTTCAATTTCTTCTTTCAGATTTAAATCATTAACGGTTGTGGTATCCGAGTAAGTATCAGGGTAAACAAGGTTATTAAAATACCAAAATGCCTGGTTCTTAAAAAGTTCCCTGGCAATCCCGGTATTAAAAATATTCCAGTAATAACTGTCGCCTGCCACCAGCACCATCGGAAAATCTTTCCCTTCCGTTGGTCCGAATTTATAAGCAGGATATGCAAACTTTTCATGTTCCGGTAATCTAAACATGAGGTTTAATGCAGCGCCAATGTCATAATCCGGTGTTCGTGAACAGTCTTCAATAGCAAGAGAATCGATGATCATTTCCCGCAAATCAATGTGCCTGGTATTTTCAATAAAACTTATCATCGAATCGAGGGCGAAAGTCATTCCGTATTCACTCCAGTGAATGCCATATTTGGTATAAACAGGATAGTTGGCCAAAGGTTTTATAGAATTGATATACCAATCGTTCCAGTTTATAAAATTGGTTTTATAATTTTCGGCTGTGTTTTTATACACCTGAAAATTTGTGGGCGATTTTTTATTGATGAGATATTGATCCGGAATAAACTCAGGCAAATAATTGGCTTTCCCAGGCTCGAAAACAAGTACCAGGTCAATGTCGAAGTTTTCTTTTAAATGTTTTTGCAGAAATGTTAATTGCCGGATACGTTTATCGATCAAATAGTAACCTACAAAATCATTCCCGGTATATTCCCTGATGTAGTCAAATTCATACAGAACATTTTCTTTTCCCAGCACCACACCATCAGCATGTACCTCACCAAATAATGAGAAATCAATTTGATTGTTAATCCTCACAAAAAAGTTTCTGAAACCAATATGATCTTCAAGCCATTTATCAAAATCAGTCTGAAAAACACCCTCATTCCAGCTTTCCCAGGAAAATACGGGTTTATCAGCCAGTTTAAAATCTCCCTGGAGTTTTTTATCAGGCATGATTTTGAACTCCTTCTGTATGGCGGGAAGGAGCATCACGATCATGATTATCACAAATAATATTTTCTCAAGGGCTTTCATTAAAATCTAAAATAAATAAATGGATTAAAGCCTGATGAGGTTATGGACCCCAGGCTTACAGTAAATAACAAAATTGAAATGACAACCATAGTAATTAGTGCTGATTTTCCTTTATCCTGGGCAAACAAATGATTTTGCCATTTTTCAATCTTAACAAATCCTCCCCAAAACGAAAACAAAAATCCAACAATCAGGATTATCAGGAATTTTGAATTAAAGCTAAAATCATCATTATTGAAGTCAAAGGCAAACATCCGATCCAGATATTGAAAGGCCAGGTCCATATTTTCTGCTCTGAAAAACACCCATCCGATCAAGGAAACAATAAACGTGATCAAAATGGCAGGAATTTTTCCTATTGCTTTTAAAACCTTAAGCAGAAACCACCGGTCGAGTACCAGGAACAAACCATGAAAACCACCCCAAATCACAAAATTCCAGGCGGCACCGTGCCACAACCCCGAAACCAGGAAAACTACCCACAGATTAAAATATAACCTGCCCGAACTTACCCGGCTCCCACCCAATGGAATGTAAAGATAATCGCGCATGAACCTTCCGAGGGTAATGTGCCAGCGACGCCAGAACTCAGAAATGCTTTGGGAAATGTAGGGATTGTTAAAATTCTCGGGAAATCTGAACCCTATCATTCTGCCTATGCCAATTGCCATATCCGAATACCCGGAAAAATCAAAATAGATTTGAAATGCATAAGCGATGATTCCCAACCAGGCGGTAGTTGTGCTAAAGTTGTAGTGATCAGCTCCAAAAATCAAATCCACCTGCTCACCCATTACATTGGCGATGAGTACTTTTTTTGCCAAACCGATACAAAATCGGAAGAAACCGGTAATCCGGTTGTTAAAATTTTCATTCCGACTGCGATCTTCAATCTGGTCGGCAATTTCGTTGAAACGCACAATAGGCCCGGCAATCAACTGAGGGAACATCAATATATAAAGTGCATAATCGGTAACCCTTTTCAAGGGACCATGAACACCCCGGTAAACATCCACTGAATAGGTAAGCTTTTGAAATGAAAAAAATGAAATTCCGATGGGAAGAGCTACTTTGGTCCACGCGAGGTGTTTAACGTTGAACAACCCAAGCATTTCATTTACATTTTCAATAAAAAAATTAGCATATTTGAAATAGGCCAGGAGTCCGATGTTAAGAATAACCGATGCAGATACCAGATATAATTTTTGCCTGCCTGTCTTTTTATTCATCAGTTGAACCAGGTAAAAATCAGCAAGGATTGACCCTATAACTACATAAATAAAATCAGGTGCACCCCAGGCATAAAAAAACATACTTGCCAGCAGCGCAAATACATTTTTTGCTGATTTTGGCAGCAGGTAATAGATCAGCAGGAAAGCTGGTAAAAAATAGAGGAGAAATAGGCTGCTGCTAAAGACCATTGATTATTACCTCCATATATTGCTTGTAAGTTAAAAAATCAAAGATAATTTTATTTTAACGTTTAATATATTGCTCATCCCTGCTCTGAAGGTAATAATTCCAATTGTCTTCAATGATATTCAAACTGTATTCAAGGGCTTCAGAAAAAGGTGTAGGTGTAAAATCAAGATCTATCCGTAGTGCTTCCGTATTCAGATTTGAGTTCTGTAATACCCCTTTTACATGTTCAGCAGTAAACAGTGGCACTTTTTGAGTTTTCTGAAAAAACCAGCCCAACCAACTGGCAACAAATACCGGTATTGAGACCAATATCTTTTTTCTTTTTTTGATTTTTAGGATCAAGGATACAAAGTCTCGAAATGAGATCACGCTATCGCCTGCAATTTCATAAACTTTCTGGTAGGTTTGTGGTAATTCAATAGATTTTACAATGTATTTTGCAAAATCCTTGACAAAAATCGGATGTTGCGTTTGCTTCCCTGTCCCAATAATTGGTACAAAAAGAGGCAACCTAAAAACATTTTTTAAAACGCGGTTAAGTCCCAGTCCTTCAGGTCCCAAGATCATAGCAGGAATAAATACGGTGAAATCAAAGTTTGAGGCTGTTAAAAACTCTTGTCCCTCTAATTTAGTAACCCCATAAGGTCCCTTAATTTTTTTCAATACAACTACACTACTAATCTGAATAATTCGATGTACACCAATGGATTGGGCTAGGTGCATAATATTATTTACTCCTTCGGCATTAACCTGGTAATTTTTATCATAATTAGAACTACCTAGAAGCGCAGCAAGGTTAAGAACAGCAATTATGTTTTTTTGTTTTAGATATGTGTTAAGGTTTTGATTTTGATCAATCTTCTTGGTGAGGTCGTATTCAAAATAGCTAATTCCGGCATTTTCAATTAGCCGTGATGCAAAGTGAGTATAAGTTAGACCAATAACTAAATATCCCTCATCTAATAACCGATTGCATACATAATAACCCAGGTAACCATTCGCACCGGTAACTATAATATATTTATCCATTTTTAATTTAATTCAACGATTTTTTATTTAAATATAAAAAAAATTGTCCGAGTATCAGTGCAAGTATTCCTCCACCAATTTGAGCAATTGTTAACATTAATGCTGAAAAGGCCAGTACCAGGTTTTTAGTTAGCGGGCCAAACACATATAAAAAAGTGAGCTCACGGGTACCAAGACCCATAATAGTAATAGGTAGCAGGTTAAATAGTCCTGCAATTGCCACACCACCCGAAACTTCTACCAGTGAAAGTTTCATATTGAGGCTATATACTGCAATGATATAGCAACTTGTAAAATAAAAAAGATTACTAAGAATCGAAAGCCCAACGATGTTTATAATATTAATAGGTTTACGATGGATAAAAGTAACAGTAAAATTAGGAATGAACAGCCCTGTGAACCTATTGATCCAGGCTGAGCTTAAAATTAAGATACTGGAAATAACAATTAGAACTCCTACAACTATGATCAACCACGGGATGACTCGTGATAACATTACCATTTTGGTAGTTAATAATGCAATACCGGCAATAAAAATAAACATTCCTACATCCATACCGCGTTCAGCAATCACCCTAATGCCGGATGCAAATATGTTTTCACGATTTTTTTGATGACCTGCTTTCATCAATTCTCCCAGTCGTCCGGGTGTAATCACTCCAATTGCGTAGCTTTCTAAAAACTCGCCAAGGCTTTGTTTTAGTTTACCAGAATCATTGGCGACATTTAGTAAATGCCACCTAAATCCTTTTGTAAAAAGCAGAAAAATCTGGAAAATCAATGCAAGTAATAAAAACCAAATGTTTGCCGATTTTATATCTGTCCAAATCATGCGAACATCAACATGCGAAATAATAACGATGAAAAGAATGATGCCAGCCAACCTTAAGATATTGAACCAGGATATTTTACGCCGTTTCTTGCTCAGCCTAACACTTTTATTTTTCATGCTTTAATTGAGTTCTTTTCGTTTGATTTCGTGTGTTGATTTTTTCCAGATGGTTCTTGTTCTTTCGAATATTTTACCAATAAAACTAGGGGGAAGCTTTTCTATCAGGCTTCGTGCGATGCTTGTTCCCATAATTAAAAACAATCCATTGATCAATAGCTCCATCGCAAACCTGCTAAATGTAAATCCCTTGATTTCATAACCATAATCTGGATTTGGTTTTCCAAGCCATTTTCTTAATCGCATACGGATGAAAGTACCTCTTTTTTTTAGGTCGTAACCGTGTGAATGCATTATAATTGCCTCATTTTCACTTATCTCATCCATGGCCAAAGTCCCATCAGCTAGCATTGCATCAACTATTTCCTGTCCTTTTTGGGAACGTACGATCATCATCGAAAAACCTTTTCCCCGTTCTTCATAAACAGGAGCCCAGGCATCACCACCAGAAATGTCAGTAAATTCATTACTGAGGTCAGTGCATAGCAGGCTGTTTTTGAGAATGTGGAATGGGATCAGGTAATTAGCATGAAACTTTGGTAATTCTATTACTTTCCCTGATCTGAATTCAACGCGCATATTTCCCGGCCATTCACCATATCTAAAATATAGTTTTTTGATTTGGGTGTGATCCTTTTCTCCATAGGAACGGATAAAGCTTTTAACCGATGAAAAATGAAGCGTATTGCCATAAAAGGGTCCCAATATGTAAGCAATTTTTTTTACAATGGGATTGCCTGCCATCTGAAGTTTTCTGATTGATTGTATTTGCCCAGGTAAACCCACATAAGCCAACCGACCATTGAATGCTTCCATTTCTGGTAAAATTTCATTAACTGAGCTAATAATATATTTGCTTTGTGCCGATTCCAGAATCTCATCTTTTGTTTTAGCAATAAATGGCTCTGTTAACCAGGGTTCGGAATGAGACATACGTAACGTAACGACCCCTTCAATTTTCTTTTTTTCGAGTAACCAAATCAACACCTGTGTGATGACTCCTCCACTTGCAGCATTTCTTCGAACAATTTCATCCGTGGTATGACCGATATAAATGTGTTTGTAGGTTCCAATGAATCGATGAAATGGATGATCTACTCCAAAAACTCTTTCATTATAATACGGAAAATTGAATTCTTTTCCTGAGCAAGCTAACCACATTCTTTCAGCAAGCTCCTCATCAAGTGTCTCAACTATTTCTGGAATATATTTCCCAGTTTTATCCCTAAACCGAACTTTTCCACCCGATAATCCAACACAGCTACCACACCTGTTACATAGGTGTGAATGCATCACATCCGAAAGTTTTTCAATGCTTTTCACAGATATAAAATTGACGAATTCCCAATTCGGATACAAAAGTATGCTGAAATTTTTGAATAATCCGCTCACCCCACTTTTGGAGCCACTGAGGACCAACAGGAATTAAAACCGTTCCCTTGTGTTCCAACAATTTCCAACCCGTTTTTTGTAGCATCGTTTTAACTTCGGATGAGCGTAAAAAACGGTGGGGACCCTCACCGTGTCCCCCCAATAAGAAAGTATAAATCCGATACGGAATTTCACTAGTTAATGGTGGGCAACTCAGTACCATACGGGCATTATCAACAGCTACCCGGCTTAACTCGGTGAGAAATGCGATAGGGTCTTCCACATGCTCCAGTGTCTCAAGAGTTAGTATTTTGTCAAACGTATGGCTTTTGAATGGAAGACTTGAATAAGAGCTGATTTTTTTTTGAATTACATAAGGACGAATATGTTTAGCCACATCCATCAAACCTTGAGATATTTCTGCATTTAGGACCTTTGTACCGGGCAGGGCATTTATAATATAGTCATTGGCTTCACAGTCTCTGCTTGAAATGTTTAATATTGTAGATCCAGATTTTAAGTCCATCCAGTTCACACTCTCTATGAAGCGTTGATCATGAGCTTCTTTTACTTTTTCATTTTCTTGAACATAAATATGAGCTACACGGTCCCAGTGAGCTTCCACATCGGCATCGGTCCATTTATTTGAATGATTATTTCTCATATTTCTTAAATGGTATTATTAAATCTAAACAGTAGGCTAAGCAGGTTTTACCTTTGCTTTCGATTTAGCATAGCAATTTGGTCAGCAACTAAACCTATGAAGAATAAAAACATACCAAGAATCATGAGAATTATCGCACTGTTTGAAAACCTTCCTGCAAGGAAATAACCGTATATTCCAAATGATAATCCTGCAATCATAGCAATCACGCTAGCAGGAAAAAAAATCTTTAATGGATTAAATAACATGATTATTCTAAAAATAAGCAGTAAAGTTTTTGTACCATCTTTTGCAAATTTTACATTACTTTTTCGCCCCACTCTTGCTCCCACGTAAATAGGAAATGTCCCAATCGTATATCCCTCTTTAAGAAAAGCGAGCGTAGATGTTGTTGAAAAAGAAAATCCATTGGGCATTAAATGCAGCATTCCCATCATTTCTTCTTTATGAAAGCCCCTGAAGCCGGAATTATAATCGGGAAGTCTTTGTTCTACCAAATATTCACCTATCCATCGGATAAGTCTTTTCCCCTTTTGACGTCTTTTAACCTGCACTGAATCTTCAGATCGTTCACCAATTACCATATCAAATTCGTCAAGCATTTTTACAATATCTTCTATGTGTTTTGGATCGTGTTGTCCATCACTATCAAGAATGATCAACTTACTGCCTGAAGCTTTTCTAATACCTGTTTTTAGGGCAGCACCATAACCTTTATTTACATTGTGCCGGAATAATTTCACTGGGTATCTTCTAATAATTTCAGCAGTTTTATCGGTCGAACCATCATCTATATAAATAATTTCATATTTGTTTTGCAATTCCATTTCAACCAGACGATCAAGCCCGATATATATTCCTGATTCCTCATTAAAAGCTGGGATAATAATACTTATAAGGTTTTTCTTATTCATAAGAATTTTTACTAAACAAGTTAAAATATACAGAATCCTGATTTGAAAAATAACTACAACGATACATATAATTAGTTACTTGTTTTTCAGTTGTTATTTTATTTATCAAGAAAGTCATCGCTCAACCATTTTGCATCTAATTCAACCATTCTTTCAAATGTTAAATTTCTTTTCGCTGCCTTATGTTTTATAAAATCAGAATAGGCTGAATCGCAAACAATAAAATGAACAAAATATTCATAAGTGCCATATTCCGCATTTTCAAATTCTTTAATTCTAGTGCGGTACAGCTTCTCAACTTCCTTGCTAAGCAAATCGTCAAAAGATTCACTACTTGCGTTTGCTTTATTTATTATTAATTGCACCTTACTACTATCTGAAAGAATTGATTTTCTATAATGTTCTCTTGAATAAAATCTTAGAGGTGTTATTTCTTCTAATCTTTTTTTATAGAGCCATTCTGCATCTTTCTCCAGCATTTCCTCTAATGTTATATTCCTTTCATTTGCTTTTTCAATTATTATAGCAAGGTTCTGGTAATGGTGTGATAGCTGATTTTTAAAGAAATTTATTGAATCTTCTTTTGTTTTAAGGTTTTGTGTAATTCTTCTTAGTCTTTCTTTCTCCGTAATTTCATTTTCTGTGTAATAAATTCCTTTTTGAGCTGCAGCATAATCAGGAAAAACTAATTCATCATTTGCATCCTGAATTATCCTCGTTTTGCCAAAACTCAGCCAAAATGAATTTTTTGTCATAGCTATTGGATTTATTATACCATTGTTCATTTGCCAGATTTGAAATATATTCAGAAATATCAATATTCCAAGAATTGAAGTTAGAGTTAATTTATATATTTTCTTTTTAGTGAAAAAGTATGAAACACAACCAGCAAAAGGAAGTGATAAAACAGAATAAGAGTCAATAAATCCCCGAAGGCCAAAACTAGCCCCATTCCACCATGACCACCATGACGACATGATATAAACAAAAATTGTAAAATATAAGGATATAGATAAAACAAATGACTTTAATTTCCTGAATGAGAACGCAATTCCTAAAATACTAAATATCATTATCGGGGTGTATACAAGCCACCCTTTTCTATAACTAAATAAAACACTTAAGAATTGAGGGTTATCAAAGAAAAACTTTGCTTCATCTCCGTAACTATAAAATAAATAACTTCCTGTTACATGTTTCCAATATAAAAACTGTGGTGTCCAAACTAAAAAGAATCCCACAATTATTAGAAGTACATAATGATAATTTCGTAAGTATAATTGTAATTTCCTAGTAAAATCATTCCATGAGGCAATACCCCAAAATAGAAACAATAAAATGACAATAACATTTGTTGGCCTTAATAAAGTAATCAATCCCATGATTAAACCCAGCAGGATCGATCGCTTCAGATTTATTTTACTGTGCCATTTTAAATTAACATAAAGAAATATTGCAATTATTGAAAAATCAAATGCATGTGCCATTAAGGGCTCAATTGAGACATAGTATAGTAAATTTGTACCTAAAACAACACTTAAAAGGGTAATTGATGTAGCTATTTCATTAAAGAAGATCAGGAGTAATTTTCTTAAAAAAATCAAACCAATTAGCAGATAAAAAAGGGAACAAATTAAAATTCCAATAACATATGGTAAAGTATATCCATTTGGTTCATATGAAGTAATATGAGCAATTGTGTGTGAAACAATAAAAAAAGGACTAATTAAAAAGGCTAGTCCCATACTAGTTGGTATTAGATAATTACCAGATATTGTTGGTTTAGGATAGTCTTGAAATTTTGGTTTGATTTCCAGATCATTTGGCTGGTAAAAGCTCATTTTAATATCCTTGTAAATGAAAGTCACGGGCAAGTAGGCATAATATGAAAGTCCGTCAGATCCAAAAACTTTATATGGTGTTTTCCATTGCTCTAGGTAAAGGTTTATACCCAGAACAATTATCAATATTGTAAAAATTGATATTTTGGAGGGCGAGGTTAATTTCTGCAATTTGAAGGGCTTTGCCATTACAAATGGTTAATAAAATAATTCATCAAGCGAGTACAAAGCTAATAATTTATGATAAATTTAATTTGAAATTGAAAATTGATACTAAACATCATTTCAAAACTCATCCTCATCAATTACGTGTTTGGTTTTTTGCAGCACTTCATATTTGTCGCAATCAATTTCAACCGAAAGCGGCTCCAATGGCGGTTCAAAATCCTCCATGGTTAGGTTAATGGTGGAATCTGCATAAACCCGTTGCATATACAAGGCCCAGATGGGTAGAGCCATATTGGCTCCCTGCCCCAGACTTAATGACCTGAAGTGTGCAGCGCGATCTTCACATCCAACCCAAATGCCAGTTGATAATTCGGGAGTAAGCCCCATGAACCAACCATCAGAGTGATTATTGGTGGTCCCTGTTTTTCCGGCGATCGGATTCTCAAATTTATATTTAAGCTTAAGCCTGATTCCGGTTCCATAATCCACCACCCCTTTCATCAGGTCAAGCATGAGGTAGGCTGTTTCTTCGCTCATGGCTTCATTTTGCTCTGGAACAAAACTTTCGATCACGTTCCCATTTTTATCTTCGATGCGGGTGATGAAAATCGGTTCAATATGAACACCCTTATTGGCAAAGGTATTCATGGCGCCAATCATTTCATATAGCGAAACATCTGACGAGCCCAACACAATGGCAGGAACCGGATCAAGAAAACTGGTAACCCCCATCTTGCGTGCAATTTTAACTACCGATTGCGGCGAAAATCTTTTAATAAGCCATCCTGAAATCCAGTTGTTGGAAGTTGCCAGGGCATATTTAAGGGTAATTTCAGTTCCCAGATCCTTGGTGCTCGAATTACGGGGTTCCCAGGTATCGCCATTATCCAGGTAGATGATTGGCTGAATATTGGCAAATTTGGTACAGGGCGATAACCCGTTTTGCATGGCCAGGGTGTATAAAAACGGTTTAAAAGTAGAACCCACCTGCCGGGCTCCCTGGGTTACCTGGTCGTACTGGAAATGTTTATAGTTAATTCCCCCAACATAAGCTTTCACATAACCGGTATGCGGATCCATCGACATAAGGCCCGCCCTCAAAAAGAACTTGTAATATCGAATAGAATCCAGAGGGGTCATTATTGTGTCGATTTCGCCATTCCATGAAAATATGCGCATGGGCGTTGGTGTATTAAAACTAAGCCGGATGGAATCGGAAGGAACATCGGCAAGCTTCATTTTACGGTAACGCTCGGAGCGCCGCATGGCCTGGTTCATGATGTTTTGAATTTCTTCCCTGGCATTGTTTTCAAAATAAAACGGGGCATTGGTATACCCTACCCAGTGCTTGAAAAATGCAGGTTGCAGGTCCTTGCTTAGATGTTCAACAACGGCCTCTTCTGCATATTGCTGCATACGCGAATCAATGGTCGTGTAAATCTTCAACCCGTCCTTATACAAATCGTAGGGCGTTCCGTCGGGCTTAAAGTGCTCACTACACCATTTTTTTAGTTCACTCCTCAGATGTTCTCTAAAATAGGTGGCCTGCCCCGATAAGTGATCCTGATTACCAAAGTGGCTCATATCAACAGGAAGCATTCTTACGGAGTCATAAAGCTGCTGATCAATGTAGCCGTATTTTAACATTTGACTCAGCACCACATTTCTACGGTGTTGGGCAGTATCGGGCCTGCGATGCGGATTATAAAGTGAAGGATTTTGCAACATGCCCACCAACAGGGCCGATTGTTCCAGTTTAAGTGAATCGGGCGAGGTGTTAAAGTAAATTTTAGCGGCCGATTTTATTCCAACTGCATTATTCACAAAATCAAATTTATTGAGATACATCGCGATGATCTCATCCTTTGAATAACGCTGTTCGAGTTGGGAAGCAATCACCCATTCTTTTAATTTTTGTAATACGGTTTTAACTTTGGATTCTGGTCTGCGGTGAAACAGCAATTTAGCAAATTGCTGGGTTATGGTGCTTCCGCCACCCTTATCCTGCCCGGTTAATGCTCCACTAACAGCACGTGCAAGCGCCCTGAAATCAATGCCGGTATGCTGGTAATAGCGAATGTCTTCGGTGGCAACAAGTGCATGAACCAGGTTGGAGTCCAAATTCGAAAAGTGCACATCGGTTCGGTTTTCAATGTAATATTTACCCAATAGCTGATCATCGAATGAATATATTTCTGAGGCCAGGTTACTTTTTGGATTTTCAAGTTCCTCAAAACTGGGCATGTATCCAAGCTTTCCGGAGGCAACGAGATTAAATAACACAACAATTGAAATGATTCCGATTAAGATCAACGACCAGAAAATAATTATATATTTCCCGTATTTATAGTGTTTCTTGACTGATTTTTCTGTTTCCAAAATGTTATTGATGAGTAGGTTAAAAATCGTACTTCAATTAAACTTCAAAAGTAAATAATTATTATTGCAAACCTTACTATTTCAATTCATTCCAAAGTATATTGAGTGCTGCAAGGGCAGTTTTTCGAATGTTTCTTTCACGATGTTCTCCGAATAAAAACTTTCTGGCAATTATTTTTTCAGGAGTTGCCAATGCTATCCAGGTGGTCCCAACCGGTTTTTCTTCAGTTCCGCCCGATGGTCCTGCTATGCCCGACACCGCCAGGGCAAAATCAGTATTAAATTTAAGTTTAACACCTTCGGCCATTTGAATGACAACTGCTTCACTAACAGCTCCAAATTCGGTCAGGCTTTCGCCTTTTACCCCTAAAACATTTTCTTTGATCTCGTTTGAATACGCCACCACCGAACCCTTGAAATAGTCGGAGCTTCCGGCAATGGAGGTGATCAGGTGTGCAATATATCCACCGGTGCAGCTTTCGGCTGTAGCCAACATTTGTTTGTTTTTGAGAAGCTTATTTCCAATCACTGATTCAAGGCTTTGCTCATCATATCCAAAAATAACATCGCTGATAATCTCCTCAAGTTTTGCTGATTCCTCAAGTAGAACCTTCTCAACGGAAGTTCTTTCGTTTCCTCTTGCTGTAAGTCTTAACCTTACCATTCCGGGCTGTGGCAAATATGCTAGCTTTATCGTTTTTGGAAGTTTGTCTTCCCAATCTTCGATACGTTTTGCCAGAACTGATTCGGGCACTCCCTGTGTGAGGAAGGTTTTATGTAAAATAACACCCGGCTTGAATTTTTCAATCAAAGCTGGAATTACGTGATCGGCTACAATGGATTTCATTTCGTACGGAACACCCGGCATCGACACAAAAACGTGATTATCTTTCTCAAACCACATACCTGGTGCTGTTCCATGTTCATTTGGCAATGCTTTGCAATTGGCTGGTATCTCCGCTTGTTCTGTCCTAAGTTTGCTTACATCGAACCCTCGTTTTGAAAGCAACGTTTTTATGTGCTCAAACACTTTCTCATTAAAAACCAGATCAGATTGAAAATATTCGGCAAGCACCTTTTTGGTTATATCGTCCCTGGTAGGACCTAGTCCACCTGTGAGCAAAATCACATCCGCCCGGTTCCCGGAATCGTTCAGGGCATGGATTATTTCTTCCCGTTTATCAGAAATTGCGATCACCCGCAAAACCTCTATACCTGCCTCATTAAGTTGTTTTGCCATCCATGAGGCATTGGTGTTAACCACCTGTCCGATGAGCAATTCATCACCTATATTGATAATCTCTGCGGTTATCATACTTACTTTTTGTTATTTTGCAGTTGCAAAATTAGAAATTTAAACGCATGGAACCGAAGCGCCGAATTCCCGAATCAGAATTAGTGTTAAATCCGGATGGAAGTGTCTATCATCTTAAGTTAAAGCCCGAAAACCTTGCAGATACTGTTTTGGTTGTTGGTGATCCCAGGCGGGTTTTGATGATTACTGATTTTTTTGACCGGATCGAATATGAGGGTCAAAACAGGGAAATTTTAACCCGGACCGGCATTTATAAAAATAAGCGCCTCACGGTCATGTCGACGGGGATGGGAACTGATAACATCGACATTGTGCTTAATGAATTGGATGCGCTGGTGAATGTTGATTTGGAAAACCGGGTGGTAAAGTCGGAAAAAAAATCATTGAAAATAGTTCGCCTTGGAACTTCCGGAGCTTTACAAACGGATATTCCACTGAATTCAGTTATCGTATCGGAGTATGGACTTGGCTTCGACGGCCTGGTGCATTATTATCAATTTAAACAAACGGATGAGGAGTCATTGATCCTGGATGCGTTTATGAAGCAAACCGAATGGCCTGACAGTTTACCAAAACCTTACCTGGTTCCGGCATCATCATCGCTGATGGAAATATTTAATCAGGCAACATTTTTCCGGGGAATTACAGCAACGGCTTCCGGGTTTTATGGGCCGCAGGGACGGTATGTTCGTTTGCCGCTGAATTATCCGGATTTAAACAAAAACATTCAGCAATATCGTTATCTGGATCATCGTATTTTAAATTTTGAAATGGAAACTTCAGCGCTGTATGGTTTGAGCAGGCTGCTTGGCCACGAAGCTTTAACTTTGTGTGTTGCCATTGCAAGCAGGGCTAAAAAGGAATATAACCAAAGTTATAATGAAGTGATACTGGAAGTAATCAAAGAGGTATTAAATACACTATGTAAAGTTTGAATTAATTAGTAATTATTACAAAAAATATCTATCTTGCATTCACAAAACAAGCACTAGTCATTTGTATTTTAGCAATTTGAACCCGAAAGTAATATCACCGTTACTCCTTTTGATATTGATCTCATTCAATATCAAGGCCCAGGATTCAATACAAAAATTGAGTTCCATCTCCGATATTGCCCGATATAATGACCTTCCCGCTAACCAGCGGATAGATTCACTCAGAACCCTCTCGCTTAAGCTCAACAAAACTGATTCCGACAAAGCCATATTAATCATTAATGATGCAATTCAACTGGCTTCTGACGAACATGACTCTACACGTATCATCTTTAGCCTAATTACCTTAGGCGATATTAATTATTCCCTGAACAGGTTTTCCGATGCTATTGAAGCATATCAGCAAGCATTAAACATAAAATTGCCATTGGTGTCTGATAGTTTGGTAGCCCTTGTTTACGAAAATATTGCACTATCATCTGCTTCCCTGGGCAAAACGTCCATTGCTGAAAAATACCTTGACCTTTCAGTTAAATTATATGACAGTCTTGGTTTGGATAGCAACATGGTGGATGTGTACTTTTACCTTGGCGCCAAATTGCATGATGTTGGTGAGTTTTCAAAGGCTTTAAATTATCTTGAAAAAGCACGTTCACTTGGCAAGCAGTTAAGTGATCAAAAACGCCTGGTAGATATTTATAACTCAATAGGAACACTCTTTTACGACCTCGGTAGTTTTAAAGATGCTTTGGATTATTACCTAACATCTCTGGAGATTGCAGAAACCATTAATAACGAAGAAGGTATTGCATTTGCATTGAATAACATAGGTATTGTTTATTATGACCTTGGAAACCTTGAAAAAGCACTTGAATACTACCAACAATCCATGGAAATGGATAAAAAACGGGATTATGATCATGGTGTTGCCAGTTCGTACAATAATATCGGAATAATATACAGCGACTGGAATCAGAACGAATTGGCGATAGAATATTACAATAAAGCTGTTGATATTTATAAAAATTTGAACGCTTATGCTGATTTAGCCAATTCACTAAATAACATCGGTGAAAGTTACGCTGACATGAATCAATTTGACCAGGCTATAACCTATCTGAATGAATCACTTGAACTTGAGAAAATTTATGGCAATGCTCATGGTCTGGTCCAATCATACCTTGCTCTTGCCGACTTATATTTTGATCAAAAGAAATATAACAAAGCGCTGGAGTATAGCAATCAGGCAAACGATATTGCTAAAAACAAACAATTAACGCAGCTTGAATTACAAGTTGATGAAACACTTTATAAAGTTTACAAAGCCTTAAACAATACTTCTAAAGCGCTTTATTACCAGGAGCTTTGGATTAAACTGAAAGATTCGGTTTATAGCCAGCAGTTTCATGCTAAAATTGCAGATCTTGAGCTTAAACATGAGTTTGCTCAAAAGAAAAAAGACCGGCAATTGCTGGAATCACAGCGAAAGGAGCACAATCGTGAAATGGCCCGGCAGCGGATGTACCTCATCATTATTTTTGTTTTGATGTTGGTTTTTGGAATATTGGTATTTTATGATATTCGCTCTAAAACCAGGGTAAATAAAAAGTTAGCTACTGTTAACCACGAACTTGAAAACCAAAGGGATAAGCTTACCCAAACCCTGGAGCAGCTATCCAAAAGTGAATTGAAATACAAAAACCTGGTTCAAAATGCGCCTACCGGTATTTTATTTATGGACCGAAATGGTAACATCCTGGAAGTGAATCAAACCATGCTTAAAATTCTTGGTTCGCCAGGTGAGGCAGAAACCAAAAAGATCAATTGTCTTGAATTTGCACCCTTAAGACAAATTGGAGTGGTTGACGATATTAAATCCTGCATGGAATCAGCAAAGCCAATTCATAAAGAATATGTTTACACATCAAAATGGGGAAAGGAAGTTAGTTTGAGTGTAAATATGACACCAATTTCAGCGGGTTCAGGTGCAGTTAGCTCACTAATTATGATTGCCGAAGATGTGTCTATTTCGAAAAGAGCCGAAAGATTAATTCAGAAATCGGAGGAAAAATATCGAATGCTAGTGGAGAACTCTCTTCAGGCAATGATGATTGTTCAGGGTGGCAGGATCATTTTTGCAAATTCAAAATTGGAAGAGCTTACCCATTATCGGGTAGGTGATCTAATAAAAAAAGGCCGTTCATGGCTTAACATGGTTATCCATCCCGACGATCTCCGGAAATCAATAAAAAATGTGAAGGATGCCCTGGACGGAAAGGTTGACAGCGCTAAAAATGAGTATCGGATCATTCGGAAAGATGGTAAAACAAGGTGGATTGAGGCACTTAGCTCTGTGGTTAATTATCAGGACCAGCGATCCATGCTAATAGTGGCTATTGATATTACCGACAGAAAAGAAGCAGAGTCATTTTTAATTGCCTCCGGCGAAAAACTGAAACAAGCCAATGCCATGAAAGATAAGTTTTTCAGTATCATCGCCCATGATCTAAAAAATCCATTTAATTCAATTCTCGGGTTTTCAAACCTGCTATTCGAAGCCTACGATAATATTGACGATAGTCAGCGCAAAAGCTTTATTAAAAACATTTGCCAATCCTCCGAAAGCACATTCAAATTGCTTCAAAACCTGCTTGACTGGTCACGCACTCAAACCGGAAATATCGAGTACAACCCACAAAACATCGATATAAATGCAATTGCAGCTGAAAATATGTCGGTAATAAAATCAAGTGTTTACAGTAAAAAAATCAAGATAAATATTGAAATTCCAGTTGGAGTAACTGCCTTTGCAGATGAAAATATGATTAAAACGGTAGTTAGAAATTTACTATCAAATGCGATTAAGTTTACAAATAAAGGTGGCTCGGTGTTAATAAAGGCAGCCAGCTTTAACAATGAGATCATTGTTTCAGTTATAGATAGTGGCGTTGGAATTAGTCCTGAAAATCTTTCGAGACTTTTCAGAATAGACGATCAGTACAAGACCAAAGGCACCGACGATGAGTTGGGAAGCGGCTTGGGTTTGATTTTGTGTAAAGAACTTGTCGAAAAAAACAATGGCAAAATTTGGGTGGAGAGTAAAATTGGTGAAGGAAGTAACTTTAGTTTTACCCTGCCTGTTGGTAAATGATTTCGACCTGCATTTTTATTTTTCCCTGTTATTGCTATATTAGCGCCTTAAAGTGAAAGATATTGAACAGTACAAACGAAAATAAAGAACTCAACGCTCTAATAAGTATGCTGGATGAGCCAAGCGATAAAGTTTTTGATCAGATCAGAGACAAGTTACTATTTTACGGAAGGGATGCAATTCCTTCGCTTGAGCTGGCCTGGGACAATTCTTTTGACAGCCAGATACAGGTTCGGATTGAGGAAATCATTCATCGGATTCAACTTCATGGCCTTCATGAGGAATTGTATACCTGGAAAAACACGCAACGTTATGACCTTTTCAGGGGGTTTTATCTTGTTGCAAAATATCAATATCCTGAGCTGGATTTGAATTTTATAACTGAAAAACTGGAGATTATTAAACGGGATATTTGGCTCGAACTGAATAATAATTTAACTGCCCTCGAAAAAGTCAAAGTAATCAATCATATCATTTTTGATATTCATGGGTTTAGTGGAAACAAGGTAAATATTGATGCTCCGCAAAACATGTTCGTAAACAATGTGCTTGAATCGCGCAAGGGCAATCATCTTTCACTCGGAATAGTTTATACAATCATAGCCCAAAAGCTGGGTATTCCAATATTCGGAGTTAATCTTCCACAACATTTTGTATTGGCTTATGTAGATGAAATTCACGATGAAAAATACTCCATGGCCGATGAGAATGAGGTGTTGTTTTATATTAATCCATTCAATAAAGGAGCCGTATTCACAAAACGTGAGATTGAGGTATTTATCAAGCACCTTAAATTAAAATCGAAGAATAACCATTTCAAACCCTGTGATAACCTGGTGATTATTGAAAGGGTATTGGAAGGATTGAAGGTTTCATTCAATAAGCAAGGTTATGGCGAAAAAGTAGATGAAGTTGAATCGCTGCTTAAGGTTTTGAAAAAACCGTGATCATCAGAAAATTTTAGCCAATGTTTTTCCGATTATTTTCAAGTCATTCAAAAATGATCGCTCTTGAATATATTGAAGATTTAATGTCAATTTTTCGGGCATGATCTCATGAATGTAAGCTTCTTCCGGGTTTGACTTGTTCTCCAGTATTTCATTTTCATTGAAATAAGCCAAAGAGGCATAATCGGTAAGTCCTGGTTTTACTTCCAAAACTTTAAGTTGCTCAGGGGTGTAAAGATCAACATACCTGCGAACCTCAGGGCGGGGACCTACGAAGCTCATTTCTCCTGCCAAAATGTTAAACAGCTGGGGAAGCTCGTCCAGCTTATATTTCCTTAGAAATTTACCCTCCGGGGTAATTCTTTTGTCCCGGGTTCCGGTGGTAAGCAATCCCTGTTTTTCAGCATTCCGGTACATTGTCCTGAATTTTAATAATCTGAAATTCCGGTTGTTTTTGCCAACCCGTATTTGTTTGTAAAATGCCGGCAAACCACTGGAAACAGCGATCCAAAGAATAATGATAATAAACAGTGGAGATAAAATGACAATTCCGAAAATGGCAAAAATGATATCGAACAATCGTTTCATCACATTGGGGAGTTTGCAGTTAAAGCGTACTCTCAAATTGTTTCAGGAAACGAACATCATTTTCGAAAAATAGCCGGATATCATTGATCTGGTACTTTAACATAGCAATACGCTCAATACCCATACCGAAGGCAAAGCCGGTGTATTTTACCGGATCAATGCCACAAAACTCAAGTACATTGGGGTCCACCATTCCGCAACCCAGGATTTCAACCCAGCCGGTATTTTTACAGATTTTGCAACCTTCACCACCGCAAATAAAACACGAAACATCCATTTCGGCCGAAGGTTCGGTGAAAGGGAAATACGACGGCCGCAGCCGGATTTGTGTATCGGCGCCAAAAAATTCAGTGGCAAAATAATAGAGGGTTTGTTTGAGGTCAGCAAACGATACATTTTCATCAATATACAAACCTTCAACCTGGTGAAAAATACAATGTGCACGGGCCGATATAGCCTCATTTCTGAAAACCCTTCCGGGGAAAATAGCGCGGATAGGAGGTTTTTCTTTTTGCATTACCCGAACCTGAACTGAGGAAGTATGTGTGCGCAATAAAATATCAGGATTTTTCTCAATAAAAAAAGTGTCCTGCATATCTCTTGCCGGATGTTCGGCAGCAAAATTCAATGCTGTAAAATTGTGCCAGTCGTCTTCAATTTCAGGGCCTTCATTTACCTTAAACCCGATCCTGGAAAAGATGGAGGCAATTTCGTTCCGGACTATTGACAACGGATGCCTGCTACCCAGATTCGCAAAGTCAGTTGGCAGGGTAAGATCAACTTTTTTACCAGCTTCAGTGCCGGTTCCGCTGGCTGCTTCCTTTAGCTCATCGAATTTGTTTTGTGCTTCATTTTTTAGGCTATTGAGCAACTGCCCCATCTCCTTGCGGGCTTCCGGGGCTACATTGCGCATTTCGGCAAACATGACCTGAACGATACCTTTTTTGCTTAAATATTTTAACCTGAAATTTTCTATTTCATCCTGGGTATTTGCTGCAAAGCTTTTAATTTCCTGCAGGTATTGTTCAACCTTTTCTTTCATTGTATCAATCGTTTTTTAGAAGAACTATTCCTCCACAATTTCAATATCCATGGTGATTTTTTCAACCGGTTGGTCGCCCTTGCCGGTTTTAACAGCAGCAATCTTATCTACCACATCTAATCCATCTATCACCTGGCCGAACACAGTATAAGTTCCATCCAGATGGGGACTTCCACCAATGGTTGTGTATGCTTTAATTTGTTCTGGCGTTAAATTCAGGTTATAGCGCTGAGCAAACATGTTTAGCTGGTCGGTATTTAAAACCTGGCCCTGAACAATGTAAAACTGGCAACTGGAGGATGCCATTTTCGGATTCACCTGATCAGGCTGTCTGGCAGCAGCAAGCGCACCTTTTTTATGGAAAAATTCAGGTCTGAATTCAGCCGGAACGGTATATCCCTTATCAACTGTGCCATCAGCGTTCTGGCCTCCCTGAATCATGAAGTGGTTCATAACCCGGTGCCAGGGTGAATCCTTGTACCAGCCTTCTTTAATGTTTTTAATGAAATTATCCCTGTGTTTGGGGGTTTCATTAAATAATTCGGCGGTAATATCGCCAAATGACGTATGAATGATCACTTTGGTTCTTTTATCTTTGGCAGGAGCTTCTATTTTTTTAGGCGCTTCTTTTTTAGGTGCGGGTTCCGGTTCTGCTTTTGTAATCTCTTTGGGTTCTTCAACCGCTACAGTGTCAGTCGTTTCTTCAATTTGAATCTCTTCCTGGATTGTATCCTGTGTTGATTCCTCTTTCATTTGTGATTGTTCTGATTCCTGTTTTTCTTCAGTGGCAGGTTTTTGATTATTTGAACAAAATGTAAAAGAGATGGCGATTCCAATTATCAATGCCAGGTATAATACTTTTTTCATTTTAGTAATTGTTTTAATGCTGATTAAGGATGGCAAAAGTAGTAATAATTGATAATAGTTAAATGCCTGATTGCTTAAGATCGTTCTACTTTAAAACGGATAGATTCTATTTTCGGGTGGCTTTGGATGTATGGTTTTTTTCGAGGTAACATTTCCTGCAAAGCGGCTCGTAGCGGTCGGTTTCACCCAGAACAACCAGGCTTTCATCCTGCACGGTACGGTGTGAGTATTGAGCTAAGTTTCCACACTGAATACAGATAGCATGAACCTTGGTAACATACTCAGCAGATGCAAGCAGGGAGGGAATTGGTCCGAATGGTTTACCCCGAAAATCCATGTCGAGACCGGCTACTATAACACGTATACCTTCATTGGCCAAAAGATTACAAACGGAAGTTAATTCATCATCAAAAAACTGGGCTTCATCAATTCCCACAACATCTACATCATTTGCCAGCAGGATAATTTGCGAGGCAGCTTGCACCGGGGTTGATTTGATAGCGGTGGCATTGTGCGAAACAACATCTTCATCATCATAACGAACATCAACAGCGGGTTTGAATATTTCAACCTTTTGCCTGGCAATTTTGGCACGGTTCAGCCTTCTGATCAGCTCTTCAGTTTTACCTGAAAACATAGAACCACAGATCACTTCGATCCAGCCTCCACCGCGGGCTTGTTTTGTTGTGTTCTCAAGAAACATCGCTGCGCCCTATATTAAATTTTGTATTTTTACCCATCAATTGCTTTCGCTAAAGCCATTGGCAATCATGCAAAGATAAACACACTGTATATTTCTTACTAAGTTAATTTTGAAAAAATGCAGATTGCCTTTTTAAGTTATTTTAAAACGGAGGTAAAACTTATGGAAAAAGGAATGAAAAGCATGGAACTGAAAAACAAACTAGATGAATTAAAAAACCTGATTTTAAATGAGGCAAATGACGTGATCAACTTATCAGCCATTGAACGTGATCTCGCTCTTCAGAAAACCAGGGAACTATATGATCTTTTGTTAAATTATTCGGCTCAAGCGCCACCGGTTGAAAATATAACTGCTGCAATTGAACCGATTGAGCCCGTAAGTGCTGCGATTGTTGAAGAAGAAATTCAGGAATTGGAAACAGATACGGATGAAATTGAAAATTCTGAAATTTTATCAGATGAAAACACAAGCAGCAATGATTTAGCCACTGAAAAACAATCTTCAAAACCTATTGTCAGCGAGCCCGATCTTTTTACATCTGAGGCTGAAACTAAAAAAGAGGAGCCGAAAACCAAAAGTCCGGCAGGTGCAGGAGCAATCGGGGATATGTTTTCGGAAACCATGGAAAAAGAAACCATTGCCGAAAAGATACAAAAGGATAAAATAAAAAGCCTCAATGTTGCCATTGGTATCAACGACAAATTTTATTTTATTAATGAGTTGTTCAATGGCAGCTTGAACGATTATTCGGCAGCCATTGAAAATCTTGATACTTCTTTAAATCTAAACGATGCTAATAGCCGCCTTGAGAAACTGGGTTCAAGTTTCAACTGGGACACAACTGCTGAAGCTTACCTTCAGCTATTGAGTTTTGTTGAACGAAAATTTATTTAAACCCATGAAGCGCTTTCTTACCCCATTTTTATTCATTCTTTCGGCAATCCTAAATGCCCAGGATCTAAACTATGTAAAAATTGTTATTGATACTTTAACTTCACAGGGAATGCATGGGCGCGGATATGTGAATGATGGCGATAAAATCGCCTCGGAATTTATTGCGGCCGAGTTTCAAAAGGCCGGGTTGGAGTCATTCAATATAAACTATTTTCAGAGTTTTGGGATGCCCATAAATACGTTCCCCGATTCAATCCATGTTTTTTATGCTGGTCGTGAACTTGCTCCCGGAAAGGAATTTGTTGTTGCCTCAAACTCACCAGCTGTTCAGGGTAAATTCACACTTGTAAAATTGATGCAGGACTCCACCAGGAATGTTCTGGATGACTTGAAAAAAAGTGGTGCAAATCTGTCGGATAAGGTGGTGATCACTGACTTTGGGAAAAAGGACCTGAAGCAAATTTCAGAACTGAACGCGGCAGGATATATTTTCCTGACTGATAAAATCAGTTGGCATGTATCGAATGGTTTTGAAGTACAAAACTATTTTACTATTGATTTGCTTAGAGAGCTGTATGTGGACACTGTCACCCAGATGATACTGGATTTTCAAAATAAATTCATTAAAAACTACCGTACCCGAAATGTTATAGGATATATCAAAGGAAGAAAGCATCCGGAAAAGTATTTTATTTTTTCGGCACATTATGATCATCTCGGGCAAATGGGACAGCGGGCTTATTTTCCCGGAGCTAATGACAATGCAAGCGGAACAGCCATGCTTCTGGACCTTGTGAAATTTTATTCAAAACCCGAAAATCAACCGGAAATGTCAATGGTGTTCATGGCCTTTTCAGCAGAGGAGGCCGGTTTATTGGGCTCCTCTTATTATGTTATGCATCCCCTATTTCCGCTGGATAAAATTGAATTTTTAGTTAACCTCGATATGGTGGGTAGCGGCAGTGAAGGGATTAAGGTGGTGAATGGTACTGTTTTTGAAAAAGACTTTAAAAAGCTTCAAAAGATTAATGATAAAAATAATTACCTAAGCAAAGTAAGTAAACGGGGAGAAGCTGCCAACAGTGATCATTACCCGTTTTATTACAAAGGGGTGCCCTCATTTTTTATTTACACTTTGGGTCCTGAATGCAAGGAATATCACAATGTATATGATACCCCCGCAAATGTTCCCTTTACCAAATACAACGATTTGTTTAAACTGATCACCAACTTTGCCAATGACTTCTGAAAATGGGTAAGCTAATCATCATACCAACACCGATCGGCAATCTTGAAGACATTACTTTCAGGGCGGTGCGAATGCTCAAGGAAGTTGACCTGATTTTAGCTGAAGATACCCGGGTAACGGGAAAGCTATTAAAGCACTTCGGCATTGAAACCAAAATGGCAACCCATCACAAATTCAATGAACACAAAACGGTTGATCATTTAATTGAGCAGTTAAAAGCTGGTTTAACCATTGGACTTGTTAGTGATGCCGGCACTCCCGGAATTTCTGATCCCGGCTTTCTTTTG
This sequence comes from Bacteroidales bacterium, assembly GCA_020438105.1. Lineage (GTDB taxonomy): Bacteria > Bacteroidota > Bacteroidia > Bacteroidales > JAADJA01 > JAADJA01. The sequence goes on from JAGQVE010000005.1 coordinate 85,017, forward strand.
GTCAGGGCCTGCCAGCAAAATGAAATTGCTGTTGAAACACTTCCCGGGGCTACCGCCTTTATTCCGGCATTGGTCAACTCAGGAATTCCTTCCGACCGGTTTTATTTTGAAGGTTTTCTTCCGCAAAAAAAAGGCCGGCAAACGCGCCTTGAATTTCTGGCACAACAAAAACAAACGATTGTGTTGTATGAATCACCTTATCGGCTGGTAAAAACCTTAAAGCAACTTGCTGAATATTTTGGAAATGACCGAAAAGCATCTGTTTCCAGGGAATTGACTAAAATCTATGAAGAAAATATCTCCGGCACTTTGGAGGCGCTTATCCGGCATTTTGAAGTTGGCACTGTAAAGGGGGAGATCGTCATTATCATTGAGGCTGTTTCCTGATTTTTGTACGTTATTGGACAAAAATGTAAAAATGTGGACATCTTTTTAAAGTCTTCCTGTAACAAGTTTTCATTTGAACCGTCTATAAAACAATGAATTAGCCTTTTTGGCACATCCTTGGCAAACAAAATTGCGAAAGACTGATTTAAACCATGAAAACTCGTTCTTATCAAACAACCTGAAAAATGCCTATCTTGCCTTTACTCCATAAAGGTTTATGTTGGATTTGGCAACGTGCTTCAAGGTCCCGCCCACACAGCGGGACTTTTTTTATGCTAATTTTGCAGAATAATCTTCGAACTTTATGTCAGGAAGTAAAAGTCAAAACAATTCGGCCCATTTTCAGTTCTTTAAAACAGATACGGAGGCGGGTAAAACGCCGCTCGATCTTTATTCGTTCAGGATACCTGCCGGTTTTCCTTCTCCTGCCGAGGATTTTAAAGAGAACACCCTCGATTTAAATGACTATCTAATCAAAAATAAATCAGCCACTTTCCTGGTAAAGGTTACCGGAACATCTATGGAAGGAGCCGGAATTTTTGATGAAGATGTGCTCATCGTAGATCGGGCTGCCGAAATTTCGGATGGTAAAATTGTGCTGGGTGTTTTAAATGGAGAGTTTACTGTTAAGCGATTGAAAAAGGAAAAGGAGAGGTTGATTTTACTCCCTGAAAATAGTAACTTTAAACCAATTGAAATTTCTGAAGAAACCGATTTTAAGATCTGGGGTGTAGTTACTTTCTGTTTACACAAACTTTAAATTAATTCCCATTGTAAATGTGAAGCAAATTCCCGTCAAATTCTGTAAAATAATATTTCAATGGATAGGTTGACGGACCTGAAACGGGGCTGCCGTCAATGATGTTAAACCTTGACATGCAACACGAATCGATGAGGGTATACGTGGATTGGTCAACCTCTACTTGAGCACAATCTTTTTGAGGATCGTAAGGACAGGTTCGTTCATAAGCCATAAAGTTATACTGGTCAATCCGATAAACAATGATGCCTCTGTAACCTTCATTATCATAGTATTTCCAGCCTCCCGCAGGAATAAAGTCGATGGTATTGGGGCTGATGTAAAAGTTGACAGGAACATTTGGAATGTATGCGTTTGAATTGTTTGGATTATCATCCTTGCATGCATTCGTCATCACAACAATTATGGTCAGTAATAAAATGGCGGTAAAATATTTTTGGATTTGCATAATATCAATTTGTGCAAAATTATTAAATTGTCACCTTTTTCAATCGATAAAGTTGAAGCAATAAATCCATTTCAACAAAAATAGCTTTGATGAAACCGAAGTTTTGTAAATTTATTGCGTTTATTGTTATCCTTTTGATTTTGGGAGGTGCTGGTGGCTGTCGAACATTATTTGTAGATAACCCTGAAAAAAAAGCTGCTAAAAAACAGCAAAAAGATTTCAGGGAAAATGCTAAAAGCTACAGGGCATCAGTGAAGGACCATTATGATAATCAATCAAAAAAAACCAAAAGGCGTATGAAAAAAAACTTAAAAAAATCCGAACGTAAACTTAAAAAACGGATGCCAAAAGGTGGCTGGGAATGCCGTTAAGTTCTCCAAAAGTCGAGCATGAACAATCGATCAAAAAATATACTGGTACTGTATTTATCTGCTTTGTTATTTCATATTTTCCCTTACTTTTCACAGGGGCAGGATGGACAGAATATCAGGTTTGATCGCTACACTTCTGAAAATGTAAAGCTTGTAAAAGGTCTTTCGCAAAACTGGATTTATAAAATTTTACAAGATCGGGATGGTTATATTTGGTTTGGTACCTGGGATGGCCTCAATAAATTCGACGGATATAATTTTACCATTTACAATGTGAATGATGGTTTGAGTGATCACACCATCCTTACACTGTTAGAAGATGAAAACGGGGATATTTGGATAGGAACCAATAAGGGTTTAAGTTGTTTTGTGCGAAAAAGCCAATCCTTTGTAAATTATGAAACCTTACCCGGTGATTCCACCAGTTTATATAAAAACAGGGTGAACGCCATGATTATGACCAGGGATAGTTCATTGTGGCTGGGCACTGGTGGTGGTCTTTGCCGTTTCGACAGACAGACCAAACAATTTCAATGTTATATGTCTACTCCGCAGGAATATACCAGTCCGCGAAGCAATTATATATTGGACTTGCTTGAACTCAGCGATGGTAATATTATGGTTGCTACTACTTATGGCCTGGTAGTATTTGAACCTGCAACCGGCCGATCAACAAGATATTACCACGATGACGATGATCCACAAAGTTTGAGTGATAATAATGTCCGGTGTCTTATGCAAGACCGGGATGGTTCATTTTGGATTGGTACCCGAAATGGTTTGAATGTGTACGATACGGTTTCAAAAACGCTTAAAAGGTATTTTAATGACCCAGCAGATCCAAAAAGTATTGGATCGGATTATGTAAGGGTTATTTTTCAGGACAGAGCTGGAAATATATGGGTAGGAACGGATGGAGGCGGACTCGCACTTTACAACTATTCAGAAGATAATTTTATCAGGTACACCAATGAGCTGGATGATAGAAATAGCTTAAGTAACGATAAAGTTTACGAGATTTTTGAAGATCGGTCAGGAAATTTGTGGGTAGGTACTTTTCTGGGGGTTAATAAAATCAACAAATACACCAATAATTTTGGATTGATGCAGCAAACCTCCACAGCCGAGGAGGGTGGGTCCATAAATAACAACTTCATCTGGAGTTTTGAAGAAGATAATTCCAATAATTTATGGATCGGAACATCAAGAGGTGTAAACATTCAAAACCCGGTTACAAAAACGTATCATTACCTGGTTCACGAGCCGGGAAATATCAAAACAATAGCCGGAAATGAAGTAAGAGCATTACTTTATAGTGAAAAAGAAAACTGCATGTGGCTTGGGCTGTATGGAACAGGTGTAGATTGTTATGACTTTAAAACAGGTGAAATAAAACATTTTATACCTAATCCCCGGCCAAACAGCATTTCAAATATTTATGTGAATGATTTATTGGAAGATAAAAACGGAAATATATGGATTGCTACTGGCAAAGGGCTTAATTATTTGAATCCAAATACGAATGAAATCAAAATTTACGAACATATTCCCAATGACTCCAACAGCCTTAGTAATAGCATCATTATTTCGTTGTTTGAAGATGTGGACGGATTTTTATGGGTTGGAACAGATAATGGATTAAACAAGTTTATTCCGGAGGAGAATCGTTTTGAAAAATATTTTAATAATAGTGACTTTAAAATTGCCGACAGAACCATTTTTTACATTTATCAGGATAAGTCGAAAAGATTTTGGCTTGGAACTTCTGGAGGAGGCCTGGTCAGGTTTGATGCACAAACCAAAGCATACCGGGTTTATACCGTGGCCGATCAAATGCCCAATGATATTATTTATGGAATTTTGGAAGACGACGATAAAAACCTTTGGTTTACCACTAACCGTGGGTTGGTTAAATTTTATGTTATTGGTGAGCGTATTGTAACTTATGATGTAAAAGATGGAATTCAAAGTTATGAGTTCAATCTTGGATCATGTTTTAAGGATAAAAAGGGTGTTATGTATTTTGGCGGAATGAACGGATTTAATTATTTTCATCCTGATGAAATTATTTCAAATCCAACTCCACCAGTCGTTGTTTTTACAGCTTTTCGAAAATTTAATGAACGGCAGCCTGTTGAGTTGGAGAATGGTGATACAATCCGGCTGAAGTATGATGAAAACTTTTTCTCATTTGAAATTTCCGCCCTCGACTATACAAATCCTTCCAAAAATAAATACCGGTATTTTTTGCAGGGGGTTGACAATGATTGGTTAATTACCGATGCCAATGAGCGATTAGCCGAATATAAAAATGTGCATCCGGGGTCCTATACTTTTTATGCAAATGGGAGCAATAACGACGGAATATGGAACGAAGACGGAATAATGCTCACCATAATTATTAAACCGGCCTGGTATGCATCATGGTGGTTCAGGTTGATATTGTTTGTGGTTGTAATCTCCTTGTTATGGTTGCTGATTTATCAGCGCTTACGCAGGATCAGGAAAAAACATGAAGTCGAAAGGCGATTGCTCGACATTGAAAAGCAAAAGTTTCAGCTTGAACAACAGGCGCTTCGGTTGCAAATGAATCCACACTTTATTTTTAACTCACTGAATTCAATTCAGAGTTATATACTTACCCACGACACAGAACTTGCTGTTACTTATCTCGGTAAGTTTTCGCAGTTAATGCGTCTGATTCTTGCAAATTCAGGAAGCAATTCGGTTCCTTTCAGGGAAGAGCTCAAATCAATCAGGCATTACCTCGATTTGGAGAAACTCAGATTTGATAATAAATTTGAATATAATATTAAGGTTGACCCAAACATTGATGAAGAGTTTATTGAAATACCCCCAATGGTGATTCAGCCATATGTGGAAAATGCCATCATTCATGGTTTGTTGCATAAGGAGCAAACAGGCCGCCTGGAAATTGAATTTAAACTTCACAAATCTACTATCTATTGCAGCATAACCGATGATGGTGTTGGGCGGGAAAAATCAAAGCAACTCCGTGAGCAGCAGGGCATTCATCGAAAATCAACTGGCATGCATATTACCAAGGCAAGGCTTGAAATGCTGAACAAAAGGAAAGAGGAAGATTTTACAGTTCGGGTAACTGACTTAAAGGATAAAAAAGGAAATGCAATTGGAACTAAGGTTGAGTTGAATATACAGTTTTACGAAGACCAGTAAATTATCAAAATCATAAAAATATGCTTACTGCTGTTATTGTTGAAGATGAAAAAAGAAGCCGCGAAACCCTGTCAGGGCTCCTTAAATTATATTGTAAATCAGTTCAGGTTGTTGCAGAGGCCGACAATGTAAGGTCAGGAATAGAAGCCATAAAGGTACATAAGCCACAACTCCTTTTTCTGGACATTCAAATGCCTGACGGAAGTGGTTTTAACCTGCTTGAATCACTTGACAAAATTGACTTTGATATTATTTTTACTACTGCCTATGATCAATTTGCTATTAAAGCCATAAAATTCAGTGCCCTTGATTACCTGTTAAAACCGATATTTCCGGAGGACCTGGTAGCTGCTGTAAATAAAGCTGAAGCTAAAAAGGAATCCAGTGGAACCTCCGAAGGAATCAAAGTGCTATTGGAAAATATGCGCAGGCCCGAATCCGATTCACCTAAAATTGTCCTTTCTACCAGCGACAAAATCAATGTGGTAAAAGTGAAAGACATTCTTCGTTGTGAGTCGGATAATTATTATACCATGTACTATTTTACTGATGGAAAAAGATTACTTGTTTCGAAAACATTAAAGGAAAATGAAGAATTATTAAGTGGATATAATTTTATCCGTCCGCACAAATCTCACCTGGTAAATACCATTTATATTAAAAGCTTTAATAAACAGGATGGAGGTTATATTGTAATGACTGATGGAACGAGTATCCCTGTATCACGAAGAAAAAAAGAGAAAATTATCGAAATCATTAATAACCTTTGATAAAATCTCTTCCTAATTTGCCTGCCACTTAAATATTTACTCCTGCCGAAAACTGATTTTATTCAACCGTAAACTGATTTAACCATTCAGTTCTGTTAATTTGTATTATATTTACGCACACTTTATATAAATCAGTTAATTCAGCATATGGAACAACTTTTACCTCTTCTTATTGGTGGCATCATTTGGTTGGCATTTAAATATTATGGTAAAAGCCAAAATAAACAAACGACTACCAATCAATCAGGAAGCTCGGAAAATAAATCCACCACACGGGAGCCATCCATTTTAGAGCAAATTCTCCTGGGACCGCGAATTAATGATCCTGAGCCTGAGCTTTATTATGAGGAAGTGGAAGAAGAGCATGTACCTGAAAACGATATTAAGAAGGCGCTGGAACAACGATTTAGTAAAGCTTTTTTATCCACGGAATTATCGCAGTTAAAGAGAGAAGGTCAGCATGCTGTTCTCACAAAATCAATTGATAATGAGGAGGAATTAATGGTGTTGGAACAGGATCGTTCAGGGTGGATTTTTGATGAAGAATTTGATATGAAAAAGGCAATCATATATGAGGCGGTTTTAAACCCTCCTTATATTGATTTTAAATAACTTTATTATAGCAGGGGTGAGTTAGAAAAAGTTTGGAGTTGTCATTTAATTATTATTAACTTTACCCCCTTTTTGAAGCACAGTGTATAATCTGACATAAATTTATATGGTATGTTAAGAAATTTACTTTTAACTGTTGGGTTTTTATTTGCGGCAAATCTGATTGTTTTCTCTCAATCAGGTACCCTGAAAGGTAGAATACTTGATCAGGCTACAGGAGAGCCCATCCCATTTGCAAACGTTGTACTCGAAGTTGGTGGAACCATGTCCGGTGGTGCTACATCGGATTTTGATGGAAACTACATCATCAAACCAGTTCAGCCCGGAACTTATGATTTGAGAGCCACTTATGTTGGTTATAAAACAGTTTTAGTTACCGGTATGGTAATTAACTCTGACCAAATCAGGTTTTATGATGTAAAAATGGAATCAACCGCCGAGCAACTTGATGAGGTAGTGGTTACCTCTTACAAGATCCCTTTGATTGATAAAGATAAAACAGTATCCGGTGGTAGTGTAACTGCTGAGGATATCAAGAAGATGCCTAACCGTGATGCAAATGCCATCGCTACAACAGTGGGTGGTGTATTCTCTGCTGATGGTGAAAGGGGTAGTGTGCGCGGTGCACGTAGTGATCAAACCGTAATGTATATTGATGGTATCCGCGTAATCGGATCATCCAGTTTGCCACAGTCTGCCATTGAGCAGGTTTCGGTTTATTTGGGTGGTTTGCCGGCACAGTACGGTGATGCCAGGGGTGGTATCATCAACGTTACTACCAAAGGGCCTTCACGTACATTTGGTGCAGGACTGGAACTGGAAACATCAAAATTTTTGGATGCTTTCGGTCAAAGCCGTTTAGGGTTTAATGTTCAGGGTCCGCTCATCCGTGGTAAAAAAGAAAGTCAAACCTCACTGCTTGGATTTTTCATTTCAGGTGATATGAATTACAGGGAAGATAGCCGTCCAACGGCAAATGGTGTTTATGTTGCTACCGATGATTACCTCGAATTCCTGCAACAAACACCATTGAGGCCTTCCGGACTTACTGGGGGAGGTACCTATTATAATGGCGAATTTGCCAGAATTGATAACCTTGAAAATCAAAAAGCAACTCCGAATACTAGCAGATACGGAATTAATCTTTCTGGTAAAATTGATGTTAGGACTACGCAATATACCAATCTAACCTTTGGAGGACAATTCAGTTATAATGACGGAAATTCATTTGATTTCAGGAATTCCATGTATAATTACGATCGCAATGTGTTGGACATGAATAGCACATGGAGGGTATTTGGAAGATTTACTCAGCGCTTCCCTACAAGTGCTGAAAGCCGTTCTCTTGTTAAAAATGTATATTATAGTTTGCAATTTGACTATTCCCAGTTCCGCGCAAGATCCATGGATCCACACCATGAAAAAGACTTGTTTAAGTATGGGTACCTCGGAACTTTTACAACCTATAAAAGGCCAACATTTGAATTAGGTAGCATTACAATAGATGGAGAAGAATACGAAAATGTATGGTTGCAAAATAGCTGGGATTCCGATACCGCTTATGTTTTTGAAGCAAAAGATTATAACCCATATCTTGCAAGATATACCAGCCAGATTTATGAGTTTTTCCCGGATAAAGGCAATCTTAATGCTGCTATTGGAAACTGGAGAAGTGAAACAGATCTAACCTTAAGGGGAGGATTATTAAATGGTCAATCCCCTGACAGGATTTATGGCCTATGGGCTCCCCCTGGTGTAATTCAGACCAGGTATGGTGAAACCAATAATACCCTTATTTCATTAAATGCCTCTGCTGCAGCTGATATTGGAAATCATGAGGTGAAATTCGGCTTCCTCTATGAACAAAGGGCCGAGAGGGGCTACAATTATCTTGCTTCAAGGTTATGGACCAGAATGAGAGGTCTTACCAATAACCAAATTCGTGAACTGGATGTGGATAATCCTATGCCTATTTATGCAGATGGTATTTTCCAGGACACTGTAATGTATTATCGTAAGTATTCTGAAACACTGCAATTCCGTTTCGACAAGAGTTTGCGCCAGAAGTTGGGACTTGATGAGCAGGGGCTGGATTACATTTTGGTTGACTCTTACGACATGGATAACAATACAATCAAGTATTATGATAAAGATGGTGTGTTACACACAGCAAATGTAGATGGTGATCTTTATTCGATCGACATGTTCAGTGCTGATGAGCTGCTTGAAGATGGAAATTACACAGCCTTTTATTATGGTTATGATTATAAAGGAAACAAGCTTACTGAACGCCCGAGTTTAGATGATTTCTTCACCAAGCTTGACGATCGTGGTGATTATGCAAGGCCAATTGGCGCTTTTGAACCCATATACATGGCCGGTTACATTCAGGATAAATTTGCTTTTAAAGATCTAATCTTTAATATTGGTGTCAGGGTTGACCGTTTTGATGCCAATCAACCTGTTTTGAAAGACCCATTCCTCCTTTATGAGGCAAGAACCGTAAGCGAGGTTGCTGATGTTAACGGGCAGCTAGTTTCTCATCCTGGTAATATGGGAAGTGACTATGTAGTTTATGTTGACAATGCAACCAATCCTACAATGATCATGGGTTATCGTGATGAATTCACCTGGTATAATGCTGATGGTGTTGAAATTCAGGATCCGAATGCCCTTGACGCCGGAGGTGGTGTTTCTCCTTATCTTGTTAATCCTGATCAGGGATCTGTGAATTCAAGTGCATTTAAAGACTATGAACCACAATGGAGCGTAATGCCACGTATTTCGTTCTCATTCCCTATCTCTGATGAAGCATTGTTTTTTGCTCATTACGATGTATTAACACAGAGACCATTGAGTGATGTACGTTCCAATCCTGCAGATTATTATTTTATCAATAGTTTAAGTGGAACAGTATTAAACAACCCGAATCTAAAGCCAACAAAAACGATTGATTACGAATTGGGTTTCCAACAAAAACTTACCAATAAGTCTTCATTAAGGCTTTCGGCATTCTACCGTGAAATGCGTGATGATATTCAAATCTATCGTTTTACAGGTGCTTATCCTAGAGATTATACCAGCTATAATAATCTCGACTTTGGTACTGTAAAAGGTTTAACTGTAACTTATGACTTGCGTAGGTTAAATAGTAATACCAGGTTAAATGCAAGTTACACACTGCAATTTGCTGATGGTACCGGATCCAGTTCAACTACTTCACAAGCGTTGATCAATTCAGGTTTACCCAATCTGCGAACCCTTAATCCGCTTAACTGGGACAGGCGTCATAACTTTAACATCAGCCTTGATTACCGTTTCAGTGATGGAAAAGACTATAACGGACCTACCATTACACGCAGAAAAGGAACTGATTCTGAAAAAGTTGTTCAATTGCTGAAAAATTTCGGTGTTAACTTCCAGTTAACCGGTGGTTCAGGAACGCCTTATACTGCCCAGGAAAACATTACCAGCATTCGTTCAGGCGGAACTCGTGTTCTGAAAGGAACCATCAACGGTTCGCGTTTACCATGGCAGTTCAGGTTAGACATGAGGATGGATAAAGATATTTATTTCTCCAATGAAACCGGTAAAAGTAACATGTACCTGAATATTTACTTGCAGGTATTGAATTTACTTGATACCAAAAACGTATTGGGAGTATATCCTGCAACAGGAGTACCTGATGATGACGGCTATCTGGCTGCTGCAGAATGGCAACGGGAAATTAATGAGCAGTTAGACCCTATTTCATACAGAATGTATTATGCTATGGCACTGGATACTCCTGGAAATTACAGTTCACCCCGCCAAATAAGGATTGGTGTACTGTTTAATTTCTAATGATATCCTTAACTGAAAGTTGAAAAAAATGAAAAAACATATAATTATGAGAAATATTTTCCGAATATTAATAATTATGCTGTTCTGTGTTTCTCTGGTATCAGAGAATTATGCAGAAGAATATAGATTCGGTAATTTCAAAAGTAAAGAAAGCATTAAATCCACTGCTGCCGGATGTATCGCTCCTTCCGGATTCAGGTTCTTACAGGTAAATAATGCGAGGGTTCGTATAAATACCGGGGGAGATATGTTTTGGAACTTCGATTTATCGCAGTATTACATACCTGCTGAAACTTCCAAAACTTCCATTTTCTCGAGTTCGCTGTGGATTGGTGGTCTTGACGTTAATAATCAGCTAAAACTTGCTGCATTGCGCTACCGCCAGGTGGGACAGGATTACTGGACCGGCCCGCTTACAATTGATGGTACTGCAGCCATTGATGAAGAAACCTGTGCCGAATGGGATAAAATGTTCCAAATTAACAGGGCGGAAGTTGATCAGTTTATTCAGTGGTTCAACAGCGATAATAAATCGGAAGAGTTTCCAGGATATTCAATTCCATCATTTATTACGGATTATCCTGCTCACGGTGATATAGGCAAAGGGCAAAGCTATTATATGGCTCCATTTAAAGATGTGGATGGTGATGGAAGTTATGATCCCAATATGGGTGATTACCCATATTATGATATAAGCAACGAATTATGTCCGCTCAATTATGTGGGTGATCCAAATTATATCCCGGCGCCAACATTGGAATCCGAATTATACGAAGATTATTTTGGAGGCATCCTCGTTGACCAGGTGTTAAAAGGAGATGAAACATTGTGGTGGGTTTTTAATGATAAAGGGAATATTCACACTGAAACAGAAGGTGCTGCAATTGGTATGGAAATCAGGGCACAAGCTTTTGGGTTCTCAACCAATGATGAGATTAACAATATGACTTTTTATAGTTATGAAATCATTAACCGCTCCACTTACGAATTAACTAATACATATTTCAGTCCGTGGATGGACACTGACCTGGGTTACGCAAGGGATGACTTCGTCGGTTGCGATGTTCAGCGTGGTCTTGGCTATTGTTATAATGGCCTACCGGTTGATGAAGGTGGACCAGAAGCCTATGGTGAACAGCCACCGGCTGTTGGAGTCGACTTCTTCCAGGGTCCTTACATGGATCCAGACACCTGCGATAACCCTGCATTTAAAGGAAATGGGTTGTTAGGGCCTACCATTGATGACTGTAGTATAGTTAGTTTTAATGGTTCAACAGTGACACTCAACTATGGATATGATGATACCGCCTCAGGTGTCTTCAATGTTCAGGCTGAAGCGATCAATGGTGTTAACTTTGGGAATGGAATCGTAGATGATGAGCGCTATGGAATGCGTCGTTTTGTTTACCATAATAATGGAGGAGCTTCATATTGGAATGACCCGGATGTTGCACCAAAATATTATAATTTCCTTCGCGGAATATGGAATGACAACACACGTATGTTGTACGGTGGGAATGGACATACTTCATCAGGAGCCCTCGGGCCAGAGTGTGACTTCATGTTCCCAGGCGATTCAGATCCATGTAACTGGGGAACACAAGGATATCCACCAAACGGTGGTTTGAATCAGGATGGTAATTACTGGACTGAGGCTAATGTTGGTAATAACCCGGATGATAGGCGTTTCATGCAATCAGCCGGCCCATTTACATTGAAACCGGGTGCTGTAAACTACATTACGGTTGGTATTCCATGGGCGCGTGCCATTGCAGGTGGCCCCTGGGCTTCGGTTGAATTACTGCGGGTTGTAGATGATAAGTGCCAGGCCTTATTTGACAACTGTTTTAAGGTAATTAATGGTCCTGATGCACCCGACCTTACTTTCCAGGAACTGGATGGTGAACTGATCGTTTATATTTCCAATAGCAAAAATTCAAACAACTATAAAGAATCATACAAAGAGCTTGATCCTCAAATCAAAGCACAAACTCCGGATTCATTGGTTGGAACAGCCGATGAATTTGACCCATATTATGTATTCGAAGGATATCAGATTTTCCAGTTGGCAGATGCTTCTGTAACTATTTCTGATAGCCGCTATGATCCTGACAAGGTTCGATTAATTGCACAATATGACATTAAAAACGGTATTGGTGCAATTGTGAATTTTAACTTTGATCAATCACTGGGCGCCAATGTTCCTGTACAGGAATCAATTGATGCTGATAATGGTGTAGTACACTCATTCAGGATTGATGAAGACGCATTTGCTACCGGTGATAATGCGTTGGTAAACCATAAGCAATATTATTTTAGTGTATTATCTTATGGTTATAATAACTACAAGGAATACGACCAAACAGACCCAGGAAAACTTGATGGACAGAAGAAACCTTACCTAGCCGGTCGTAAAAATATTCAATTGTACACTGCAATTCCGCATCCAACTATCAACGGAACGATCATGAAAGGTGGTTATGGTGACGGACCGCAAATTACCAGGATTGAAGGAAACGGAAATGGTGGATTGGCAATTGAAATGACTGATGAAACAGTAAATGCTTTATTGGCAAAATCACCTGCTGGTCCTACCGGTAATGGCGATACTATCAAGTTAGGCGATCCTGATTATCCGATTGCGTATGAACCAGTTTATAAATATGGTAAAGGTCCTATCAACATTAAGGTGATTGATCCGCTCAATGTAAAAGCTGCCAATTATACTTTACGTTTTGATACGATCTTCCAAAGGATACTTTACAGAAATGTAACAAAAACTGATGGAATTGCCGGAACAGGAGATACAGTAAGTATAGTATCCTGCCCAAGGTGGTTTTTGAAAGATAATCAAACAGGAACAGTTTATGTATCTGATACAGCTACACATCTTGAGTATGAGCAATTATTCCCTGAATTAGGTATTTCTGTCACATTTGGACCAGTATACAAATCAGGACCAGTTACGGTTGGAAATTTAGCTGATAACGATAATACGCCGGTTTATGCTACAATGGACGACAACAACGGATTGATTGGAAGTTCAGTTACTTACGCTGACAGCTCAAGACAATGGTTGGGTGGTGTTCCTGATATTGACCTGGTAGGATTTTCAATTAACTGGATCAGGTCGGGTACCTACGACGATGACTGGCAAAATCCGGATTTCTGGGATGCAAACGAAGCTTTTGAAAAAATAGCAAGTGGAACATGGGCACCGTATGCTATGACTGCTTTCAATGGAGGTAGCCAGGATCCTGAAAATTCAGGACCAGCATTTTCCGATGTTTCTACATCAAAATCACTTGGAAAGAGGTTGAAAAATCTGTACAGTGCTCAGATCGTTTTAACACCTGATAAATCCAAATGGACACGTTCACCGGTTATTGAAATGGCTCCTGATGCAAATCTTGCTGAAGGGCAGGCACCTCGTTTTTCCTTACGCAGATCTGCCTCTTTGGATAAAGATGGTAATCCATCAGACTGGCCCAATGAATACGAAGGTTCAAATAACCCCGATGATCCCAATTATATATTACCCAATGGTATGGGTTGGTTCCCGGGTTATGCAATCAATCTTGAAACCGGTGAAAGGCTGAACATTATGTTTGGTGAGGATTCATGGCTGGTTGATGAAAATGGACGGGATATGCTATTTAATCCAACAAGCAGTGTTTATAGTTCTCCAGGCAATAAGCCATTATTTGGTGGTAAGCATTACGTTTATATCATGCAAAGTGGTGTTTATTCTGCTCAAACCGCAAGCTTTGAACTTCCTGCTTACGATGGAGGCCGCACAATTGCAATGGCATTGGATTCATTCCCCAACATCAATGCAACGTTATTCAAAGTTTATGGTAGCTTACTTTATGCCAGTGCTATGTATGTTGGTATTCCATTATCAGTGCCTGGATACACTTGGTTATCAAATGAAGTAAAAGTAACCATCAATGTAAACAGGCCCTATGAGCGTTATTACACAGGAAAGCCAATGGCAGAGGAGTATGGAGATGGTGAAAATAAACACTTCCCAATGTATACATTCTCTACTGAAGGTATTGCAACTGAATACAATAACTCTGAAAAAGCAATCAGTGATATGGACAAGGTCAATGTTGTTCCGAATCCATATTATGCGTTTGCTGTAGGACCCGGATATGAACGAAATCCATTGGATACTAAGGTTAAAGTGACCAATTTGCCTCAAAAATGTACTGTAACTATTTATAATGTTAGCGGAACAATGATCAGGCAATTTACCAAAGATGATCCTGTTACCTCACTGGATTGGGATTTGAAAAACCATGCTGGTATTCCAATCGCAGGTGGAGTTTACCTGATCCATGTAAAAGACGAAAGCAGTGGTGAGGAACGCATTGTGAAGTGGTTTGGAGCGCTCAGGATTGAAGATTTCAGTGAGTTTTAATTCGATACAGATTACAAAACATTAAAATATTATAGCATGAAGAACTTTTATAAATACTTGATCGCAGCGTTTTTAGCTTGTTTGATTGTTCTTCCCACTATGAATCTTCAGGCCGGTAACAAGGACCGGTCGGGTCAGGCCGGAGCAGCAGAATTGCTGATCAATCCATGGGCCAGGAGTTCAGGTTGGGGCGGAGTGAATGTTGCAAATGTTCAAGGATTAGAAGGAATGTATAATAATGTGGCTGGTATTGCATTTACCAATCAAACTGAACTAATATTCTCATACACTGACTGGTTAAAAGGAGCTGAAATTTCTTTGATGTCATTCGGGCTTACCCAACGTGTAGGTGAATCAGGTGTTTTGGGTCTGAATGTAATGTCGATGAACTTTGGTGAAATTGAAATCACGACCATCGATTTGCCTGATGGAGGTATTGGACAATTTTCACCACGGTATGTTAATATTGGCCTGGCTTATGCAAAAGCATTCTCCAATAGTATTTATGGGGGATTGGAAGTGAAAATTATCAATGAAGCAATTTCTGATGCTACTGCACAGGGAATCGCGATTGATGCAGGTATTCAATATGTTACTGGTGAACAGGAAAATGTAAAATTTGGGATTTCGTTGCGGAATGTTGGTCCTAAAATGAAGTTTTCTGGTGATGGATTCTCGTTGAAAACCTTTGTGCCAAGTAATGATAATCAGTTTACAACAACTCAGAGAGGGGCTTCCTTTGAATTGCCGGCGCAATTGAATATAGGTGCTTCTTATGATTTTCTGTTTGACCAAAGTAGGTTTACTCTTGGAGGTAACTTTTCATCTAACTCTTTTACCAAAGACCAGTTTATGTTAGGTGGTGAGTTCTCGTTCAGAGAGTATGTGCTGTTAAGAGCGGCTTATACCTACGAAGACGGAATTAATGCAGCGATTACTGATCCTGCACGTTCCAATGCTAACAAAGGCTTAAGTGCCGGTTTTACAGTTCAGGTTCCGTTGAATAAAGAAATTGGATCTGTGTTTGCTGTAGATTATTCTTACAGACCTACTGATCACTTCCAGGGAATTCACGCAATTGGTGCAAGGTTTACCCTGTAGGTCGATTTAGAAAATAAACTTTTAACATATAAACGAAAGGACCCTTTTACTGAAGGGTCTTTTTGTCTTTTTTAAATCTGAAAAAACCAAAATTTTTAACTGTTGTGCTATGAGTAAGACGAATTATTACACTGAAGAAGGATTGCAAAAGCTAAGGGAAGAGTTGGACCAGCTTATCAGGGTGGAACGACCTTCTATTTCGCAACAAATAGCTGAAGCACGCGACAAAGGAGATTTGTCGGAAAATGCTGAGTACGCAGCAGCAAAGGATGCCCAGGGTTTGTTGGAGTTAAAGATTTCGAAGCTGCAGGAACTTGTGCAGCATGCAAGAATTATTGATGAATCCAAATTGGATACTTCCAAAGTATTTGTCTTGTCAACAGTTGTTATCAAAAACCTCAAGAACAACAAAGAAATGAAATATACACTGGTTCCTGAGCAGGAGGCCGACCTGAAATCAGGTAAACTTAGTGTAACCTCCCCCATTGCACAGGGATTATTGGGTAAAAAAGTGGGCGATACAGTTGAAGTGCAGGTCCCTGCCGGTAAAATTCCATTTGAAATTGTAGATATAACCCGATAGATCAATTATTATGGCTTCAATATTTACAAAAATTGTAAACGGAGAAATTCCATCTTATAAAGTTGCTGAAGATGAAAATTTCTATGCATTTTTGGATATCAACCCATTGGCTAAAGGCCATACGCTCGTAATTCCCAAAAAGGAAGTGGATTATATCTTTGACCTGGATGATGAAACCTATAACGGATTATTCAAATTTGCTAAACGTGTTGGGCAGTCCATCGAATTGCGGATACCCTGCAAACGCCTGGGTATGGTAGTATACGGGCTTGATGTTCCCCATGTACATATCCATCTTATTCCTTTGCAAGGGGTAGGTAATGAGATTAATTTCAGTAATCCGAAGGTGAAACTATCTGATCAAGAGTTCAAATCAATTGCTGAAAAAATAGCAGAAGCATTTGAGATATAGCATCTAACTTTAATAACTAATATGCACGCTCATTTCTACCTTCAATGTAATTAATGAAGGATTTATTCACAACCTTATTTCCTCCGGGTGTTGGGTAATTACCCGTAAAATACCAGTCGCCCTTATCGTTGGGCAAAGCCGCATGCAAATCCTCTATGGATTGGTAAATGATTTTTACCTTTGCTTTGATATCCGACTCCGTAAGCATTTGGGATATTTTATCAGATATCTCATCTGCCGTAAATGGTTTGTAAATATCCTTCACGAAATTATTGATATCTTCTTTTGGAAGACTCTCCTGCGCTTTGCACTTTTGATATACGGTATTAATAACGTCCTGTCGGTTGGTTTCTTTGAGCAGTTCGATTGTTGCCCTGAAAGCAATAAAATCATTCAGTTTGGCCATATCAATGCCATAACAATCGGGATATCTGATTTGAGGAGCAGAGGAAGCAATGATAATGTTTTTGGGTCCCAGACGATCTAAAATACGAATTATACTTCGTTTGAGTGTGGTTCCGCGAACAATGGAATCGTCTAAAACAACCAGGCTGTCCACACCTTTTCGTAAAATGCCGTAAGTTACATCATAAACGTGTCCTACCAGGTCGTCGCGATCACTGTCCTGTGTGATAAATGTGCGAAGTTTAATATCCTTCACCGCCAGTTTTTCGATGCGGGGTTTAAGTTTGAAAATTTCATCAAGCTTTTCAGCTTTTAATTCTGGTCCAAGTTGGATCAACTGGTCCCGTTTAACAGTATCGCAAAAACGATCCAGTTCCTCAGCAAGTCCCCTGAAGGCAACTGAAGCAG
Source organism: Bacteroidales bacterium (assembly GCA_020438105.1). Lineage (GTDB taxonomy): Bacteria > Bacteroidota > Bacteroidia > Bacteroidales > JAADJA01 > JAADJA01. The sequence goes on from JAGQVE010000005.1 coordinate 102,741, forward strand.
TATTTGGGATATATGAAAAAACCGTATTTTCAAGATCGTGATTGATTACTTTTAAAATAGCTGGGGCTAATGATGCTCCTAGTTTTTTCCTTTCGAGGTAAATATCCCGGTCTGTTCCCCTTGAAAAATAGATACGTTCAAACGAACATGATTTTCGTGGAATATCTTTATTAATTCTAAACTCCCCCGACTCTCCGTTATTTTTAATGATTAGCGCGTGCCCGGGTCTAATTTCTTTAATATCCTCCACCTCCACATTAAATGCAGTTTGTATGGCCGGCCTTTCGGAAGTTGCTACAATCACCTCATCATTTTGATAATAAAAGGCCGGACGGATACCAGCAGGATCCCGCATTACAAAAGCATCGCCATGACCAAACATGCCTACTATGGCATAACCTCCATCCCAGCTTTGAACAGAGTTTTTAAGAATCTTCTCAACGTCAAGACTGGCGGCAATTTTAGCTGTACTTTCTATTTTTGAAAATCCTTCCTTTTTAAATTGCTGGTAAAGTTCTTCGTTTTCATCATCCAGGAAATGTCCGATCTTTTCAAGAATGGTAATCGTGTCGGAGGTTTCAACGGGATACTGACCATATTCCACAAGCCGGTTAAACAGCTCATCTACGTTGGTCATATTAAAATTACCTGCCAGCACAAGATTTCTGGTTTTCCAATTATTGGCCCGTATTACGGGATGCAGGCTTGATAATTCATTTTTGCCAAAAGTGCCATAACGCAGGTGACCCATAAAAAGCTCACCGGTAAAATCAACATTATTTTTGAGCCAGCTCGGGTCATTAAGGCGCTTGGGATTTTGAGCGGTAAGTTCTGAAACCTGGTCGTCAACCTTTTTAAAAATCTCTTTCAGGGGTGATTCGGCATTGGAACGAAAGCGGCTGATGTAACCTTTACCTGGAGGCATGTTGAGTTTAATCCCTGCAATTCCAGCACCGTCCTGTCCGCGGTTATGCTGTTTCTGCATGAGCAGATGTAGTTTTTTTAAGCCATAGAATGAAGTACCGTATTTCGAAAGGTAGTACTCAAGTGGTTTGAGCAGCCGGATCAGGACTATACCACATTCATGTTTGATCAATTCGCTCATTAAAATAAAAGTTTAAAGCTCGCGGTGCTTTTTTATAATTTAGCCAAATCAAAGTGCAAAATTAACATTATATGAACAGGAAAATTATATTCAGCATTATTTTCGTTGCGATAAGCTGCTGGTTACACGCACAATATACCACACCCGGCACAGGTGTAACATGGAATCTCAATGACCTGGTTGCCAATGCTCCCGGAGCAATTACCAATAATGGTGATCAATATAACATTTTAGCAAATATTACCATTGCTTCTACGGATACTTTGCGACAAACACAGGATGCATATTTACAGGTTAAAGAGGCTGTTTTAATTACAGTTAATGGAGTTTTGGAACTTATACCTGAAAATTTGATCACGATTACAGCCATGGATACCACACAGCACTTTTCAGGATTTCGCTTTGAAGATACCGACTACTCCTACCTCGAAAAATGTTTGATAGAATTTGGGGGAGGAATAAAACTGGTTAATTCAGATATCCGGATTGAAGATTGTACCCTTCGTAAGTTTGATAAATCCAATTGTACAGGCACCATTGATTTATTTGAATCAAGCCCTGAAATCCTGGATTGTGATATTTACCTGAACCAGGGACCAGCTGTATTATCCGCAGCCAACGGGGAAAGTTCCCCTTTCATCAAAGGTTGCTGGATTTACCGTAACAATACCGAAAATACCAATATGCCTCAGATTAATTTAGGCACATCTGAACCCGAGGTGGATATTATTATCCGGGATAATCTCATTGAAGGGTTTTACGACAAGGCAGGAGGCATAGCTGTTACTACGCTTGCGGGTGGATACCTGAGTTGTGTGATCGACAGCAATACGATTGTCAATAATCGTTATGGGATCACCGTATACGGTTTTGATATCAATTCCGTAATTTCTAATAATATTTTGGCTGATAACAATATTGAAAACATTCCTTTTCAGGGTGGCAGTGGTATCAATTTCTGGGGAGGGACCTCCAATGTGTCGATGGTGTTTGGGAATGAAATTTATGGAAACCTTTGGGGAATTACCAATACGGGCGATGCCATGCCCAACCTGGGGCAGGTGGAGCCGGATACTATCAATCCAGGGAAAAATATAATTTATGACAACGGGAATTTGGGAACTGTATATGCCCTCTATAACAATACTCCAAACAACATTTTTGCAGAAAATAATTATTGGGGTTCATACGATCCGGATTCCGTTGAAGCAGTGATATTCCATTATCCTGATGACGAAAGCCTTGGTTTTGTGGATTATATTCCTTTTAAGGATTACATGACGGGGGTTATTGAAAAGCCGCAATATAAGGCTCCTTCCCTCTCTATATTTCCTAATCCTGCAATTTCATCGATAACCATTAATGTGGAAAACAAAGGAACAATTTGTATTTATAATTTAGCGGGCGTAAAAATCCTGGAAGAGGAAGTTTCACCAGGGATCCCAATGGATATTTCAAAACTTATAAATGGTGTGTATTTTACCCTTTTTTCAAATGATGTTGTAACTCTAACAGGTAAATTAATCAAGGAATAATAAGGAGGAGCTACTGAATATTCCTTAGATTTGTTGGAACAGCAGAACAATTATGATTACAATTAGAGAATCTGTTTTTAATGATACGTCAGTCATTGCTGATTTTCAGCAAAAAATGGCCTTTGAAACAGAAGACATATATCTGGATAATAATAAAGTGAGAGCGGGTGTAAATGCTGTGATGGAAGATAAATCCAAAGGTTTTTACATCGTTGCTGAAGAAGGGGAGATTGTGGCCTCCATGCTGCTAACACCGGAGTGGAGTGACTGGCGAAACGGGTATTTCCTTTGGATCCAATCGCTGTATGTGATCCCTGATTATCGCAAAAAGGGCGTTTTCAGAATGATGTACGACTTCGTGAAAAACAAAGTCAATTCGTCGGAAGTATATGTTGGGATTAAACTTTATGTGGATCAGCACAATGAAGTTGCTCAAAAGGCTTATGAAAAGGTCGGGATGGAATCGAGCCATTACCGGATGTTTGAGTGGAATAAAAAGTGATTTCACGCGAATATTCGCGAATTTTAGTAGAAATTAGCGCTAATTAGCGGTAAAAACAAAATAATAAAATTATGTTAAAATCAATTATTTCACTATTTTCCATCATTATAATAATAAATCAGGTGGCAATCTCCCAGATCGACAAATCCGACTGGGAAGGTGGATACCCTGAAGGTTGTACCTCCATCACCGTGGGTAAAAACGCAAGCGCCGACGGTTCCGTAATGACTTCCCACACCGACGATAGTCACCGAACCCGCTCCTGGGTAGATATCCAACCGGCCAAAACACATCAATCCGGTGAAACTGTAACCATGTACAAGCGGGTTTCAACCGATTCATTGGCCATGCCTGCCTATGCGCACAAACCCATCGGAACTATTCCACAAGTGGATAAAACCTATGGATTTATCAATACGGCTTACCCCTGTATGAATACGGAACAACTGGCCATGGGCGAATCCACATTCGGAGGCAGAGAAGAACTTCAGTCGGATGCAGGACTTATCGACTGCCAGCGCCTTTGCCAACTGATGCTTGAGCGTTGCATCACAGCCCGTGATGCAATCAAAATGGCGGATGAACTCACCAAAAAATATGGATGGAACGATGCCGGTGAATGTTTAACCATTGCTGATCCAAAGGAAGTATGGCATTTTGAGATCGTTGGTCCGGGCAAAGGAAAGGTGGGAGCTGTATGGGCAGCCCAGCGTGTTCCGGATGATCACATTGCTGTAAATGCCAATGCCAGTACCATTAAATTTATTGACCTGAAAGACAAGGATCATTTTATGGCTTCGGATAATATTTATTCGGTAGCCAAAGAAAATGGCTGGATCAGTGGCGATGAAAATCATTTTCAGTTTTGTTATGCATATGCCCCTGAAAGCCGCGAGTCAGTTGCTGCCCGCCGTCGCGAATGGCGCGTGTTTGATCTCCTTGCTCCGTCACTACACCTTGATCCCAACGACAAAGATTATCCCTTCTCAGTAAAACCTGATAAACCGGTAAGCCTGCAGGATATGTCGATGGTATTTCATGATTATTATGAAGGAACACCCTATGACATGACCCGCCGGATTACAACAACCGACAAGGATGGAAATACGGTAGTTTCTCCGCTGGCAAATCCTTTTATGCCCTACGATCAGCTTACCATCGATAATGTGCCCGGTGGCTGGTACAGCGAAAATCATGAAACCGGTAAGATCACGTTCCTTGGCGAACGCACCATCGCCCGATGGTATACCATGTATGCCACCATCATTCAGTGTCGTGCAGACCTGCCTGATGAGGTAGGAGGAGTGGTTTGGCTTGCTATGGACAATGTAGCCAATTCCATTTATGTTCCCGTTTATTGTTCAGCCACCGATTTGCCTGCACCTTATAAAACACCCGGTCGTGTAAATGGCTACACCCGTGAATCAGCCTGGTGGGCTTTTAACAGGCTGGGAACGCTTGCAGCACAACGCTGGGGCGATATGCGCCACGACCTGGATGCTGTTTGGGGACCCTGGCAGCAACAACTATTCGAAAATCAAATGGAAATTGAATCAAAGGCCATGGAACTTTATGAAGAGGAAAACCCGGAGAAAGCCGTTGAGCTTTTGAATAATTACACGGATGAGTGGGGGAATAAAGTGGTGAAAAAGGCCTGGGAGTTGGGTGATTTTCTCTGGACCAAATACGACGAAAAGTTTTAACCAATAATTTACCCAATGGAATCTCAAAATCGAATGCGGATCATCGGTCTTATTTTACTGATGATCCTTAGCTTTAATGCTATAACCAAGGGTCAGGTACCTCAGGGCCTCAATTATCAAACAATTGTTCGGGATGCACTTGGGAGTCCCATAACTGATCAAAATGTCAGTTTTCGGTTTTCGATATTGCAGGGGGATATCTCTGGTATTTCTATTTACTCGGAAGAACATAACAAGACAACATCAACTTTAGGATTGGTAAGCCTCATTATTGGTCAGGGAACACCCGTAACCGGTGAGTTCGATACGATTCCCTGGGGAAGCGATTTTTATTTTTTAAAAACAGAACTGGATACCAGCGGAGGAAGCAATTTCAGCGAGATGGGAACCACACAGCTTTTATCGGTTCCTTATGCCCTATTTGCAGGGGATGTGGCCAACCGGGGCTGGTTATACAAGGATACAAATTTAATCAATCAAAACAGTGGAAATATTGGAATTGGTTTGGATGAACCTTCAGAGAAGCTACACGTCGCCGGGAATATTCGTACTGACGATACACTCCGGTTTAAAGGGAAATTTATTCCGGCATCAAATTATCAAAATCCGGGGCAAATGTTGATCAACTCCAATGATATCAAAATCGGGTATCAAAAAGATAATTTCGGGAATATCCTGATTGGTAACAGCCTGTATGGTAAAACAGTTTTTGATTTAAGTATGACCGGAAGTGGAAATATTGGCATCGGCACCGATGTTTATCATGAAACGACTACAGGCTATTCAAATGTTTGTTTGGGCATGTATTCAGGTTATAATATCAGCACAGGAAGCAATAATATACTGATTGGTCAGTCGGCAGGAGAACATATGTCGGTTGCCAATTTTAATATTTGCCTTGGAAATCAATCAGGTAACGGACGTGATGGTGATCGCAATATATTTATGGGAGATCGGGCCGGCTATTCCTGGGGTGGATCGGGATCGGAAAACATTATGCTCGGATATTTTGCAGGTTATCGAAATGGTGCTACTAATTCACGCAGTGTATTTATTGGTCGATATGCCGGTTATAATGTGAATGATGACGACAATGTTTACATCGGTCCGGACGGAACCGGGAGTAATGCATCGGGCAGCAAAAATATTTTCTTTGGTTACCGTGCTGGGCAGAATTGGATTGGAAGCAACACCCTTTTGATTGACAATAAAAACGACAATGCCACGCCTTTTATCAAAGGGGATATGGAAAACGATGCTTTGGAGATCAATGCTGACCTTACCGTAAACGGCGAAGTGCAGCAAGAGTCTGTCAATATTCAGTCAACCCTTAACTTGCAGGAACTTACAGAATTTCCATTAAACCCGGCGGATGGCGATATGATCTACCTGAACGACACCCTGCGCTTTTACAATGGCAGTGCCTGGCGAAATATTTGGTAATGTGTTGAACAATCCCAAACAGGATTGTTTTAATGAAATAATTTTAAATCTATGCGCAACATACAGTTCCTGATATTTTTCGGCATTGTTTTCGCCATTTTCTTTTCACTCAGCTGGTATATTTATACCAGGGGAATTATGGCCTTTCCTAAAGGCACAAGCGGCAGAATGTGGTTCAATACAGTATTTATATTTTTATCCCTCTCCTATTCTGCAGCCCGCTTTCTTGAACGGATCTGGATTTCATCTTTATCAGACGTCCTCACCTGGATCGGGTCGTTTTGGCTTGCTGCATTTTTTTATTTTTTACTCATTGTTATAGCCATCGACCTGGTTCGATTGGTGAATTACATTTTCCCATTTTTACCGGAATATACCAGCAGCCTGGCTTTTAAAAAACAACTATTTACCGGAGTTGCTTCATTGGTAGGAGTGGTAATCCTTGCGGGTTATATCAACAGCATTTCGCCACGGGTTAAAAAACTCGATTTGGTAGTCAACAAAAAGGTGGAAGGTTTGAAAGAACTCAACATTGCTTTTGCTTCGGATATTCATCTGGGAACCTTAATTGGCCCCCGGAGAACCAACCAAATCGTTAACAAACTTAATTCTCTCAATGCCGATATTATTCTGCTGGGTGGAGATATTGTTGACGAAGATCTTGCTCCTGTAATCCGCAATAACCTTGGTGATTCTTTGAAAAAACTTCATGCACCGCTGGGTGTTTATGGAATTACCGGAAATCATGAATACATTGGAGGTGCCGAACCGGCTGTAAAATACCTGACAGAAAATGGGATCACCATGATCCGTGATACTTCTAAATTGATCAATGGTCAGTTTTATATTGTAGGGCGTGAAGACCGTGATCGCCCTCGTTTTGCCGGTGGAGGCCGAAAAGCGATTGCCGAAGTAATGATGGGGGTTGATACTTCAAAACCGGTGATCCTGCTCGATCATCAGCCTTTTGAACTGGATGAAAAGCAAAAACAGGGCGTTGACCTTACCATGTCGGGTCACACGCATCACGGACAAATGTGGCCGCTGAATTACATTACAAATGCCATTTTCGAAGTAAGCTGGGGATATAAACAAAAGGGAGATACCCATGTTTATGTCTCCTGCGGGGTTGGCGGATGGGGGCCACCAGTGCGCATCGGTAATCGGCCTGAAGTGATTCATATTCGACTGCGATTTGAAGGTTAACCGCTTCTAATAATTTTTTATTTGATTATCTGATTATCTACGAGATAAAACATTTCAAGATATTTTTCTCGCTAATTTCGCAGAAAGCGCTGATTTATATACTGCCTTTCTGCGAAAATCAGTGGGATCAGCGAGAAATTTTGTTTAGTGGTATCATAGCGGATTCGCATTTTTTTATTTTTGCCTGAACAATCTGTCGGATATGTTCAAAAAGATACCTCACACCTACGTCATCATTTTTTACATCATTGTTTTTGCCGCCATCCTCACCTGGATCATTCCCGGTGGTGAGTTCGACCGGAAAACCATCACTACCCCCAGCGGTATTGAGCGCACGGTAATCGACAAGGATTCATTTCATTACGTTGAAAAAGAACATCAAACCTGGCATATCTTTTCCGCCCTGTTTAAAGGTTTTGAAAATCAGTCGGGCATCATTGTTTTTATCCTGATGATCGGTGGTGCCTTCTGGATCATGAATGCCAGCAAGGCAATCGATGTGGGGATCTTTGCTTTCCTGAAGTTCACCCAAAAGCTGGAACATGTAAAATTTATTAAAACCCTCGGGGTAAATAACATCATCATCGTTCTTGTGATGGTGATGTTTTCGATTTTTGGCGCCGTGTTCGGGATGAGCGAGGAAACCATTGCTTTTATCATCATCCTGGTGCCTTTGGCTATTTCAATGGGTTACGACTCCATTGTTGGGGTATGTATGGTGTATGTGGCGGCCCATCTTGGGTTTGCCTCGGCGGTGCTTAATCCTTTTACCATTGGCATTGCCCAGGGAATTGCAGATCTGCCATTGTTCTCAGGTTTTGAGTACCGGCTGTTCTGCTGGCTGATCATCAATTCCATCGGGATCACTTTTGTACTTTGGTATGCCCGCCGGATCAAAGCAAAGCCCGAACGATCGCCCATGTACAAGCTTGATGAATACTGGCGAAACAGAGGAAATTCGCACCTTGAATCCATTGAATTTGAAACACCTTTAATGGCCTGGGTAACTTACCTGATCATTCTTGCAGGATTGATCATCTTCTCTTTTAACTTTCCTGAATCCACTTTAACAATCGGAAATGCTTCCAGTGATATCCCGGCTGTACCGGTCGCCACTGCATTGTTTGCCATCACCGGATTTCTTACCCTCAGAAAGTCCTATCACTTTTTTATCCTCAGCCTGCTGGGTTTCACAATCCTGTTTTTGATCATTGGTGTGATGGGCTATGGCTGGTACATTATGGAGATCGCTGCCCTGTTTTTTGCCATGGGCATTTTCAGTGGCATGGCGATGAACAAGGATGCCAACGGGATTACAAAATTATTCCTCGAAGGTGTGAAAGATATTATGTCGGCAGCCCTGGTAGTTGGACTTGCCGGTGGCATCCTGGTAATCCTTCAAGACGGCAAGATCATCGATACGATATTGCATAGTGTAAGCCGTTCGATGGAGGGTCTGGGCAAAACAGGAACGGTAAGTGTGATGTACGTGATCCAGACTTTCATCAATGTGATCATTCCCTCCGGTTCTGCCAAAGCAGCCCTCACCATGCCCATCATGGCACCTTTCAGCGACCTGGTAGGACTTTCACGACAGGCAACCGTCATGGCTTTTCAGTTCGGTGATGGTTTTACCAATATGATCACACCCACATCCGGCGTACTCATTGGTTCGCTTGGTGTTGCTAAAATCCCTTATGACAAATGGCTGAAATGGATACTGCCTTTTATGGCAATCCTGATCCTTGTAGGTTGGCTGTTGCTGTTACCCACGGTTTTGATGGATTTGAACGGGTTTTAAACATAAATGATATTTATATTTTTATTTCACAGAGTTACACAGAGGCTTCACAGAGGGCCACAAAGCGCCAGATTTTTCTCAGTGAACCTCAGTGATTCTCTGCAATTCTCAGTGTAAAAGCCAGATTATTCTATTTCTATCAATGTTAAAATTGAACCCTTTCCCTCCCAATTCGTTGTTAATGCATGTTTTTACATAACAGGATCAACAAAGCGGAATTAAAGGAGCGGCTGATGGCTGAGCCTTTCAAACGGAGAACGATTTCATTTTATCGGTATGTGATCATCGAAAATCCCCAGGAGTTCAGGGACAGGCTTTACAAGGAATGGTTTGAGCTCAATTGTTTTGGCCGGATTTACATTGCCCGCGAAGGGATCAATGCGCAGATGAGTGTGCCGGAAGATAAACTTGAAACTTTCCTCCGGCTGCTTGACCAGCATGCTGAACTGCAGGATATGCCCATCAAATATGCCATTGAAGATGATGGTAAATCGTTTTATAAACTTACCCTAAAAGTCCGGCCTAAGATCGTTGCCGATGGCCTGGATGACGGTTCGTTTGATGTGACCAATGTTGGAACTCATTTATCAGCCATGGATTTTCACAAAGAAGTTGAAAAAGGTGAAGCCATTGTGATTGATATGCGTAACCATTACGAAAGTGAAGTGGGTCGTTTCGAAGGAGCCGTCTGCCCGGATGCCGATACTTTCCGCGATGAGATCCAGATGGTTGTTAATGATTTTTCTAATCAAAAAGATGAGAAGTTTCTGCTCTATTGTACCGGTGGAATTCGTTGCGAAAAAGCGAGTGCTTATCTTCGTCATCATGGCTTTAAAGACGTAAATCAGTTGCACGGTGGCGTAATTGAATATGCCCAGCAGATCAAGCAACTCAATATAAAATCGAAGTTCATCGGTAAAAATTTTGTGTTTGACGAGCGTCTTGGTGAATCCGTCGACGGACAGATCATAAGTCGCTGCCACCAATGCGGTCGCCTGGCAAACACCCACACCAATTGCGCCAACGATGCCTGTCATCTGCTGTTCATTCAATGCGATCAATGCCGGGAAGAATACAATGGCTGTTGTTCCGCCGAATGCAAAGAAATTCTAACTTTGCCGGCTGAAAAACAAAAGGAGGTGCGTGTTGCTATGCAGGAGCGTTTTGCGCAAAGCAAGATCTTCAAAAGCCGATTAAGGCCTGATTTGCGGGATCAGTTCCATGCAGAAGCCGGTATCCTCAAAATGACCGATGGCAGATAATTTCTGGAAAGATCTGAAAAAACCCGTATTTACACTTGCTCCTATGGAAGACGTAACCGATACTGTTTTCCGTGAACTTGTCATGGGAATTTCGGATCCCGAGTGTTTACAGGTATTGTTCAGTGAGTTCATGTCGACGGATGGCTTTCTTCATGTTGTGGGTGGACCAAAGGTAAAACATCGGATCCAAATCAACGACTCAGAAAAAGCATTGCTAAAAAAATCAGGTGTTAAACTGGTTGCCCAAATCTGGGGTGCAGATCCTGAAAAACATGCCCGAACAGCAAAAATTATCAGTGAAGAGGGGCAGTTTGATGGTATCGACATCAATATGGGGTGCCCGGTGAAAAAAATTGTTAAGCAGGGTGCCTGCTCGGCTTTGATTGCTAACCCTATACTCGCCAAAGAGATCATTCTGGCCACACAGGAAGTATCGACTATTCCTGTATCTGTTAAAACCCGAATCGGGATCAACAAGGTGATCACCGAAGAGTGGATTGGTCACCTCCTGGAAACCAAACCGGTTTTGATCACCATTCATGGACGTATTCAAAAACAGCAATCCGAAGGAACGGCCGACTGGAACGAGGTGGCCAAAGCAGCCAGGCTCAGGGATCAATTGAGCCCTGAAACCCTGATCCATGGTAACGGGGATGTGATGTCGTACGAAGAAGGCCTGCAAAAAGCAAAGGATTTTGGTGTAGATGGCATCATGGTGGGTCGGGGCATTTTTCACAATCCCTGGTTTTTTAACAAACAAGTGGCGGAGCGTAGCCCGGAAGAGCGGCTGCAGTTACTATATAAACATGCTTCACTATTCACACAAACCTGGGAGTCAAAAAAGAATTTTGCCATCCTGAAGCGGTTTTTTAAAATTTACACAACCGGTTTTCAGGATGCCTCCAAGATACGGGCAGATTTGATGGAAACAAATTCACTTGAGGAAGTTAAGCAGGTATTAGAGGATTTTGGATTTGATATTTATAACTAAATGATCAAAAAGCTAGAGTTACCAGTCAAAAAAATCGTGATTAATTTCTGATGACTAATAACTCCTCTAGCTCTCCTTTTTTAAATAGATTTTAGCTGCTTTTAAGCTGGTTGAAGTCTTTAATTATCTTCCTCAAAAAATGATTTTACATTTTCTTTGAAGTTACTTAGTTTTTTATCAACGTCGGATTTAAAATGATCCCAGTTATCACCTGTTTCGTTAGAGATCTCATCCACTTTATCCTGAAGCTTGGCTCGTTCCTCTTTTAGTTCTTTGAGTGATTTTTCCATTTCTTCATCCATTTTTTCATTGTGCTCTTTCACTTTATCTTCAAAAATGGCAATTTTATTGTCAAAATCCTGAAGCGCCTCATTCATACTTTTTTTCAACGCTTCTTTTTGTTTATCCAATTTTTCAGAAACCTGGTCCATTTTGTCTTCTATCCTGGTTTTTTCATTTTTGGAACTTTCGCTATTGCAGCCATTTATTGTAAAAAACATGGTTAAAACGGCTAAACTTAAGATCGATATTTTTAAATATTTCATTTTTTTAAATTTTGGTTTTTACTTAAAACATATATAAATACAACCAATATAAAACACGAAAGTTCGAGAATAATTATCCTATAAACTTGTTTTATGAATTGTTAACAATATAGTATTAAATACAAGTAATTTGTATTTCTGTTAAAAACTCAGTGTTTTATTGAGAAATGTAGGATTTACTCAATTACTAATTATAGTGGGAGAAATAGCCTGAATAAATGATTTTAGAAGTGGGAAATTTGTACAGAGAAATTATGCTTTATTTCCGTCGTAAGCCCATTTTAAGTATACAGCACCCCATGTAAATCCGCCCCCGAAGGCTGCAAGAACAATGTTATCCCCTTTTCTTAGTTTGTCTTCCCATTCATAAAGGCACATAGGTATTGTTCCATTGGTTGTATTGCCATATCGCTGAATATTGATCATTACCTTATCCCTGGCGAGCCCCATTCGGCGTGCCGTGGCGTCAATGATACGCAGGTTGGCCTGATGCGGAACAAGCCAGGCGATATCATCCGAAGTCAGGTTATTTTTTTCCATGATTTCCACAGAAACATCAGCCATGTTGGAAACGGCGAATTTAAAAACAGCCTGCCCTTCCTGGTAAACAAAATGCTCACGGTTGGCTACTGTTTCATGGCTGGCAGGTTTCACTGAGCCGCCGGCTTTTTGATGAAGGTGAACCCGACCTGATCCGTCGGTTCTAAGGATTGTATCCTGAATTCCCATCCCGTCGGTGCTTGGTTCCAGTAAAACTGCTCCTGCAGCATCACCAAATATTACGCAAGTCTGTCGATCAGTATAATCAACAATGGATGACATTTTATCCCCACCCACAACCAATACTTTTTTATAGGATCCGGTTTCGATGTATTTTGAAGCCGTCGTTAATGCATAAATAAATCCTGAGCAGGCAGCATTTAAATCGAAGCTAAAGGCATTTTTAATTCCAACTTTATCACTGATAATATTTGCTGTTGCAGGATAAACCATGTCAGGTGATACCGTTGCGCAAATTACCAGATCAATATCCAACGGGTCAGTGTTGGTTTTTTTTAATAAGCCCATTACTGCCTCAACAGCCATGTCAGATGTTCCCAGTCCTTCCCCTTTTAAAATATGTCTTTCCTTGATACCGGTTCGTGTGGTGATCCACTCATCAGTGGTATCAACCATGGTTTCCAGTTCTTTATTGGTTAGAATATAATCAGGTACATAACCGTGAATTCCTGTAATAGCTGCTCTTATTTTATTCATTACTTAAATAATCTGATAATAAACTCAGGCCCAAAAATAATATTTATTTACTTTGGATATACTTGTTCATGACTCGCTTGATTTTGCCCGTAAGGTTTGCCTGCTGAATGTCGTGTGTAAGTAAAATCATGTTTTTGATAGCTTTTGAACTTGAAATTCCATGTCCAATAACTACTGATCCATTTACACCAAGAATAGGGCTGCCGCCATAGTTTTCGTAATTGAATTTTTTAATGAAATCATCCACCAGATTTCTTTTCATTAGCATTCTGTACATGGCTTCAATTTGCTTCAAAACAATATTACCTGTAAAGCCATCACATACAATCACATCTGCTTTGTCTTTATAAAGGTCACGACCTTCAATGTTTCCATAGAAGTAAAAATCCTCAGAATCCTTCATAAGGCGGAATGCGGATTGGCATAGCAGGTTTCCCTTTTCTTCTTCTTCACCAATATTTAACAAACCAACTCGAGGTTTTTTTACACCAAGCACATGCTTTGAATAAATGGAACCCAGGATTGCAAACTGGTATAAAATATCGGGTTTTATATCCGGATTGGTTCCGATATCAAGCATAACATTCATGCCACCGTTTTCCTTGGGAAGTGTTGTAAGCGTACTGGGACGGATAACTCCTTTGATATTACTTACACTATACATTGCTCCAACCATCACAGCGCCGGAATTTCCGGCGCTAGCAAAAGCATCAATTTTTTTGCCTTTCAGGTATCTGAAACCCATGGAAATACTGGAGGCAGGTTTTTGGGTAAAGGCTTTGATAGGCCGTTCTCCCATACCAATTACATCGGGGCAATGTACTATTGTAAAATCCTTAAGGTTTCCACCTTTTTCATGGATTTTTTCAGTGATAATGTCTTCGGGACCAAATAAAAAAATCCTGTCTTCGGATGCAAGTTTATCCAATGATAACAGGGCCCCTTCAATGGTTACTTCCGGGGCATAGTCACCACCCATTACGTCTAAACCAATCTTCATGGACAGAATTTAAAGAATAGTAAAGGGAGTCAATTACTCAGCTTCAGCTTTTGAGTACACCAGTTTACCTTTATAATAAAGGTCTCCGTCGATATAATATCCACGGTGGTAACGATGAACTTCACCAGTAGCAGCGCATTTGGCCAATACAGGAGCTTCTGCTTTATAATGGGTTCTCCTCTTGTCTCTTCTTGTCTTCGATATTTTTCTCTTCGGATGAGCCATTTTGTATAATTATTTAGTTGTTATTATCAAGTTTAATATTTTTCAAAGCCTCCCATCGGGGATCAATTTCATCTTTATCATCATGACTTTCCAGGTATTTTAGCGCATCAGTATTGCATTTTGTGGGTTTAATACCATGCTTTCCATGAATTTTCTGAATGGGCAGTGATAAAATGATATAATCATAAATCAAAGGAGCCACCTCTATTTGAAAATCCGATTCAGGTATAACCATCACATTTTCTGATTCCTCCAATCGCTCTGCACCAAACTTAAAAATATACTGTTCCTTAACTGAAACAGGTATTTTTATTTCATCCAAACATCTATCGCAAACAGAGGTCAATTCTCCATCAATTTCAAAATCCAGCGAAAGCATCCGCTCGGTTTTATCCAACTCAAGCTTCACAGAAATCTTGCAATCCAATACATCTGAATTGTCATAAATCTCAAAGAACTTTTGATTTATTTCCCAATCATAATCGTGTTTTCCAATCTTTAATCCCTTAAATGGAATCCGTAATTCTTTCAAGTAGTTCACGATTTTTTCTTTCATTTGAGGCCACAGCCTAAGTGGCCTTATAAAATTGGGGTGCAAAGGTAGAAATATTTTTATCAATAGCAAACAATTGTTTTCTTTTATATTCTATATCCCAAATATTTGATCTTTAATTAGTTTGATGGGTTCAAATTTTAATATTTTTCTACTTTTGAAAACGTAATTTGACACAATGCAGCAATTAAATTTACCTACATATCAATTTAGAATCCAAATAGTTGAAGGTAAACAAAAGATTTTTGACCAATGGCGTAAAAAGTTTGTTGTTTTAACGAATGAGGAGTGGGTCAGGCAAAATTTTATCCGTTTTTTAGTTGAAGATAAAAATTTCCCTGACTCCTTAATTGCTATAGAAACCGGCCTCAAAGTAGTAAAACGGAATAAAAGAACGGATGCGGTGGTTTACAGCAGATCAGGCAGACCCATTGTAATTGTGGAATGCAAGGCTCCTGAAATTGAATTAAACGAAGAGGTGTTTGATCAGATAATCCGATACAATATGACGCTGCAAGTGCCTTATCTAATGGTAACCAATGGCCTTACACATATTTGCTGTATGTTGGATTACGAAAGTTACTCTGTGAAATATTTACGCGAAATCCCTAACTTTAATTCGATTGAGGTTTAGTCATACAGGGTTGGATAAAATGCATCCTTTATATGTTTTATTCGTTCTTCCCTGTTTTCTATTATAATTGAAATGATATCGTAACGAACTTCATTGTAAAGATCTTTTTTTTCAAGATATGCTTCCGTTGCGCGAATCAAAAACCTCCTTTTTTTATCAGTTACGGCTTCCTCCGGATCACCAAAAAAACTGGTACTTCTGGTCTTTACTTCAATAATGACTAAAAAACTTCCATCAAAAGCAATAAGATCAATTTCATCCTTTTCGTGTCGCCAGTTTTGCTCAACTATTTTATATCCAAGTCCCCGGAGGTACCTTGCAGCTATTTCTTCGCCCTTTTTACCAAGTTTATTGTGCTCAGCCATGAATTTAGAATGTAACTACAGCTGTTTCTTTTATTTCAAAAGTTATCTCTCTTCCAAAAATCAGTGATCTGTTATCCTTCCCATGACCTGCCGGAAAACCGAACAGCACCGGATAGTTGAATTCACTTACTACATCAGCAATAATTTCATAAGCGGATTTTCCAAAATTTTCTGCTTTATCAGGCATGTCGTTAAACTCACCAACGATCAACCCGGCAAGATTTTTAAGCTTACCGGCCCTTTTTAGTTGGATCATCATACGGTCGATACGATAATGATATTCACCAACCTCTTCAATAAACAGAATTTTCCCGGATGTTTGCACATCAGAAGCTGTTCCGAGCAGGCTGATTAAAATAGCAAGATTCCCGCCTGTTAAAATTCCTTTTGCAATTCCTCTTTTTGATAAACTGTGTGGTTCAACGTGGTAGGTAGTTTTTTCACCAAATAATACTTTCCGCAATGATTCTATGGTTTCTGATGATGTATTTTCGCTTACGAAGTCATTACACATCGTGCCATGGATGGTTTCGATGCCGAAGTTATTAAGGATATGGTTGTGCAGAACGGTGATGTCGCTGAATCCGATGAGCCATTTTGGATTTTTTCTGAAATATTCAAAGTTCAAAAAATCAATGATTCGATTGGTACCATAACCTCCCCTGGCACACATAATCGCTTTGATTGTTGGATCATCCAAAGCCTCCTGAAGGTCGTTCTTCCTATCTTCATCACTTGCTGAAAACCCAAAAAAATCATCAAATAGATGGTGAGCAAGCTGAACCTGTAATCCCCATTCCCTGAGAACTGATGCTGCCTTTAAAACAACAGATTGATCTATTTTTCCCGCTGGTCCAACGATAGCTATCGAATCACCCTTGCTCAAAAAAGGAGGTCTGTTCATTATTTTTGACTGTTTTCTTTGTATTACAATTGATTATCTTTGCCGAAAATACGGGTTTTTTTAGACAATAATTACCGAATTTTATGGCAGAAAAGAAAAAATTTGCGCGATATACTGTAACATCGGCTTTGCCTTATGCTAATGGACCTATCCATATTGGTCATTTGGCAGGTGTTTATGTACCGGCTGATATTTATGTAAGATATATGCGCTCCAGGGGAGAGGATGTGTTATTTATCGGTGGTTCCGACGAACATGGTGTTCCGATTACGATTAAAGCAAGACAGCAGGGAGTTACACCACAGCAGATAGTAGATAAATATCATGGTATTATTAAGAAAGCCTTTGAGGATTTTGGAATTTCCTTTGATATTTATTCCAGAACATCCAATCAAATACACCACGAAACAGCTTCTGATTTTTTTAAAACGCTTTATGATAAGGACGAATTTGTTGAGAAAACTTCAGAGCAGTATTATGATGAATCTTCGCAGCATTTTTTAGCTGACCGATATATTACCGGAACCTGTCCTCATTGTAATTTTGAAAAAGCTTATGGTGATCAATGTGAAAACTGTGGTACTTCACTGAGCGCCGATGATCTGATCAATCCCGTTTCGGTTTTAAGTGGCAACAAACCTGTAAAAAAGGCAACAAAACACTGGTATTTACCGCTTGACAAATATGAATCCTGGCTCAGGGAATGGATTGTGGAGGGTCATAAGGATGACTGGAAGGTAAATGTTTACGGCCAGTGTAAATCATGGATCGACCAGGGATTACAACCGAGGGCTGTTACCCGCGATCTCGACTGGGGTGTAAAAGTTCCGGTTGAAGGAGCTGATGGAAAAGTACTGTATGTGTGGTTTGATGCTCCGATTGGTTATATTTCAGCCACACGTGAATGGGCTGAAAAAACGGGAAAAGAATGGGAACCTTACTGGAAATCTGACGATTCAAGGTTGATACACTTTATTGGTAAAGACAATATTGTTTTCCATTGCATCATTTTCCCATCGATGTTAAAGCAGGAAGGAAGTTATATATTGCCTGACAATGTTCCCGCATTTGAATTTCTAAATCTAGAAAACGATAAAATCTCTACATCGCGTAATTGGGCGGTTTGGTTGCACGAATACCTTGAAGAGTTTCCGGGCAAACAGGATGTGCTTCGCTATGTTTTAACTGCAAATGCACCTGAAACCAAAGACAACGACTTTACCTGGAAGGATTTTCAGGCAAGAAATAACAATGAGTTACTTGCAATATTTGGCAATTTTGTAAACCGTACACTGGTATTAACTAAAAAATATTTTGATGGTAAAGTACCGGCCCCAGTTGAATTCAGTGAGCCCGATAAGGTTGTTTTAGCGGAGCTAAGTGAATTGCCTTCCAGGATTGGAAGAAGTCTGGAGAATTTTAGGTTCAGAGAAGCTTTAAATGAAATGATGAACATGGCTCGCCTTGGTAATAAATACCTTACTGATGCAGAGCCCTGGAAGATTTTTAAAACAGATCCTGAACGTGTTCAAACAATATTGAATGTTTCGCTGCAAATATGTGCAAACCTTTCAATTGTTGCAGCGCCTTTTTTGCCATTTTCAGCAAATAAATTATCAAATTTACTCAACCTGCCAGCAATGGATTGGTCAATGGCCGGAAGCCCAAAATTGCTTCCTGACGGTCACCAATTGAATGAGCCGGCATTTTTATTTGATAAAATTGAAGATGCCGAAATTGATGCACAAGTTCAAAAACTGCTGGAAACAAAAAAAGCAAATCAGCAAGAAACTAAAATTTCCCCTGTAAAAGAGAACATCGAGTATGATGATTTTGCCAAATTGGATATCCGTGTAGGAACTATAATTGAGGCGGAGAAAGTCCCCAAAACAAAAAAACTTCTAAAGCTTCTTATTGATACAGGAATTGATAAAAGGACCGTGGTTTCAGGTATTGCAGAGCATTATGAACCTGAAAAAATCATCGGTAAAAAAGTTAGTATTCTTGTAAATTTGGCGCCTAAAAAATTAAAAGGGATCGAGTCAAACGGAATGATCCTTTCTGCTGAAAACAGTGAAGGTGCATTATGTTTTGTTTCACCGGAACTTGATTTTACTAATGGAAGCGAAATAAAATAACAAAACAGCTATTCCAATTGTTATTAAATCCTATTTATAAACAAATTTCAGGAATACATGCCATTTACTTATGACTACCCACGTCCGGCACTAACTGTTGATGCTGTTGTATTTAGAAAAGCAGATGAATTTGAAGTTTTATTAATTCAGCGCAAGCATTATCCTTTTGAAGGGATGTGGGCGCTTCCCGGTGGTTTTGTTGAAATGGAAGAAACTGTAGAAGAAGCAGTGGTTAGAGAATTGGAAGAAGAAACCTGTCTTGAACTTCGGATGGATCAACTTAAACAATTGCATACCTTCAGCGCCCTTGGCCGCGATCCTAGGGGGCGAACAGTATCGGTTACTTTTTTTGGTAAAATTGATTATCAAAAATCTAAAGTGAGGGGTGGCGACGATGCCAGCGATGCTAAATGGTTCAAAATGAGTAGTATTCCTGAACTCGCATTTGACCATATTGAAGCTATTAATATGGCATTAGATCGAATAAGATAGCCTGAATACATTAATTTCATTAGTTTTCAGGCAAAATATAATTTGTATTTTCATAAAAATATTCTACATTTGTTTTCAGAAAAAAAAATGGATCATTAAATCATTTCCTTACTAAATTTTAATCATTATGAAAATTTTTACAAAAATTGGATTAGCACTCTTGGTAGGATTAATTTCTACCGGTATGCTTTTTGCCCAAAACTCTGCTAGAGAGCTTGGGCCAAAAACAAAGTCTGCGGGTGTTCCAATTGCAAGTGAAGATATGTTTGACTTGCAGTTTGATTGGCCCGTTGGCATAGGTGGAGGTGAAGCCGGTATTGAATCCGACGGATCTTACATTTATACCTCCATGTGGAATGGTGCAGGCGAATTCCAAAAGTACGATCTCAGCGGTAACTGGGTAGAAACATTTACCGTTGCCGGCTCAACCGGATGTCGAGATATCGCATTTGACGGAACGTATTTTTATGGTGGTGCTGCGGCAACTACTGTATTCCAGATGGATTTTGCCTCTGCATCAATGGTGAGTACTTTTACTGCTCCTGTTGCTGTTAGAGCAATTGCTTACGATGAAGATGAGGATGCATTTTACGCCAATAACTGGTCAGATGATATTACCAAGTTTGATATGGCAGGCGCAAACCTCGGATCATTTCCTGTAGGCCCAACCGGAATTAGTTATTATGGTTTTGCATATCAGGGTGCCGGTTATTGTGGCGACGGCCCATATCTTTGGGGTTATGCACAAACTGGTGCAACATTGAATGAATTAGTTCAGATTTCTTTACCTGGTGGTGCTGAAACAGGAACTTACTTTGATGTTGGATCTGTAGCAGCTGTTGGAACCGGTATCGCTGGTGGTTTAGCAATTGCCGACGGAATCGTTTCTGGTTACTGGACAATTTTGGGAACTGCTCAAAATGTGGATATCTGGGGTCTTGAACTCTGCTCTTCCGGTCCATTACCAACCAACGATCTCGGTGTTCAGGTTATTAGTCAACCTGCTTCAGGGTTGAATTTAACAGGCGCTGAGCCCGTAACCATTACCGTTAAAAACTATGGAACCGCTACTCAAACAAGTTTTGATGTTGAGTTCACATTTGACGGAGGAACACCAGTTGTTGAATCAGTTTCAACAACCCTTAATTCAGGAGACACTTATGATCATACTTTTGCTACCACAGTTGATCTTTCAGCTTATGGTACATATAGTATTGATGCATGTGTAACATTAACAGGTGATGAAAACTCAGCTAATGACTGTAAATCAAAAACTGTTGAAAACATTGAGCCAAGCTTGTGTTTAGACGGTTTGTATGCAACTGGCTGTGATTTCGGTGATGGTCTTATTTACTGGGATTTAGCTGATGTTAACGGCGTATCAATAGCATGTGATGGAGTTCCTTATGCATGGTATCATGATTTTACCGATATGATTCACACCTTTGAACCAGGAATGACTTACACCTTAACTATGCAGGCTGGCTACAGCAGCACTTATGTTGATGTTTGGGTTGACTGGAATGATGACCTCTTTATGGATGACGCTGAGCACCTGGTTGATGATTTCGTTTGTACAGATGCTAACGTTGACTACACAGTCGATATTACTATTCCTGCAGATGCTCCTGCTGGAAATCATACCTTGAGATACAGAACCAATTGGTTATCAGGTATCGCTGGCTCATGTGATGGTGTTACTTACGGAAACATGTGTGATTTTACCGCTGCTGTTAGTGGTGGCCTCGAATATTGCGAAGCTTCCGGTGGTGGTGATGAGTTTATTGATGGTGTTGAGTTCGGTGATATCAGCAACTTAACTTCCGGTGAAAATGGTTACGAAGATTGGACCTCACTTTCAACGGATGTTGAACAAGGTGGTACTTACCAATTAACTGTTTATAATGGAAACGCTTATACTTCTGATGACTGGGGAGTATGGATTGACTTCAATATGGACGGAACTTTCGCTGATGATGAAATGCTTGTTTGCGACATCAGTAATGGTGGTGATATGATTATGTATGATATTGCTATTCCGGGTGATGCTCCGCTAGGCTCAACTCGTATGAGGGTTCGTCTGAAATGGTCAGGCAGTGACTGTCCTTTCGATCCATGTGGAACTACTTCATACGGTGAGGTTGAAGACTATACCGTTAATGTAGTTGAAGGTATGCCAAGTACAGCTATTTTCTTTGATGATTTTGAAGCTTATAATGCTGGCGAACAACTGGCATGTCAAAATCCAGCTGACTGGACTACATGGAGCAATGCTCCTTGCGACGCTACCGAAGATGCATGGGTATCTGATGCATATGCTTATAGTGGTTCAAATTCAGTAAATATTGTTCAAAACAATGACCTCGTTCATAATTTCGATACCTATTTTACTACTGGTGCATATAATGTTTCATTAATGATTTATGTACCATCAGGTAATGATGGTTATTTTAATGTAATGACCGATTTTGATGGTGCTTACGAATGGGGCTTTGAAGCATATTTCAATGTTGGTGGTGATGGTTCAATCAACGCTGGTGCAACCGGTGCTGCTACCTTTACTTTCGACTTTGATACCTGGATGATGGCTACTGTAATGGTAGATCTAGATAATGACATGGCTCAGTTCTGGTTAGACGGATCGATGATCCATGAATGGCAATGGACACTTGGTGCTAATGGCGCAGGTGCACAGCTTCAACTGGCTGCTGTTGATATTTTTGGTGCAAATGCAACCACTGATTTCTATTTTGATGATTTCACTATCGAAGAAGCAGGTATGGTGACTTTGGATCCTCCAACAAACCTTCAGGCAACTGTTGATATGACAGATGTATATTTGACATGGGATGCTCCTGGTGGAAAAGGAAGTTTCACAGCTAATGGTGCAACTATTGGCGCACCCGCTATGGAAATCAGCTCTGCTGCTAATAATACACCATATCCTCCATCAGATGCTCAATTCGACTTGTTATTTGATGTTCCTGTTGGAGTTGGTAGTGGTGAAGCCGGAATCGAAACTGACGGAAACTACATTTATACTTCAAAATGGAATGGTGCAGGTGAGTTCTATCGTTACGATGCCAGTGGTAACTACATCGATGTATTCACTATTGCAGCTGCTACAGGCTGTAGGGACATTGCTTATGATGGCACTTATTTCTATGGTGGTGCTGCTTCAACTACCATTTTTGAAATGGATTTTGATGCTCAAACTTTGGTAAGTACATTTACCGGACCAGCTGCATGTCGTGCCGTTGCTTACAATGAAAACGATGATGCTTTCTATTGCAACAACTGGTCAGATGATATCACTAAATTTGACAAAACAGGTGCTAACTTGGGTAGCTTCCCATGTGGTGTTTCCGCTCCAAGTTATTATGGCCTTGCTTATGATAACTACAGTGGTGGCGAATACCTCTGGGGATATTCACAAACCGGTGCAACATCTAATGAGTTAATCCAAATGGAATTGCCTTCAGGAGCTGAAACAGGACTGACATTTGATGTTGGATCAGTTGCAGCTGTTGGAACTGGTATTGCCGGTGGTCTATGTATAGATGGTGCAATCGTTCCGGGATATTGGGCAATTATTGGTACTTCACAAAATGTTAACCTCTGGGGTCTTGAACTCGCAGGTGGCGGTTCATCAGATATCAGCTACAACGTATACCGTGATGGTGCTATGATTGCCAGTACAGGAAGTACTAACTATGCTGATATGGGTCTTGCCAATGGCACTTATGATTATTTCGTTACTGCAGTTTATGAAACTGGCGAATCAGATCCTTCAAATACAGCTTCAGCTACTGTAAACTATACTCCTCCTGCAGGTGATTGCGAAGACTTTGATGATCTTACTGTTGGTGGTTACGTAGCAGGACAACTTGGTGGTCTTTGGACTACCTGGAGTGGTGCTCCTGGTACAGCTGAAGATGCTATCGTTTCTGATATGTATTCTGTAAGTCCTGATAATTCAATTCTTGTTGAGGGAACCACTGACCTTGTTCAGTTATTCAACGATGAGAATTTAACTGCTGGTGCATGGGAATTCACATTCAATATCTATGTTCCAACAGGTAAAACAGGTTATTTCAACCTGCAGAAAGATGTTGTTCCGGGCACTGAGTGGGGCTTCCAGGCTATGTTTGAAGACGACATGACCATCGTTGTTGATGGTGGTGCTGCCGGTGCAGCTATCATTCCTTATGCTTATGATACCTGGTATGCAATCAAATTGATGGTTGACCTTGATAATGACTGGTGTCAATTCTACATTGATGAAAACCTCGAACTTGAATATCAATGGACATTAGGTACATTTGGTACTGCAGGTGCATTAACACTGGGTGGTGCTAACTTCTTTGCAAATCCAGGAGCCGGTGGAACTCCTCCGGGTGCTCACTTTGATGACCATTGTTTCACTGGATCCTCAGCTGCTCCATGTGATAACTTTGATGATTTAACAGTTGGTGGTTTCGTTGCTGAGCAATTAGGTGGACTTTGGACAACATGGACTGGATCTCCTGGTTCAGCTGAAGATGCTCCTGTATCTGACGTTCAATCAAACAGCCCAAGTAATTCATTCCAGGTAAATGCTGCTACCATCGACCTTGTAAGGCAATTTGGAGCAAGTGCAATTTCTACCGGTCAATGGATGTACACTCATTATATGTATGTACCTTCAGGTAATTCAGGATACTTTAATGTTCAAACTGATCCTACTGCTGGTGTGGGTTGGAATATCGAAATTTATTTCGACGATGGTGGAACCGGTTCTTTCGCAGGACAATCTACCGAAACCTTCACCTATAGCCAGGATACATGGTTCATGGTTACCATTAACTATGATCTCGAATCAGGTTTTGCTTATATCATGTTCGATGATGAAATGATCCTGTTATTCGAAAATACCCTGACTATTGGAGGTATCGATTATTATGGTGCTAACTCAGGAGGTGATCCGGGTGCTTACTATGATGATGTATGTTTCGGACCTGGTGAAATTATTGAGCCTGATGTATGTTACAACTTTGATGACCTCACTGTTGGTGGCTTTGTAGCTGAACAATTGGGTGACCCATGGACAACATGGTCAGGATCTCCTGGTTCTGCTGAAGATGCTCCTGTATCAGATGCTCAATCAAATAGCCCAGGTAATTCATTCCAGGTGAATGCCAGTACAATTGACCTCGTTCTTCAATTTGGTGATGCACCAATTGATCAAGGTCAATGGCTATACACACATTACATGTATGTTCCTTCAGGATTCTCAGGATATTTCAATGTTCAGGATGAACCTACTGCAGGTGTTGGCTGGAACCTCGAAATTTTCTTTGATGACGGTGGCACCGGTTCATTTGCTGGTCAGTCAACTGAAACCTTCACTTATGATCAGGATACCTGGTTCATGGTAGAAATTAACTACGACTTCGAAACAGGTTATGCTGTTGTTAAATTCGACGGTGAAGAGATCATGTGGTTTGCCAATGCTCAAACAATTGGTGGTATTGACTACTACGGTTCAACCGGCGGAGGTGCTCCTGGTGCATATTATGATGATGTATGTTTCGATGAAGGTTATTCATTTATGCCTGCATTGCCACCAGCACCAATCAACCTTGTTGGACCTGAAATTGTTTCGATCAACAACGATATCGTGTTAACCTGGGATCCTCCAGCAACTTCTGCAAGTCTGCAATGGGACAATGGTATCAACAACGATGCAATTGGTTTAACTTCAGGTGGTACATTCTCCGTAGCTTCTCATTGGGAACCAGCTGACCTGGCTCAATACAATGGAATGATGCTCGAAGAGATCACTTTCTTTGCCGGTGATTATCCTGGACCTTCCTTTACAATGAAAGTTTGGACTGGATCTAATGCAACTGAGGTTTCAAGCGAACCTGTTGCAAGTTTCGTACAGAATGACTGGAACACAGTAGCACTGTCTACTCCGGTTATGATCGATGCTTCACAAGATCTGTGGTTTGGTTATGAAACTACCCACGCAGCTGGTGAATATCCTGCAGGTTGTGATGCCGGTCCGGCAATCCAAACATACGGAGATATGATCCTCAATGGCGGAGCATGGTCATCACTCTATGTATTAACAGGTGGTGCCATTGATGCTAACTGGAATATCGTTGGTAGTGCTTCATTTGCTGATGGTTCCAAATCAACTACCAACTCAGTTGTAATGAGCAAACCTATTGCTCCGGTTAAGAGCAATGGTAGCTTAAGTGCACTTGGATTTGGTTCAGGTAAAAAATATATTCCTTCATCAGCTAAAGGAGTTGATGGATATAATGTTTACCGTGATGGATCAAAAATCAATAGTGCAATGGTTCTGGAAACTACCTACACTGATGTTGTTGGAGTTTCTGGAATCTATGTATATAATGTAACCGCAATTTGGGATGGTGGAACCGAATCTGGATACTCTGATCCATGGACTGTTGAAGTAATCACAGGTGTGGATGAGCAAGTACAAAGTGCTACTCAGGTATTCCCGAACCCAGCCAAAGAACTGGTTAACATTGCATCTGAATTCACAATCAATTCCGTGATTGTTTACAACTTCTCCGGACAGGTAGTTGCAAACGAAAAAGTAAACGGAAATGAATACCAGGTTAACGTGAATCAATATCAACCCGGAATCTATGTATTCCAGATCAGCACTGCCAAAGGCATTGCTAATTACAGGATTGTTGTTGAATAAACGATAACTTATAAAATGCGAAAGGGCGGCCATTGGCCGCCCTTTTTTTATGCGTAAATTCAAAAAATTTTACATCTTTTCCAGCATCGCTTTTACCACATTATTAGCACCTTCATCAATCTGGAGGATATTAGCATCAAGCATATAACAAGGAGTGGTAAACAGGTTGTTAACTGTATCGTAAACTACTTCACCATGAGTCGTATTTTGATGAGTAGCTCCCATTTGCTCAACGGCATTTGCAGGCCCCTCCTCGCTTCCGATTGTAATTTTTGCTTTTTCAATTACCTTTGCAAGTATCACCGGCGCAATACACAGGGCTCCAATTGGCTTTCCTGCCTTATATGTTGACACTATCGCATTTTCTACATCCTGGTTAACCGAACAATCAGCGCCCTTAAAAGCAAAATTTGATAAATTCTTAGCAGCGCCAAATCCCCCGGGCATGATCAACGCATGAAAATTCTGAGGGTTGTATTCTTGTAAATTTTTTATTTTCCCCCTGGCAATCCTTGCCGACTCAACCAAAACATTCCGGGTTTCATTCATTTCTGAACCAGTCAGGTGATTGATTACATGGTGTTGATTGATGTCAGGTGCAAAAATCTCATAAGAAGCACCGTTTTTCATGATGGCAAGCATAGTCAGTGTAGCTTCGTGGATTTCAGATCCATCATAAACCCCGCTTCCTGAAAGTATGACTGCAAATTTTTTCATCTCGATAAAATTTTAAATTTTAATTGCAACTGATTTTTTCAGTTGTTTCTTTTAATTGCGAATTTACCCATTTTATAGCTATCGTCAAAACAACTATTTTTGCAAAAAGTATTTGACATGAGAACCAAACACGAAATCGTTCAAAACTGGCTTCCAAGATATACCGGTACTGCCGTTGATAAATTTGGGAAATACATTTTACTTACCAATTTTCAGAGTTACCTTGAGATTTTCGCTAAAATGAATAATGTGGAAATTAAAGGTAAGGATCGTTCCATGCCAAGTGCAACAGCGGCTGATATCACCATGATCAATTTTAATATGGGCAGTGCCAATGCCGCGACGGTTATGGATTTATTAAGTGCTGCGCATCCCAAGGCTTGTCTATTTTTGGGTAAATGCGGAGGCTTAAAAAAGAAAAACCAGTTGGGCGACCTGATACTGCCCATTGCTGCCATCAGGGGTGAGGGTTCATCAAATGACTATTTGCCTCCCGAGGTACCAGCACTGCCGGCATTTAGTCTTCAGAAAGCGATTTCGACCACTATTCGTGATCATGGTCGTGATTACTGGACCGGAACGGTTTATACAACTAACAGGCGTGTATGGGAACACGACAGGCAGTTTAAAAAGTACCTTCGTAAAACCCGTTCCATGGCTATTGATATGGAAACCGCCACTTTATTTACAGTAGGTTTTGTTAACGAAATTCCAACAGGCGCTTTACTCCTGGTTTCTGACCAGCCTATGATATCTTCCGGCGTAAAAACAGACCAAAGCGATAAAAAGGTTACTTCTAATTTTGCTGAAGAACATGTGAAAATTGGTATTGATTCATTGCATCAACTAATCAATGATGGATTAACGGTGAAACATCTGCGTTTTTAATTTGGCCCTTACATGAAATTTGATCAGATTTTAAGTGATTTAAAAAACAAAATTTACTACCCGGTTTATTTTTTGGCCGGAGAGGAATCCTATTATATCGACGCCATTTGTGACTATATCGAAGAGCAAGTGCTTTCTGATATGGAAAAGGAATTTAACCAAACAGTGGTGTATGGCCGTGATACCGACATCTTGTCTATTATCAGTATGGCCAAGCGTTACCCAATGATGGCCAATTACCAGGTGGTGATCGTAAAGGAGGCACAAAACATTCAAAAAATAGAGGATTTGGCAAATTATGTTGAAAACCCACTTTCCTCTACGCTTCTTGTGCTGAATTATAAATATAAAAAGGTAGATAAGCGTAAATCATTTTTTAAACAGGTTGAAAAAAAGGGTGTTCTGTTTGAATCCAAAAAACTTTATGATAATCAAATTCCAGCCTGGATCAACTCTTATGTACAGAGTAAAGGTTATAGGATATCACCCAAAGCGGTGCAAATGCTGGCTGAGTTTTTAGGCACTGATTTGAGCAAAATTGTCAATGAGTTGAATAAACTGGTCTTAAATATTTCCCCCGATAAAGAGATCAATGATTCACTGGTTGAACGCAATATTGGTATTAGCAAAGACTTTAACATTTTTGAATTGCAAAATGCCATTGGAAACCGTGATATTTTAAAAGCCAACCAAATCATCAATTATTTTGCTGCCAATGCAAAAGAAAACCCTTTGCCCAAAACAATCACCATTTTAAACAGTTATTTCAGCAAAATCCTCATTTATCATCAACTGGAGGATAAATCAAGAAACAATGCCGCTGCTGCGCTTTCCGTAAATCCTTTTTTTGTAAAAGACTACCAGGATGCCGCAAAAAGATACAGTGTGGGCAAGCTTGTCCAGATAATAAGCCTGCTGAGGGAATACGATTTACGATCGAAGGGTGTAAACAATATTTCTACTAATGAGGGAGAACTGCAAAAAGAGTTGTTATTTAAAATCCTGCATTAATTAGTACATCTTATCAATCAAAGATTCATATTTTGATTGAATGGCCTTACGGCGAAGCTTAAGCGTGGGCGATAATTCACCTTTTTCGACAGAAAAATTTTCACTCAGCAATTCAAATTTTTTAACCTTTTCAATTTGATCCAGGTGCTGGTTGGTTTCATTCACTTCGCGGGTAATACGTTTAATTATGCGTTCATCCCTTATTGCTGATTCAGGAGATTCATAAGAATACTCTTTCACTTTGCACCACGATTCAAGATGCTCGAAATTGGGGACAATAAGGGCCGAAGTAAATTGTTTGTTTTCACCAATGATGATGATGTTTTCAATAAAAGGCGACTCCTTGAATTTATTCTCAATCACCTGCGGAGCAATATATTTTCCACCTGAAGTTTTAAATATCTCTTTTTTACGATCAGTGATCTTGAGATATTTATTCTCAATCATTTCTCCAATATCGCCAGTATGGAACCAACCTTCGTTATCAATAACCTCATCGGTCCATTCGGGGTGCTTAAAATATCCTTTCATTAGTCCGGGCCCCCTGGCAAGGATTTCGCCATCTTCTGCAAATTTAATTTCAGCTCCGGGCAAAAGGGGACCTACCGTACCAAACATTACTCCACCTTTTACAAACTGGTATACTGCTAACACCGGAGAGGTTTCAGTTAATCCGTAACCTTCCATGATCTTGATCTTTGCAGCCCAAAAAGTCCTGGCAAGCCTGGGGTTAAGCGTTGCTCCTCCTGAAATGATCACATCCAATTCGCCACCAAAAGCTTCGCGCCATTTGCTAAAAACCAGTTTATCAGCAATGTTATATTGCCACTGGTAAAGAATACCGTTTTTGCCATCCATTTCAAACCGGTGAGCCAGTTTCAGAGCCCAGAAAAAAAGCTGCTTTTTTATGCCTTTTAATCCCCGGCCGGTTCTAACCAGTTTATCATAAGTTTTTTCAATTACCCTTGGCACAGCCCCGAAAATATGCGGTTTCACTTCTTTCATGTAATCGCGCAGCTTATCAATATTATCCACATAATAAATAGTAACGCCATTTAGCTGGTACATGTAATTGATCATGCGTTCATATACGTGACAAAGGGGTAAAAAACTCAATGCTTTGCTTACCGGATTTTTGCTCAAAATATCCGAAGATGCTGTAAAATTGCTGATGAAATTTTGGTGAGAAAGCATTACACCTTTGGGGTTACCTGTAGTTCCGGAGGTATATATAATGGATGCGATGTCATCAGGCTGAATTGCGTCTTTAACAACCCCCAGGTCAATTTTTTCATTTTGCTTACCCAATTCAAGTATTTCTGTCCAATGCGTTAATTCATCGGTTTGTTCAATGGAATACACTTTTTGCAGGGAGCTAAGCTGGGGGATAATTTTTCGGATCCTCTCATAAATTTCTATATTGGAAACAATGATGATCTTTACTTCTGCCTCTTTCAGAATGTAATCATAGTTGGCTTCACTTATCGTTGGGTAAATGGGAACCTGCACAGCACCTGATTGCAAAATGGCCATATCAATTATGCTCCATTCCGGGCTATTGTTAATGATCGTAGCAATATTGTTCCCTTTTTTGACGCCAAGCGCCAATAAACCTTTGGCAAGGATTTCAGAAATTTCAATATATTCCTTTGCAGAGTAATACTTCCATGACCCGCTGCTTTTCCCGGCAAGTGCTTTTTCCAATCCGGAATATTCATTTCTGTAAAGATCCAGTAAGTCGAAAATACGATTTATTGTGGCCATTCAGTTAAGGTTATTTAGTTTAAAGAAAAGCCAGGATTGCCGGGTGTAAATCAGTCTTCCTGGATATCGAAAATTTTATTGATAACGGATTCGTATTTATGGCAGATGTAGTTCCTTCTGAGCTTCAGGTTTGCGGTAAGTTCACCACTCTGAATAGTCCATTCATCCTGCATAAGTTCAAATTTTTTAATCTGCTCGTAGCTTCCGAGGTCCTTGTTAAAGTCAGCAACCTCTTTTTGGTATCTTTTTCTGATCTCCGGGTTTTTTACCATTTCGGCATTGGAGGTATATTTGATGCCTTTGATATGGCACCACGATTTTAAATGCACAAAGTCAGGAACAATAAGGGCGGCGGCAAATTTTTGGTTTTCACCGATCACCAAAACAGCGTCAATGAATGGAGATTCTACAAATTTGTTCTCAATATGCTCGGGACTAATGTATTTGCCCATAGCCGTTTTAAATAAAGCCTTTTTACGCCCAGTGATCCGCAGATGACCTTCCGGTTCAATTTTACCAAGATCACCGGTATGGAACCATCCTTCTGCATCAATTGCCTCTTTGGTCATTTCCGGTTCTTTGAAATAACCTTGCATAACGTTTGGCCCTTTAGCAAGTATTTCACCATCTGAAGCAATTTTAACCTCCACGTTTTTAATCGGTTTACCTACCGTTCCAAACACACGACCGCCTTTTTCAAAGGTGTTAACTGCTATTACCGGCGAAGTTTCGGTAAGTCCGTATCCTTCCAATACCTCGATACCCCCAGCGGTGTAAACCCTTGCGAGGCGTGGTTGTAAAGCTGCACCTCCCGACACGATTACCCGGATATTGTTCCCCAAAGCTTCACGCCATTTCTTAAAAACAAGCTTATTTGCGATGTTAAGTTGAATCTTGTAGAAAATACTTTTCCCTTTTTCATCATATTTAAGCCCCAGATTATTGGCCCAAAAAAAGATGGATCGCTGAATCCCTTTAAGTTTAAGGCCTTTGGCAATGATCTTGTCATATACTTTTTCAAGTAACCGGGGCACTGTTGTAAAAATTTCGGGTTGTACCTCTTTTATGTTATCTGCAATAGTTCCCATGCTTTCGGCATAATAGATGGAAACTCCCAGGTATTGATACAAGTAAATATTGGTTCGTTCATAAACATGACTTACCGGCAAATAGCTGAGGCATTTACAGGTTTCATCAATGGGAAAAATATGATACAAGGCAAATATCTGGCTTAAAATATTATTGTGAGTGAGCATAACTCCTTTGGGATGCCCTGTAGTTCCTGAGGTATAAATAAGTGTGGCAATATCATCATTTTTGATACTACTTTTAATTTTTTCAAGTTCTTCTGGGGCCTGATTTTCTTTTCCCAGCTCCACAAGGTCGTTCAGATGATCAACTGTATCAATGTGTTTAAAAGTATACAAACCTTTTAAGGAGGGAATATCCGGAAGAATATGTTCTATTTTCCGAAGCAGATCTTCACCCGAAACAAACACAAAGGAAACCTCGGCATGCTTAAGAATATATTTGTAATCCGATTCACTGATGGTGGGATAAATAGGAACGTGGATGGCACCTGTTTGCAGGATTCCCATGTCTAAAAAATTCCATTCGGGCCGGTTTTGCGTAATTGTAGCAATTTTATCACCAGGCTTCACCCCAAGTTTCAGAAAGGCATAACTGATGTTGTTAGCCGTTTCGATATAGGTGTCAATATCGTGTTTAATCCACTTTCCATCCTCTTTACCGGCAAGTACGTCGTCTTTCGGTTTGAAAGTGCTTTTATAGCGGGGGAGTAAGTCAAAGATCCGTGTTACCTCCATAGATGTTCTGATTGGTTGCACCAAAAAACAAGCTGCAAAAATAATAAATTTCTGATTTTGAATGAATCAGTGCATGTTTCAGTTTCGGCGGTCAATGGTAGTGGCATTGGCCTGTGCCATGGGCATTATTAGCAGGTCATTGATATTAACATGTAATGGCAGGCTTGCTGCATAATATACAGCATCTGCAATGTCAGTACCTGTTAATGGCTTAAACCCATTGTAAACACCGGCTGCACGCTGTTTATCGCCTTTGAAGCGCACTTCTGAAAATTCCGTTTCAACGGCACCGGGAGCAATTTGGGTTACTTTGATATTGTGTGGCAATAAATCAATCCTCATGGCTTTTGTTAGGCCATCTACAGCGTGTTTTGTAGCGCAATAAACATTTCCGTTGGCATATGATTCGCGGCCGGCTATGGAGCCGATATGGATGATATGGCCAAGACCGTTTTTAACCATCAGGTTGGCAACCTGTTTCGAAATGTATAACAAACCTTTGATATTGGTATCGATCATGGTGTCCCAGTC
This sequence comes from Bacteroidales bacterium, assembly GCA_020438105.1. Classification (GTDB taxonomy): domain Bacteria; phylum Bacteroidota; class Bacteroidia; order Bacteroidales; family JAADJA01; genus JAADJA01. The sequence continues at coordinate 135,860 of JAGQVE010000005.1, forward strand.
GTCGGTATTGCCTTCGTGAATTGGGCTTAGCCCGAGTGCTAAACCGGCATTATTCACCAGAACATCAACTTTTTGCCAGTTTTCGGGCAGGGATGTAACTGCTTTTTCTACCGCTTCCCGCTCCCGAATGTCAAATGAAAGTGGATGGACTTCGATATTAAATGCATTTTCCAATTCCTTTTTCAGGTTTTGAAGCCTTTCTTCCCGCCTTCCGGTGATGATCACATTGTATCCTTCTTTGGCGAACCTTTCTGCACAAGCTTTTCCGATTCCGCTGGTGGCTCCTGTTATTAATGATATTTTTGTCATATTAATTTTATTTGAACGCGGATAACGCAGATTAAACTGATTTCGCGGATCCATTATTTTCTTAAATATCTGCGTAATCAGCGAGAAATTTTATTATTAGCGCGATCGCTGTTCCTCCACCCAATCGCGTGCATTCACAAACGCCTCTACCCAGGGTGATATTTCATCCGATTTACGCGCATCGGGGTAATACGCCCACTGCCAGGGATATACTGCCCGCTCCAGATGGGGCATCATCACCAGGTGACGGCCATCGTCGGAGCACAGTCCGGCTGCATTGTACTGCGAACCGTTGGGATTGCCCGGGTAATTGTCGTGGCTGTATGTAACGGGGATCTTATACAATTCTTCATGATAGGGAAATTCAAATTGCCCCTCTCCATGCGCCACCCAGATCCCAAGTTTTGATCCGGCCATCGATTTCAGCATTACCGAGTTGTTTTCCTGGATATCCACACTTAAAAAAGCCGACTCAAATTTATGGCTGGCATTGTGCAGCATCTTCGGTTTATCATGATGATCCGGATTGACCAGCCCCAGTTCTATCATTACCTGACAACCATTACAGATGCCGAGGCTGAGCGTATCTTCGCGGTTATAGAAATTATCAAGGGCGATCTTCGCTTTTTCATTGTAAAGGAAAGCGCCGGCCCATCCTTTGGCGGAGCCCAATACGTCGGAGTTGGAGAAACCCCCAACAAATACGATCATGTTGATGTCTTCCAGTGTTTCCCGCCCGGCGATCAGGTCGGTCATGTGAACGTCCTTCACATCAAATCCGGCCATGTAAAGCGACCAGGCCATTTCGCGGTCGCCGTTCACCCCCTTCTCGCGAATGATGGCAGCTTTGATCCCTGAAGGTTTTCTCCTTTTCAGATCAATACCGTATTGTGAAGCTTTTCCTGTAAAGGTTTTACCAAAGTCGAAATCGAGTTCGAGTTTTTTAAAATTATCGAAACGCGCTTTGGCCAGCTCCGGACCGCATTGTTTGCGATCGAGGAGATAAGAGGTTTTAAACCAGCTATCCCGCAAAGCAGTGATATCAAATTGGTGCTTATCCGTATGATTTTTCAACGTAAAACTCCGTTGATCCAGCACCTTTGCAATCACATGACACTGAATGCCTTGTTGTGAAAGCATTTCGCTAATCTCCTCCGCATTTTCAACCTGGATCAAAACGGCTGGATTTTCACTGAACAGCAGTTTAAGTGTATCTTTTTCACCGATGGAAGTGAGGTCAATCTCCAGCCCAGTTTTATTCGACGGGAAGCACATTTCCAGCAAGGCCGTGATCAATCCGCCTGCTGAAATATCGTGTCCTGCCATCACCTTTTCTTTCCCGATCAGTTGCTGCAAAGCGTTGAATCCTTTGGCAAAATAGGCTGAATCTTTTACGGTTGGCGCCGTCGTTCCAAGCTTGTTGATGAGTTGGGCAAAGCTGCTTCCTCCCAGTTGGTAAGCATCTTTGGAAAGATCAATGTAAATCAAAGAGGTTCCTTGTTTGGGTTTCAGCGCCGGACTGATGATCTTACGAATATCCGAAACTTCCCCAACGGCAGATATGATCACTGTTCCGGGAGAATACACCACATCATCCTTGTATTTTTGCGTCATCGAAAGGCTGTCTTTTCCGGTGGGAATGTTAATGCCCAGTTCAATGGCAAAATCGCTGATCGCCTGAACAGCTTTGTAAAGCCTTGCATTTTCACCCGGATTTTTCGCCGGCCACATCCAGTTGGCGCTGAGGGAAATTCCTTTTAATCCGTCTTCGATGGGTGCCCAGAGGATATTGGTCAAAGATTCGGCAATGGAAAGCCTGCTCCCGGCTTCCGGGTCAACAAGGCCTGCCACAGGTGCATGGCCGATGGCTGTTGCCACCCCTTTGATCCCCTGGTAATCCAGTGCAGAAACACCCAAATTATTCAGCGGCAATTGCACTTCCCCGCAGGTTTGCTGGAAAGCGACTTTACCTGTTACCGAGCGGTCGACCTTGTTGGTGAGCCAGTCTTTACAAGCCACCGCTTCCATCTGCAATACATGTTCGAGGTAATGCTGAAGCCGGGATGGATCGTATTCCACTTCTGCAAAAGCGTTTTGTTGTTCGGTATCTTCCAGCACTGTTTTGGGCGGATTGCCAAACATATCTCCCAGTTCGAGGTCAATGGGTTTGTTGTTGTTTTGTTTATCGTCAAAAGTAAAGCGGTGATCGCCGGTGGTTTCACCCACATCGTACATCGGTGCCCGTTCCCGGTCCGAAATCCGCTTCAGTAAATCAACATCCGCTTTTTTCAGCAGCAATCCCATCCTTTCCTGTGATTCGTTGCCCACAATCTCCTTGGCGGAAAGCGTAGGGTCGCCGATAGGTAATTTCCGCAGGTCGATCTTTCCACCCGTTACTTCCACCAGTTCCGAAAGGGAATTGAGGTGTCCGCCGGCACCATGGTCGTGGATGGAAATCACCGGGTTTTGTTTTAATTCGGCCATAGCGCGGATGGCATTGTAAACCCGTTTTTGCATTTCAGGATTGGAGCGCTGAACGGCATTTAGTTCAATGGCATTGTCGTATTCGCCGGTAGCCACCGAGGAGACAGCCCCGCCGCCCATGCCGATGCGGTAATTGTCGCCGCCCATCACGAGCACGCGGTCGCCCTTGCCCGGATCATCTTTTTGGGCATCGTCTTTTTTGCCGAAGCCAATGCCACCGGCCAGCATGATCACTTTGTCATATCCATATTTTTTCAATTTGGCGAAATGCTCAAAAGTCAGGACAGAGCCACAGATGAGCGGTTGTCCGAATTTATTCCCGAAATCACTGGCGCCGTTTGAGGCTTTGATCAGGATTTCTTCCGGTGTTTGATAGAGCCAGGGACGGGGTTCACTATGTTTCTCCCATTCACGGCCTTCTTCCGAACGGGAATAGGAGGTCATATAAACGGCTGTTCCTGATAAAGGCAAACTTCCTTTTCCTCCGGCCATCCGGTCGCGGATCTCACCACCTGTGCCTGTTGCTGCTCCGTTGAATGGCTCAACAGTAGTCGGGAAATTGTGGGTTTCAGCTTTTAAAGAAAGTACCGTATCGATGTCATAAACTTCAAAAAAGTCAGCCGTGTCTTGCGTTGCCGGGGCAAACTGTTCAACCTTCGGGCCCAGCACAAAAGCAACATTGTCCTTATAAGCCGAGACCAGCCGATTGGGATGGGTTTTGGAGGTTTTTTTGATCAGACCGAACAAGCTTTCGGGCATCTCTTTCCCGTTGATGATGAAGGTTCCGTTGAATATCTTGTGTCGGCAATGCTCCGAATTTACCTGTGAAAAACCAAAAACCTCGCTGTCGGTGAGTTTGCGGCCCAACCGATGACTTAAATCTTCGAGGTATTGCACCTCGTCTTCGCTGAGGGCAAGCCCTTCCTGTTCGTTAAAGCTTGCAATGTCTTCAATTTCGATTACCGGTTCTGGTTGTTTGTTTATGGTGAAGATTTCCTGGTCTAGGCCGCGGTACATCGCTTGCAGCATGGGATCGTAGGCTTCTTTCTTATCTTTGACTTTAAAAAACTCCTCGATCCTGAGAATGCCGGTAATGCCCATGTTTTGTGTGATTTCGACGGCATTTGTACTCCAGGGAGTGATCATCTCTTTGCGGGGACCGATAAAGAAACCGTCGAGATGAGGTTTGGAAAGAAATTCAGCATTTCCAAAAAGCCATTTTAACTTTTCAATTTCAGTTTGAGCCAGCTCAGATTTCGCATGAACAGCGTAAATCAGTGAATCGTTTTGTTGAAAGAACAGGATCATCCGGTGCGTGTTTAAGGTACATTTTAAAGCTGCAAAGGTATAAATGTAAACAGAACTTTTTAGCTGAAACAATTCCCAAGTTATTCACACAGAAGGTACCCAACAGATTAACGAAAATTTAACTTTTGGTTTTACAATATATATTACTTTCGCCCGCTGATTTTAAGACGTTTATGTGATGAAGTGAAAACAGGTGCTGAAAACACTTGTTTAGGAAGAGATTTAAAATCAGGATATTGAAAAGATTATTAGATCAAAATATATAACATTGTTTATTGGTTTTAATGAACCTCTGCCCGGCGGAGGTGCTTGCTATATCCTGAACATTTCCTTCCGGTTCATCTTGCTTAAGGTCATTAAGAAATGAAATTATTAATTTAAAACTTGAATCATGAACCAGGTAAATGAAAATCTGAAACAAAGTTGTGAGGAAGCGATCGTTGCTTTCCGTAAACTGAATGACGAATCGTACACCGACCTCGAATCAAAATTGCAATGGTGCGTTGGCAGCTACGATTACGACAAAAATCCGGCAGGGCTTTATGAGTACGGCGTTCAGTCGCTCGTTGCACTGAAAACAGCCAAAGAAGCTCAACCACGTAAAGTGACTAAAAAGGTGATTGACGGCCTTGAAAAAGCGATCAAAAGTTTTAGTCAGAACTAAAGTTAATTCAAAATCCGGTAGCTGTGGTTACCGGATTTTTTTCGTCCTTCCTTTTTATCCGATTCATCCGGCTCAAGTCTTAGTGCTGGAAACAGCCTGGTCGACTTGTGCCTTTAAAGTCAGTGTTGGTCCAATTTTAATGGCATTGATAATCACAAGTCTGCAATGCCGGGGCTTACGCTAAGACTTGCGGTTGTGTTTGGTACAAGCTAATATTCAAACAACCTTTAACAATTTTTACATTTTACACATGTAATTATTTCCCATCTTTGTCGTTAAGTAAAAAATCACGGAGCAACTTACCTACGCATGAATTCATCTTCGGAAAACCAGGTCAGGGAAGACCTCGTGCCCTATTTAACGAAAGTCCGCATTTTTTCGGAAACCGGTGAGGATGTCCTTGCCGAGATTGCCGGTGAGCTTACTGAAATTCGCATCCGGCGCGGGCAGAATGTATTCAAAAAAGGAGATGAAGGCGATGCCATGTACATCATCAAAAGCGGTGCTGTGCGGGTGCATGACGGCAATCATGTGTTGTCGCGCCTGGTTCCGGGGCAGGTTTTTGGTGAGTTTGCTTTGTTCGATAAGGAAACCCGTTCGGCTTCTATCACCGCTGATGAAGAAACGATTTTGCTGCAACTGGAGCAGGATGATTTTGCAAAAGTGATGGCCAATAAAGCTGATGTGATGCTGGGTGTGCTTAAAAAGCTGATCCGCCGTATCCGTGAGATGAACGAGTTGGAAAGCAAGCTGGCCAAGAGCTACATGAAAATCCAGAAACAAAAAAGTGAGATCGAGGAGCAACATCAGCAGTTGCTGGAGAAAAAACAGGAACTCGAACAAACCAATGAGCAGCTTACCCGACTGAATGAAGATAAAAACCAGTTGATTTCCGTGGTATCGCACGGGCTGCGGAACCCACTCACCAGCAGCCTTTGTGTAGTCGATCTTCTCGAAAATGAAATGGCTGGTCTGTCGGAACAACAAAGGGAGTTTCTTGACCTGATCCACAGTAGTCTGCGGCGCATGAACAGCCTTATCAACCAAACCCTCGATATCGATATCATCGAATTGCAACGGGATACCTTAAAGCCGGAAACGGTTGACCTGGCGGAGATACTGGAACAGATTGGCAAGAGTTTTAAATACACGCTTAAGCTAAAGAAGCTGGATATCGATATGAAACTGGAGAAGCTGAAGGCGCGTGTTGACCGGAACTATTTTTACCTCATCCTCGATAATTTACTCTCCAATGCCATCCGGTTTTCTCCTTCCAATAAAAAGATCTACATCGACCTGTTTGAGCGGGAAGGTAAAGCCGTGGTGGAAATCAGCGACGAAGGTCCCGGCATTTCTGAAAAAGCACTGAAAACCCTGTTCGATAATCCGAAGCAACACGACCGGCAAACCGATAAAAACGGGCTTTCCATTTCCAAAAAATATGTGGAGGCGATGGGAGGTGAAATCAATTGCACCAGCCGGCCGGGAGCAGGAACTACCTTTTCGGTAGCATTTGAATTAGCTTAAGTTTTTGTTTGAACCGCGATTGGGCGCGGATGTCACGCAAACTACGCGAAGAAGGTGCGAAGATCGCGAAGTTTTTTAAGCTTCACCAGCGGACTCACAAAACGATAAAGATGAAATTGTTTCTTAGCGAACCTAGCGAAAACCTTTGCGTTCCTTGCGGTTAAAAAACTCCGCAATGATTTTCTTTTAAACCTAAAATGTCGCCCCTACAGGGCTCATAATTGATTTGTTCTTTATTTCTATAATTATTTCACCCCTACGGGGTTTAATTTTGTAATAAATCTTAATTTTAAGAATAAAACTGAGAATTTTAAACCGTGAATGGGCGCGGATGTCACGCAAACTACGCGAAGAAGGCGCGAAGATCGCGAAGTTTTTTAAGCTTCACCAGCGAATTCACAGAACCATAAAGATGAAGTTGTTTCTTAGCGAACTTAGCGAAAGCCTTTGCGTTCCTTGCGGTTAAAAAACTCCCCAATGATTTTCTTTTAAACCTAAAATGTCGCCCCTACAGGGCTCATAATTGATTTGTTCTTTATTTCTATAATTATTTCACCCCTACGGGGTTTTATTTTGTATTAAATCTTAATTCTACGAATAAAACTGAGAATTTTGAACCGCGAATGGGCGCGGATGTCACACAAACTAAACGAAGAAGGCGCGAAGATCGCGAAGTTTTTTAAGCTTCACCAGCGAATTCACAGAACCATAAAGATGAAATTGTTTCTTAACGAACTTAGCGAAAACCTTTGCGCTCCTTGCGGTTAAAAAACTCCCCAATGATTTTCTTTTAAACCTAAAATGTCGCCCCTACAGGGCTCATAATTGATTTGTTCTTTATTTCTATAATTATTTCACCCCTACGGGGTTTAATTTTGTATAAAATCTTAATTCAACGAATAAAACTGAGAATTTTAAACCGTGAATGGGCGCGGATGTCACGCGAATGACGCGCGAATGTTGCTCTGGGTAGTAATTAAAAATCCGCTTAATCAGTGTAATCCCTGCCTACCGGCAGACAGGTGTGTTCCAAATATTCTAAGAACTGAATTACACCTTCAGCACCTCCCCTTCCGATTTGGCAATGATGGCTGCTCCACAGCTATCACTCCACACATTGGTGGCTGTGCGAAACATATCAAGGATCTGATCTACGGCTAAGATAAGCCCCACACCTTCCAGCGGTAATCCAACTGCCGACAGGATCACCGTGATCATTACCAGTCCGGCCATGGGTATGGCTGCAGCCCCAATAGATGCAAGCAAAGCTGTTCCCACGATGATGAATTGGTTTACCAGCGTCATTTCAACGCCGTAAGCCTGGGCAATGAACATAGCCGCAACACACTCATACAAAGCCGTTCCGTCCATATTAATGGTGGCGCCGAGTGGCAGGGTAAAACTGCTGATTTTATTGGACACCCCCGAATTTTCCTCTACCGCCGTCATGGTAAGTGGCAGAGTAGCTCCCGATGAAGCGGTGGAAAATGCAGTAAACAACGGAGTAGCCATGTTTTTCATGTGTTGGTAGGGTTTGATTTTGCCAATGAATTTAGCAAAAACTGGCAGAGTTATAAAAAAGTGAATGGCCAATGCGGCAATTACTGTACCCATGTATAATCCCATGCTGTTGAGCAGTCCCAGCAGGTCGTCCTGATCTGCAACTGTTTTTGAAACAATCCCAAAAATACCAAGTGGGGTAAATTTAATGACAAACATGGTGATTTTCATCATCACTTCGAAAATGGCATTAAAGGCATTATTGAGGGTTTTCCTGAATTTTGGTTCCACTTTCATGATAAAAAATCCGAAAAGTATTGCAAAGAAAATGATGGAAAGCATGTCATTTTCTGCAAAAGCTTTAAAGATATTATCAGGAACAATATCGATGATTATGTTTCGCAGTGAACGCTGTTTTTCAACCAATCCCTCCACCGCAGACTGAAGGTTCAAATCGGTGCCGGTACCTGGTTGAATAACATTAACCAAAAGCAAACCAGTTATTATCGCTAAAAAACTGGTAGTTATATAAAATGCCAGGGTTTTTAAGCCAAGGCGGCCCAGATTTCCCCCGGACCCAATATTGGTGATACCGGAAATGAGAGAACTCAGAATAAGCGGAATAATGATCATTTTTAGGGCACGCAAAAAGAGCTCGCCCATCCATGAAACAGCCGAAACTGCTTCATTTTTATAGGCAGCTATTAAAATGGATGTGCTGTTTGCTTTGTATTGATTTGCTCCAATAGATTCGATGACTGCTGCTTCGAAGGCCTTTTGCGTATGAAACACCTTGTTTTCGATGCTTTTCAGTTGATCGGTAACTTCCGTACTAACCCCTCTTCGGGTAAAAACTTTAAAAGAGTTTTCCCGAACCTCATATTCCGTAGGAAACAAAATTCCATAAATGATCGCCAGGATCAAGGCGATTAAAATTTGCCAGTGGAGCTTGAGTTTTTTCATTGAATTGAAATATGCTACTAAATTAAGGAATATTGTGGAGTTGAAAATCAGCTATACTAAAGTATATAACTAAATGGGATCGATGTTAAACAACCAATACACTTTTCTAGTTGTCTTTTCGACGATTATCAATTAATATTGCCTAAAATTTACCAGCATGAAGAAGCTAATAACGTTCATATCATTTCTTTTTTTTGTTGGACTTACCATGGCCCAGCATCAAAATGTACAGTTACCGTATTCCGGTTCCTCCTATGCGCCGGAAGAACCAGCTATTTATGTAAATCCTTATAATACTGATAAACTTGTAGCAGGTGCCAATATCAATAATGTTTATATTTCGAATGATGGCGGGTTTACCTGGGATGCGAATGTATTAGTTTCAAATCAAAATGGCGTTTGGGGCGATCCAGTTACAATTGTGGATACAGCGGAAAATTACCTCTTTTTCCATCTGGCTTATCCGCCTGCAGGAAATTGGATTGACCGAATTGTTTGCCAAAAATCTACTGATGGTGGTGTTACCTGGAATGATGGTTCTTACATGGGGCTAAATGGAAACAAAGCACAAGATAAACAATGGGCCGTTATCGATAGGACCAACAATACTATTTATGTCACCTGGACACAATTTGATGACTATGGCAGTTCCAGTTCTAATGACAAAAGTATCATCCTGTTTTCAAAATCGACGGATGAAGGCGAAACCTGGAGCCCGGCATTAAAAATCAATGAAGTGGATGGGGATTGTATCGATAGTGACAATACGGTTGAAGGAGCTGTTCCTGCCGTTGGCCCGAACGGGGAAGTTTATGTTGCCTGGGCCGGCCCGGAAGGAATTGTATTCGACCGCTCGCTTGATGGCGGTGATACCTGGCTCGAGGAAGATATTTTTGTGACCGATTTTCCGGGTGGCTGGGATTACGCAATCCCGGGAATCAACCGCTGTAATGGCCTACCGATTACTGTTTGTGATTTGAGCGGTGGCCCGAATAATGGAACCATTTACATCAACTGGAGCGATCAAAGTAACGGTGAAGATGATACCGATGTGTGGGTAGTAAAATCCACAGATGGCGGTGATACCTGGAGTGAGCCAATGCGTGTAAATGATGATCCTCCGGGGAAACAGCAGTTTTTTACCTGGATGAGCGTTGACCAGATAACAGGATATTTGTGGTTTGTATGGTACGACCGCAGAGAATACGATGATAACAATACCGATGTGTATATGGCCCTTTCGCAGAATGGCGGTGAAACCTTTATCAATTTTAAAATAAGTGAAAGTCCCTTCCTTCCAAATTCAGGAGTGTTTTTTGGCGATTACAATTGTGTTTCTTCACATGATAATGTGGTTCGCCCGATCTGGACACGATTGGATGGAAATACGCTTAGAGTATGGACTGCAATAGTCGATACCGATGCGGTTATAAATACAGATATTACAGAAAACGATCAGTTACCTCTTGCTTCGATAGAGCCAAATTACCCAAATCCATTTGTTGAAAGTACAGCCATTGCGTTTAAGTTGAGGGAAAGCGGGCGTGTGTCGTTAAAGGTTTATGATTTATTTGGACGGGAAGTTGCCAACCTGATTGATAATGAAGAACGTATTTTTGGCAAATACATCGAAACATTTGACGCTAGTGAATATAACCTTACAGCGGGGGTGTATTATTTTAAACTTTCGGGTGAAGGGATTAATTTAACCCGTAAGATGACCCTGGTGAAATAGGCAAAGGCCAAAGATTATTTTCCTCATGATATGTCACCCCTATCGGGGTTTAAATTGATTTCTCTATTTTTTCTATAAATATGCCACCCCTACGGGGTTGGCTTTAAAAAGCATTTAACATTTACGAAATTAAATTCAGGTATTTTGGCTTTTCAACTTTGCTGATAAGTAAGGGTAGAGAAGGAATAGAGATCCAGCTTTCGCGGAAAATGACGTTGGTGAAATAAATATCAGATTACCCAAATAAGTAAAATCGCAGCAATGATAATTATCGCCAGTAATCCCAAAATCATCTTTCTCACAAAACGGTTATCCTGATCGGGGTTAAACAGTAAATGGTTACGGTCTGTAATATGTTCTCCCTTGGATTTGATGTTTTCATCGTAAAACTTATCATGGTGGATGTCCTTTATGTCATCAGCTAAACTACGATCAAACATCCCGGTTCGCTTGCCAAAGAGTTTTTTTGGTTTGTTAGGCTTTGTTTTTAAACCCAATCCAAATCCGTAATATCCCATTTATATTAGTTTTAAATTAATGATCACAGGCTGATGGTCGCTGTTTTCAAAATCCAGGTCAATGGTTTGAATATTCAATACATCAATATTGGGTGAAGTTACAAAATAATCCAAAATGGTGCATTGGGTAGCTTGCAAGTCAAATGGAGTTTTGACATCGCGATTAGTGGGCAGGGATGGATCCCATGACCAGGTCCAATCTGGTGGCAGGTAATCTGTTTCGATGGGCCAACCTACACGGCTCGTATATTTTTCCATTTGTGTATTATCAAAACCGGGAGGGTTCTGGTTCCAGTCGCCTCCGGCAATTACATAATTCCCGGCTTCAAACTCCTGTAACAAATACTCCCTGAGTAGCTTCAACTCGGCCTTTCTGAATTCCTCCTCATCACCAAATGCAGAGTTATGCACATTAATTACCACCAATTTTTTATCGCTGTTTTCGATGGGAATATGGTTCACAACAAAACATCTTTTTAGGGTAAACAATCGTTTGGGCCAGGCATGACTACCAGGGGTAGCCACCCGAATGGCTGTATCGATTTTGTATTTTGAAAAAACCGCCAGTCCTGAAAATACCTTCCCCATGGGCTCAGAAAACGGAACCGGAACAAAAGCCGATTTATAGTTGACCGCATAATCAGAACCGTATGCAGGTAGTTTCTCTTGCAGAATTTTTAATTCATTTGCCTGGTAACTCCGCTTTGATTTAAAATCAACCTCCTGCAAAAGCATAATGTCTACAGAGTCATGATTCGCAAGGAACTCAGAAATGTCCTGGATGTATTTTTCCGATTGTTGCTTCGAAGGACGTACTAATTTTCCTCCTTCGTAAAAGAAATCCATCTCTTTGCCTAAACCACCATAACCTATATTCCAGGTTAGGACTGAGATTTGACCTGAGTCGGGATTCAGTATTTGATTGTTTTCAATGGTAAGTTCTTCCATGGTATCCGGATTAAATTCAGAAAGTGTTCCGTACAATAAAACTCCGGCAAAATAAAGCACACCCACAGCCATGATGCAAAGTATGCATGTAATCAGGAGTTTGATCAGTTTCTTCATTGTATTAAAAGATTGAAAAACAAAAATAGTGAATCCGGATATTAAACCCAACAACTCAAACGGCTTTCAAATTTCTGCTCGAATTGATTGTTATTTCTTATTTTTGTCACTTATATCAACGAATAAATATGCCAATTTTAGGTTCCATTATAAAGAAAGCTTACGAGCTTCGAAAAATTCCTATCGATCAGAAAAAGCGTAAACAAACGGATGCTTATGAAACACAACTCAAGGAATTAAAGAAGCTTTTAAAAAAAGCGCAATTTACTGCCTTTGGTGAATATTATGATTTCTCAGAAATTGTTAAAAAGGGAAACCTGGTGGCTGATTTTCAGAAAAAGGTTCCGCTTTACGATTACAACTCCATGTTTCGTAAGTGGTGGTACCGGGCTTTAAATGGCGAAGCCTTTGTTTCGTGGCCGGGCCGGGTTAAATATTTTGCACTTACTTCGGGGACGTCAGAAGCTTCGAGTAAGCAAATTCCGGTTACGGGAGATATGATCCGTGCTATCCGGCGGGCAAGTGTGAGGCAGTTGGTGAGTTCCGTTAATTTTGACTTCCCGATCGAGTTTTATGAAAAAGGGGTGTTGATGATCGGTGGAAGTACCCACCTTCAGTACAACGGAACCTATTATGAAGGCGATCTTTCCGGTATTTCGGCAGGAAATATCCCTTTTTGGTTTCAGCATTTTTACAAACCCGGCAAACGAATTTCGCGTGAGCGCGAATGGTCAACCAAACTGGAGGAGATCATTAAAAATGCACGCGACTGGGATATTGGGATTATTGTTGGTGTTCCCGCATGGATACAGATCATTCTTGAAAAGATCATTGATCATTATAAACTGAAAACGATCCATGATATTTGGCCCAATCTCTCCATATATGTGCATAGTGGAGTTTCATTCGGCCCGTATGTGAAAAGTTTTGATCGCTTGTTTGGTAAAAAGGTGATATACCAGGAATCGTACCTGGCAAGTGAAGGATACATTGCATTCCAAAACGGGGTCGACAGACAAGCAATGCATTTGATCCTGGACAATGGAATCTTCTTTGAATTTGTTCCATTTACGGATTCTAATTTCGATGATGACGGCAATTTAAAGAGTAATCCGCAGGCTTTAACCATAAAAGATATCGAAGAAAATAAAGAATATGCAATCCTGCTTTCAACCTGCTCGGGAACGTGGCGCTATCTGATAGGTGATGTTATAAAATTTACTTCAAAGGAGAAAAGCGAAATTGCTATTACCGGCCGCACCAAGCATTTCCTGAGTATCTGTGGTGAGCATTTATCGCTCGATAATATTTCACGTGCCATTGAAATGCTCGAAAATGAATTGAATGTTGAAATAGGTGAATTCACTGTTGCAGGAATACGACATGATGTGATGTTTGCCCATCAATGGTATTTGGGATGCGACGATGAACTGGATCCGCAAATCGCCCGTGATAAAATTGATGAATACCTTAAAATACTTAATGACGATTATCGGGTAGAACGGATCGAGGCCATTCGCGATGTATTTGTTGAAATTTTACCAACAAAGGTTTTCTCCGGCTGGATGAAAATGAAAGGAAAAGAAGGGGGAGCTAATAAATTTCCGAGGGTTTTGAAGAAGGATCTGTTTAATGAGTGGCAACAATATCTTGAAGAATATAAAAAGCAACACGTTATTTAAAAAATGACACCTTTTTTGCAAGGCGTATTATTGGGTTTAACATTTGCCGTACTGCTCGGTCCGGCATTTTTTGCGTTGATCCAAACCAGTATTCACCGGGGATTTAAATATGGGGCGTTTTTAGCAGCCGGTATATTTATCAGTGATTTGGTGGCTTTGCTTTTAATTTATTTTGGTGCTTCGCAAATTTTAGGTGATGATCCGCGGGAGAATAAATATTTCAGCATTATTGGCGGAATAATCCTGGTTATCTTCGGCACCTATACCTTCACCCGGAAGGGAGCAGTTCAGTCGTCAAATAGTGATAGTAATGGAGAGATCAATACGCCGTCACCTTTTTATGTGTATATTATCAAAGGCTTTTTTCTGAATGCGCTCAATCCCGGCATGTGGTTTTTGTGGATTACTATAGTGGTTTCGATCAGTGCTAACTTTGGCGTTAATAACAGGGCCATCATGTTTTTTTTGCTGGGAACACTCACTACTATTTTTGCCACGGACATTGCAAAATGTTTTGTATCAAATCAGATCAAACGATTTGTAAATGCTAATGTAATGACCTTGATGAACCGAATTGTAGGAATTGTCCTGATAGGATTTGGAACCTACCTGGTGATCAACGTTTATGTTGATATGGAGCGCCTGCTTTACTTTTATAAAGATATTTTTCCTCCGGATTAAAAGCTACGTTGATTGTAGCTTTCCACATCAACTTTATAATTTATGCTGATGTAAATTCCTCCCCAAACATTGTGGCTGGGGCTGTATTCATTATCTATATCCTTGATGCGGTAGGCAGCAGCATTAATATCTGTAAAGCCGTAGTTCATCCTGAAACCGGCACTTAATAGCCATTGTTTTGATAAATGGAAATCAGCTCCAACATCCAGGGCAACACTATAGTCTATTTTTTCAAAACGGTCGGTAATATCATTGGCATCGGTAATAAATGTGTTTCCATCCAGGTCGGTGGCCTCTGATCCCAGTTTTGCTCCATTGCGCAAATACTCCTGTTCTGCGCTAAGCAACATTCCAAGTTGAGGACCTACCATAAAACGGAAGCGTGTTTCCTGTTCGCCAAAGGCATATTTAAAGAATAACGGAAAGTTCATATAGGCCAGGCTGATATCGCGATCAACCTCATATTTGATCCCATCCAGATTTTGTTTGTCATTGTACTTTTGACCCTGGATTGAATATTGAACTTCAGTCATTATTCCGGCATGACCATCGAAACTATAGCCTAAGTTAAAGCTTGCAGCATAACCAAATTTTGGAGCATATTCAACTTCAGGTTCACCGTAAAAATTCTGGTTCATAATAAGTACTCCCGTAAAGGCTCCGCCTGCGCCAATCATCAGTTCTTTACCCTTTTGGGCAAATGTGTTTGATATCTGGAAAGTCAGTAAAACAAGCAGTAATTTGATAATATTTTTCATTTCGAAAATTTTTTAATGAGTGTAGGGTGTTTTAACGTTTAATCCAATACCTGAGGTTACGCTCAAATACTGAATTTATCAATTATTTAGGAGGCATAAAGATACATAATTTCTTAGTTTTGCATGATGCATCTTGTTACAGGAGCTACCGGTTTTTTAGGTTCGCATTTGCTTTATCATCTGTTGCAAAAGGGTGAACACATACGTGCAATTCATCGTGCAGGCAGTAGTTTTAAATTACTCGACCGTGTGTTTGGTTTTTACAATTCAAGCAAAGAATCATTTGCCGGCCAGGTGGAATGGGTAGAAACCGACCTGAATGATATTTATGCACTGCAAAAATGTTTTGAAGGAATTGAAACTGTTTATCATGTGGCCGGTAAAGTTTCATTTTTACCGGCTGACAGAGCGGCCCTACAGGATGTTAATGTGAAAGGGACTGCCAACATGGTTAATATGGCATTGTTATTCCCCATCACGAAATTTTGTTACGTAAGTTCTATTGCTGCCCTCGGTCGTGCGGATTATTCAAATGTGATTGATGAAAATGTTGTTTGGAAATCATCCAAAAGAAATTCCAATTATGCCGTGAGTAAATATGGTGGCGAACGTGAAGTTTGGAGAGGGATAGAGGAAGGCCTAAATGCCATTATTGTTAACCCCGGCATTATTCTGGGACCAGGAGAAATATCAAGTGGGTCAACCAGGTTGGTTCAAACAGTTGATAACGGACTGAAATTTTATACTTCAGGAACCAATGGTTTTATTGATGTGAGGGATGTTGCAGAGATCATGATGCGGCTAATGGAAAGTAATATTTCAGGAGAACGGTTTATTTTGGTTGCAGAAAATATGGATTATAAAACGCTTTTTGAAATCATTGCAAAAAATTTAAATAAACCGGCACCTGCCTATAAAGCCGTTCCATGGATGGGGAATCTTGCCTGGAGGTGGTATGCCTTACGATCATT
Organism: Bacteroidales bacterium; assembly: GCA_020438105.1. GTDB lineage: Bacteria > Bacteroidota > Bacteroidia > Bacteroidales > JAADJA01 > JAADJA01. Next base: position 152,025 of record JAGQVE010000005.1, read on the forward strand.
TTTTACTGGCATAAAACCATTGGTAACCCGCGAAACAGCTACAACAGCAACATATAATTATGAATATTCAGCGGATAAAATCAGGCAAATACTCAATTACAATTTCATTCCAGTTAACCAAACCATTGCCGAGTTGTGCAGTTATCATTTGAAACAAATAAAAGAATCCTGAAAAAAATATCTGTTGAATAATCTGAATTATTTATCGAATTCATTTTTATATCTTTGCCCCATTCATTTAAAAACGTCATAAGACATTGTTATGAACAAGGCATTATTGGTTTTCTGGCCCGAAAAAGGAAATGTAGATTCCGTTGGTGATAAAATTATCAAAGCTTTTGAAGAATTTGAAATTAAAAAAGTATCGATTTTGAATCTCAACAAGGAATTACTTGAAGAATATGATAATTGGATTATTGGCGGGAGCACTGTTGGATCGCACGTATGGGAAGATGCCGATGATTCGAATCGCTGGTTTGAATTTTTTAAATTGCTTAACCAGGTTGATTTAACCAAAAAAGTAGTTGCTTTTTATGGTTTGGGCGACCAGATTTTATATCCGCATCACTATGTGGATGGTTTGGGGGTTTTTATGGAGGAATTTGAAAAACGTAATGCCAATATCGTAGGCCAATGGTCAACGGAAGGGTACCAGTTTTACGATTCTGATGGAATGAAAGATGGAAAATTCTTTGGTCTGGCTCTTGACGAGGATCATCAACCCGAAAAAACAGATGAACGCATTTCCGGTTGGATAACTTTAATCCGTAAAGATTTTAAATAATTTTATCCTTCCAGGCATTTAATATTCACAATTTTACTTAATATTTCTCCGGGAAATTTGCTATCTTTATGAAATAGTAAGCGTCCAATGAAGATATTTTTTAATCTGATTTTCTTTCTCAGTTTATCCGTTATGTCGGTTTTTGCCCAAAACCACGAATGGAAAATAACCGAAAATGAACAGCTATTTAAGTCCTCTGAAGCGATATTCGAATCAAACAACTGGTTAACTTCATTTCAGTATTATGATTCATTGGGGCACTGGACTGAAATAGGGCCCTATACCTCTTCTTCCAGTAGTTCAAAGGATGTTGGACGATTATCATGCTTAACCCTCGATCAGGAAAATGATAGTATTGTTTTAGCCGGATCCCCCAATGGTGGACTTTTTTATACTGTTAACAAAGGAGATTCTTGGATCAATGGGGGCCTCGACAGGCCTTCTGAGATACATGGCATTAATATTTTTACACCCGGTATTTCATGTATTGTAGTTATCCATGATCAGGGAAAAACTTACTGGATAGTTTCAACGGGGGATAAAGATCAGGGATTTAGCCGAAGCAGGGGAGTTTTAAGAACATCTGATTATGGTAAAACCTGGAAAAAGATCAATGGTTCGGGATCGTTTTCCATTCCCGGAGA
>JAGQVE010000060.1 GCA_020438105.1 Bacteroidales bacterium
TGTTATCAAAAGGCTGTATGGTTTTTTCAGGCCTGATGTTAACGTATTCATTTTTTTGCTCTTTTTCTTTTTGATCCTGTGTATAAATCAGCTTCTTTTTAGGGATGCATGAAGCAAAAATTACCAGGGAGAGCGAAATCAATAAGAGGGTTTTTCCTTTCAAAACTACTAGTTTTAAGTTATAAAAAAAGTACCTGTAAACTACAGGTACAAATGTAACTTAAAAATGTTAAAATTTAACATTTTGAGTTCGACCGGTCATTAGCTTCCGCTGCCTTTAATAACCGTTTTGATGGTTTTAAAGAAAAGCACCAGATCAAGTTTATTCGACCAGTTGTCAATATATTGTAAATCCATTTTCATCCAATCCTCGAAAGAAATATCATTACGATTTGGTTTAATTTGCCAGGTACAAGTAATTCCGGGTTTCATCGACAAACGACGTAACTGCCAACGTTCATATTGTTTTACTTCATCTGGCACAGGTGGACGCGGACCAACAAGACTCATATCACCTTTTAAAACATTGATAAACTGAGGCAGCTCATCCAGACCGGTCTTACGTAAGAATTTCCCAATTTTTGTAATACGTGGATCATCTTTGATTTTAAAAACAGGTCCATCAGCTTCATTGAATTGCATAAGACTTTCTTTTAAATCCTCTGCATTTGTTACCATTGTCCTGAATTTATACATTAGGAAAGTTCTACCTCGCAAACCAACACGTTTCTGTTTGAAAAAAACCGGGCCTTTTGAGGTTAATTTTATTCCAAGTGCTATGGCTAACATAACCGGCGACCATATGATCAAAATACCAAAAGCGGCAGCTACTGAAAAAGCGTTTTTCACGCGATAGGCAACATGGTCTGATGGTGTGTTGTCGAAGGTAAGGAACGGAGTATCATCAAAGTGATTCAGATTGGTTCGGGTTGCCGACTTGCTGAACAACATCGACTGCATCCTAAAAACTACGCCCACTTCCTGACAGTCGTTTACCAACTCTGATAATTTGTTCTGATTGATCTCATTTTTACAATAGATAACTTCGTCAATTACATCAATATCTATCAGGTTTCTCAGATTTACCCTTTCAGGATGAACGCTGATAACATCTTTGTATTTTTTGTAAATATAACTTGAGTTCGTAACTACATATTTAAGGATGTATCCCCATTCTTTGTTATTCAGAATACGCTCCAGGAACTCTTCAGAACTTTCGTCGGCAATAACTACTACATTTCGTGAATTAAATCCTTTAACCCGGAAGTATTTTAGCATACGGTATACCGAAACTCTTACCGAAAAAAGCATGACCAGGTTTATGGCCCCGAAAAACAATATCATTAAGCGGCTTATATTTACCAACTTAAACAGGAAGATAAACAGAAATATCACACCTAAACCAATGATCACAACTCGCAGATATGATGCGAGGATCATACTGTATGTTTTTGTTCTGTGCATCTCGGCCATATGGACTGATTTGATCAAAATGAACCATGTTGGAATAACCAAAACACCCACCACCAAATACTCATTAGTAGCGATTATCGGTGGTTCAAAAAACCAGTCTCTTATAAAATAAGCAATGGTGAAAGATAAAACCGAAATCAGAACATCGGCGACACCGATGATATTGTTAATTTGTTGTTCCCTTTCTTTAATCATATTAGCTGAGGTTTCGTTCTAACAAACAAAATATTTGTTGAATTGTTTGAGCCTTCTAAAGTCAAAAATCATACCCCTGTATATAAAAACACACTACCACTGATTATCAAACATTTACCCTGTAAACACATTCCCTTTTTGGGAAATTTTTATTGATTATGGAATTTTTTTTCCAAATTAAAATCAACCGAAATAATTCGGAAATTTGCAATTCAAAGATAACCTTTGTAAAACTACTTAGTATAAAACTTTATTAACAAAAAGCATTTTCTACGCTAACTAACTGAAATACTGAATGTCAAAATATGTTATAATAACTCCGGTAAGAAATGAAGAAGATCATGTCAAGACAACCCTTGACAGTGTTGTAAACCAAACTCTATTACCGGCAGAGTGGATTCTTGTGAATGACGGATCAACTGATAAAACAGAAGAAATCATTCAGCAATATGTCGATAAACATAGCTGGATAAAGCTGCATACCATCAAGGATCGTGGATTTTATTACCCGGGAACAGGCGTTGTTCAGGTAGTTCAGCAAGGATTCTCCAGATTAGGTGTTAAAGATTGGGATTTTGTTGTAAAACTTGATGCAGATATTTCAATTGACCCATCCTACTTTGAAGAAATACTGGGCCGTTTCGAGCAAAATCCCAGATTGGGAATTGCCAGTGGCGCCATCTACCTTGTTGACGGGAAAACAGAAGTAAAGGAAAATTCACAACCAGATCATCCCTGGGGAGCATCCAAAATTTACCGAAGGAATTGTTTCAATGAAATTGGCGGATGGAAACCCATTCCGGGCTGGGACCTGGCCGACCTGCTTGGTGCACAGATGAAAGGCTGGGAAACCCGTTGTTTTGATGAGTATAAAATTTATCATTACAGAGGTACAGGAATGCGTCGCACTGGTTTTAGTAAGGGCCGGTTCCTCTGGGGTAGATTTCAATACCGTTATGGTTATAGCCTGTTGTATATTTTCCTGAAGTCGATTTACTGGCTTAAACAAAAACCTCTGATTATCGGTGGAATTAGTATTTTTGCAGGGTATATTTATGCTGCCATCCGTCGTGAAGAGAGATTATTTGATAAGGATATGCGGAAGTTTTTAAGAAAAAAGCATAGGGTATACCTAAAACAAAAATTATCAGGCCTGTTTAAATAGCCTGAAAACGAATTTAATTTCTGAAGTGGGTAACGATAATTCAACCAAGCAATTCAATAAACCGCAAAGGTTCTACTCAATTATAACCATTTGCCGGAATAATCTCAACGAGCTTAAACAAACTTTTTACAGCATCAAGGATCAATCCTTCCGTGATTTTGAATGGATAGTAATTGATGGCAATTCAAATGATGGAACAAAGGACTGGTTAAAAAACAACCGGCTTGCAAGATGGACATCAGAACCGGATAATGGAATTTTTGATGCCATGAATAAAGGATTGTCTAAAGCTTCGGGTAAGTACGTGATTTTTATGAACAGCGGCGATCAGTTTGCCAATAATGAAGTGCTCGATCAGGTTTACGATAAAGCTTCAGATACCAGTATGCCGGGCTTCATTTATGGCGACTCCCTTGATGTGGATGAAAACAAAGTTGAACATTACCGGAAAGCCAAAAATCATACAATGAACTGGCGGGGAATGATCACACAGCATCAAGCCATGTTTTTTAGTCGTAATGCTGTTGGCAAAATATCTTACCAGCTTCGGTTTCCGGTAACTGCCGATTATGCTTTCATCAGCGAGGTACTTGGCAAACTTGATGATGGCGAAATACTCCAGGTGGATTTTCCCATTTGCAAATTTGATATGGGTGGAACCAACGAACAACAGCGGATTAAAGCACTTAAAGAAGATCAGCAAATAAGGGTTGAAATAATCGGAATGTCAAAGATCAAAGCGAAAGTTTTATACCTTTTACATTATCTGCATACCGTTCTTAAAAAAACCAATCCTTCCATCCGTTTTGCCAAACATCAAAAACAAAACGATCAAACTCCCTCCTAACTCAATATTACTATCGTGAAGAAGAAGAATATTTACATTTATCCGCTATCTTCAAAAGATGATCGTCTTGGCTTATACAATCCATACATCGACGATCTCATCGAATCGCTCGAAAGCAATTTCAACTTCGTTAATAAAGACAAACCCTCCGGAAAAGGGATTTTGGATATCATTAAATTTCTACCAAAACTTCATTTTATCCATTTTAACTGGATTGAAAAGGTCCATTCCAATCGGTTTGGGAAATTGCAATACAGGTTCATGTTTATTTTAATTCCATTGCTCAAAATCATGGGAGTTAAAATTATTTGGACCATGCACAACAAACTTTCTCATGGTGAGGGTGATGATCCAAAAACGCTCGCTCTTTTTAATTTAATGCTCCGCAAATCCCATTTGATCCTTACACATGCCTCAGCCGGGATTGATTTCGGTGAATCCTTACTTCCGGGAGTGAAACGCAGGATGATATACCTGTCACATCCGGTTAAAGACAGGCGATTGAAATCTGAATTACAAAAAAAATATGATGTGTTGATTTGGGGCACCATCTCACCATACAAAGGCATTGATCAGTTTTTACAGGAACTCAGCACAAATAATAAGCTTAAACAATTTAAGATGCTGATCAAAGGCAAAGCATCTGATAAAGCGTATTTCAATAAACTTGAAAAATTTAAAAACGAAAAGATAGAGATACGGAATGAGTTTATCAACGATGATGACCTGGCTCATATGATTGCCGAATCCAAAACCGTACTTTTCACCTACTCGAAGGACAGTATTTTAAGTTCCGGCGTATTGATGGATTCACTTGGTTTCGGGGCAAATATCATAGGCCCGCACGTTGGTGCATTCGCTGATTTAGCCGAAGATGGAATCATCCATACATTTAAAGACCTTTCCGAATCGATTTCTCTTATTGAAGAAGAATGTAGCCAGCCTGTAAATGATGCCAGCGCCGCACTTGACAAATTCCTCGCGGCCAATTCCTGGTCTGCGTTTGGGAAAAACTTTGGAGAGATTCTGAAAAAACGAGTGAGGTAATTTCTCTATTACAGCTTTTCAACAATTTACGATCATTTTCCAATATTTAGTTTCTTTGCAAAAAATTTGAAACCGCATGTCGGAATTTGAAAATAAAAAATTCTCATTTTTTAAGCAGGAAATTGATAAAGCCAAATCGCGGGATACCGGACTGGCCACTACATTGGTATTTTTACTAATAGGTCTTTATTATAAGGAAATAGTATACTTTAAAATAGCTACAGGCACCCTGTTGGTTAGCATGATAATTCCGGTTGTTTTTAAATATCCCGCATACCTTTGGTATGGATTCGCCCACTTCATGGGAACCATTGCGTCAAAAATAATTTTAACGGTTACTTATGTTGTAATGGTAATTCCTGTGGGTTTGTTCCGCAAAGCTGCCGGAAAAGATAGTTTAAAACTCAGGCAGTGGAAAAAATCAAAGGACTCTGTTTTTGCTGTTCGAAATCATACCTATGTTTCAACCGATATTGACAAACCTTACTAATTAAACGAAATGGACTTTTTAAAGGACCTTTGGGGATTTTTAAAACAACGGAAAAAATTTTGGTTGCTGCCGCTGATCATCGTTCTGCTGGTTTTCGGAATATTGATTGTATTGACCAGTGGATCTGCCATTGCACCTTTTATATATACCCTTTTCTAAACCTATGGCAGAAGCAATTTTAGGCATATCCGCATATTACCACGACAGTGCTGCCGCGCTGATCCTCGACGGCGAAATAGTTGCCGCTGCGCACGAAGAACGATTTACCCGAATTAAACAGGATTCTTCTTTTCCTTTTAATGCTGCAAAATACGTCCTGGAGGAAGCCGGGATCAAGTATGAAGATCTTACTGCTGTGGCATTTTATGATAAACCTTACATTAAATTTGAGAGGTTGCTCGAAACCTATCATGCCTTTGCACCAAAAGGACTAAGCAGCTTTTTATCAGCCGTTCCGGTTTGGATCAAAGAAAAGCTTTTCATGAAAAAAATGTTGCGTGAAGAGTTAGCAAAACTCGGAAAAGGGAAAATTCCTTTGCTTTTCCCGGAGCATCATTTAAGCCATGCAGCCAGCGCATTTTATCCTTCTCCTTTTGAGGAAGCGGCCATCCTCACCATCGACGGTGTGGGTGAATGGGCCACCTCAACAATATGTAAAGGATCCGGAAAAGACATTACTATTTTAAAAGAACTTGATTTTCCGCATTCGGTGGGGCTGCTCTATTCTGCATTTACTTATTACACCGGCTTTAAAGTAAACAGCGGTGAATACAAACTTATGGGACTGGCACCTTACGGAAATTTTGAAGATGAGGAAACCCAGAAATTCATCCAAATCACCAAAGAAAACCTGGTGGATATCCGTGAAGATGGATCTATTCTGTTGAACATGGATTATTTTTCCTATGCAACAGACCTGCGCATGACCAACGACAAAAAATGGGAAGTTTTGTTCGGAATTCCGCCTCGGAAACCGGAATCTTCAATTACCCAGTCGTACATGAACATGGCCCTGGCCATTCAAAAAATAACTGAAGAAATTGTTTTAAAATTAGCCCAGACAGCCAAAGATCTGAGTGGAAGCAAAAACCTTGTAATGGCTGGAGGTGTAGCGCTTAACAGCGTAGCCAACGGAAAGATCATCGAAGAGAAAATATTCGACGGGGTATGGATTCAACCGGCTGCTGGAGATGCAGGAGGATCACTGGGTGCTGCGCTTACTGCATGGCACATTTGGAAAGGAAAAGATCGTGTTCCGGCAAAACATCCCGATGCCATGAAAGGCGCTTATCTAGGCCCGGAATTTACCAATGATCAGATTCGGAATATTGCCCTAAAATACGATGCCCGTTTTACCGCATATGACGATTATGACAAGCTTACAGAACAAGTTGCCAAACTGCTCGACGAAGGAAATGTGGTGGGTTGGTTCCAGGGCAGAATGGAATTTGGCCCTCGGGCACTAGGCAATAGAAGTATCTTAGGAGATGCTCGCAATGCAGAAATGCAGAAAAAAATGAATCTTAAAATTAAATACCGCGAAGGATTCAGGCCGTTTGCGCCTACGGTTTTAGAAGAAGATATTCCGGAGTTTTTTGAGATTGACCACCCTTCACCTTACATGCTTCACGTAATCCCGGTTAAAGAATCAAGGCGTAACAAAGAGCCCGACAATTACCACAATATGCCCTTGTACGACCGCCTGTATCATTTACGTTCCGACGTGCCGGCCATTACCCATATCGATTACTCAGCAAGGATACAAAGCGTGCACCGCGACACCAATCCACGGTATTGGAAAGTGATCAATGCGTTTAAAAAGCTAACTGGTTATGGTGTAATCGTAAACACATCCTTTAATGTACGTGGAGAACCTATTGTTTGCACTCCCGATGATGGCTTCCGTTGTTTTATGCGTACTGAGATGGACTACCTGGTTATGGGCGATTTCCTTTTTGATAAAAAAGATCAAAAAGAGCTGCTGAATGATTCTGACTGGAAAGAGGAATTTAAGTTAGACTAATTTTCAGGATTCCGGATCAGATCCATCCACCACCAATGCCAGCATTTTTTTAGCAGCCAATGCGGCACCTAATCCGGGCAATGAATACCTGTCGGATATAAAATTCAGGGTAGAATCAGAACCTGCGATCATAACTTCGGGTTCAACCCATGGGTGATTTTCTACAAGTTTATTTGCCGCTTGTGCCGGCGCCAAACCCTGAATTTCCTCAGGATTCTCGAATAAAACCAACATGTCTGAAAGATATACATAAACCGGCTCATCCGACGATCCCGAAATAATGATATAGTCAAAAGTGGATCGATGCAATGCATTTGCAAATCGTTCAGGATAATGATACAGTCTGATGGTTTTTAAATCTTTCATATGGGTGACCAACCAGCCTTGCGAGTAATTTTCCTGATCATAAGGCATATTGATCAGCAATACATCTCCTTCCGAAATATTTTCACGCTTTTCTTCAACCAGCTTTTTAGCTATGTTTTCAGGGGTAAGATCAAGGTTCATCAATTCCGGTGAGGTTTCACCAATTGAATGGGTTTGAGTTTTTAAATCTAAATGAAGGTAACGGCTTTTAAACAACATATATCATATTGAGATATTGCAAAAGTAGTATATAAATTAAATTGGGCTGAGCTAATTTTCAAAATGCAACCGAAGTAAATCATTCAGTATGGCGAACCCGGTTTCAATTTTACCGGCACCAGGCCCGACTATGGTAACATCTCCCAAAAGATCTGTGGTAAAAGTCAGTGCATTTTTAGTACCCGAAATCCCAGCAAGGGGGTCATCGATAGAAATCTTTTGCGGGGCAACAGAAGCCGTAATCCCGGTATTGGTTTTCTCAACAGATCCGATCAGTTTCCATCTTTTGCCTTCTTTCTTAGCCACATCTATATCTGTCAAAGAAATTTCGGTTATTCCTTTGCAGCTAACATTATTAATTGAAACAGGAGATTGCAATACGATGTTTGCCAAAATTACAACCTTTGCCCTGGCATCATATCCTTCCACATCGCCGGTTGGATCAGCCTCTGCATAGCCCTTTTCCTGAGCAATTTTCAAAACATCTTTAAAGCCCACCCCTTTTTCCATTTCCGTTAATATAAAATTGGTGGTGCCATTAAGTATCCCCTGGATTTTTGTAATCTCACAACCAGCCAACGGCCCGTTAGCAAGGTTCAAAACCGGTGTACCTGCAACCACCGTTCCCTCATTTAAAAACATCACATTGTGTTTTTTGGCCAACAAGCTGAGTTCGGAATAATATAGCGCAGCGGGTCCTTTGTTGCTGCTTACCACATGCTTACCGGCTTTTATGGCAGTTTTCACATGGTCAATCGCTGCTCCGCCAGTTTCCAGGTTTGTATAAGTTAACTCACACCAAATGTTTGTATCAGATTCCCGGATCAATTTCAAATTATCCCAGTCAACCCGATCCTTACTGAATTGATTGCCTTTATGTACATCATCAAGCAAGGTTTTCAAATCGAGTCCATTTGGATTATAAGCAGTTCCGTATCGCGATCCGGCTATGGCTGTTACTTCAAACTCAAAACCAAACCGTTGTTTTAATGTTGCTCTTTTTTCAGTCAGGATTTCTGCAATTCCCTGTCCGACCGTACCAAAGCCCAGTATTCCGATTTTATGTTTCATACCTGCAAAATTAATGATTTTGTGCTGTTGCAATTGCTGAATGCAACCCTAAAATTAATGTTACTTTTTCAAAAGATAATTGTTTGCAACCAAACAATTTATCTCCGTTCACGAAGTTTAAAATATATATTTTTGAACGTCGAATATTTAATTAAACAATCAATGAAAGTTGCAGTTGTAGGCGCAACCGGCCTGGTAGGCAGGGTCATGCTTCAAGTCCTTGAGGAGCGGAATTTCAATGTTACAGAGTTGATCCCTGTTGCCTCTGAAAAATCTGTTGGAAAAAAAGTTAAATTTCATGGGAAGGAAATAGAAGTAACCGGACTCGCTAAAGCGGTTGAATTAAAACCTGATATTGCCTTGTTTTCAGCAGGCGGCACTACATCATTAGATTGGGCTCCCAAATTTGCAGAGAAAGGCACCTATGTGATCGATAATTCCTCTGCCTGGCGCATGGATCCGGAAACCCGACTGGTGGTGCCTGAAATCAATGCACAACAATTGACTCCGGAAGACCGGATAATTGCCAACCCAAACTGTTCCACAATTCAATTGGTAATGGCTTTAGCTCCTTTACACAAAGCCTTCAATATTAAACGACTTGTTATTTCTACATACCAGTCGGTTTCAGGATCGGGGATAAAGGCTGTGAAGCAAATGGAAAGCGAAAGACAGAGCGAAAAGGCAGACATGTTTTACCAACATCCCATCGATAAAAATTGCATTCCGCAATGCGATATGTTTGCTGATCTTGGCTATACGAAGGAAGAGTGGAAACTGATCAACGAAACGCGCAAAATCTTATCCGATCCTAACATCAAAATCACCTCCACATGCGTGCGGGTCCCTGTTGATGGCGGCCATTCCGAATCGGTAAACATTCAGTTCGAAGAGGATTACCGCATTGAAGATATTTACAAGCTGCTGCTGGCAACTCCCGGAATAACTGTTCAGGATAATCCAATGATTGGGGAATATCCTATGCCTTTAAATGCCAAAGGAAAAGATGATGTTTTTGTAGGCAGGGTACGGCGCGATTTTTCGCAAAAGCATGGGCTGAATATGTGGATCGTTTCGGATAATCTGCGCAAAGGCGCTGCCACCAATGCCGTTCAGATAGCGGAATACGTTGCGGAGAAATTTCTATGATAAAACAAATTGCACGGTGTGCCGACTGCGTTGTTCCACCAGCACCTTATGATCATCTATCAATTCACTGATCAACTTTTCTGAATAATTTCTTACCGTGATCAATTGGAGGCCGGTATTGTAGAGCACTTTAAATTCCTGACTGAGTTGCGCCACCAAATCTTTCACGTCCCTGCCTTTGGGCTCATCCACACACACCGAAAAACTTACGGCAGAATGTTGCATTAAATTCACCTTGATCCTGAAATTGTGAAGCAAGTCAAATAAGTGGCGCAGGTTGATCTCCGAAACAAAAGAGAGGTCCTTTTTAGAAATGGAAATCAAAATCTGATTTTCAAGAACTATAATAAACGGCAGTTGCTTCTCATTACCGTTTGGCCTGCCAACAAGCGTTCCAGGGGCACTAGTATTGTTGAAGCTTTTAACAAACAAAGGAATATTCTTTTCAGCCAGTGGCTTGATGGTTTTGGGATGGATCACCTTGGCACCATAATACGTGAGTTCAATCACCTCTTCATAATTAAGCGCTGAAACTTGCTGAACATCCTTAAAAATGGCGGGGTCGGCATTGTAAATTCCATCCACATCTTTCCACAATGTTACAGCCTCTGCATCCAGAAAATTGGCCAGTAACGCTGCAGTATAGTCCGATCCTTCCCGACCCAGTGTGGTTGTGTAGCCTTTATCATCCGAACCAATAAATCCCTGCGTAACAAAACAAGTACTCGCATTAAAATCGAAAATCTCCCTGCTTTTTGAAGCCGAGGCTGTTTGATCAACAATGGCCTCCCGATACGTTGCATCAGTTTTTAAAACCGTCCTCACATCAATCCACTTATTTTTCACGCCCATCTCACCCAGCCATGCACTTACAATCCTCGACGAAACCAGCTCACCACAAGCAATCACCTGGTCGTATAAAAAATTATAATCTTCATCGGAATGATTATTAAATGCCTCAGAAACTGCTTCAAATATCTCTTTCACATCGCTATAAACCTGGGCCGTTTCATCTGAGAAAAGTGTTTTCAGGAGGATCAGGTGATCATTCATAAGTTCGGCCAGTAATCCATTCGGATCCCCCTCTGGTTTTCTGCTTTCAGTTAAAATTGCCTCCAGCCTGTTGGTGGTTTTACCCATAGCCGAAACTACTATTACCAGCGGCTTTTGAGCCAACCTGATAATAGGCACCAAATTTTTAACTGCATCTGCATTTTTTACCGACGCACCACCAAACTTATATACGATCATTTTGTTTTGTTAATCAACAGGACAAAAATAAACAAACGTCGACAGGTAGCTTAAATTTTAATAATTTTGCACCTTTATTTGTAAACAGATAAATCAAGACTTATGAATTATGATGTGATAGTTGTTGGGAGCGGACCAGGCGGATATGTTGCCGCAATCAGAGCTTCCCAGCTCGGACTCAAAACAGCCGTTGTTGAAAAAGCAGAAATAGGTGGCGTTTGCCTCAATTGGGGCTGTATCCCAACCAAAGCTTTGTTAAAAAGCGCCCAGGTTTTTAATTATATCAATCATGCTGCCGATTATGGTATCGAGATAAAAGGTGAAGCCAGTGCCAATTTTGGCGCAATTGTTTCCCGGAGTCGTAATGTTGCTGGCGGAATGAGCAACGGTATCCAGTTTCTATTCAAGAAAAATAAGATTGACCAGTTACTGGGAACCGGCAAAATAAAACCGGGTAAAAAAGTTGAAGTTACCGACGATAAAGGTAAAAAAACCGAGTATGAGGCCAAACACATCATTATCGCCACGGGTGCCCGTTCGAAAGAACTTCCAAACCTGAAACAGGATGGCAAAAAGATCATTGGCTATCGCGAAGCCATGAGCCTCGAAAAGCAACCTAAATCAATGGTCATAGTGGGATCAGGCGCCATCGGATCTGAGTTTGCATTTTTCTATAACAGCATCGGGACGGATGTTACCCTGGTTGAGTTTATGCCAACCCTTGTTCCCCTTGAAGACGAAGAGGTGGCTAAACAACTGGAGCGTAGTTTCAAAAAAGCGAAAATGAATGTGATGACCAGTTCCTCTGTTGAATCTGTGGATACCAAAGGCAAAACCTGCAAGGTAAAGGTTAAAACCAAAAAAGGAGAAGAAACCATTGAGGCCGAAGTGGTGCTTTCAGCTGTGGGGATCAAAACCAACATTGAAAACATCGGCCTTGAAGATGTTGGGATCAAAGTGGACAAAGATAAAATTGTTGTGGATGAGTTTTACCGCACCGGCGTAGATGGTTATTATGCTATCGGCGATGTAGTTTCGGGCCCGGCTCTTGCACACGTTGCCTCTGCCGAGGGAATCTGTTGTGTTGAAAAAATTGCAGGTTTGGATCCTGAGCCTATTGATTATGGCAATATTCCCGGATGTACTTACACCAGCCCTGAGATTGCGTCCGTAGGAATGACTGAAAAACAAGCCAAAGAAGCCGGTTACGAGATCAAGGTTGGTAAATTCCCCTATTCTGCTTCAGGTAAAGCAAGTGCGGCCGGAAATAAAGATGGATTTGTAAAAGTGATCTTTGATGCCAAATACGGCGAATGGCTCGGTGCGCACATGATTGGCGACAATGTTACGGAAATGATCGCTGAAGCTGTTGCAGCACGCAAACTGGAAACTACAGGTCATGAAATACTGAAAACCATCCACCCGCACCCGACCATGTCGGAAGCAGTGATGGAAGCTGTAGCCGCTGCATACGACGAAGTAATTCATTTATAAAAAAACAATTCGGTTTAACCCGGCCTTCTTTTTGCGAGGCCGGGTTAATCTTTTTCTAATGATTTGAGTATAAATTGTTTTAGTATAAAAATCCGACGAATTGGTTAATTATGAAAATTTATACCTATGAAACTCATTAAAACAGAAATTGAAGGTTTATTGATCATTGAACCCACGGTATTTGCCGACCAAAGAGGATACTTTTTTGAATCGTTCAGGCTCGATAAATTACAGGAATTTGGTGTAGAGGAAAAATTTGTTCAGGATAATGAAAGCAAATCGCAGAAAAATGTGCTGCGTGGCCTTCATTTTCAGCGTTATCCTTTTGCACAAGGCAAGCTGGTGAAAGTGGTTAAGGGTGGTGTTTTAGATGTTGCAGTTGACATTCGAAAGGATTCACCTACTTATGGAAAATGGTTTTCGCATGAACTTAATGAAGATAACAAAACCATGTTGTGGATACCACCCGGATTTGCTCATGGATTTCTCACCTTGCGTGACGACACTATTTTTCAATACAAATGCACCAATTATTACGATAAGGCTTCGGAGGGAAGCATTCGGTGGAATGACCCTGACGTTAACATTTTGTGGAATGTTGAAAACCCTATCGTTTCTGAAAAAGATCAGCAAGCTCCGTTTTTGAAAGATTTTATTAGCCCGTTTTAAACTATGCAAAACTACACATTACGTAAAGTATTTGTTTTAACCCTGGCGCTCGTATTTATTGCCGGACTTTTTCTGATATTCTCCTTTAAAGGCGAAAATGATGATCAGCAAAAGCACAGGGGCGGACCCGAATCAAATTTCACAGTGAATCCGCCAGCAATCCCTGATCAAATTGAATTTGCCGGTGAAGCTGCACCCCTCGACCTGTTTTATGTAAGGGAGAGTTTTGAAAGGGAGCTTCTTATAAACACCTATTGGCATAGCTCCACCATTTTACTTCTGAAGCGGGCAAACCGCTGGTTCCCGGTAATTGAACCGATATTGAATGAAAATAATATTCCCGACGATTTTAAATACCTGGCGCTTATCGAAAGTGGCTTTATCCCCATTGTTTCACCAAAAGGCGCTGCCGGTTTCTGGCAGTTTCTGGATAAAACAGGGAAAGAATACGGCCTCGAAATCAATGATTATGTAGATGAACGATACAATGTGGAAAAAGCAACGGAAGCAGCCTGCCGTTATTTTCAGGATTCCTTTGATGAATATGGTTCGTGGACACTTGTGGCTGCTGCCTATAATGCAGGCAAACGAAGGATTACCGAATCGCTTGAACAGCAAAAAACAAACAGCTATTATGAACTCTATTTAAACGATGAAACTTCCAGGTATATTTACCGGATCATGGCCATTAAAACCATTTGCAATGCACCTGAGAATTACAGTTTTTACTTGGATGAAAATGATCTTTACCAACCCCTGCAACTCGAAAAAAAAGAAATAAACCAACCTATCGAAAGCCTGGTTGATTTTGCACAACAAAACAACATCTCTTATAAAATGTTAAAGGAGTTAAATCCATGGCTTCGGAATCGCTCTTTGCCATATAGCAGTGGAAAAACCTATTGGATCAGTTTACCGAAAGACAGACAAAAAACCAAATGAGAATTATTTTGGAGGATCAATAGTTGAAACAGGAAGATATTGAAATCAAAGAACAGCCCGCCGTCAGGGAAGACGAATTTCTGGAGGTTTATGGTGCACGCGTGCACAACCTCAAGGACGTCGACCTGAAAATCCCCCGTAACAAACTGGTTGTGATCACCGGCCTGAGTGGAAGCGGTAAGTCATCGCTCGCTTTTGATACCATTTATGCCGAAGGCCAAAGGCGCTACATGGAAACTTTTTCAGCCTATGCCCGGCAATTTATCGGGAACCTGGAGCGACCCGATGTGGACAAGATCACAGGATTGAGCCCGGTAATCTCCATCGAGCAAAAGTCGGTCAATAAAAATCCAAGGTCGACTGTTGGGACCACCACCGAGATCTATGATTTCCTCCGATTGCTTTATGCCCGCGTTGCCGATGCCTATAGCTATGAAACCGGCGAGCTGATGATCCGCTACACCGAACAGCAAATCCTCGACCTGATCCGGACGATCTATGCTGAGCGGAAAGTGCTGATACTTGCACCCGTCATCAAAGGCCGGAAAGGACATTACCGCGAAGTGTTTGAGCAATTTCGCAAGCAGGGATTTTTAAGTGTGAGAACGGATGGAGAGGTCAAAGAAATTGTTTTTGGCTTGCAACTCGACCGGTACAAAGTTCACGATATCGAGCTGGTGGTGGACAAGATCAAAGTGGATGAGGCATCCGACCGCAGATTGATCCAATCGGTGCAACTGGCACTGAAATATGGCAAAGGATCAGTCATGATACTTGACCACGAAACCGATGAGGTGAAACATTTCAGCAAAGCGCTGATGTGCCCTACAAGCGGGATTTCATACAATGAGCCGGAGCCAAACACCTTTTCATTCAATTCGCCCTATGGCGCCTGCCCCAAATGCAACGGACTTGGAAATGTTACCGAAATTGATCTGAAAAAGATCTTCCCCGACGAAATGAAAAGCATTCGCAAAGGCGGCATTGCGCCGCTCGGTGAGTACAAGCACAACTGGATCTTCCATCAGATGGAAGCCATTGGCGACAAATACGGTTTTTCACTCGATACGCCGGTAAAAGATATTCCTGAAGAAGCCATCTCAACCATCCTCTACGGCTCCGATGAAAACTACAAGATCAAAAAAGAATACATGGGCGTGACCTCCACCTATACGCTCAATTTTGAAGGGGTGGTCAACTTTATCGAAAATCAGTTCAACGACTCCGGTTCAGGCAGCATTCGCAAATGGGCATACAATTTTATGAATTCGGTGGATTGCCCTGAATGCAATGGACAAAGGCTCAGGAAAGAGTCGCTTTGGTTTAAGATTGATGGTAAAAACATTTCAGAACTGGCCAATTACGACCTGGTTCACCTCAACAAGTGGGTGGATGAAATTGAAAATAAATTTGATGCAAAAAAACAACTGATTGCCCACGAGATCATTCGCGAGATCAAAACCCGTATCAAATTCCTGCTGGATGTAGGTCTTGAATACCTGGCGCTCAACCGGCCGGCTCGCAGCCTTTCCGGTGGCGAATCCCAGCGGATCAGACTGGCAACCCAAATCGGGTCGCAGCTAACGAGTGTGCTTTACATTTTGGATGAGCCGAGTATCGGCTTGCACCAAAGGGATAACCTCCGGTTGATCCAATCATTAAAAGATTTGCGCGACATTGGCAACTCGGTGATCGTGGTGGAACATGATAAGGATACCATTCTGTCTGCTGATTATGTTGTTGATATCGGGCCCGGTGCCGGAAGGTATGGCGGTGAAATCGTGGCGAGTGGTTCACCAAAGGATATGGTGGAATGTAAAACCATCACCTGCGAATATTTAAGAGGGAAAAAGGAGATTAAAATTCCGGAAAAGCGCCGCAAAAGCAATGGCCATTTTATCGAGCTGAAAGGTGCCAAAGGCAACAACCTGAAAAACGTGGATGTAAAAATCCCGCTGGGCGTGCTGGTGTGCATCACAGGCGTTTCAGGATCTGGCAAATCCACACTCATCAACGAAACCCTCTACCCTATTCTGAACAAACACTTTTACCGTTCCGAGAAAAAGCCCCTGCCCTATGGCTCCATCGAAGGACTCAAACAACTGGACAAGGTAATCGACATTGATCAATCACCAATCGGGCGAACGCCGCGTTCAAACCCTGCTACTTACACCGGCGTATTTGACGAGATCAGGAAATTGTTTGCTTCCCTGCCTGAATCGAAAGTGCGCGGATACAAACCGGGTCGTTTTTCATTTAATGTAAAAGGTGGCCGCTGCGAAACCTGCAAGGGC
>JAGQVE010000061.1:0-1967 GCA_020438105.1 Bacteroidales bacterium
GAAGAAAAAAAGCGTCCAGTATGCGATGCTGAAAAATGCGCCAAGGCTTGCTTGTTTTACAAAGAAAATATCGGAGCCATAAAGCCATGTAAAAAACCCGGTGAATCCGAGGAATGCAATCAGCATAATATAGGCCATCAGCGAATCAAAAAATGATTGCAGCTCTCTTTTTGTAATGGTCCAGATTTGTCTCATTTCTGATTATATTTTTTAAATTTTAATCAAGTTTAATTCAATGTTAAATCACGGAAGATATCTTCAAGTGTAGTTTCTACCGGTGTCATTTCCATAATGGTCCAGCCATTGCTTACACACAATTTGAAAATATCTTTTCTGCAAGTCATTTCAGGTTTGCTTTGTACTTCAAAAGCGTTGTCGTCGGCTTTTATGAAATCAACGGTACTAACAGAGCCAAGTGCCTGCAACGCTTTGAAGATTTCATTTTTTTCTCCGTCTTCAATTTTAACCTTTACAATTTCCTGCCCTTCTGATTTTTTACGAAGCTCCCTGGCGGTGCCATCTGCCACTATTTTACCTTTGTTTATGATGAGGATTCGGTCGCAGGTAGCTTCCACCTCAGCCAGGATATGTGAGCTCAGGATCACAGTTTTTTCGCGTCCGATTTTTTTAATCAGTTCACGTATTTCAACAATCTGGTTCGGGTCAAGTCCGGAAGTAGGCTCATCAAGGATCAGTACCTGTGGATCATGGATCAGTGCCTGTGCGAGTCCCACACGTTGTTTGTATCCTTTTGACAATTCCCCGATCTTTTTATGTTTTTCGTCTTCTAGTCCGCAAACCTGGATCATTTCCCGAATCCGGTCATTCACTTTACTTTTTTCGATTCCCTGTAATTCAGCTACAAATCTCAGGTAATCAATGATGCCCATTTCGGTGTAAAGCGGGTTGTTTTCGGGCAGATAACCGATACTCCTTTTTACCTCATCAGGATTATCATGTATATTAAACTGTCCAACGGAAACTGTTCCTTCTGTTGGATTGAGGTAGGTGGTTATCGCTTTCATGGTGGTGGTTTTTCCAGCACCGTTAGGCCCCAGAAATCCAAGGATCTCCCCGGTTTTGACTCTGAAACTTATGCCGTCAACAGCCCTTTGAGGTCCGTAAAGTTTGGTCAAGTTGTCTACAACTATATCCATAGGTTATAAATTTTTTGCAAAAAAAATAATCCGTGAAAGAAATAGCAAGTTCAGAATAAGGAATTTAACAAACTTTAACAGCGGGTTTGCTGAAGGTTAAAATCCGTGCCTTTCCATATCGCGGTTTGTATCTTTGGTTTTAATGGATTCGCGTTTGTCGTAAAGTTTTTTACCCCTGGCCAGAGCTATTTCAATTTTGGCTAATCCCCTGTCATTTATAAATAAGAAAGTAGGAACGATGGAATATCCACGTTCTTTGATTTTTGTTGTGAGTTTGTTAAGTTCACGGCGGTTTAAAAGGAGTTTACGTTCGCGTTTGGGCTCGTGGTTATTGTAGGTGCCGTAATCGTATTCGGCAATGTGCATATTAACCACAAAAAGTTCATCGCCCCTAAAAGTGCAATATGACTCAACAAGACTTACCTTTCCCATGCGAATGGATTTGATCTCTGTTCCTCGCAATTCAAGCCCTGCCTCAAAACGATCTTCGAGGTAATATTCAAAGGAAGCTTTTTTGTTTTTTATTTTAATCTGACCCTGCATGTTTTTTACTGGTTGCTTGCTACTGGTTGCTTGTTGCTGTCCGCCCTGACGACTCCGGTCTGACGGAGTTGCTTGCTGCTGGATCCTATGCCCTCGATCAGTGAAGCTTCAGCAAACGTGGTCATCCGCAAATTCATGGCAAAAGTACATAAAGTAAGCGAACTCTATTCGGAAGGATAGAAAAAGAATCGTGCATAAATCCAGGCAACGAATTCTTTGTTAACTTCTCTGAAACCGCTGCTGCTGCGCCACCAGCGAGTTGCATCA
>JAGQVE010000061.1:2067-16637 GCA_020438105.1 Bacteroidales bacterium
GTGCATAAATCCAGGCAACGAATTCTTTGTTAACTTCTCTGAAACCGCTGCTGCTGCGCCACCAGCGAGTTGCATCATAACTTTGATTCGGGACAGAAATAACACCTATTTCAATTAAATCATCAAAGGCCTGGCTGAAAAGCAACTGGCTTCGGCGGGCATGTGGTCCCAGTGTTACCAGGTTAAAATCAGATAATGTGTTATGTTGTTCCATCCAATTACGCAATGCGAGTGCCGAGATATAAGTCCTGTCCTTCAATATGTCTTCTTCAACTGCAACAACCACAATTTTTGAGCGGTCGAATCCAAGTTTTTCAAGGGTGGCGGCTGTAAATTCACCGTCATTTTCATACATGTCGAGCTGAGCCCCTTTCATCCGTTTTTTCCCGGTAATATAAAGTTTTGAATAATTGCCTGCATTAAAGATGGTCATACATTCTTCAATGGCATAATCAGTGATAAAACCTTCCACAACTAAAATATCGGTTTTGATGGGAGCATTTTTAGCCAGGAAAGGATGAATGGTTTTAATAAAAATAAATGACATGAAGATGAGGATGAGTAAAATAACCAGTTTCCCGAACCGTGTAGTCCCCCAGCGTTCTTTTTTGCTGATTATGTCGAACCTTGACATTGATTTCTTGTTTAATTGTTGTTCAAACCTACGAAAAAATACAGGGTTGAGTTGTTAAATTTTAGAATTATGGATATTGAAGCACTGCGAAGGGAATTTAAACACGATGAGCTAAAGGAAGAAAATCTTAATCGTGATGCGATTAAGCAATTTGAAAAATGGTTTGAGCAGGCTGTTCACGCGGATATACTGGATGTTAATGCCATGACTCTGGCAACTGCAACAAAAGATGGACACCCTTCGGCAAGGATTGTTTTGTTAAAAGGATTTGATGAGGCTGGTTTTACATTTTTTACCAATTATCAAAGTAAAAAAGGGCAGGAATTGGCGGAGAATCCGAAAGCTGCCCTATTAATTTACTGGAAAGAGCTTGATCGTCAGGTTCGCATTTTGGGTGAGGTGATAAAAACAAGTGCTGCCGATTCTGACACATATTTCAATTCGCGTTCGATGGAAAGCCGTATAAGTGCAGCTATTTCGCCTCAGAGCCAGGTGGTTGAATCCAGGCGCTGGCTCGAAGAGCAATGGGTGCAATACCTCAAGAAAATTGAAAATGAAGATTTTCAGCGACCATTGCACTGGGGCGGATTTCTGCTACAACCAAAATCCATTGAGTTTTGGCAGGGGCGCCCAAATCGTTTACACGACCGGATCAGGTACACAAGATCAAACCATGACTGGCTGATCGAACGGTTAGCTCCATAATGCTTGATGCTATTCAGACATGTCCCAGAACCCAAAACCCTTCTCCCCCCGTTCCCTGATTAAAACTTACCGTTAACTGATTTTCTTCCTTTGGCGTGAAGCTTTTTACTAATTTTAGGCAACAAATACCCAAAACCCTGTCGGCATGCTGGTTATTTATATTATACCCACATCATTGCTGCTTGTTCTTAACCGGTTGGCAGGGTTTTTTTCTTTAAACCAAAGTCGATGATCAAAATATACAAAATAGTACTTTCGATTTTCCTGATGGTGATCCCGGTCACCTATTTAAGAGCGCAATTTATTGAAAAACAATCGGCTGAAGCAGTTGCACTTCAATTCTATAATGGTCAGGCTTTTCATCATAATCATAATTTAATCGCATCTGGGGTGAGAAATACCCGGATATTTTTAGTGGATCAAGAGCCAGTGATTTACCAGGTAAATATGGAGGCAGGAGGATTTGTTTTACTTTCTGCCGACGAGCGGGCCTGGCCTGTTTTGGGTTATGACTTCATGGGAATGGATTTTTCCGAAATTCCTCCGGCATTGCAGGATTGGATTGATGGCTGGTCGGAACAGATACAGGAAATCAGGAATAGAAATTTATCCCAGTCTCCTGTAATACAAGCATTCTGGGAAGACCTGAAATCAGGTAATTTCCCTACTAATTCTCCAAAATCAAATTATGTTGCACCACTTTTATATTCGGAGTGGGGCCAGCACACCTATTATAATGCCTGGTGTCCGGTTGATCCAGATGGCCCCGGCGGACATGCCCTGGCTGGTTGTGTAGGCATTGCCATTTCGCAAGTGATTTTTTACTACCGTTATCCCGAAACCGGCAATGGATCCCATGGTTACAATTCTGATTATGGTTACGAGTTTGCCGATTTTGGCAATACCACATACCATTGGAACAACATGGTCAATTCTATTTATGGTATGGCAAACCCTGATATTGCTGAGTTGATCTATCATGTGGGGGTGTCGGTGGAGATGGATTATGGCTCATCAGGCTCAGGTGCCAATACCCAGGATGGAGTGGATGCCCTTGTGGATTATTTCAGATATTCACCTGATGCTTCCTATTTGCCCAGGTTTGATGTGCCCGATACCTTTAAAGATTCGCTGATATTGAACCTTGATCAAAACAGGCCCTGTATTTTCAGAGGAGGTGGGCTCTCCAGTTCCCATTCATTTGTATGTGACGGATATCATGATTCACTTTATTTTCACTTTAACTGGGGCTGGAACGGTGATTTCGACGGATTTTTTCATATTGATAATTTAAATCCCTGGGTATATGATTTTACCTTTAATCAAGGGGCAATCATAAATATTTTTCCCAGTGAGAATTATCCTGATTATTGTCAGGGAGAAGATACTCTGAACGCTAAACGGGGAACTTTTACTGATGGCAGCGGGCCGGAGAATTATCAGGATAATAGTTATTGCAGTTGGTTAATTGGGGACCAAAATGCAGAAGGGGAGCAGGTAATGCTTTGGTTTCCATACTTTGAATCGGATGACGGGAATGACTTTGTTTATGTGTATGATGGCGAAAGTGAAGCCGCACCACTTATAGGACAACTGAGCGGAAATGATCCTGACGTAGATTTTTTGTCCTCCGGCAAAACACTTTTTGTGGTTTTTGAATCGGATAATAATGGTTCCGCCCCCGGGTTTCTCGGAGAATGGGTAACCATCAACGGACCCTGGTGTAATAATCAGATCACCATGACCAATTTGTCAAAAACGTGGTTCAGTGATGCCAGCGGGCCTTATCCTTATACCAATAACAGTGATTGTAACTGGATTATTGAACCGCAGGAAGAAGGCTATGACAGTATTGCAGGGATCTTTGTGTTTTTTCATAGCTTCAGCCTGGCTGATGGTGATACCCTGTTTTTTTATGATGCCAGAAACTCCGAAGAGGGGTTGATAACGGCATTGACAAAGGAATCAGAACCAGATACTGTTTTTACAAACACCAATATATTAAAATTGAATTTTAAAACAGATGATCATCTAACTGGCAGTGGCTGGGGCGCAGGTTATGGTTCTTTGTTTCCAGTTTACTGTTCTGATACGCTTTATTTTACTGACAAAACCGGTGTGGTAAATGATGGTAGCGGCGAAAAAAATTATACCAATAACTCAAATTGTTTTTATGATATTTACAATCAGGACGCATTGGCAATTACCCTCAATTTTACTGAATTTGAAATGGAGTGGGGTTATGATCGATTGCAAATTTATGATCTTCACGACGTAAGCCCGGTTTTATTAAAAACACTTTGGGGAGATGTTTTGCCCGATCCCTTAACTTTTGAAACCAATCATCTGCTTTTGAATTTTGTAACCGATGTGTCATCCGTTTTTAAGGGCTGGACCTGTGAGTATGATGCATTGGCTCCTGGAATCAATGATCCGACTCAGAAATATGTGTTGCATATTTTCCCTAATCCCGCCAGCGAACATATCTTGATTTCACTTGAAACGTTGAACAGTAAACCCATCGGAATTGAAATATTTGATCTTTTTTCGAGGAGCATGTATTCGGAAATTGTAATAGTTTCAGAAGGAAAACTTGAAAAAGCAATTTCAGTTGATCATTGGCAGCCGGGAGCTTACCTGTTGCAAATTAAAATGGAGGATGCTGTTTTGTGGCGGAAGTTTTTAAAACAATAGTTATGAAAAAGCAAGTGGTTATTTTTTTATTGTTTGGCTTTGCTATCCAACTGGTTGCTCAGGAAAAACCGCCTATTTGTATGGATGATAATATTTCTGTACGGGCAGGCGATTTTAAAGATGTAAACGTATTGGGAAACGACTGGTGGATGACGGGCCATGAAGTAAAGATTATGCATGCAGGGCAATCTCCTGGAGCATATGTTACCTTTTTTAATGATAGAATTCAATACCATTCGAACTACTATTTTGAGGGAACTGATACGGTTTTTTATACTGTAAAAGACATCACCAACGGAATGATCTCCAATACCGGTTATTTGATTGCGACCGTTGATAATCCCGGTAAAGAATATTTGGATGTTAATAATATCAGGGCTATGATCAATTCATATGGCTACCAGTTTTGCGATCTTACTGAATATACTCCCTGGTTTGAGGTTCCAAAAGGATCGGGCAGGTCATCTCTGTTCTCGATGAGTTTATGGATGGGGGGGCTGGCTGGTGATACAAGCTTGCATGTGGCTGCCGAAAATTATCGCCAAACAGGTGAAGATTATTTTAATGGACCGATGGCAGCTATCTATGCTAGTGATCACCTTTTTGAATGGAACAAATTGTGGAAGATTAACCGTGATGAACTCGAGTATCATCAGTTGAATTGGAATCAAACCGGTTATCAAATTCCTTCAGCTATTTTGAACTGGCCTGCTCACGGACAAATTGCTTATGGTCAGGCTCCCCAATTGGCACCTTTTATCGATTGGAATGGTGATGGGAAATATCAACCGGATTGGGGCGATATGCCTGCGGTGAGGGGCGATCAAAATCTGTTTTTTATTTACAATGACGATTTTGCTGATCATTCGGAAACCGACGGTGCAAAAATTGGAGTCGACATTCTTGGGCAGGCTTACGCTTTTGATTGCCCAAATGACTCAGTTTTCAACAATTCAATTTTTATTCATTATGATATTGTAAATCGAAGCGAACAGCCTTACTTTCAATTTCATGTTGGGTTTTTCGCCGATTTCGATCTGGGCAATGCATTTGACGATTTTGTTGGTTGTGATACCATTAACCAGGCATTGTATGTATATAATGGTGATTCCTTTGATGATCCCAATTCGATATTCGGGAGTGCAGGTTATGGCAATCATCCGCCGGCGCTGGCAATCTTGCTGCTTAACAAGCCGCTATTCGCTTGCATGTTCCCTTCTGCAAATATCGGCCCTTCTGCACTCGCTCATACCTCCGAAGAAGTTTATAACAATTTGAAAGGTTTAAGAATAGATGGATCGGAGATCGTATACGATGACAAGCCGACTACTTTTATGTATACCGGCGATCCGGTTCAAAATACCGGCTGGACAGAATTACAGGCGGCAAATCAACCTGATGACCGAAGAGCCGTTGCCTCTGTTTCTCCACAAACATTTTTGCCAGGTGATACCATTACACTAGATCTGGGTTTTGTTTGGGCAAGGGATTATGTCGGCGACAATATCTCAAGTTTAGCGCTGCTGCAACAAAGAATCACTGATCTCAGATGGTTTTACGAAAATGATTCTACACCCTGTGGCCTAAAATGGTTGGGGATTCAAAATAAACAGCCTGCTGAGCCAGTATTAAAGATTTATCCAAACCCCGCAAACCAATTTGTAAATATTGAAACAGAAATTTCCGAGGTAATAAAATACGAGGTATTTGATATGATGGGCAGGATCGTTATAAATGATGCATTGAATGCAGAAAAACAAATCAATGTAGAATCTTTACCGGAAGGTATTTATATTTTAACAATTCTAACGAATTCAAAAAGTATTACGAAAAAATTCATAAAGCGATGAGGAGTCTGATTTTATTAGTTGGAATTTATATGATCATGATAAATCAGGTTGTTTTTAGCCAGGAAAAAGCACCAATTGCCATCAATGATTCAGTGTATTTAGCCACTCAAATTTTTGTAAAAGTACCTGTTTTGGATAATGATTGGGGAATGAGTGGTCATGAACTGGCTATTTTTTCAGTGAGCCAGCCTGTTTTTGGTTTCGCTTCTATCGAAGGTGATAGTATAGTTATAATGATATCTGGCTTTGATGGATATGATTCAATTAACTATATCATAAAAGATGTAACCAATGGATTATATTCAAATATTGGGAAGGTTTATTTAGTTATTGATGATCCACCTAAGGATTATCTGGATATAAATAACATTAGGGCAATTGTTGATGCAAAAGGTCAATTATTTACCAATGCTGGCGTTATGCCATTTTTTGAAGTTCCAAAGTTTTCAGGTCATATGTCATTTAATTCACATACAATTTGGTTAGGGGGTTTAGATGAAATTGGTGAAGACCATATTTCAGCAGTATTATCTGGGTTAGAGGACTATTATTATGGACCGGTTTCTAACGATTATAATTTACATGTAGATAGTTTGTGGCGCTATATATGGAAAAATAGCAGAAATGAGAATAATTATCATCAGAATCATTGGATGGACCCTGGCTACAATATTCCTAATTCTATTATGACTTGGCCGGTAAAAGGAGATATACAGAATGGACAGGCAAATGAATTAGCTCCATTTATTGACTGGCAAAATGATGGGGTATATAATCCCGATATTGGCGATATGCCAGCAGTTCGGGGTGATCAGAATCTTTACTTTATTTTCAATGACTCGAAAGATTATGGTTTTTATAATCGAAGGAGGATAGGGGTAGAAATTCAAACTCAGTTTTATGCTTTGGATTGTCCTCAAGATTCAGTATTTTGGAATACCATTTTTGCAAGGTTTGATATTATCAATAGGAGTGATACCAATTACTTTAATTTCTATGCCGGTTTATCCTTAAAATTTAATTTAGGTAATAACCAGGATGATTATGCAGGTTGCGATACAATGCTAAATTGCATTTATGAATACAATGCAGATTCTTTTGATGAACCTTCTTCATGGGAATACCCTAATATTGGTTATGGTTTAAACCCTCCTGCTTGTGGTGTAGTAATTCTCAATAAAAAAATGAGTTCATGTGTAATTCCAGGTGGAATATCTGGGAATATTGGTTTGGCTAACGACTATTCAGGTGTTTATAATAACTTGCAAGGCTTGTGGGATGATGGAAGTGTAATATATGCCCCTGATTCACTGTACCCCCAAAAATTTATGTATCCCGGTGATCCTGCCAATAACCTGGGATGGAATGAGTTTTCTCTTGGGAACCCACCTGGTCCAAGGTATGGAATTGCATCGCTCGGACCTTATAATTTTAAATCAGGTGATACAATATCTTTAGATGTTGCCTATGTATGGGCACGAGATACTCAACGCGACCATATTTCAAACCTGGCGCTATTAAAAGAGCGTATTCAGCAGTTAAATTGGTATTACGAAAATGATTCCCTTCCATGCGGAGGTGAGTGGTTAAGGGTTGTTGATATGGAAAGCTATGAGCATTCTTTTTCTGTTTACCCAAACCCTGCAAACCAATTTGTAAATATTGAAACAGAAATTTCCGACGTAATAAAATACAAGGTATTTGACATGATGGGCCGGATCGTTATAAATGATGCATTGAATGTAGAAAAACAAATCAATATAGAATCTTTACCGGAAGGTATTTATATTTTAACAATTCAAACGAATTCAACAACCATGACAAAAAAATTTATAAAACGATGAGGATTAGTGGACTTTTATTATTTCTGTTTTTAATTTTGATTCTGAGTTCAACAAGTGCACAGGATCCCAAGCCGCCTGAAGCCTTTGATGATTTTGCCGAAACGGTTGTGGGAGGCAGGGTCCTTATTCAGGTTCTTGCAAATGATTTTTGTGAACAAGGCCACGAAATGACTGTTTTGGCCGCTACCGCCGGAAATACCGGCCATACAATATTGAGGGACAGTGCAATTTTATTTGTTTCGGAACCAAACAGCCCAGCATATTATTATCCCGGGCAGGATACCTTTTATTACAGGATAAAAGACCTGGAAAACGGCCTGGTTTCTGATATGGCGGCAGTTTATATCAACCTTCTTCCATTTAATTTTGATACGCCGGTCGATTCATTGGACATAAATAATTATAAAGTATCCTTTAATACCTATGGAAATTATTTCGAAGACATATTCCACACACTGCGATCCAAGTTCATTATTCCGCAATCTTCAAATAAGTCAACAATTTTTGACTGCAACCTCTTTTATGGTGGCAAACATGATCAGTATTACAGGGAAGTCGCCGGTGAAAAGCATACCTTCTTCTATCTTGAGTCGCCTACTTCAGATTTTTGGCCTGGCCCCATCATGTCGGGTGATCAGTATACATTGGCATCGGATTCAATCTATAATAAGATTTGGAAAGTTAACCGGCAGGATGTTTTGTATCATTTATCAAATTGGCAAAATATCAATTACCAGGCTGATCCATCTATTGCGAACTGGCCCGGGAATCGGTTGATACAGGGTGATTACCCGATGCAACTGGCATCCTATGTTGACAACAATTCAAATGGAATCTACGAGCCAGAGCTGGGAGATGCTCCCTCAATACTTGGTGATCAGGCTGTTTTGGCAATTTATAATGATCAACGAACCACTGGAATTTCAACAGGAAATAAAGGATTAGGCATTGAAGTTCATCAAATGTCGTATGCCTTTAAATGTGAAAATGACTCAGATTTTTATAACACTTTTTTTGTAAGGTATTTATTCATAAACAAATCGGCTAATGTTTATTCGGATTTTCGTGTAGGTTTGGATTGTCATTTCCTGATTGGACACGAAACGGATGATTACATCGGTTGCGACACAGGATTGAATTGCTTTTTCGCATATAATGATAGCATTGATGATTTCATTGGTTACAAGCCCAGTTATACCAACCATCCCCCTGCCCAGGCTATTTGTTTTCTAAACCAGGAATTATCTTCCTTTATTGGTCCGATTCAGGATTTTAATGCATGGGGACCTGGTATTTACTGGGACTATTTACATGGAGTTTGGGGATATGAAGGGGAACCTATGACGTATGGTGGCAATGGGCACGGAGGTACTGACACTACTACCTTTTTATTTCCGGATGATCCATCTGATCCTTCGGGATGGTCGAATATTCAGACAGTTCCGGGTTTTCATTCCTATGGTGGTGGAATCGGTTCCGCCGGACCCTTCATTGTGAATCCTGATGATACTCTTCGGCTGGATGTAGCCTACGTCTTCGCCCGCGATTACAACGGGACCAACCTCAGCAGTGTCGATTTACTCAAAGAACGCATCGAACGCATACAGTGGTTTTATGACAATGATTCCACGCCTTGCAGTTCGCCCTGGTCGGGACAGATAGAAAATAAAGTACCGGATCAGGGTAAAGGAATTATTTTAACTCCAAATCCCTGTAATGAAGTCCTTCAAATTCAATTAGATCATTTATGTTGTAATCAAATAGCCAGTTATTCTATTTTAAACATTAACGGTCGAATTGAAAAAAAAGGATTTTTGCAATCGTCAAATGATGTAATTGCGGTTAACACATTAGCGGCAGGCATGTATGTATTGAAAATTGAAATCGAAAATCAACAGTTCGTTCAAAAATTTATTAAAAAGTAAATGGTACGTTATTTATTTATAATTATTACACTATTGTTTGCATCTGTCTCAGAAGCACAAGTTAAACCACCCGAAATACTGACGGATTATTTATCGGTATATTATTTATCAAATGGATCTATAAATGCTTTAATCAATGACTATTCGTATGAAGGAGATAGTTTGGCAATTTTTGCAATTACGGGCATTCAGCATGGTTCAGCCACCTTTTCAGATAGTATAATATTTTATTATCCTCCCGTTAATGTGAGTATGTATAAAACGGATGTTATACATTATATTATCAAAGATTTTACAACCGGTTTGTATTCAGAACCGGGAGATGTGATTGTTGACATTGAACGTTTAGATTGTGATTATCTGGATCGTAACAATATCCATCCGTTGATACAATCCGTTTCAAATCAGTTCAAAGTACTAAATTGCTACGTATGGAATGAGCCCAGGGTTGGAATGGAGGTACCGGCAGGATCAGGAAAAAGTACCATATTAAATTCAGCACTATGGGTTACTGGTCTTGATCCGAATGGTTATTTGCATACCGCCTGTGAACGTGACCGGATTGGAGCATCTTTTTACGCATCCACCATGAGTTTTGATTTCTGGAATGGCCCTGTTGTAGACGAAGGTTTTTATAACCTGGATTATCTAATAAAAAACAATGTTGTTTGGAAAATAAACCTTGAAGATATTGTTGAACATCAGCAGCATTATGCTGATCCAGGCTATATAATTCCCGGATCAATTTCCAAATGGCCGGTGTCTGGAGATTCAACCTATACAGGCTTGGCTGAAGTACTGGCGCCATTCAAAGATATAAACCTGGATGGAATGTATAATCCTTCCGAGGGAGACTATCCAGATATCAAGGGGCATCAGGCTATTTATTCAATTTGTAATGATGACTATAATGATCACACTGAATCTGGTGGAAGAAAACTGGGTATCGAAATTCATAGTCTTGCCTATGTTTATGATTGCCCGAATGATTCAGCTTTTAACAATACAATTTTTATTCATTATGATGTAATTAACAGGTCAGATACAAATTATCAAAAGGTTTATATCGGTAATTATACCAATTTTGGTAATGGTTATCCCGCAGATGATATGATCGGTTGTGATACGTTACACAATTCATTCTATGCATACAACAGCGATAATTTTGATGATACAACCTCTATATATTATCCTGGTTATGGTGCATCGCCGCCCGCACAGGGTGTAATAATTTTAAACAGGAAGATGGATCATTTTATATTTGCAAGGGATCATGTTTTTCCTCCGGTAAACGATACCATTCATTACTCGGCCCCATGGTTCGACCATGAATATTATAATATAATGCAATCAATATGGTCTGATA
Source organism: Bacteroidales bacterium (assembly GCA_020438105.1). Lineage (GTDB taxonomy): Bacteria > Bacteroidota > Bacteroidia > Bacteroidales > JAADJA01 > JAADJA01. The sequence continues at coordinate 13,086 of JAGQVE010000061.1, forward strand.
GTGTAGCATTGACTTATGGCGGCAATGGTTATAATACGGGCGAAGCCACAAACTATGCATTTGCAGGCGATCCTGTGAATAACCTGGGCTGGACACATAACAATTCTGGTATTCCCGCTGGCAACATGCATGGGATTGGAAGTTGCGGGCCTTTTGAATTGAATTCAAAAGATACACTAACAATTGAATTGGCCTACGTCTTCGCCCGCGATTACAACGGGACCAACCTCAGCAGTGTCGACTTGATGAAAGAACGTATCGAACGCATACAGTGGTTTTACGACAATGATTCCACGCCTTGCAGTACGCCCTGGTCGGGATTGGGAAAAATTAAGTCCCTGCCACAAACTATTACAATTAATCCAAACCCGGTGAATAATGTGCTGAATGTAAGTTCGTCAGGACAAACTAAGGAACTTAAATACTTTTTGTTTGATATATCAGGCAGGATGATTCGGTCAGGCTCGATTGAGCCAAATGGATCCATTAATTGCAGCAGTTTAATAAAGGGTATTTACCTGATATGTTTTAGGTCAGAAGGACAAATTTATAATCTTAAATTTGTAAAACAATAGCTTGTTTGTGAGAAGGATCATTATCATCGGTTTTGTAATTATTTGGAGTTGTCCAATTTTCGCTCAAAAGGAGGGTTTAAACTGGTATTTTGGAGGTAATGCAGGTCTTAACTTTCACACCGGTAATCCTGTGCCCCTTTTTAACGGAGCACTCAGCACGGTGGAGGGGTGCAGCACCATTTCAAGCCCTTCCGGTAAACTGATGTTTTATACTGACGGAATTACCGTATACAATAGTAAGCACAATATCATAGCTAACGGTTTAACAGGCAGTCCTGACGCTACTCAAAGCGGGGTTATTGTGCCCGTGCCCGACGATACTACCAGGTTTTATGTGTTCACTGTGAGTTCGCTTGGTGTCGGGCAGTCGTTTGATGGTTTCAGATATACTTTAATCGACAGCGACCTTAATAATGGCAATGGCGGCATTGTGGAGGATAAAAAGAATGTGATGATCTATCCTTCAACTACCGAGCGGGTTTCAAGCGTACATCATCAGAATGAATATGGCGTTTGGGTAATCATGCATGAATGGGAAAGCGATCGGTTTCGGTCTTATCTGGTAACTGCAGCTGGAATTGATATTGATAATCCGGTACTGAGTAATAGCGGACTATATCACGGTCCGCACGACGGTCATAACCGGGATGGGATAGGGTATATGAAGATTTCACCCGACGGACGAAAACTGGCGGTTGCAGTCATGGGATCGAATGTTGTTGAACTGTTCGATTTTGATGATCTTACAGGTGTTGTTTCAAATCCGGTAATGCTTCCGGTTGATTCTGTTCCTTATGGTGTTGAGTTTTCGGCAGGAGCGGAATACCTGTATGCCAGTGAAAGAAAAGGATACAACATATATCAATGGGATCTTTTGTCGGGATCCGAAGAAGATATCAAGACTTCGCGGGAGGTGATCGGGGTGCTTGAAAATCCTTTTGGCGGAGCGCTGCAAATGGCTTCAGACGGGAAAATATATATTGCCCGTAAATCAAAATTTTATTTGAGTAGAATCAATTATCCCTATTTGCACGGATTGGCCTGTGATTTTGAGGAACATGGGATCGATCTCGGAGGAAGACAATGCAAGGAAGGTTTACCCACGTTTATTCAAAGTTATTTTAATAATTTATGGATATTGAACGAAAATCAATGCATTGATCAGCAAATACAATTTACCATAAACTCTGTAGTTAACATTGATTCAATTCAATGGGACTTTGGGGACCCGGATGCGGGCATTAATAATATAGTATGGTCCGATACAGCCTTTCATTTTTTCACTGCCCCCGGAAAATATAGTGTTCAGGCAACCCTTTATCATTTAACAACACAAACGTTATTAACCACTGAGGTAACCATTTTGCCATTGCCCAAGGTGGATCTCGGTGAAGATCAAACCATTTGTTTTGGTGACACGGCTACCTTCGAGGTGGGATCTAATTTTGACACTTATTTATGGCAATCCAGCGCTCAATTTCAAAGCCCGGTTTATAAAACTTCCGAAGAAGGGGAGGTGTGGATCAGGGTAACAAATACCTGCGGTGTTGATTATGATACAACATTTGTGTTTGTTCAACCTCTGCCTGAGGTTGAGCTTGGTGTGGATACCGTGATGAAATATGCATCCACCATAACACTTGATGCTGGTTATGGTCATGAATCAGTAATTTGGCAGGATGGAAGTACCATGTCAGATTATACCGTGGATTATCCGGGAACTTTTTGGGTAAATGTTTTTGACGAATACAACTGCAAATCATCGGATACCATCACCATTGAACCAATTCCTTTCCAAATTTTTGCCCCTACCGCTTTTACCCCAAACGGAGATGATTTAAACGATACATTTTTTATAAGAACCAGCTACGATATTGAATTCGAGTATGAAATGATGATCTTCAACCGCTGGGGTGAGTTGCTTTTCGAATCGGCTGATCCTTTGAAAGCCTGGGATGGAACTTTTGAAGGCAATCAATGTCCGACCGAAGTTTATGTTTGGATTATAAATGCCACTGCTTTCAATGACAATGCGTTTTTCAGCGGGAACAAGCTCTTAAAAGGTACAGTTACCTTATTAAGGTAGTGTGAGCTGAAATTGCAATTAAATTTTCCTGCAAAAATCAGCTATCGTCGTGAGTGTAAGCCGTGGAGCTTCAAGGTATCCCATATGACCCACGCCATCCAGTAAAAGTACTTCGCAGTGAGTTGGAGCAGTGGCTTGTTCCATTACCTGCGAAATGCTGATCCGTTTGTCTTTTTTCCCAATAATAAATAAAACAGGAGACTTTATTTCGTCGAGCAGGGCGGTATTGTCACTTCTTTCTTTCATGCCCTTCAGGGCGGCAATGATTCCGGCTTTTGGCGTTTGTTCCGCTTGTGCTTTTAAAAGTTCAATTTGATCCTTAAGCGATTCCGTATTTTCCGGAGCAAACAGATCGGGAATAAAATTTTTAATAAATCCAATTCTGTTATCCTCCACCACCTGTATGGTTCTTGAACGATTCATTTTGGCTTCTTCCGTATCGGCAGCGGCATGTGAGTGAAATATCACCAGCCCGTGAACCCTTTCAGGAAATTGTTTTGCAAAGGCAAAGGAAACATACCCACCCATCGAATGCCCCACCAAAATAGCTTTTTCGATATTTTGGGTGTCGAGGATTGATTTTACCATAGCAGCCATAAACTCCATGCTGTGTGTTTCGCCAAAAACCTCTGTGTCGCCATGACCGGGAAGGTCGATGGTAATAACTTTAAACGACTTGCAGAGTTGGGCAGCAAAAGGTTCCCAAATTTTTTGTGATTCCAGAAACCCATGCAACAAAACAATCGTTTTTCCCGATCCTGCGATGTTATAGCTGATTTTTCGGCCGTTGTGCTGAAGCTGAACTTTCATTATAGGTATTCTTAATCTGTTTTTTTTTACCCAGTTTTACTAATCACTTCGAGCTGATCGGGTTTAAGCAGGTTAAAGGTG
>JAGQVE010000062.1 GCA_020438105.1 Bacteroidales bacterium
AACTCCCGGTGTTGATGCCAATACTCATTGTTTAAACTGCCACACTGCTGTTAAGATGGAAGCCATCGAAACTGCATTCAATGAAACTCCTCATGCTATGGGTGCTTCCTGGGCTCGTGGAACCAGTGCTTCATGCGGTATGTGTCATTCTCATGATGGATATGTTGAATACACAAGATCAGGTGCAATGATTGCTGCTGCTGTCTCAACTCCAGTAGTTTGTGGAACTTGTCATGCTGATCACGTTAGTCTTGAGACTGATATGGGAGCTCCTATGAGGGAAGTGGGCCCAGTTATAGCAATTGTTGATGAAACAGGTGAAACTGTTTTTGATCATGGTGTAGGTAATATTTGTGCTACTTGCCACCAGGCCAGATCAACAGGAGCTACTTATGACAATCAAACTGAACCCACCACATTCACAAGAACTTTCACTGGTGATGATATTGCTGTTTATCAAAACGGAGCTTTAGGCCCCAATGGATCAGCAACATTAAACGGTACTGGTGATACTTTAACCGTTGTTTTTGATGTTCCTTTAACTCACGTATATATTAGCAGTACTCACGCCGGACCACACCACGGACCAATGGCAAATATGTTTGCAGGTATTGTTGGTTATCCTACTAATGGTATTGTTTTCGACCGTGATCATCATACTGATTGTGTGAATTGTCACCTGAATGATTCAACTGCCGGTTATGGACACTCATTCTTGCCAGATGTACAAATTTGTAACAATTGTCATGGTGATGCATTTGATGTTGAAGGCTTCCAGTCTGAGGTTGAAGAGAGAATGGCTGCACTTGAGGTAAAACTTGAAGAAATTCATGCAATTCATGTTGAGGATGGTGAAGTTCACCCAATGTATGCTTCTATCACCCGTGAGGAATTCCAGGCATTCTGGAATTTTATGGGGATTTATGAAGATAAGAGTATGGGAATTCACAATCCTGATTATACCGAGCAAATGCTTAATTTAGCAGAAGATAATTTAGGAAAATAAAATATCACAAAGTAAAAAAAAAGGCCACATCCTTTGTGGTCTTTTTTTTTATTTTAACTACTTTAGAGGAATAATAAAATACGATCAAATGAAGATATTAAAGAACATTTCGGCATTTATGATACTCTTCAGTTTAATGATGTTGGTATCATGTGAGTATGAATTCATTGAAATTGCTGCCCCAACTCCACCGGATCCAAATGATACTACCATTGATACGGTAAGTTTCTCAGCAGAGATTGAGCCTATTTTTGCTGCATCATCATGTACAAATTGTCACAGCAACTCTGGAGCCACTGCTGGTTTGAACTTGTCGGCAGGTAGTGCTTACAATAGCATTACAAGTAATGGTCTTGTAGTTGCCGGCGACCCGGATGCCAGTAAAATATATTATTATCCAAATCCGGTAACAGGCACACATAATACTAAATACGGATCAAATGATGACGCTGATCTAATCTATTTATGGATTTACCAGGGTGCTTTGGATAATTAAGTTTAACAATTAAAAAATTGTATGATGAAAAAGATAGTTTTACTTGCTATTGCAACGATAATAGGTTTAAATTTTGCATTCGCTCAGGACGAGGAAACTGAAAAAGTAAAGGATAAACCGGTATATGACTATTTCAGAAATGGAACGCTGATTGACAATCAAACTGTGTATATTCCTGAAGCCAGAAATTTTGAAATGGTTATCCAGCACAGGTTTGGGAAAATGAACAATGGGGTCAAAGATGTTTGGGGAATTTACAGTCCCGGAGCAAATATTCGGATTGGATTTAATTACGTACCCATCGAAAATCTGCAAATTGGATACGGACTTACCAAAAAGAATATGTATTCGGACTTTTCAGCGAAGTATTTGATCCTGCACCAAACACGCAAAAACGATATTCCGGTTTTCCTGGCTGTTTATGGTAATATGGCAATTGATGGAAGAGCTGATGATGTTTTTGGAGAAAATTATAAATTCTCTAATCGTTTTTCGTATTTCAGTTCAATTATTCTTGGCCGTAAATTCAATGATTGGTTCAGCCTTGAGGTCAATGGAAATTTAACACATTATAATAGTGTAGCCGCCGGTAATGATCATGATAAAATCGGCCTTGGAGTAGACGGACAAATCAAATTCTCGCCTCAATCTGCTATCCACTTTATGTATAATTTCCCACTGAAGATTCAGAGTTTTTCAGAATATAAAACAGATAATAATGAATGGCTTGATTATCCTCAACCCACTTTTGGTGTTGGATACGAGGTATTTACAGGAGGTCACTCATTCCAGATTTATATAACTTCTGCCGATGGAATTTTACCACAGGACATTCATATGTATAATGCCACCGACTGGACCAAAGGAACACAAGGGCTGATGTTCGGATTTACTATGAACCGTTTGTGGATGTTCTAACAGTGAAGAAATGATCAAGGGTATATTTAATATGGTTTTTGTTTTTTATTCGTGCAGTATCCGACCGGATGGAAATCACATTCATTTAAAAAAAACCAGAATTGATATACTAATTCTTAAAAGGTGGGGTATGGATTCATGCCCCCTTTTTTAATGTTTGCAAAAATTAAATTTTTATAAAATGCTAATACAAAAACTTGCAGCGGTAATGATACTGGTTGTGCTTATCGTTGCAACAGCCTTTACACAAGAGGAGGCTGAAGAGGAACGCGTTTATGATTACGCAGAACAAAATCATCAGTGCCTTAAATGTCACGGGCACAAAACTTTTCATTATTTTAATGAAAATGTGGGGCAGGAAATTCGTGAACGAATGAACCCGTATTATATCATTGATTCGGTTGAGTTTTACTCATCAAACCACTGGAATTTCAGCTGCCTTGATTGCCACTCTTACGAGTATGAAACTACATTTCCGCATCCCAATGAACTTCGAATGGAACCATTGCCCGTGTGTTTGGATTGCCATGGTGGTGACGATACATACGAAGATAGAAATTGGGAGCAAATTGATGAAGAGTTTCAGAAAAGTGTTCACAGTACCAAACATGGCGCAGATTTCAAATGTTCAATGTGCCATAACCCGCATTCGTATAAAATTAATGCACGTACCAACGAAAACATAAAAGAGACAATCCAATATGATAACGGTATTTGTTTAAGTTGCCATGCCGATATAAATAAATACCAGTTGATCGTTGATTTTACAAATCCGAATGTACTCGAAACTCACTCCTGGTTGCCGAATCAGGCATTGCACTGGCAAAATGTTAGGTGCATCGAATGTCATGTTGAGATCAATGAAAATATGTTGGTGGCTCATAATGTTCAGCCCAAGGAAAAAGCGGTAAGAAAGTGTGTTGAATGCCATTCGGAGAATTCAATTTTGCTGGCTTCTCTTTATAAACATCAGGTAAAAGAAAGCCGTAGCGAACTTGGGTTTTTCAATGCTGCAATTTTGAATAACTCCTATATCATAGGTGCAAATCGAAATTACTATTTGAATGTCATAAGCCTGGTATTTTTCGGGCTTGTATTAGGTGGAATAGGAATACATGCAATTATCAGAATAATTAAGAAATAAAATGAGCGAAGAAAAATTATATTTATACCCAATGTGGTTACGGTTGTGGCATTGGACCAATGCCCTGTTATTCCTGGTTTTGATCATCACAGGACTGAGTTTGCAGTATTCCGGTGTGGAAGGTGCCTTTATTCGTTTTGATATTGCGGTTACCTATCATAATATTGCGGGAATCATTTTAACAATAAGCTTTGCATTTTTCCTGGTCGCCAACCGGATTTCCGGAAACAGAAAATTTTACAAAGTAAAACGCAAAGGCTTTATTAAAAGGCTTATGAAACAATTTCGCTATTATATTTATGGTGTTTTTGTGGGCGAACCCAAACCTTATCCTGTTAGTGAAAAACGAAAATTCAACCCTTTACAGAAACTGAGCTATATTGTAGTAATGTTTGGCTTTATGCCATTGATCATTATTACCGGTTTTGGTTTGTTATTTCCTGAAATAAACCTTGAAAACGTTTTTGGTGTAGCCGGGATTTATCTAACTGTTTTATTGCATATTACGGTTGGTTTTGGACTGTCCGTTTTCATGATCGTTCATATTTATTTCTGTACTTTCGGTAAAACGGTTGGAAGTGAATTCAAAAGTATGTTTACCGGATGGCATTGAGCCAATTATATGACGAATGATTTATTGAGAGGTTATTTTAGGGATAATTCCCAAATTCAAAAACAGAGGTAGAAGAGTTAACATAATTGAAAATCTATAATTAAAACAAGCAGTTAATATTCTACAAAATGAAAAAATTCAGACTCCCACAATCTTATTACAATTGGACCTCCATTATTGGAACCACCATTGCACTCATAAGTTTGTTTATGATTGTATTTCTATTTGTAATATCAATGTTTTTTGGCGAAGGTACCTCGTACATGGGACTTGTTACATTTATTGTATTGCCAACATTTCTTGTCATTGGGCTGGTGTTTATTCCAATAGGGATGATTCTTCGAAGCCGAAAAATTAAAAGGCAAAAATTAGTTGATGAAAGACAATGGCCTAAAATTGATTTTAATGAGGTGGGAACGCGAAATGCCACTATGATTTTTGGCGTTGGCACAGTGTTTTTCTTATTGCTGTCGGCAGTTGGGAGTTATGAGGCCTTTCATTATACTGAATCGGTTGAATTTTGTGGAACACTATGCCATAATGTAATGAAACCGGAGTACATGGCTTATCAGAATTCGTCGCATGCCAGAGTAGCTTGCGTTGAATGCCATGTGGGGTCGGGGGCCAGTTGGTATGTTCGGTCGAAAATGTCAGGATTGTACCAGGTTTATGCGGTTCTGGCTGATGTATACCCTACTCCAATTCCAACGCCTATTCATAATCTGCGTCCGGCAAGGGAAACTTGTGAAGAATGTCACTGGCCTGAAAAATTTTATGCCCGGCAATTAGTAGTTGAAAAACACTATTTATCGGATGAAGAAAATACAGAATGGGATATCAGCTTGCAAATGAAAACGGGCCCTACCTACAGTGCGCTTGGTTTGCAGGAGGGTATTCACTGGCATATCAATCCAAATGTAAAGGTAGAATATATCGCAACTGATTCAATCAGACAAAACACCCCCTGGGTTCGATATACAAATCTGCAAACCGGTGAAGTTGAGATTTTTGAAGATGAAGATAATAAACTCTCTGAAGAAGAAATTGCTACAGCTGAAATCCGCGAAATGGACTGCATGGATTGCCATAACCGGCCTTCGCATGATTACAGGCCTCCATTCCGGTTTGTGAATGATGCGATCACTGCCGGTGAAATTTCAAGTTCTATTCCGGATATTAAAATGAAAGCCTGTGAACTGTTATATACTGATTATCCAACCACAGATAGTGCATTAAGCTATATAAAAAATGAAATGGAATCGTATTATGCTGAGAGCTTTCCTGAATTTTATGCCGAAAATGAATCCTTGATCGAACAGGCAATTGCATCATTACAGAAGGAATTTCAGATGAATATTTTTCCTGAAATGAAAGTGAAGTGGAATGCCTATCATAATAATATTGGTCACATGGAATTTATGGGCTGTTTTCGCTGTCATAATAATAAACATAGCAGTGAACAGGGTAGGGTGATTTCAAATGATTGTAATCTTTGTCACAGCATTGTAGCCCAAGGGAGAACAGATACATTGCAGGTAGGTTCTATATATAGTGAGCTTGAATTTGTTCACCCCGATGACCCCGATGGTGAATGGAAAGAATACCTGTGCGCTGAATGCCATTACGATATGTACTAGTTAATTATATTGATAACAAAAAAACCCGGTAACTTCTGATTACCGGGTTTTTGTTTTTTTGGAATATTTGATTTATTTCAAAACAACTTTAGAACTATAAGAAGTTGTTTCAGATTTAAAGCTAATCATGTAAATGCCTTTTGCCTGGTTTGATAGATCAACCTTTGTGGACCCGGCATTGAAATCAGAGCCTGGCAAGCTGTAAACAACCTGTCCTTGTGGATTGTAAATTGTTATTGTTCCCGGCTCAATTAAGTTTTGGTTTAAGTTTAAATTAATGATTCCATATGAAGGATTAGGGAACACTTCAAATGGTTGATCAATTGACTCCGCAACTGAAACGAGCGGCACAGATATTTCGTCACTTATTTCGTCATTACAGCTTCCGAATTGGGCCACCAATGAAACCTGGTAACTTCCTGCCTCTGCATAGGTATGCGAAGGATTGTTTTCGGAGCTTGTATTTCCATCACCAAAATCCCACATATAGGTATTGGCATTTGCTGATGTATTTGTGAAATCCACTGTTAGCCCCATGCCAGCGTATTCAAATCCGGCTTCGGGTGTAGGATTTACAAGAATTACTTCCGTTTTAGTTTCAGTAACTGAGCCGTTAATTGTAAGGCTTACGGTTTTTAACCCTGCTGTGGTATAGTATACTGTGTGAGGCCCCTGTGTATTTGAGGTGGCAGGAGCTGCGCCTTCACCAAAGTCCCAGGCCCATGAAGTAGCGTTAACCGACTCATCCGTAAATGTTATCGTCCCGTATTCACAAATCTCCGTTTCATTCATTGCAAATTCAGCAACATAAGGAGTATAATCAAAAGCCAGATCTTTGAAATAAGTTTCATCTGCCGGTGTAAGGCTTATCGCATCCGGTCCTTTTTCAAATGTAAGGGTATACAAAGGACCCTGGGCATGTTTATCAGTAAACTCTACCCAAACAGTGTATTCGCCATCAGGTACAAGATTGCCATCAAGATCCAGGAAATCCCAGCTTACCGTATGTGTTTGATGGGATGTTAATGTAGATCCTGTAATTGCGTCGACAACATTATAGTTGGAAGCAGCCTTCCAGGTATACAAATATTGTTTTCGCTGATTGGCCATTGCCTTGCGGGTTTTAACAAATCCATCTGCATCTTCAACCCAAATAGCCAGTACATGTTTTGGTGAATACGTCCCACCTGCTGTGACAGTGCGAACCGTGAAGGTCATTTCGCCACCTACAGTTGCTTTTGCATTTTTTGTTTTATCCGGATTACCGGAACTGCCTAAAAAGATAATTGCTGATAGGCCAAGAATTGTCAGCCATGATAGTGTCAGTAAATGTTTTCTCATAATATGGAAGGGATTAGATAATTACATGCAATTATAATAATTTTATTTTGTTTGAATGATGATTTATTTATTATTTTTGCCACCTCAAAAATGGTGCTTGTAGCTGCCTGCCGGCAGACAGGGCTCAGAGGAGTTTTATTTTCAGATTTAATTCCGCTTGAACTCTGAAGATGCCTGAGAAAATGGTGCTTGTAGCTCAGTTGGTTAGAGCATCGGATTGTGGTTCCGAGGGTCGTGGGTTCGAGTCCCATCTAGCACCCAGAAAGTAAAGGAGAATGAAGCAAATTCATCCTCCTTTTTTATTTGATCCAAGTATGCTTGATGGGACGAGAAGTTTATCCCGACCGACGCTGGAGCGTCGAGGCCAGTCCCGACCGACGCAGGAACGACGAGGCCAGTCCCGACCGACGCAGGAGCGTCGGGAAAAGTCCCATCTAGCACCCAGAAAGTAAAGGAGAATGAAGCAAACTCATACTTCTTTTTTGAAATAGTTTAATATCGATTTGAAAATCTGAAAAACTTAGGTGTTAATCCTTTGTTACCAAAAGCCAATCCCAACCGGTGAAGTAATCATGGATAGAGTCGTGAACCTGCAGGATGTTTCTATCTACAAACCGCTCCTGAACCAGGTAATATTTTCCGGCTGACATCTTTTCCTCGTAATAAACCAAATTACCTGATTGCAAAGTAATATAATAGGGAATTTGAAAAGCTATATAGGGTGCTGTTTTAAGCGAATCTGCTTTAAAATGGATTGGACCCAGGTTGTATTCTGATTCAAATTGCATAGGATGGCCACTCAGGAATATTTTTTCACCCTGAGTTAAATCAATCAAACGCTTAGTTTCTTCCTGGTAATAATGTGCTTTGAGCTCTGTTTTTAAGGTTTGTATAAAGGTGTTGTTGAAGCCAAGACGAACAACGAACAACAATAGAATCGTTAATAAAATGCGTTGATCCTTTAACCTGAAATATAACCAAAGTAAAACTACACTTACAGCAATTAACCCCAATTGCAGGAATATATTCACCGAAACATTCTTCAGAATTGGTATAAAAAACACCGCAATCATTGCGATAGGAACCAGGATGAAGATAAACAAAAGAAACCTCTCTAACCAAATTCTAACTTTGGGCAATATTGATAATCCATTACTTAATAAAAATCCAAGTAAAATGGAAATAAATGGTATAAAGGGATAAATATATCGTGATTTGAAATCGCCGGTAAACCAATAAATTGGTAGGTTTACCACCATGAAAATCAGCGTAAAAACAATCAGTCGGTTTTGTTTAAGTTGCACCAACATTTTTTTACTGAATAAAAACACCAGTAATACGGACCAGGGAAGAAACAACAGAATAATTCTAAACGGAAAAACCAAGGAACCTTTGATCGTATCAATTGAACTGGTTTCAATTCCAGTGCGTTGGGATGCTTCTTTAAATTGCCGGATGATAAATTGGGTTTCCTGATTTTCGGTTGCCAGCAGGGCGATATAACCCAGTATTATCCCGCTAAATACCAGGATTCCTAACAGGTGCTGCCAGGTAAAAAGCAACTTCCATTTTTTAAAGTAAAGTAACACGAATCCAATTGTTAATACCTGGAATGGAATGGCAGGTAATGCTTTGGTCATAAAGGAAAGGGCAGCAATAAAATAGGAGATTAAATACATAAGTAAATAATTACCCTTGCTAAAAAAAATGAAAAACGACATCACCTGAAGGTAAACCAGCAGTGCAAAAAACAAGTCAATTTCACCGCTATAAACAGATCCGTAAAAAAGTACTTCTGCATTGGTGAGTATAAAAAAACTCGAAAATAATGCAGTTTTGTCATCGATGAAATTACGAGCAAACTTCCAGTTCAGAAAAGCAAGAAAAATGATAGAAAGGGTAGAAGGCATGCGCACTGCCCATTCGTTGATGGTGCCCATTATTTGAAAAAACCCAACCATAAGCCAATTGAAAAGCGGTGGTTTATTGTAGTACATCCATCCAAACATGTGTGGGAAAATGTAATCACCATCTTTTAACATTTCAATAGAAATCAGCGCACGCCTGGGCTCTTCACCCTGTAAACCATAAACGCCAAGCCATCCAAACAGGGCAAGCAATGCAGTTGGAACAATAATTATTATCAGGATTTTTCTTGACATTTTAACTTTGTTTATTAAGTAGATTCCTGATTCCCCGATTCTTTCTGTTTCGTTTCAGATGGGCTTTTCCCATAAATCTTCCTGAAAACCCATACAAATCCAATAATGAAATGCAAAGCAATTATGATTGCAATTACAATAATTAATGTTTCGTCACTCATATTTAATTAATGTTTGCTTTTGAAATACCGTAAACCTCATTTTTTTCTATATTGCCGTAAGGCTCCACGTGAATAAGCACATCATAAACATTGGGCAAGTTTTCTTTCAGTCGAGCTTCAACTTCCATTGCAATATCATGGGCTTGTGAAACAGTATAGCTTCCATCCACTTCAATATCCATGGCAATCAGGTGCACATCTGCCAGTTTCCGTATACGAATTCGGTGCGGATTATGGGCCCCTTTAACTTTATCCACCTCTTTAAAAACTTTAAAATACATATCCGTGTCTTTCATGCCATCCATCAGTTCCATGTTGGTTTCCTGGAAAATATTGAAGGCCACTTTGATGATCCACAAACTTACAAACATGGCGGTGATAATATCGAGCACAGGCATTTTAAGTACGAAAGTGAAAATCAGCCCGATTAATACTGAAGAGGAGATCAGAATATCGTTTCGCATGTTTTTCGCATTAGCGATGATCATGGAGCTGTCGTTTCGTTTCCCGATCTTGAATTGCCAGGCAGCCAGAAATCCTTTACCAATGATACTGATGATTGTAACATAAATGGCAATGATAGATGGCATTTCGCGTTGTTCACCCGAAAAGAGTCGTGTGCCGGTGGAAATCAGCAATTGTGCTCCGGCAAAAAAGATGATAAATGAAAGTACTTTCGTCGAGATAGTTTCTGCTTTGCGATAACCGTAAGGATATTTTGAATCGGGAGGTTTGCTAATCAGACGGGTTGTAAAAAGTGTGATAAAATAAGTAAGTACATCGGAAAGTGTATCGATCCCGTCGCCGATCACGGCCAGACTGCCCGAAATAAATCCAATCACGATCTTGATCACGGCCAGCAGGCCGTTACCGATGATCCCGATCCAGGAAGCGCGTTTTAACTCTCTGTTTCTTTCCGATTTCAATTTTCAAGTTGGATAACGGTGCAAAAGTAACCTAAAAAAGTAAAATTCATTCGTTCGAATTATACCGACAAATCAGCGAAGAGCATGAATTTTATTTAATTTTGACATTAAATAATTTATATGAAAGTGTACAAGAGGATACAGGCACTGGCTGAGCAGTACAGCGACTACACCGCCCACAATTTGTCGGAGCTGGTTAAAGTGAAATCTTTGAGCGCCGGTGAGGAAAAAGTTCAATTGGAATTGATGCGGCAAATGATCGAAGCCGGTTTTGATGAGGTTAAAATGGATGGACTTGGCAATGTGATTGGCCGGATTGGAAATGGTAAACGCATTCTGGCTTTCGATGGCCATATGGACACGGTAGATGTTGGCAATCTGAAAAACTGGGATTTTGATCCTTTCTCAGGTGAGATCAAAGATGGATTTGTTCACGGGCGTGGCACTGTAGATCAAAAAGGTGGACCGGCTGCTTTTGTCACGGCTGGAAAAATCCTGAAAGAGATTGGTTTTGACAAAGACATGACCATTTATTTTGTGGGATCGGTGATGGAAGAGGATTGCGATGGACTCTGCTGGAAATACATCCTTGAAGAGGATAAAATCCGACCTGATTTTGTGATAAGTACCGAACCTACAAACCTGAATATCTATCGTGGTCACCGTGGAAGGATGGAGATACATGTTGAGTTTAATGGTGTTTCTTCTCACGGTTCCGCACCCGAACGGGGGAACAATGCGATTTATATGGCAGCCCGCGCCGCACTTGAAATTGAGAATCTCAATGAACGATTAAAATCGGATGAGTTTTTAGGAAAAGGAAGCATTACCATTTCCGAGATCATTTCGGGTAGTCCTTCGCTTTGTGCTGTTGCTGATTATGCGAGAATTCATCTCGACAGGAGGCTCACCTGGGGCGAAACAAAAGAGTCGGCAATCAAAGAAATTGAAGCATTGATCGATCCAAAACAGGCAACTGTTTCCGTTCTTGAATACAACGAAAAAGCATTTACCGGGCTGGAATACGGCATGGAAAAATATTATCCGACATGGAAAATGGAGCCGGATCATCCCATCGTCCAAACAGGGGAGAAAGCTTTTGAAGCGCTTTATGACAGAAAACCCGTAACCGATAAATGGACTTTTTCAACCAACGGCGTCACCATCAATGGCATTTACGGCATCCCCACCATTGGTTTTGGCCCGGGCAACGAGGTGCTGGCCCACGCCCCCAATGAAAAAGTTCCGGTAAGCGATTTGGTAACGGCTTCCGCTTTTTATGCGGCATTTGCTTTAATGATGTAAAATAGTAACCACGAAGTTCGCAAAGAATAAAATCTTAGCGACCTCAGCGCCTTCGTAGCGTTCTCTGCGGTTTACAAAAAAAATAATTATGATTGATTTGAAAAACAAGATAGAAAAACTGGCCGCCAATAATAACGGCCTCTTCGCCAAAGACTTTTTGCAAACCTGGGACAAAAGCCGGGAAGATTTGGAATACATTCTTGATTTGGCGCAGCTCCTGAAAGATTTCCGGGATAATAATATTTCCACCAAAACTTTTGATTCTGGATTAGCCGTTTCCATTTTCCGTGATCAATCTACCCGGACGCGCTTTTCGTTTGCCTCTGCCGCCAACCTGCTGGGATTGGAAGTGCAGGACATGGACGAAAGCAAATCACAGATTGCTCATGGAGAAACGATTCGCGAAACGGCCAACATGATCTCTTTCCTCACCGATTTGATTGGCATCCGCGATGATATGTTCCTTGGTGAAGGACATACATACATGAAAGAAGTAGGCGAAGCGCTTGATGACGGATTTGAAAATGGGGTGTTGCCACAACGTCCGGGCATTGTCAACCTGCAATGCGACCGCGATCATCCCACACAAAGCATGGCCGATTTGCTTCACCTGAAAAATCATTTCGGATCGCTTGAAAACCTGAAAGGGAAAAAGATCGCCATGACCTGGGCTTATTCGCCGAGTTACGGCAAACCGCTCTCCGTTCCGCAGGGCATCATCGGACTCATGACCCGTTTCGGGATGAATGTTTCGCTGGCCTACCCCGAAGGCTATAACCTGATCCCCGAACTGGAGCAACAAGCCGCGGGATTTGCAAAACTAAACAACACAAATTTTGAGATCGTTCATTCCATGGAAGAGGCTTTTACGGATGCGGATATTGTTTACCCAAAAAGTTGGGCGCCTTTTTTCGTGATGCAGCAGCGCACCGAATTATTGAAAAATAAAGATACTGAAGGATTAAAAACACTTGAGAAATCCTGTCTGGCGCAAAATGCCAACTTCATGAACTGGGAATGCGATGAAGCAAAAATGAAGCTTACTAAAAATGGGGAGGCACTTTACATGCATTGTCTGCCGGCTGATATTTCCGGAGTTTCCTGCAAAAAAGGCGAAGTGTCAGAATCTGTATTCGAAAAATATCGGCTGACAACGTACATCGAAGCCGGTTACAAACCCTACATCATTGCAGCGATGATGATGGCCAACCGGTTTGATGATCCGGGGGAAATTTTAGGTAAACTGTTTACAGAAGGTAAATGCAGGGTGATGGTTTAGAACGCGGATAACACGGATTGTGCAGATTAACGCGGATATGATCAGTGAAAATCCGCGAGATCTGCGTCATCAGCGTTCCATTTTAGCGTTCCACTAATAAAGGTATATTTCGGCAACCCCTGCACCTCAAACCCTTTATACACATTCAAATCACAGTTTTGATGATGGGTTTTGGCTGAAATCTTTTGCTTTGCATTCGGATCCCAAACCAGCAAATCAGCATTGCTTCCAGCCTGAATGATCCCTTTTTGTGGAAACCACCCAATGATCTTAGCTGCATTGGTTGAGGTAATTTCTACAAACTTTTGTAATGAAATCCTGTTTTGTAACACACCATATGTATAAAGCAAACTCATCCGATGTTCCACACCACCCGCGCCATTGGGTATTTTGGTGAAATCATGCAAACCCAGCCTTTTTTGTTCCAGGGTAAACGGACAATGATCCGTACCGACAGTTAGAATGATCCCGTCAGCAATCGCCTGCCACAACGCTTCCCTGTCTTCCTTTTTCCGCAAAGGCGGACTCATCACATAAGCACAGGCCTGATCAAATGGCTGATCATACAGGCTTTCATCCAGAAGCAGATATTGCGGGCATGTTTCTGCATATACCGGCTGTCTTTTGGATTGCGCTTTATGAATATGATCCAACGCTTCATGGGTGGAGACATGAACGATATAGAGGGGGCATTCTGCTTTTTCAGCCAAAGCAATGGCATTTTTCACAGCCTCGGATTCCACCGCATTGGGGCGGGAAAGGGGATGGAATTTGGGCGCGGTTTTCCCTTGAGAAAGCAGTTGTTTTCGGTTTTTCTCAATGATCTCATCCATTTCGCAATGCATGGTGACGATTCCGCCATGTTTACCAACCACCTTCATCACCTTAAATATATCTTCTTTCCTCAGTCCGATTGTCGATTGATAAGCCATGTAAACCTTAAAGGACTTAATTCCTTCGTTTTTGATACAATGGATGATCTCCTGTTCGGTTTGATTGGTCCATTCCACCGGGCTTACATGCAATTTAACATCACAAAGGCTGTTCGCTGCTTCCTGTCTTCTGAGCCGAAGCGCTTCAACGATGGATTGTCCTCGATGAGGTGTTACAAAATCGATGAAGCTGGTGGTGCCGCCAGCAAGGGCAGCTTTACTTCCGGTTGCAAAATCATCAGCCGAGAAACCGGCTGGGGTTGGGAGGTGGAGATGGACGTGGGTATCTATGCCGCCAGGAAGAATCAGACAATCCGAAGCATCTATGATTGAAGATTCCAAATCAGGAACAGCGATGTTTTTTTCAATCCTGGATATTTTGCCGTCAACAGAAAGTATATCCGACTTAAAACTACTGTCAGCATTGACAATCAGGCCGTTTTTAATTAAAAAATTCATCTCGTTTTAAAATTCAATCTCATAAACACCCGGCTCCGGTGTCGAAAATCCAAGCTTCTTTAGGTAGCTGATGTGCTTCTTGTTCGAACTCTTCGCTACCACTTTGTGATACCCGGCTGTAACAAACCGGTCCTTCAGCCTGTGATAAACATATTTGCCGTTTTTATAGTCGCGGTATTCAGGGATCACATAATCCAGTCCCACATTCAGCACATGTTCATTGGTTCTGTGCGCCAAAAACAAACCGGTAACATGCATGTTTCTCATCACAAAAAAACTAATCGTGTTTAACTCGGGTTTGTAAATAAATCCCGGAAAAAACTTCTGAATCTCATCATCATGGAATTCCAGGAATTTCAGCAGATATTTGTTGTCGCTGCGAACTTCCACGATGTCGAACAATTGCGTTTTGGAGTAAATCCGGACCAGGTAATAAATATCCACCGAAAATATAAATCCGTTTAATAGCATTACCGGATAAGCTCCAATCAAAAAACCATAAGTTGCGAAAGTCCCGGCTCCCACGAGGTTGATCCACCGGAATTTAACAATCGAGCTCATGGTCATCGAAAGGGCGATGATACCAGAAGCCATGTATCCGATCCATTCCAAAACACTTAATTCCATACTCATCGGGTAAAGTTCGTAAAAATTACAATTTTTTCCATAACCGACGTGCCTGCTCCATTGCTAATTTTAAAATCTCTGGTTCATCTATTGTTTGCGTAATTCTGTCTTTGACAATTAATTTCCCATCTGAAATAACATGCTTCACATGCTTCGATTCCAATCCATAAATAAAATGCCCCACGAAATTATCTCCATCGAAATCGGTGGGTGTGGGGTAATCCAGCACCACCAGGTTGTTTTCACCATCGCCGTTAATGCCGTTCTGGTAGGTGTAATTGTGAATGTTCCTGAACCGCTCGTACAATTTCCCTGGCGATGTTTTATCGATCCTCAAGCAGTTAAAATAAGCTGCTTTGGCGGCACGGAGCATATCACTGTGCATCCCGTCGGTGCCGAGCATAATGTTATCGCCCAGCCGCGCCGAGCTGAACTGCCCGACATTGTTGTTTAAATTTGATTCCGTATTCACCGCAATCCACGATTCAGCATTCTTCAGGATGTTCCTTTCTTCATCATTGAGATGGATGCAATGTACAAGGATTGACTTTGACAGTTCGGTCGCACCAAATTTTTGCAGCCTGTTAACCACCCGGTATCCATATTTCTCGATGCTGACCTGCTGATCGATGCGATCTTCGGCAACATGAATATGAATGCCCGAATTGTGCTTTTCTGCCAGATCAACCGCCGACTTCAGGGTTTTATCGCTAATGGTAAAGGAAGC
>JAGQVE010000063.1 GCA_020438105.1 Bacteroidales bacterium
AATCGGTTCTGATTGCATCACTGGCATTGAGGCGGATGGCCTTCCACGCAGGATAGATAGCTGAAATTATTCCCAGTACAAACACCAGCACCGCCATCGATATTAAGGTGCTAAAGGGCAGATTGGTGTAAACTTCCGAAGCATATCCGTATTGCTCAAATCCCTGGAAAATGGTGAGTTTGATCGGTGTCTTTTCAAAATATCTGATCACAGCATACCCAATAGCAATTCCCATTATTCCGCCGCTAAGCGAAAGAAATACGGATTCGAGGATGATCATGAAAAACACCCGGATTCGGTGCATGCCAATCGCCATGAGCATGCCGAGCTCCTTGGTACGCTCCATTACCACCATCAGCATGGTGTTGATAATTCCAAAACAGAGGGCCAGCATAATAATAATCACAAAAATGTACATGTACTCATCCATGCTGTCGTTTACCAGGGCCAGTTCTTTGCTGATGTCGCGCCAGGTTTGCACATCCAGGTTTGGATAGGCCTTCTCAATTTTATGGTAGGTAGTATCGAGCTCCGTATTTTTATTCAGGTAGATCGCAATTTCGTGCGCGGCATCATCTGGCAGGTCGAGTTGTTTTTTAAGATCATCAAAAGTCACAAATACATTTCGCTCATCAAAACCAGTATTGGTTGTTTTAAAGAATCCACCGACTTTGTATAGCCTTGATGAAAAATTGCCATGAATATCTACCAGGTCAACAGGGATTTTAGATCCTATTTTGAGTTTGAGTTTATCTCCAAGACTTTGCCCTACCAGGATTCTCGGAATGCGATGATCTCCATCAAGGTAATCACCTTCTGTAATAAACTCATATATATCGGTTACCTTCTTTTCCCGGTCGGGTTCCACCCCAATGATCTTTACTCCCCTTGTACCGTGGGCCGTTTTAAAAAAGCATTCTGCTTTTATCCGGCGGCTTGCCCCTTCAACCCCCGCAAATGTGTTGATGTTGTCAACCATTTCGTTGGTTTTGGGCATAAAAAGTTTGATCTCATTATTTAAGGTATAATCCGTTTCATGGATCTGTATATGCGACACTTCGGTCTTAATTCCCGATTCAACGCGCATATCAGCCATGCCTTTGTAAAATCCGGTGGAGAAAACCCCGGCAAATAAGCCAATGGTTATAGCCGCAAGCACAATGATACTTCGCAGCTTGTTTCTCCATATATTTCGCCATGCTATTGACCAGATCATGTTATTTAGTTTTTGGTTTTTAGTTTGAAGTTGGCCTGCCGGGCAGGTTTGATATTGATTTTCATTATTTATATTTTTTAATCAGTTATCCCCGCAGGGCTTTTACCATGTTCAGTCTTTTTACCGAAATCATCATAATTGCAGCAATGAATGAGCTCAGTAGAAAGATCGTGAGTGCCTGGTTGAAATATATCATCAACCTGATTGATACAAACATATAGGGTTCCACACCGTAAGCCTCCATGGCGCCGGCCATATCGGGAGGCATGGGTAAGGGATTTTCATAAAACCACCAGATAATAGGCGCCGTGAGCAACAACCCGATGATAGCTCCGAGCATGCCCATCATCACAATTTCGGCAAACAGCATTATGTTGATCCGGCTTTTGCGCATGCCCACAGCATTTATTACTCCAAACTCCCGCCTGCGTTCGTTCACCATCATCATCACGGTTCCGAAAATTCCAAATCCAATCACCAGGTATAAAATCCACAACATGATGATCCCACCGGCGCGGTCGCCCTGGATCATTTTCAGCATTTCAGGGTTCATCTCGTCCCAGGTCATTACCCGCTTATCTGAAGGAAGGAATTTCAAAATAGCTCTTTTAACATGATCCACCTCATAATGATCATGGACCATGATAATTTCAGAGGTGTATCTTCCATATGCCGAGTAAAAATCCTGGGCTGTATTCAGACTCAGGTATACCATATTATTATTGAATTCGGGATTAGGATGTTTGAAAATCCCTTTTACGGCAAACTTTCCGGCTGCACTCACACCGTGATATCCCTGGGAGATCATCACCAGTGTGTCGTTCACATCCAGTTTCAAAAATTTAGCGAGCCCTTGCGAAATAAGCGCACCTTTATCATCATTGGTAATGAATGAACCTTTTTCTACTTTTTCTGAAAGTTTGATGATCCGGTCCTCTTTTTCAGGAACAATTCCCATTACAAAAACCGGCTTGCTGTTTTCATTATACGCCGATAATGCAAAGGATTCAAGGCGTGGTGTAACCATCCTTACATCTTTGATCTTTTCAATTTCGTTTACCAGCGTACTGTCGTATGCAATGGTGTTTTCGAGGGTTTTTTCGTCCCAGTAGGCTGTATCCTGCACCTGTAAATATCCGGAGTAAAACTTCACCATGTTGTCGATCATCGAATCGTAGGAGCCTTCCTGAATTGCCCGCATAAAAGAGGCAAAAAGAACGCTGAATACAATTGAAGCCGTTGTAATAAGGGTCCGCCGCTTGTTTCTCCAAAGGTTTCGCCAGGCTATTTTAAGATTGGTTTTCATTGTTTGATTTTCGATGTTAAAAATTCAGATTGGAATAACTTTTTAAGGTATCCTTTCCGCTACCTAACCTGTTTCATGTTTTGCTGAGAGAAGAAATCATCCGATATGGGTTCATTAAATTTCATATCCTCAAAAGTGAGAATAGTCTTGTTTCCGGGCTCGTCCACAGGCTCAATTTCCATGCGGCTTGGAATGGTACGGTCGCCAAAATCTTTCAGATCGTAGGCATTTTCCACATTGATCAACTCAATATCTTCATCGTAATATTCATTTTTCCAAACATTAAAGCCATCTTTGGTGATCCAGCTTATGATCTTTCCCCAAACTACCGGTGCGTCGGGTTTTGGGATCAGCTCAATTTTATAGCATACCTGCCCGCGAATGGTCTCCTCACCCAAAAGTTTGTGCTCATAATCCTTAACGATACTCGATTGCTTTACCAGGTCGTCGTTGGTAAAATCACTCCCCATCCAGGATTGCATCATCATCGAAGGTGGTATTTTCACCATCCTGTTGATCGACGGAATCCAGTTCCACATCTCCTTGTATCTTTTTAAAAATACCTGCCCTTTTTCTTTGGCGGGAGCGGTAATGTAAATCAGGAAAAAATCATCCGACTTCGACCAGCTTTTCATTTCCACTGTCCGTTCCCATGAAGGCCTGACTATTTTCATGGTCATGGTTCCCTGGCTGGTTTCACCGCGGGTTTTCTGATCGGCTTTCGAAACAATTTCCAGGGCGGTGAGATCTTGTGCAAACAAGTTATTCTGAAAGATCAGGATTAGCGCTAACACCATGGTTTTAAAAATCAGTTTTTTCATTTTGATAAATATTTCTGGTTATACAAAACGTTCAATGATCAATTTCTTTAGATTTTCAAGCGGAAACATCTCGGGGTTAAACACAAAATTAAAACCCACGCCATCCAACAGTGCTCCCATTAAAACAGCTTCCATCTCGGGATTTTCTACTCCCTTACTTTGGTAATAATCCATCATTAATTTGATTACCGGCCCGATGATCTCATACATTTCTATTTTCAGTTTTTTCCAAACCGGGGGTTGCATCATCAAAGCAAAATAGAGCTTGTAAAAATCGCGCTGCTGCTCCATCAAATCGAAGGAAACTTCAATAAAGGCGATAAACTCATCACGGGTCAATACCCCATCTTTGTTCGGATCGAACATCTCAAACATTTCGCCAAAACCTTTGTCAAATATCGCCTTGAGCAGATCATCTTTGCTTGAATAATAGTTGTACATAAGCCCTTTTGATATTTTAGCTTTGGCGGCTATCTGGCTGATTGAAGTATTGGAAAAGCCATTGGAAGCAAAAAGCTCAATAGCCACATTCATGATCTGTCGCTTGCGCTTTTCCCGGATCTCTTCGTATTGTGTACTTGTTTTAGGTGCCATATTGATTGAAAGGTTAGTCAATACAAAGCTCAATAAAATAAATATTATTTGACGATAAATTATTTTGATTGAACGGTCGGTCAAAGGTATAGTATTCTTAGTGGACTTGTCAAGCTTTTTTTGATTTTTTTTAATTTATTTTTTTCAAAATATACCTGGAAGAAGCGGCCTGACTGTGTTTGATTAATGAAAAAAATCGTGGTAAATAATAATTGGGATCATGGTGTTTAAAAAATATGTTAAAATGTTAAACAAATGCATTTAAACTTTGTTTGTATTGTTTTAAATCATAAAATGAGAAAGAAAAGCGCCATAGTTATTGGAGCCGGTTTTTCCGGTTTGTCGGCAGCCAGCCATCTTGCAAAGGAAGGGTATGCTGTTCGGGTTCTGGAAAAGAATGATATTCCGGGGGGCAGAGCACGAAAGCTCGAAGAGCAGGGATTTACCTTTGATATGGGGCCAAGTTGGTACTGGATGCCTGATGTGTTCGATCGTTTTTTTGAAAGCTTTGGAAAAAAAACAGCAGACTTCTACCAATTAGAAAGGCTCGATCCGAGTTACCGCATTGTTTGGGGGAAAAATGATCACACAGATCTTCCGGCAGATTTTAATTCCTTTCTCGAAATGTTTGAATCGTTTGAACTGGGATCCGCTGCAAAATTGGAAGCTTTTCTGAAAGAGGCCGAATTTAAATACAGGGTTGGGATCAATAAGCTTGTTTATAAAAAAAGCGCTTCACCCCTTGAGTTTATCGACCCTGAACTGATGACCGGCGTATTTAAGCTGCACGTATTTAAGTCGTTTCATGACTACGTCAGGAAATATTTTAAAAACCCGAAGCTGATCCAGATGCTGGAGTTTCCGGTTTTATTCCTTGGCGGAACGCCTAAAACCACACCTGCACTTTATTCACTTATGAATTACGGTGATATTAAATTGGGAACATGGTATCCGCAAGGAGGCATGTACAAGGTGGTGGAAGGGATGGTTGACCTTGCCAAATCATTGGGAGTGGAGTTTGAATATGGTAACCCGGTTCATAAACTTGATATTCAAAACAGGGAGATTAAGCAGGTTTTGTTGAATAGTCATGGATACACTGCTGATGTAGTGGTTGCCAGTGCCGATTATCATCACGTGGAGCAAAGTCTTTTACCGGATGGTTATCGCCAGTATACGGATAATTATTGGGAAAACCGGGTGATGTCGCCCTCCTCCCTGATCTTTTATCTGGGCATAAACAAGCCTGTTGGAAAACTCAAACACCACACCCTCTTCTTTGATGAAGATTTTTCAAAACATGCCGATGAGATTTACAATGATCCCAAATGGCCCGAGCGGCCAAGCATATATTTGAGCAATACTTCAAAAACCGATGATAGTGTTGCACCTGAAGGAATGGAAAACATCATGGTGCTTATTCCGGTTGCTCCTGATCTGAATGATAACGAAGATGTTCGGGAAAAGTATTTTGACTATGTGATTGAGAAGCTTGAAAATTACACCGGGGAGTCAATCAGGGATAACATTGTTTATAAGCGGAGCTATGCACATCGTGATTTTGCAAATGATTACAATGCCTTTAAAGGGAATGCTTACGGGCTTGCAAATACACTAATGCAAACCGCTTTTCTGAAACCAAAATTACAATCTAAAAAAGTAAAGAATTTATTCTATGCCGGACAGTTAACCGTTCCCGGACCGGGTGTTCCACCAACGATAATCTCGGGAGAAGTAGCTGCCAGGGAAATTGTTAAACAATTTAAAAATTAAGCGCCATGAAGCATATATTTGACCTGATATCAAAAAAATCGAGTAAGCTAACCACCGTTACTTACAGCACTTCATTTAGTTTGGGGATCAAAGTATTTAATAAAAAATACCACGACCCGATCTATGCAATCTATGGTTTTGTTCGTTTTGGCGATGAGATCGTTGATTCATTCCATGGGTTCGACAAGCGTAAATTGCTCAAGAAATTTGAGGCCGATACTTATGAGGCGATTGAAGACGGGATCAGTCTGAACCCGATTTTAAACAACTTTCAGTGGGTGGTGAATAAATACCAGATCGATCATGAGTTGATCCACCTTTTCCTCAGAAGTATGGAAATGGATCTGGATCAGAAAGCATATGATCTGAAATCATTCAAGGAATACATTGTCGGTTCGGCTGAAGTGGTAGGATTGATGTGCCTGCAGGTATTTGTGGAAGGGGATAAAAAAAGATACGAAGAGCTAAAACCGGCAGCCATGGCATTGGGATCTGCATTTCAAAAAGTGAATTTCCTGCGCGATTTGAATGCCGATAAAAATATTTTGGGTCGTTCGTACTTCCCGAATATTGATGTTGCAAGTCTTGATGAGGATACCAAGGAGCAGATCATTGCTGACATTGAAACCGATTTCAAGCAGGCGTATGAAGGATTAAAGCAACTGCCAAAAGGTGCCCGTTTGGGTGTTTATGTGGCCTATATTTATTATTTGTCGCTTTTACGTAAAATCAAACGGACCCAGGCCTCGGTGATCATGAAACAGCGGGTGCGAATACCCAATTCGGAGAAATATCGCTTGCTGGTTTCATCAGCAGTTCGGCATGCCTTTAATTTGTTATAACAGATGAGAATATTTTTTTCGATACAGTTGGTTTTTGTCTCGATGGCATTATTCAGTCAGGGATTGAGTCATCAGGAAGTTCGAAACCTTTATTTTGAGGGTTGGGAAGGAACCTGTGGTGCCACTGAACTGAGTACTATGCTTGAAAATCAGGATGTATCGGACGATGTGGTATTGCTGGCCTATAAAGGAGCTGCACAAACCACACTTGCAAATTGTAAAAAAACACCGTTCTCCAAATTGTCGGTTTTTAATGAAGGAAAAGATGACCTGGAGAAGGCAATTCAGGAGGATCCGGATAATGTAGAGATCCGGTTTTTAAGATATACCATCCAAACAAATATTCCCGGATTTTTGAATTATAATAATAAGGAAGAAGACAGGAAGTTTATTTTGGATAGGCTAACTTTGCACAACATTTCATCAGTAGATGCTGACCTTAGGAAAAGGATCATTCATTATTTTGAATCTGAAGGAGATCTGTCTGAAGAGGAAATGAACAATATCAAGCAGTTAACTGCGGGAGGTTAATATGTCGAATATGGAATTTGTTGTGCTGGTTGATCCAACTGATCAACCGATTGGAAAAATGGAAAAAATGGAAGCCCACGAAAAGGGTGTTTTGCACCGGGCCTTCTCAGCGTTTGTTTTTAATCACAAACACGAACTGATGCTTCAGCAGCGGGCTTTTTCAAAATATCATTCGCCAGGGTTGTGGACCAACACCTGTTGCAGCCACCCCCGCGAAAATGAAGCGCCAATCGAGGCTGCTCACCGAAGGATGGTTGAAGAGATGGGCTTTGATTGTGAAGTGGAACCTGCTTTTCAATTTACATACAAGGCCGATGTAGGGCAGGGGCTTACCGAACATGAGTTTGATCATGTGTTTATTGGTTATTCTGAAGCAGAACCTGAGATCAACGAGGAAGAAGTAAATAGCTGGAAATACATGAGTATGGAGGCGATCAGGGAGGATATGAGCCAAAACCCGGAAAATTATACCGTATGGTTTCGTATCGCTTTCGAGGAAGTAGATGAATTTTTAAAACGAGTTACAATTAAAGAATAATATGAACTGGATATTTGCAACACTGATCGTCATAGCAGCTTTTATGTTTATGGAGTTTATGGCGTGGTTTACTCATAAGTACATCATGCACGGATTTTTATGGGTACTGCATAAGGATCACCACATTCGCGACGGACGCAAATTTGAATGGAACGATGTGTTTGCCGTTATTTTTGCCATTCCCAGCATTGTGTTGATTTATTACGGACACCAAACCTATGATTACCGTTTTTGGATTGGAATTGGAATCCTAAGTTATGGCATCGCTTATTTTCTT
Organism: Bacteroidales bacterium; assembly: GCA_020438105.1. GTDB lineage: Bacteria > Bacteroidota > Bacteroidia > Bacteroidales > JAADJA01 > JAADJA01. The sequence continues at coordinate 7,899 of JAGQVE010000063.1, forward strand.
TTTCATGATGTATATGTACATCAAAGGGTTAAGATGCTGAAGAATTTCTCGAACCGCTACTTGCGGGCCACGGTGAGAGCGCATCAGGATCATCACAAACCGCGTGCGCACTACAACTACGGGTTTTTATTTGCTCCCATTAAGTATTACCGCGAAGAGTTTAAAAAGTAGCAGTAATACAAAGGATTAAACACTTACCTAGCCATGCACACTTACCTGCTCGTAAATATACTTTCCATTTCGGTACCTTTTATTGCCAGCTTCGACCGGAGGCTTAAATTTTACCGTGAGTGGAAATATTTTTTACCCGCCATGTTCATCACCCTTGTTTTTTTTATTGCCTGGGATGTGCTTTACACGCACTGGGGTATCTGGGGTTTTAATGATCGTCACCTAACCGGAATTAAAATTTTAAATCTTCCCCTGGAAGAGTGGCTGTTTTTTGTAACGATTCCGTATGCCTGCGTGTTCACTTACCATGCACTCAAATACCTGCTTAAAAAAGATATCCTCGCTCCATTTGCCGGCACTATTTCGTGGATTTTAATTTTGGTATTGGTGATAACGGGTGCAGTTTTTTATGATCATCTTTACACCAGTGTTACCTTCGGGCTAACAGCGCTATTTATTCTGTTGCATCTTTATGTATTCAAATCGAAATACCTCGGCCGGTTTATTCTAACCTATGCCATCATCCTCATTCCTTTTTTTATTGTGAATGGTATATTAACAGGTTCATGGATCGAAGAAGAAGTTGTTTTTTACGACGATACCATGAACCTTGGAATCCGGATGTTTACCATCCCGGTGGAAGACAGCATTTACGGTTTACTCCTCATTTTGATGAATATCACCTTTTACGAAAAGTTTAAAACCCTTTACTGATCTTCCGGAATTCTGAATTTTATTATTCCGAAACCTTGCTAAATAAATAGCGGGTGATAAAAATACCGTTGTTGTTGTTGTTATTTCCTGAGTAAACACCTGAAGTTACCTGGTACAAATGCCAGCCATCGTTGGTGAGTTCAGTGATTTTATTGGTGATCTGCTGATCGTTTTCACGAATGTTCCCAAAATTGATCCCGGCCATTGAGAAGAAGTTCTCAAGTTTGGTTTCTTCCATTTTGCCATTTTCATCCAGAGAGATCATCCTCGATCTTCCAAGTCCTCCCGGAACTACCGATTCCACTACGGTAACCTGGTACCAAATGGTTTGTGTTTCTGTATTATCCTGCGGTGTTTGAAATGCATACACCATCATCAGGCTCATCACTACCAGTATGGTAGACAGGGCTATTACAATCTTTTTCATATCTGTTATTTATAAATTAATTCGTACTTGTAGGTAATATTTATGGATTCGAGGTTATCACGGTTGATCATGATATTGTCAACGGCTCTTTTGCTAAAACTACCTGTAACGGAAATTTTGAGATTTTGCATGTCTTTTTCCTTTTTACCCCGTTTGGGCTCCATGCCGTTTTTAATTACATAACCCCAGCGTACAAGCCGGATGCGGTTACGCCCTTTTTTGTACTGGTAGTCAACGCCATATTTAACACCTTCTATTTCAAAAATAATAGCCGATGTAGGGTTATGATCATCCAGTTTTACTTCAATCTCACCTTCAGGATTGTATTCCTGTCCATCGTAAGTAACGTGGATATCGGTGATTTTTAATGTGGCAGTTTGTTGTGCCAATCCAATGCTTGCACTTATGCAAACTAAAAGAAATAAAAATGATATTTGCTTCATGGTTGTAGATATTAATGAATTCCCGAAGGTACCCATTATTTCAAATGCAACCATAAATATTCTTCCTCAAGGGCTGATAATGAGGGATGAAAGTACAAATGAGTTGGATCAAGTTAACGGACTAAATCGCTTCCGTAAGCTCCACAAACTTTTTATAAGGGATTGCGGTGAGGCTCATGGCGCTTAATGCTCCGTTAGCCTGACTGATGATAGAAACTTTTGCCGCCGTTTCATTGTCGGGCGCTTCATAAATATCAATGAAATCATAACTGCCCAAAAGCGCATAATGCGAAATGAATTTAACTTCGGGGCATTTGTCCCTAACCTGTTCAAGCCAATTGCGGCCAAGGCGTTCGCGGTCTTTCATTTTCATGGCAATTTCGGGTGATAACTTGGTAAGAAGAATGTACGTTTGCATGACTGGTTTTTTAGGATTAAACATCAATTTTAAAGTCCACTAAATATAGTAAATCCTGGAAACATATGCAACCTGTGTGCATAAAAAAAGCCCGGAATAAACCGGGCTTCATGTATTTAAAATCACTTTCTTTATCAGATTTGCGGGCCTGCTGCCACCAGCCTTTTGCCTTCTTCGTTATCTGTGTATTGAACAAAATTTTTGATAAACAAAGCGGCCAGGTCTTTCGCTTTCTTTTCCCATTCAGCAGGATCAGCATATGTATCGCGGGGATCAAGAATTTTCGGATCAACACCGGGTAGTGAAGTGGGCACTTCCAGGTTAAAGATCGGGATCATCTTGGTTTCAGCTTTATCGATGCTACCATCAAGGATTGCATCAATAATTCCACGGGTATCTTTGATGGAAATCCGTTTTCCGGTTCCGTTCCAGCCGGTATTCACCAGGTAGGCAGTAGCACCGTGTGCTTCCATTTTTTTCACCAGTTCCTGTCCGTATTTGGTTGGGTGAAGGGTGAGGAAAGCAGCTCCAAAACATGCAGAGAATGTGGGTTGAGGAGTAGTAACCCCAAGTTCTGTTCCGGCAAGTTTAGCGGTAAATCCCGAAAGGAAATGATATTTGGTTTGATCCGGCGTCAGTTTCGAAACCGGTGGCATTACACCATAAGCATCTGCGGTGAGGAAAATCACCTTTTGGGCATGACCGGCTTTTGAAACCGGTTTAACAATATTTTCGATATGGTATATCGGATAAGAAACACGGGTGTTTTGTGTAACCGATCCATCATTAAAATCAATGTGACCTTCGGCATCAAGTGTTACATTTTCGAGCAAAGCATCGCGTTTGATGGCATTGAAAATATCGGGTTCACTCTCTTTGTCGAGGTTGATGGTTTTGGCGTAGCAACCCCCTTCAAAATTGAAAATACCATCATCATCCCAGCCATGCTCATCATCGCCGATCAGTTCTCTTTTAGGATCGGTGGAGAGGGTGGTTTTACCTGTTCCCGACAATCCAAAGAAAATAGCGGTATCGCCTGCTTTACCTACGTTAGCCGAACAGTGCATGGCAGCAATGCCCTTCAGCGGCAGGTAATAATTCATGATGGAGAAGATCCCTTTTTTCATTTCGCCTCCGTACCAGCTTCCGCCAATAACTGCTTTACCTTCGCTAAGGTTAAACACCACAAAAACTTCTGAGTTAAACGGTACACCGTCGGTGCGTTTCATCTCTTTCCATTTGGGGTTGGTTGTTTTTGCTGCATTTAAAACAACAAAATCGGGCTCAAATGATTTCAACTCTTCCTCTGAAGGACGGATGAACATGTTTTTTACAAAGTGTGCCTGCCAGGCAACTTCCATGATGAAGCGTACTTTCAGCCGGGTATCTTCATTGGCACCGGCATAACCATCCACAATGTAAAGTTTTTTACCGGTCAGCTCTTCTGCTCCCAAACCGTAGAGGTATTCCCAGGTTTCGTTATCCACCGGTTTGTTATCCGACTTGTTGGAAGGATGGGCCCACCAAACGGTATCTTTTGAAGTATCATCCAGCACGATGTACTTGTCCTTGGGCGACCGTCCTGTAAATTTCCCGGTCATCACATTCACTGCTCCCAGTTCACTTACCTGTCCCTTTTCATAACCTTCGAGGGAAGGACTGGTTTCATGTTCGTATAACTCTTCAAATGAAGGATTGTAATAAATTTCTTTTACGTCCTCAATTCCGTAATTTTTAAGGTCGTTCAGAATTTTCTCATTAATTGAAGCCATAACTTTTATTTAGATTTATTGTTATTTCGATAACAAACCATTTTCAGATGGGCAAAGTTAGTAAAAATTGAAAGTTTTGATTTTTTTCATGATAATTTAGAACGTTTTCAAAGTAAAATGCACAAAATTTCATTTCTACTCAAAAATCAGGACAAAGTTGATAAAAATAAAAAAGCAGCCCATCGGACTGCTTTATCTGTTTTCAACTATAAAATGTTACTTCTTTTTGCTGGCTTTTTTTCCTTTTTTAGCAGCTTTCTTAGCGGCTTTTTCAGCTTTTTTGCGAGCTACTGCCTGCGCTGCTGCCAGTCTTGCGATCGGCACACGGAAAGGCGAACAACTTACGTAGTTCAATCCAACCCGGTGGCAGAATTCAACTGAGGTTGGTTCTCCACCATGCTCACCGCAAATTCCAAGTTTGATGTTCTTGCGTGTTTTCCGGCCTTTTTTCACCGCCATTTTCACCAGTTGTCCAACACCTGTTTGATCCAGTGCCTGGAAAGGATCCACTTTCAGGATGTTTTTCTTCAGGTAAACCGGCAGGAATTTTCCGGCGTCATCCCTCGAATAACCAAAGGTCATCTGGGTGAGGTCATTAGTTCCGAATGAGAAAAACTCGGCTGATTGTGCAATTTCATCGGCAGTTAAAGCAGCACGTGGGATTTCAATCATGGTTCCTACCAGGTAGTCGATCCGGTCACCGGTTTCTTCAAACACTTTTTCGGCAGTGTTGCGAACGATCTCTTCCTGCATCTTCATTTCAGCCAGTGTTCCTGTTAACGGGATCATGATCTCAGGATGTGCATTCACACCTTTTTTCTTCAGGTTAAGTGCTGCTTCAATGATGGCGCGAGCCTGCATTTCTGAAATCTCAGGATAGGTATTTCCCAAACGGCAACCACGGTGGCCAAGCATCGGGTTGAACTCCGAAAGATCTTCCACTTTTTCTTTTACTTCTTTCAAGGTGATTCCCATAAGATCAGCCATTTCCTGTTGTCCTTTGTCATCATGAGGAACAAACTCATGCAAAGGAGGATCAAGCAAACGAACGGTTACCGGAAGATCGTGCATGGCTTCAAAAATACCTTCGAAGTCCTCGCGCTGGATAGGCAGCAGTTTTTCGAGTGCTTTTCTTCTTCCTTGCTCATTTTCGGCGAGGATCATCTCACGCATGGCCTGGATTTTTCCTTCGCCAAAAAACATGTGCTCGGTACGGCAAAGTCCGATACCAACAGCACCAAATTCACGGGCCACTTTCGAATCGTGGGGTGTGTCGGCATTGGTGCGAACGCTTAGGCGAGCTGTTTTGTCGGCCAATTTCATCAGTTCACCAAAATCACCGCTCAGTTCAGCTTCTTTGGTTGCGATCTGTCCTTCGTAAACTTCACCGGTGGTTCCGTTCAATGAGATCCAGTCGCCTTCTTTAAAGGTAATTCCATCAGCTAGGATGGTACGCTCTTTATAATTGATCTTTACCGATCCTGCACCCGAAACGCAGCATTTACCCATTCCGCGCGCAACAACGGCAGCGTGTGAGGTCATACCACCACGGGCAGTGAGGATTCCTTCGGCAACGTTCATACCCGCGAGGTCTTCAGGTGATGTTTCAATCCTTACCAAAACTACTTTTTTACCATCGGCAACCCAATCTTCGGCCTCATCGGCATGGAATACCACCTGTCCTGTAGCAGCACCCGGAGATGCGGGCAATCCTTTGGCAACTACTTTGGCTGATTTAAGTGCATCACCATCAAAAACAGGG
>JAGQVE010000064.1:0-4050 GCA_020438105.1 Bacteroidales bacterium
ATTGACAACCTGCATCAGCAGGCCGGTAGCCATGAGGTGTATGAGTTTCATGGAAACTCTCAAAAACTCATCTGTTTGCAATGTGGTCATCATTTTGTGCCGGATGAAATTGATTTTGAAAAACTTCCTCCCTTATGTTCCTGCGGTGGATTGATCAAACCCGATTTTATCTTTTTTGGTGAAAACATACCGATGGATGCCTATGAGCGTTCAGTGGACGCAGCCGGCAGGGCGGAGGTTGTGATCGTGATCGGCTCCACAGGTGAGGTGATGCCTGCTGCCCAAATGCCCTACCTGGCCAAACAAAATGGCGCCACCGTCATTGAAATAAATCCGGGGGCTTCCAAGTTTACCTATACAATCACTGATATTCATTTGGCTGGTAAAGCTGGTGAAACTATGACTGAATTATTCGAAGCCGTTACCGGTGAAAAACTGAAAATTGCCCACAATGAAAAATAGGTATTTACTTTTTTTATGCTTTGCTTTCTTATCTCAGGGGATTTATGCCCAATTTTATTTTGAGCAACCCAAAAAAGGTGAAAAACAAGTTTCAGTTTTCAATGAAACCAAAAACATCTATTTCTCGGCCTGGGCAGGGGGGATGAATTCATGCCAGTTTGGAGAGGTGGATATGAATTTGGATGGGATAAAAGACCTCCTGGTATTTGACCGGCACGGCGACCGGATCATGACCTTTTTAAATGCAGGGTATGCAAACGATGTAAGCTATTATTTGGCACCTGAGTATGCCGGCTCATTTCCCAAACTTGTTGACTGGGTAATTTTTAAGGATTACAACAACGATGGTCGGGAAGATATCTTCACCTATTCAGGGCAATATCCGGGTATTGTGGTTTATAAAAACGTTTCAGTAACCGAACTTGCTTTTGAACTGGAGGTATATCCTTTTCTCACTTCCTTTCAGGGTGGAGGAGAGGTGAATATTCTCACCACCGATGTGGATTACCCTGGAATTGCAGATATTGATGGCGACGGTGATCTGGATATCCTCACTTTTTGGGGACTGGGGTCTTTTGTGGAATACCATCAAAATCAATCCATGGAGCTTTACGGAATTCCTGATTCACTCAAATTTGTGGAGATAACAGAATGCTGGGGCCGATTTGCAGAAAGCGATGAATCAAACGAGATTTTTTTGGATACCTGCAATTTTAAGCAGGAAAATTATAAATCAACCCTCGACCGGCATACAGGTTCTACTTTTTTACTTTTTGATGCGGACAATGACAGTGACCAGGATTTATTGCTTGGCGATGTGGATTATCCACAACCGGTTTTCCTTTTAAATGGAGGTAGTAATGCGGAGGCTATGATAAGTCATGCCATTCCCTATTTTCCGGATATTACGAATCCGGTAAACTTGTTTTCCATGCCTGCAGCCTCGATGATTGATGTAAATAATGATGGAAACAAAGACTTGCTGGCATCTCCCTTTGACCCCAGCCTGGTTTTATCTGAAAATTATAAGAGTGCATGGATGTATAAAAATGTGGGTGATAACGATTACCCGCAGTTTAATTTTGAAATGGACAATTTCCTGCAGTACGATATGATTGATGTGGGTTCGGGGGCTTATCCTGTTTTAGCTGATTACGACGGGGATGGGCTGTTGGATTTGTTTGTTTCAAATTATGGCTATTACATCTACTCATATTACGATCAGTATATGTTTTTGCATTCGGTGTATTATTCTGCCATTGCACTTTTCCGGAATTCAGGGAGCAATACAGAGCCGGAGTTCAGCCAGGTGACCCATAACTTTGCTGATCTTGAAAAACTGATGGTGACCGGCCTTTATCCTACTTTCGGTGATTTAGATGGCGATAACGATGTGGATATGATCGTTGGTCAGGCCAACGGTACATTATTGTATTTGGAAAACACGGCCGGAGCAGGGCAGGAGATGACTTTTGCACCGCCACAAACCAACTTCCATGGAATTGATGTGGGCGCATACAGTACCCCCCAGCTTTTCGATTTGAATGCCGATGGAAAACTTGATCTGGTCATCGGTGAAGAATCGGGAAACCTCAATTATTATGAAAACACCGGTTCGGCTTCAAATCCCCAGTTTACGCTGATTACAGATAGCCTCGGCAAGGTGAATGTGACCAATCCCAATTTATCCTATACCGGATATAGCGCACCTTGTTTTTTCAAAGATCAAAACAATAAAACCGAGTTGATAGTAGGTTCTGAGGAAGGAAAACTGTTTTATTTCAAAAATATTGATGAGAACCTGTCCGGGGAGTTTACCGAAAACGATTCCCTGTACCTTTTGCTAAACGGAGAGCCCCTGGCAATTTTCACCGGAATCCGCACAGGTGCTGCCATAGCTGAATTGGATAATGATGGGTTTTATGAACTTATCGTGGGTAATTACAGTGGTGGACTTAATTATTATGCAGGATCACCGGCGCCGGTTTCGGGTAACGAGGAAATTAAACAAAGTAAAATTAAGATGGAATTGTGGCCAAATCCTGCCAAAAATGCGCTTCAGGTGCAATTTACCAATTGCCCTTATTTAAAAGGATCACTGGAAATATTTGATATCACAGGACGAAGTGTAAAAACCGTTAAAGTTGATTGCGAGTGCATAATCAACTTAAATATTGATGATTTGCTTCCGGGGACTTACATTATTAAAGCACATCTAAATAATGGAGGAGATGTATTTGTAAATCGGTTTATTAAAAAATAAAGTCATGATAAGGTGTGCTAAAAAGCCTGTTTGACTCTCGCTTTTCTATCTTCTTTGCGATTTTTGTAAGTTACAATAAGGACATTGATCCAAATGGTGAATCCTATTTAATGAATAATGCTGGATAAGCGGACTCATTAATAAAACTCTGGAATCAAATAATCCTTTCTCATCAATATCGTATTACACAATAATTAAATGTAACAAAGACGGTCCATATTTAAGTAGCTATTTATGAATTTCAATAATCCCCAATTCACTTTTTCAACTGGTAGGAACTAATTCACTATTTCTGGACCATTAATATAGTTAAAAAAATATCTTCATATATGGATATATTAAATTTGTTATTGATAAATTTACCGATCAAAAACATTAAAAAACAAAAACAATGAAAGAGGTTACTATTGCTGTTATCGTTTTGCTATTTGCAATCCCTGTGCTATCGCAGCACGATCATTCTGATATTGAGGGCCCGTTTCAAACTCCGCAGGAAGTTACTGAAACCTGCCTGATGTGCCACGAAGGTGTGGATCATGATCTCAAACAATCCCGTCACTGGAACTGGTTAGGTGAAGAATTTACCGGAAAGGACGGGTTGCAACAGCGAGTGGGTAAACAAACTATCATCAATAATTTTTGCATTGCAGTTGCTTCAAACTGGCCGCGATGCACAAGTTGCCACATTGGATATGGTTGGAAGGATCAGTCATTTGATTTTTCAAATGGAAATAATATTGATTGTCTTATTTGTCATGATCGCACAGGCACTTATAAAAAAGTTCCCACAGATGCAGGCATTCCTGATCCGTCCGTTGACTTGTTGAAGGTGGCACAGAATGTTGGTAAAACTTCCAATGAGAATTGTGCCGTTTGTCATTTTAATGGGGGTGGAGGAACCGGTGTAAAGCATGGTGATCTGGACGGAAGTATGATCAATCCTTCACCTGAATTGGATGTGCACATGGGTGGACTTGATTTTACCTGCGCGACCTGCCATGCGGGCGAAAACCATCAGATTCACGGAGCCAGTCACGGATCTCTTGCCAGCGGAACGAATCATATTTATTGTGTTGATTGCCACGAAACAAGGCCTCACGAAAACAAGACCCTCAATGATCATATGGCTTCTATAGCATGTGAAACTTGTCATATTCCAACTTTTGCCAGGGAAGAGCCAACAAAAGTTTGGTGGGACTGGTCAACTGCGGGTGATGACCGTGAAGTATTACTTGATGAATATGGTAAACCACTTTACGATAAGAAAAAAGGTGACTTTGTTTGGGGTAAGCATGTAATTCCTGAATATCGCTGGCATAATGGTC
>JAGQVE010000064.1:4148-13136 GCA_020438105.1 Bacteroidales bacterium
GACAATTATGTTGAATTAAATGTACTTTCAAACGATATCCATGACCTTTCAGCGAAAATTACCCCTTTTAAACTGATGCGTGGGAAGCAAATTTATGATGATCAAAACCAGTACCTTATCGTGCCAAAACTATTTGGTGAAGGAGGTTATTGGAAAACATGGGACTGGAACAACGCTTCCGTGCTGGGAATGGAATCGGTGGATTTGCCATACTCAGGATCATTTGCATTTATTGAAACCGAAATGTACTGGCCGATTAATCATATGGTTGCTCCAGCAAAAGATGCACTTAAATGCACTGCCTGCCATAGCAAAGATGGAAATGGACGGTTAAACTGGGAGATGCTTGGTTATTCAGGCGATCCGATGAAGACTGGCGGACGAAAAACGGAATAAGGGATAATATTTTTAAACCAATGGCTTTTTGACTTGACCTTGCCGGACTTTACGAACAGCAACGAACAAGTATCGGAAAGCAAAGAACCCAACTACCACATTGGCAATGAGGCCGGCCCAAAATACACCGGTGATCCCGAAAAGCTGGGAGCCTGCCCAGGCCAGCGGAATATAAAGGATCAGCATTCTGATAGCCGAAAACAGGGTGGAGGGCAATGGTTTGTTAATTCCATTAAAGGTGGAGGTACTTAGCATGACCAGTCCGAGAAATCCATAACTGGCACCAAGAATGAGGAAATAATTTTTGGTGATTTCAATTACGTGGACATCGCTGGTGAAAAGGGATGCAACATCCTGCCCAAGAAAAATAAGCAGTATGTAAATAACCACACCCCAGAGTAAGGAAAAGGTTCTTGAGATTTTCAGCGCCTCAAAAATCCGGTCATATTTATGTTTGCTAACATTTTGCCCCACAAAAATGATGAGTACCGAGCCCAGGGCCATGATCACCATGAGTGCGAACATTTCTACCCGCGAGGCTACTCCAAAAGCAGCGACTGCTTCCTTTCCGTAACCTGCGAGTATTTTTGTAATAAATCCGATGGAGATCGGGGTAATGAGCATCGCCAGTGAAGCTGGGCCTGCAATATAAAGTACTTTTTTCCAGGTTTGAAATATCGGTTTCAGGGTCCCAATATAAATGGTGATCAGTTTTTCGCGTTTGATTAAAATCACCAGAATAACTATTAATCCTATACTTCGTGAAATAACGGTGGCAAGGGCAGCTCCTTTAATGCCCATCTCCGGAAAAGGCCCAATCCCGAAAATCATTAACGGATCGAGAACTACATTTACCAGTGCTATGGCCACCATAAGCATTCCCGGAGTAAAGGTATCGCCCGTGGCTCTAACAATGTTATTGCCGATCATTGGGATCACTACGAAAGGAACACCCAGGTACCAAATCTGCATATAATCAATAACATAACTGAGAACCTCGTCTTTGGCACCCATCAACACAAAAGCCGGCCGAATAGTTAATAACCCAAATACCACAAAAATCATTACTATACCTATGCCCAGAAGAATTGACCGGCTTGCCATTTTTCGAACTTCATCACGTTGGGTGTGAATGATATTTCGTGAAATCAATGAGCTTGTCCCTATTCCAACCCCCTGCGAAAGGCTGTTGAGGAACATTACCACCGGAAAACTAAAACTCATAGCTGCCAATTGCTGAACCCCAAGTTTTCCCACAAAATAAGTGTCGACCAGGTTAAATACAACCATTCCCATAATACCGAGCAACATGGGCCATGTGAGCTGATATAATTGTTTTTTAATATTCCCTTCGATAAGATTTTTATTTGTTTTTGCCATTTGATCTAAAATGTTAATCGTCTTGTTTTAGCTGTGTTAGTTTGTCTTTGGCATTCGAACGCATCCGTTCAAAATAGTCAAATAGGATATTTCGCTCAATTTCCGAAAAGCCCTTCAGTAAGGTTTCTGTCCAGTTTGAAAATACATGTTTTAAAGGTTCAAGGAGCGTTTTGGTTTTGTGAGTGATAAATAATTGAAGTATCCGTCCGTCAGTTTCCGATTTTTTGCGAAGGATGAAACCATTGCTTTCAAGCAGGCTCAGTTGCGAGGTTACGGATGATTTATCCAGGTTAAGTAATGTGCCCAATTCAAGCTGCGACAAACCTTCATTACGGGAAATGAAAAGCAAAGTAATGATCTGGGCATGCCCAATACCATACTGCTTAAACTCATATTTAAAATACACATGTGCTGCCCGCGACAACTCACTGATGTACCTTCCCGCTGATTTTTGTATATGCTCCTGATCATTTTTCATGGTGCAAAATTATCATGTTAGTTTGAATTCAAACTAAATTTAATATTAAAAAGTGTTAATCACTTTTAGTGGTAGTAAGTCAAAGTTTTTGTATCTTTAGTGTATCTCATTTAAACTCAGTCCAATGAAAAAAAGAGTAACTGTTTTCATCGTTTTATATGGTGGTTCCGGTTCAAACCTTTTTGCAGGCTCAGGTTCGGCTTATGATGAAATGAAATTTTTCTTAATCATTGTAGGTATCTTATTGGTGCTGGTGGCCATATTGGACCTGGTTGATTATTTTCGGAAAATTGACAATACGTTTATTTCAAAAGGTCAGAAATGGCTCCGCAATAGGCTCAATTCATATTCGGCGCCTGTTGATGATACCTATGATGAATCGAGGGATATTACCTATTTTAATTAAAAATGAGCAGTTGTGCTGGTTGAAGATTTTCAGGTAATTTGATGACCTTTTATTTAGTTTTGAACCTCCCAATGGAATCATTGTTATTTAACAACAAAAACAACGTTATTAATCGTGCGAAGAGTTTTTTACCTTGTCTTTTATAGTTTTTTATTTTTAGAATGCATCAGTGTTTATAGTCAGCCGGTGGATAGCCTACAGAGGTTACTGACGAATAAAGAACTACCCGATACAACAAAAATTTCCATTTTGATTCAACTGGCCACAGTATATCCTTCAGAAAATCTGGAGCCCAATGAAGCCTATGCTCTTGAAGCACTTGAACTGGCAACAGGTTCCGGAAACAGCGTTGAAACCCAAAAGGTGCTTGATTTACTCATAACAATTTCAAATCAGCGGGGCAATTTCACCAAAGCAGCCGAATATGCAAAACAAGCGGTGGTAACGGCTAAAAAATGCAATAATGCAGGAGATGTGGTTTATTTCTCAAACCTTTGTGCAACAGCCAATCAATACGCAGGAAATTATTTTGCCGCATTGGAATTCTATAACAGTGCTTCGCAACTTGCTGAAGTAAATGAGTGGTTTTATACCCAATCATCCATCATTAATAACATGGGGATCATTTACTATTATCTTGGTGATGAATTGAAAGCGCTCGAGTTGTTTTTGCATTCGCTGGCCCTCAAGGAAAAGTATGACGAGGAAGGCGATATAACCGGGGCTCTGATCAATATCGGCGGGATATACAATTCGCTTGGTGATTCGGAGGAAGGGCTTGCATTTTTACGCCGGGCTTATAAGAATGCAGTTGAGATGAATGATGCATACATGCAGGCCAAAGCACTGGTAAATATAGGTGATGTGGAAAATAATTCAGGCTTGTTTGAGCCGGCAATGGAAAAATATCAAACGGCTTTGTTTCTGGCTGATTCGATAAAGGATTGGCAAACAAAAGCCAATATTTTGATTAAAATCGGATCGACGGAGGAGCATTCGGGGAATGGCGAACCGGCTTTTAAATACTATATTCAATCGTATGATTTAAGTAGTTCAATTGATTATGATTATGGAGTCTCAGTTGCATCTCAAAAAATTGGGAGCTATTATCTTGCTACAGATCAATATGAAATTGCTCAAAGGTATTTCCTTAAGGCGGCAGGGTATTCGCAGAGAATAGGTGCTATGGATAATTTGCTTGAAAATTACAAAGCGCTGGCTGAGCTTCACAAACGATCGGGAAAGCCCGATTATGCGCTTCACTATTTTACCCTTTACTCCAATCTGAAGGACAGCCTGACCAAAGCTGAAAACAACGAAAAGTATTCCTCGGTAAAGGTGTTGTATGAATTGGATAAAAAACAAAATGAGCTTGATAACCTGAAGCTGGAGAATGAGATTATTGAGCTGCAGGCGCGCCAATCGCAATATCTTTTGTATGGTAGTTTTGCTTTGATCCTTATTCTTATCCTGATCGTTATCCTGATTTTCAGGCAGCACAAGGTGCGTAGCCTTCAAAAAACAATCAGGCTGGAGCAAAAACTACTTCGAAGCCAGATCAATCCTCATTTTATTTTTAATGCGCTCACAGCGGTGCAGCGTTTTATTTTTGAAAAATCAACGTTGGTTGCCAGTGATTACCTGGGAACTTTCAGTAAACTGATCCGCTTTATACTGAACAGCTCCACGGTGGATCAGGTGAGTATTAAGGAGGAGGTTGCATTTTTGGAAAATTACCTGGATTTGCAAGCTATTCGTTTCGACCGGAAGTTCACTTTTGCCATTGAGGTGGATGAGGAGATAGATGAAAATAAAATGTTTCTCCCACCGATGTTAACCCAGCCCATAGTTGAAAATGCAGTGGAACATGGGGTTAAGCATTTGGATGGAAATGGAGAGATAAAAATTGAGTATAAAATGGTTGCCAATATGATTGAAATTATGGTGGAAGACAATGGAATCGGCAGGGAAAAGTCTGCTGAGATCAATCAAAACAAAAGCCATAAATCGATGGCCACCTCGATCACCAATGAAAGATTGCTCCATTTGAACAAGCGGTTTGGACAACATATTTGGCTGGTTTATACCGATTTGAAAAATGAAAATAATGAGCCGGCGGGAACTCGTGTGTTGCTGCGGGTACCGGTAAGTGGAGTAGATTGATAAGATTTTCACGCAAAGATCGCGCAAAGGGTTTTCACGCAGAGATCGCAAAGGGTTTACACGCAAAGGTTGCAGCAAAATTATTCATCGCGTGCTTGGCGTTTTCTTAGCGTGCTTTGCGAGAAATAATCTATTCTGAATTGATGATTGATTTTTCACTCAAGGATTTGATAAGGATTTCACGCAAAGATCGCAAAGGGAGTTTAAACAAAGGCTACAAAGGATTTATTTTTGAGCGCATAGCGTGAAATATTTTAAACAGATGCACGATTTTGAAAGTAATGGCTGCAAAATAATTATTTTAATCAGTGGGATTCAGCAGCTAACAATAGAGTTTCATTATATTCAGAAAAGTCCTATTTTTGAATGATGATCAGGACAATTATTATCGATGATGAAATCAATGGCCGTAAAATCGTTCGGGGCATTGTGGAAACTCAGCCAGAGCGGTTCATTGTGGCGGGGGAGGGATTCGATATTAAAAGTGGATTACAGGTGATAAAACTACAAAAACCAGACCTTGTGCTGCTTGATATCAACCTGCCTGATGGTACTGCCTTTGATCTGTTGGAGCAAATTGGCCATGTTGATTTTAAGATCATTTTTATCACTGCCCATTCCGATTATGCGGTTCAGGCTTTCAAATTCAGCGCTGTTGATTATATATTAAAACCTATCATTTCCACTGAACTCTACCGCGCCCTTGATAAAGTGGAGCAATCCATGAGCATTGAAGATTTGAATGTGAAAATGAGTTCGCTGCTTGCAAATCTGAATCCTGTCAACAAAACCAAAAAACTGGTGCTGAAATCCATCGATTCCATCCTGTCGGTTGATATATCTGAAATTTATTATTGTGAGTCGGATGGCGGAAGCTACACCCGTTTTTACCTCGACAATGACCAGGTCTTCCTTGTATCTCGGCCCCTCAAAGAGTATGATGACCTGTTAACCAATCATAACTTTTTCAGGGTTCACAAATCCTATCTTGTAAATTTGAATAAAGTGAGCCGCTATGTAAAGCAGGACGGAGGAACAGTTATCATCAACAACCGTTTTGAAATACCGGTGTCGCACCGCAAACGCGAAGAATTCCTGGAAAGGTTTATGGCCCTATAGTTCCGTTTTTACGCATAACAATTTATTCCACACGATAAAAAATCTAATTCGTACGAAGAGCAATCTTTCCCCGCTGTATATCCGGTGCATCATAATTTTGCTTAAAACCATTAAGATGAAGACATCTATTCTTACATTTTTATTCAGTTTGTTTTTAATGGGTATCATTGCTCAGAACAACGTCGGGATTAATAATCCTGCTCCCGACCCCTCGGCAACACTTGATATTACAGCCACTTCAATGGGGTTGTTGCCACCGAGGATTGCTGATACCAACGCCATTTCAAGCCCTGCTGAGGGTTTGATGGTTTATGATCTCGATTCGCATTGTATGCGTTATTACAATGGCTCTTCCTGGTCGGAATGTATGGGTAATATCGTGTCAACAGCTACCTGGGATTGCGGTGAAAATATCATTGATTCACGCGACGGGAGAAGCTATTCAACGGTTCAGATAGGAACGCAATGCTGGATGGCCGAAAATCTGAACATAGGAACCATGGTGGATCCCGGCACCGGTCAAACGGATAACAGTGTCACCGAAAAGTTCTGTTATGAAAATGATCCTTCCAATTGCGATACCTATGGCGGGCTTTATCAGTGGGGCGAAATAATGGAATATGTAACTACTGAAGGAGCAAAGGGGATTTGCCCCGACGGCTGGCACATTCCAACCGATGCTGAGTTTTGTACCCTCGAAAACGAGGTGGATGCCGGAATCATTTCATGCAGCCGGAATGGCTGGGAAGGGTCAGATGCGGGCGGTAACCTGAAAATTACCGGAACATCGCATTGGCTTTCACCAAACACCGGTGCAACCAACTCCAGCGGTTTTGCTGCATTGGGAGCCGGATATTACCTGGTCTCCAATGGATTTATCGATCAGACCATTGTGGGCTATTTCCAATCTTCGAGTGAAACCGGCGGAATATACAGTGTGAGCCGTCTTTTAGGAGGCAATCATGCCGACATATCACGGTTGTCGACTTTTAAAACATCAGCCCAAAGTGTTCGCTGCATTAAAGATTAACAATTCAAATTCGATTCATTAACAGCTTAAACTCCCTAAAATGAAAACATATTTTTTGACCATTTTACTTTGCAGTTTCTTCATTGCAAGTGTTGCCCAAAACAATGTTGGGATCAATACCCAAAATCCTGATCCATCGGCAGCATTGGATATTACCAGCAGCAACCAGGGATTGCTCCCACCGAGGGTGGCCGATACCAATGCCATTGCATCGCCGGCCGAAGGACTCATGATTTACGATATGAATGCTCACTGCATGCGATATTTTAATGGCACCATTTGGTCGGATTGCATGGGAAATGTGGTACCCAACACTCCCTGGGCCTGTGGCAACAATTTTATTGATGAGCGGGACGGAAAGTTGTACGCCACCACCCAGATTGGAACCCAGTGCTGGATGGCTCAAAGTTTGAACGTGGGTGTACAGGTTACGCCCGGAACGGGTCAAACGGACAACGATATCATTGAAAAATTCTGTTATGACGATAACGCCGCCAATTGCGATACTTATGGCGGTTTGTACCAATGGGATGAAATAATGGAATACACTACCACCGAAGGTACCCAGGGCATATGCCCGGTGGGCTGGCACATTCCCACCGACAATGAATTTTGCACACTGGAAAACTATGTAGATGCCGGAACACTCAATTGTACCAGGATTACCTGGGAAGGAATTGATGCCGGTGATCATATGCGTGAGGCCGGCACCAATCACTGGCTTGCACCGAATACCGGAGCCGATAATTCAACCGGATTTCGGGCACGTGGAGCTGGGGAGTATGGTAGTAGCGGAGGTTATGTAAACCTGCTTGAATTAGTCCGCTTTCAGTCATCTACCGAGAATGGCAGCGCTTACAGATGGACCCGCGGGTTTTCCGATTCAGAGTCAAGGGTTTTAAGGTCGGCGCCGGTGAAGGCATTGGCTTTAAGTGTTCGTTGTATTAAAGATTAACTCAGCAAAATCTGTGCTTATGAAGAGCAATCAAATAATAATTAACGTTATAATCCCGGCTGTTTTCGTGATTTTTTCAACCGGAATTTCGCCGGCTCAAACACTTACCAACAATGGTGCAGCATTAAATATTGCTTCGGGTGCCGAACTGGTGGTAAATGGTGATTTTGAGAACCAGGGAAATGGAAGTATTGATAACGCCGGGGATATTTACCTGTCGGGAGATTGGACCAATAATGCTGTTGCAGGGAATTTGCTACAGGGAACGACGGGGCAGGTTACTTTTAACGGATCAGCTGCGCAAGTAATTGGCGGATCAGCGCAAACCTGGTTTAATGATATTGATCTGGTTGCTGAAACCGAGCTTGCATCAAACACCTATGTTTCAGGAACCCTTCATTTCAATAATGCCAAATTAACCTTAAATGGCTCCTTTCTTCGAATCGAAAGCGGGGGCGAAGTGAGCGGTATGAGTGCGGCAGGTTATATTGTTACTAACGGAAATGGCCGATTGGTGCAGGAAGTTTTAAATACTAACGTAGTGTATCCCATTGGTACACATACTGATTTTACGCCTATGGTGGTAAAAAACACAGGTACAATTGATTATTTTGGTATCCGTGTTTTTAATGATGTTTTGGATGGTGGTTCCAGCGGGACAAGTATACCGGAAATTGATCATTGCGTTAACATCACATGGGATATTATTGAGCAAATAAACGGAGGTTCCGATTTAACACTCACCGCTTACTGGGGCAATGCTGTAGAAGGCAGTTTGTTCGACCGCTCTAAAGCCGGACTGGGCCATTTTACAGGTGGAAGCTGGGGTCCGCAACCTGCTCAGGATGCATCGGGTTTGGCACCCCATTCCATCACCCGTTCCGGCATCACTTCATTGTCGGCATTTGCGGTGGGCGATATCAGTTCACCCATGGCCATTACCCTTGATCTTTCCATCGACTTGAAAGCTTTCCTGGAGGGGCCTTTTAGCGGATCATTGATGCAAACAGATTTGAATGATCAAAACCTGATTCCGCTTACACAGCCTTATTCAGTAAGTC
>JAGQVE010000065.1 GCA_020438105.1 Bacteroidales bacterium
CAAAAAACACCTTCCGGCTACCCAAAATCCACATCCATTTAACAAGAGTCCTTATTTATTTAACAAACTATTCCATTTCCCAAACCAAGATCCATATTTCGCGTACAACAGTCTTTATTTCGTTAACAAATGTCCTTATTTATTTAACAAGCGATAGCATTGCATAACCATAACATCACATCCCATGCTACAAATAGGCAAAATCATCCTCAATAAAATAAAAGAAACCAATCAAACACCCGCCGCCATAGCCCGCAAAATGCAAATATCACGCACAGGCTTGTATACCATGCTTGCCACCAACGATTTCAAACTCTCACGCCTCCAACAACTCTCCCAGGAACTCAATCACAACTTCTTCCAATATTATATCACCACCAACCAACCCGATCAAACGGCCATAAAAGAACTTCAAACCCAAAAAAACATCCTCCAACTACAAAACGAATACCTCCAAAAAGAAAACGCCCACCTCCGCGAAATGCTAAACTTCCTGAAAGAAAAGATTTCGTAATTTAGTGTCTGCAAATTGTTTTATTTGATCATGTTTCCCAACTACACCTTCTTCAACGACCCCATGAAATTCTACAACGCCATGCTCGACGACATAGGCAGGGCGAAGAAATATATTTACCTCGAAACATATCGCTTCAATAACGACTCCATCGGGGTTAAATTCAGGGACCTGATCACCAAAAAATGCCGCGAAGGGGTAGAGGTCAAGCTGCTAATGGACTCCTGGGGCACCTCACTCCCTTCATCCTTTTTTGCCGAATTGATCAAGCTGGGTGGCGAAATAAGGTATTATCAAAAGATCAAGTTCTTTTGGGATTTTTTTACCAAAAACCACAAGCGAAATCACCGGAAGCTGCTTATCATCGACGATAAAATAAATTACATCGGCTCGGCCAACCTTACCGATTATTCATTAAACTGGCGCGAAAGCGTGCTTCGTATTGAATCGGACATTGTGCCGCATTTCAAAAAACTGTTTTTGCAGCACTACGAAATGTATAACAAGTACACCTTCGAAAAACAGTTTCAAATCAGGAAAATAACCCACGGACGTTTTGAAATTGTAAGGGATATTCCATCGCTGACCAAACAGCGCATCCGCAAAAAATATGTAGAGTTGATCAGGCAGGCAAATTCAGAAGTGATCATCGAAACACCCTATTTCCTGCCAAGTTTTTACATCAGGAAGGCCCTTGCCGATGCTGTGAAAAGAGGTGTGATGGTAAAAGTGATCATGCCAAAGCACAGCGATGTGGGATTAGTTGACATATTAAGAACCCGTTACCTTGGCCCCCTGCATAAAAACGGAATTCAGCTTTTTCTGTATACGCCGCATAATCTCCATGCAAAACTTTTATTAATTGATAAGCAGGTGTTCTCTGTCGGTTCACCCAATTTTGATTACCGGAGTTTCAGATTTCAGCACGAAATAGTTTTGATAGGTGAAAATGAAAGTGTATCGTCCCAAATATGGGAACACATGCGCGAAACGATGGAAAACAGTGTTAAATTCAGTTATGAGATTTGGCATAAACGATCAGCCATGCACAGGTTCATTGAGTTGATCATTGTCCCTTTCCGGCATCTGCTTTAATTTGTTGCAGATCCTCGTAAATCTCCGGCAATTTGCGGATCAGAGCCAGTTCCTTCCATTTAGCCCTGGCCTCAACAGCCGGAGCCCCAAAATACACTTTACCGCCTTCAATGGATTTATCAAGCGCTGACGTTCCCAGTACAACGGCTCCTTTCCCAACAACCAGATCCTTATTAACTGCCACCTGCCCCCAAAGAATTACATCATCCTCAATGCGGGTAACACCGGCAATGATCACAGCCGTAGCAAATAAGCATCGTTTGCCTACATACGTGTCATGGCCTATCTGAATATGATTGTCAAATTTGGTAAATTCATCCACAATGGTATCACCCGATACACCTTTATCAATGGTACAGCAGGCGCCTATCTCCACGTTGTTTTTGATGATCACCCTGCCGCATGATTCAAACTTAACAGTTTCGGTGGCCCGTTTCTGGAAATAAAAAGCATCGGCACCAATAACAGTCCCGGAGTGGATGATCACATTATCACCAATGATGGAATGATCATAAATACTCACATTGGCATGGATCAGGCAGTTTTTCCCAATTTTAACATGATTACCAACAAAAGCACCGGGTTGAATTATGGTTCCTTCACCTATTTCTGCACTGGGGCTGATCATGCCGGATGCAGGTTCAAAGGGCCTGAAACGCTTCACCAATTTCATGTAATCATCAAAAGGCTTTTCCGAAAAGATCAGTGCTTTTCCTTCAGGGCGATCCACTTTTTTATTGATAAGTATCGTTGTGGCTTTAGAGCCCAAAGCTTTTTCATAATACTTGGGATGATCCACAAAGGTGAGATCACCTGTTTCTACCATGTGTATTTCATTAATTCCTGAAATCTCAAAATCTGCAGACCCGGAATATTCAGCTGCTATAATACCTGCTATCTCAGCAAGTGTATAAGGTTTGGGGAGTTTCATCTGGAAACGCTTAATCTTTCACACGTTCCGAATAATCACCTGAACGGGTGTCGACTTTTATTTTCTCACCTTCATTAATAAACAGGGGAACTTTCACGATTGCACCGGTTTCAACAGTGGCTTCTTTCATAGCATTAGTGGCCGTGTTTCCTTTTTCGCCCGGTTCGGTATAGGTGATTTCCAAAACAACATAAGCGGGCATATCGCAAGTAAGCGGAGTTTCAGTGTCAGCATGGAAAAGGATTTCCACTTCCTGGCCTTCTTTGAGAAACTGAGGCGCCGAAATAATATCTTCAGCTATGGTTACCTGCTCAAAAGTTTCGGAATTCATAAAATAGTAACCCAGGTCATCTTTGTAAAGATATTGATATGGCCGACGTTCCACGCGAGCCGTATCTATTTTTACTCCTGCACTAAAGGTGTGCGAAATTACTTTGCCTGTTCTTAAACTTTTAAGTTTTGTTCTTACAAATGCGGGTCCTTTTCCCGGTTTAACATGTTGAAATTCCACAATAGTCAACAAGTCGTTATTCATTTCTATTGTTAACCCGTTTTTAAAATCTGCAGTTGATGCCATATGTTCTTGTGATTAAATCTTTTACAATTAAATTGAGCGGCAAAAATAAAATTTTATTCAAAGACAACCTCATAAGTTGTCAAAAAGGATTGAATTTATGCCAATATTTTGAAAATTCAGCTTGTGAAATCTCAGAGGAATAATTCAAAAACAAAAGAATAGAAAGGATTATTAACCGTTCCCGGCAATTTTTGAGTACCCCTTCATAATTCCGCGTGTGGAATGCGAAATAAAGGAAAGTATTTCGTCTCGTTCAGGCGAACTTGGCATATTGGCCTCCACATATCTAACAGCCTGCGTTACATTATAACCTTTGGTAACATAAAGTATCCGGTATATATCCTGAATTTCATTGATCCTGTCGTTTGAGTAGCCGCGCCTTCTGAGCCCGATTGAATTAACACCGGCGTAGGAGAGGGGCTCCCTTGCTGCTTTGGTATAGGGCGGCACATCTTTCCTTACCAGCGAACCACCCCCGATATAAACATGTGCGCCTATTTTTACAAATTGATGCACAGCACAAATACCACCCAAAATTGCATAATCGTCAATTTTAATGTGGCCGGCCAGGTTGGTGGCATTGCCAAGAATTACCGAATTTCCAATAAAGCAGTCATGGGCAATATGCACGTAAGCCATGAGCAGGCAATTTTCGCCGATCACGGTTTTCCAGCTTTCACTGGTGCCCCTGTTGATCGTAACAAATTCGCGAATGGTCGTATTGTCGCCAATCTCAACTGTAGTATCTTCACCGGCGTATTTCAGATCCTGAGGAATTGCCCCGATCACAGCACCGGGAAATATTTTACAGTTCTTTCCAATTTTAACACCTTCCATAATGGTAACATTGGATCCGATCCATGTACCTTCGCCTACCTCAACATTTCTTTCGATATTTACAAAAGGTTCAATAACTGCATTCTTGGCTATGCGTGCCTGCGGATGTACGTATGCTAGCGGTTGATTCATCGTTATTCAGGTTTTTATACGTTTGTCTTTTTTGAAATTTGTGCCAGCATTTCAGCTTCAATTACCGGCTTATTGGCTACATAACCAATTCCTTTCATGTGGCAGAGTCCACGTCGGATTGGTGATACCAGTTTCAGGCTAAATACAATGGTATCGCCCGGTACCACCTTATTTCTGAATTTTACATTTTCAATCTTCAGAAAATAGGTCAGGTAATTTTGCGGTTCTTCAATGGAATTGAGTATTAAGATACCTCCTGTTTGCGCCATGGCTTCAATTTGCAGTACGCCCGGCATCACAGGTTCATCAGGGAAATGGCCTTCAAAGAACGTTTCGTTCATGGTCACATTCTTAACGCCAACCACACGGGCATCGTCCATATCCATTATTTTATCAATCAACAGGAATGGAGGTCGGTGAGGCAATAGTTTTTTGATATCATTAATATCAAATAGCGGTGTTTTGATTATATCAAAAGGAGGTTCAAAGTTGTTAATTTCCTGGTCCACTTTATACTGTTTTATAATTTTTGCAAATTCAACATTGGCGCCATGCCCTGGTCTTTTGGCGATGATGTGGGCTTTTAATCCAAAACCGGTTAAACTTAAATCACCAACTACATCAAGCAATTTATGACGAGCGGGCTCATTTTCGTAATGAAGCTCAATGTTATTTAAAATGCCTTTATCCAATACCTTCACGGAGGGTTTGTTAAACAGTTTGGCTAACCTGTCGAGCTCTTCCTGACTAATGGCCCTGTTCACAAAAACAATGGCATTGCTTAAATCGCCGCCTTTGATCCGGTCATTTGAAAGCAAATATTCCAGCTCATGTAAAAAAACAAAGGTGCGGCACATCGAAATTTCTTCATTGAAATTTTGAATTGACTCCAATGAGGCATTTTGCGTACTGAGAACTTCGGTTTCGAAATCGATCATCACCGTTAGTTTGAATTCCTCAGCCGGTACTGCGATCAGTTCCACCTTGTTCTTAGGGTCGGAATAGGTTAACACGGTATCCAGTTCAAAGACCTCACGCTGGGCATTTTGCTCAACAGTTCCAGCCTTCTGCAAAGCTTCACTGAAATACCTGGCCGAGCCATCAATAATGGGTGTTTCATCATTATCAATCTCAATAAGCGCATTATCGATTTGCATGCCTTTGAGGGCTGCCATTACATGCTCAACAGTAGCCACTGAGGCTCCATTAAGTCCTATTGTTGTTCCCCTGTTTGTATCTAATACATGATCGCAATTAGCAGGAATAACAGGCTGTCCATCAAGGTCTATCCTTTGAAACCTGATGCCGCTGTTTTCAGGAGCCGGTTTAAAAGTTAAAGTAACTGTTACTCCGGTATGAAGTCCTGTTCCTGAAACTGAAATGGGGTTAGCTATCGTTTGTTGTTTGTCCGTCATAATAATCAGCGGGCAAATATAAATATAATTGCCAAAATCATTGAAAGCGCTTTTGGTTTTCTATTAACCAAGAAATTAACGATTTAGAATAAGTGGAGGAAGCTGTCTGGCTATTGATCTTTCAGCTTTTTATCCAATTCATCCACCTTGCTTTTGATGTTTTCAAGGTTGCGGAAATGAATGTATGCCCTGCGGTATTTGCTAATGTCAAATGCCGGGGATCCCTGAACGATTTCGCCTTTATTAACAATGCTTTTGCCAATTCCGGATTGTGCGGCAATTTTTACCTCATCAGCAATGGTTATATGATTGATAATACCTACCTGACCGCCAATCATGCAAAATTTACCGATTTTTGTTGACCCTGAAACTCCGGTTTGAGCACTGATAACTGTGTGTTCACCAATTTCAACATTATGTGCAATTTGGATCAGGTTATCCAGCTTAACTCCTTTCCGAATGATGGTTGATCCCAATGTTGCCCTGTCAATGGTGGTATTGGCTCCAATTTCCACACGGTCTTCAAGAATTACATTGCCAATTTGAGCCACCTTGGTATAATCACTTTCCGTTTGAGGTGCAAATCCAAAACCGTCGCTACCGATAACCACGCCTGCATGAATGATACATTCATTGCCAATCTTGATTTCGGAATAAATGTTTACTCCTGAATAAATGGTGGTGTTATCCCCAACAGATGAATTATCCCCGATATGGGTATTCGGATAAATTTTAGTGCCGTTCCCGATGGTCACATTTTCACCGATATAAACGAAAGGGCCGATATAACAATTCTCGCCAATACTGGCCGATTCAGAAATATAGGCCTGTTTCGAAACGCCCTGTTTGTCTTGTTTAATCCGGTTGTAATAATCGAGCAATTTAGCAAAAGCCAGGTATGCATCTTCCACCCTGATGAGGGTGGCCGAAATCTCCTTCTCAGGCTTGAAATCATTATTTACTATTACAATACTGGCCAGCGTATTATAAATGTACTGGGTGTATTTGGGGTTTGCCAAAAAGGAAATGGTTCCTGGTTTACCCTCTTCGATTTTTGAAACATAATTAACCTTTACTTCGGCATTGCCTTCTACCGTTCCGTTAATGACTGATGCAATTTGTTGAGCTGAAAATTCCATTCGATAAGTTTAATGAGATTGGGCAAAATTAATGAAAAAAGGCATGTAGCCACCTTTCAGGTTTAATATAAAATCTCTTTTGGGTAGCAGATGAAATGTTTGGTGGTTTGTTTGGAAAGTATGCCCGTGTCAAACTGATCAGACGCATCAAGCATATCCACTACTTTTCCGTTTTTCAGCAGGATCTCTATTTCTTCATGTCCTTGTTTATACGCATAATTTGAGGTAGTATCGCTTACCAGGAAGTAGGTGAGATCTTCTTCATCAATTTCAAACTGTTTGTAAATTTTATCTTTAATATCCTCAAGGAAGAAATAATCAAACGGCTCTGTCTGGATTTCACACCTGAACAACCTGCGATGAATCATGGCTTTGCAGAGCCAGGAGAGGATAGGGTCAGGATGATCCATCCATACTTTTATGGCCGATAAAATGTCGAAGTCGTCAAGGTTTGAGAATTTGATAAGCACTTCTTCATTTTGAATAAGTTCATCCCTGCTTACATCATGTTGAAGAAAATATTGTAACGAAGGGGTGGCAAAAAGCGTGTCTCCTGATTTGGTGAGTTTTTTGCCACGAGCCAGAATTTTAATGAGAATGTTTTCGGCAGCTAAAACCGTTTTGTGCAAATAAACCTGCCAGTACATGATTCGCCGGGCGATGATGAATTTTTCAATGCTGTGAATTCCTTTTACTTCCGCTACAAGTTTGTCGTCGGCAATATTGAGCATTTTAATGATCCTTTGCGTGCCGATCACACCTTCCGAAACTCCCGTAAAAAAACTATCACGGGTCAGATAATCCAGCCGGTCCATATCCAGTTGACTCGAAACAAGGTGTGATAAATAGTGTTTCGGGTGCTGATGCCTGAAAATGGCCAGCCCGGTTTCGAGTGCACCGTTAAACTGCTGATTCAGCTTGTTCATCATTACCTCCGAAATGGTTTCGTGTTGCACGCCTTTAATAATACTGTGTTCGAGTGCATGGCTAAATGGCCCATGACCAATGTCATGCAAAAGGATTGCGATAAGTGCTCCTTCTGTTTCTTTTTCAGATATTTTATGTCCTTTGCTTTTTAAAACCTGTAAAGCCTCCATCATCAGGTGCATTGCCCCCAGGCTATGATGAAACCGTGTGTGGAGGGCTCCCGGGTAAACAAGATGGGTAAGGCCCAATTGTTTTATTCGCCGAAGCCTCTGGAAAAAGGGGTGTTCAATCAGGTCAAACAGTAAATCGGTTTGAATATTGATAAATCCGTAAACAGGATCATTTATAATTTTGCGCTTATTGATCAAATCCAGGTGATTTGCCTGCAAATTTACGATTTAATGTATTTGGTGCGGTAACCCGAATTTATCTTAATCCTAGGAAAAGCCTTCTTAAAATAGCGCTTTTAAGCAGGATCAATTCGAGCAATATCGGGAAGATCAATCCGAAAATCAAGCCTGTGAAAAATAACATGACCATATTTTCCATGCCGAGCATTTTGGCAAATATCCTGCTTCCGGCGGTGGCAAATACGTGAAAAAGGTAAATGCCATAGGAGTAATAACCCAACTCAGCCAGCCATTTAAATGGTTTTCGAATGTGGAAAATGAGCCATATGCCCGAAATGCCTACAAATACGCTGATGGCACTAAAACGATGACTTTTTGTGTTGATCACCTCAAACCATTCAAGCTGCTGAATAGTAACAGTTATAATTAATGTTAGCAACAATGCTAATATGATTGGTTTTTTGAATAACTGATCTTTAAAGCGATTAAGCCCGATTCCCAATAAAAAGAAAGGTAAAAGGTATAAATACCGGCTAATACTGAAATAATTGATCAGGTAGTTTTGATTGATCACTAAAAGCATAATTACCGCTATTCCAAGGCTGATAGCCCACCCTTTAATGGTATCAAGTATTTTGTTGTATTCCAGTGCTACCACGGTAAGAAATACCAGGAACAAGGCTTGCAGAAACCAAAACTGTCCGTATGAGAAAATATAAATTTTCCAGATATCGGCCAACGGAACCGGGTTGTTAACCTGGGGCACGAGGGCATTCATCAGGTATTGCACGGTTGCCACCGTGAAAAATGGCAAAATGATCCGTCTTGATTTTCCTTTCAAAAACCTGCCAATATGATCGGATTGAACGGGTTTTAAAGCATATACAAATCCTGAAATGGCTGTAAATAATGGCATACGGAGATATTCAAAAGTAAAGTAAAAATATCGCCAGGCCGATTCGTCACGAACCTGAAGCCCGGTTCCCGAATTATCACCGATCACATGCCCGGCCACCATAAGAATAATTGCTATTCCCCTTAGCGTTTCTATTGATTGTTCTTTCCTTTTTACAGCCGCTGCCATTTGTATGAAGTTTTATTGGATTGTTTTAAAATGCTTGTTTTTACCAAGAAGTCCCTGAATTGTTACACCATCCGTTTATTTCAATGGATTACAGGAAACACAAACAATTTTATTGTAAAATTGCTCAATTTTAAAATTACTTTTAATGATTTGTTAATGTTTATTAATTCAGCCAGTCAAAACAATAATTATCTGTTTTATGCATTATAAAATTAGTTTTAAGTGTTTCCCTAATCACCTTCTTTATTTTATCTGAATGAATTAATTTTACCCTTTATTTTATTGTTTTGATTGAACCGGCAAAATTACCGGAACTAAAGTAACTATATGGAAAATGCAAAAATTTTATGGGTTGATGATGAGATCGA
The DNA here is from genome assembly GCA_020438105.1 of Bacteroidales bacterium. GTDB lineage: Bacteria > Bacteroidota > Bacteroidia > Bacteroidales > JAADJA01 > JAADJA01. The sequence goes on from JAGQVE010000065.1 coordinate 9,370, forward strand.
TGTGCTGAAACCCCACATCATGTTTTTAGAGCAAAAAGGTTATTCAGTTGATACTACCAATAATGGCTCCGAAGCGCTGGATATGGTAAGAGATAATATTTATGATATTGTATTCCTGGATGAACAAATGCCCGGACTGTCGGGTATTGAAACCCTGGAAAAAATTAAAGAAAGTTATCCGGGCCTGCCTGTGGTGATGATCACCAAAAGTGAAGAAGAGCTGATCATGGAGGAGGCCATCGGAAGCAATATTGCCGATTATCTGATTAAACCGGTAAATCCCAAACAGATTTTGCTGAGCCTGAAGAAAAATCTCGAAAATAAAAAGCTTCGCAGCGAAAAGTCAACTACACAATATCAACAGAGTTTCAGCAGGCTGGGTATGCAAATATCAAGCGGGTTGAATTTTGAAGAATGGGTGGAAGTATACAAACAACTCGTGCGCTGGGAACTTGAACTCGACATTTCTACCGATAGCGGAATTATAGAAGTGCTCAATATGCAAAAGGCCGAAGCCAACCAGGTTTTTTCAAAATTTATTGAGAAGAATTATTACGATTGGATCAATGGAAATACTGACCACCGGCCGATTTTATCACATACTTTACTTAAAGAAAAGCTGTTCCCGGCTGTAAAAAGTAATCGCCCCATGTTCCTCATCCTCATCGATAACCTTCGTTACGATCAATGGAAAACCATTCAACCTGTTCTGGAAGATAAATATCGTGTAAAAAATGATGAGATTTATTATGCCATTTTGCCTACCGTTACACAATATGCCCGCAATGCATTATTCTCAGGTTTGATGCCTTCCGAAATTCAGCGTAAATATCCCCACTACTGGATTGGTGAGGATGACGAAGGAACCAAGAACCAGTTTGAAGAACAATTGCTGGGTGAATACCTGAAACGTTACGGGAAACACTATAAAACCAGTTATACCAAAGTTTTAAACCTCAACGTAGGCCGTAAGTTGGTGGATAATTTGCCCAACCTGATGAATAACGATTTGAATGTGATTGTATATAATTTTGTAGATATGCTTTCGCATGCCCGCACCGAAATGGAGATCATCCGTGAGCTGGCCGACGATGAATCGGCATATCGTTCCATTAGTTTGTCCTGGTTTGAGCACTCACCATTAAAAGATATATTTGATTACCTGGCTGATAAAAATGTGGATGTGGTGATAACCACGGATCATGGATCAGTTAGAGTGAGCGAGCCGGTTAAGGTATTGGGCGACCGGAATACCAATACAAATCTCCGATATAAAGTGGGGAAGGCATTGCAATACAACCGCAAGGAAGTGTATGAGGTTCGTAATCCCGATGATATTTACCTGCCGAGGCTTAATGTGAGTTCTACCTTTATATTCTGCAAGCGCAACGACTTTTTTGCGTATCCTAATAATTATAACTACTACGTAAATTATTATAAAAACACTTTCCAGCATGGCGGTATTTCGCTGGAAGAGGTGTTGGTACCTTACATTGTTTTATCCGGGAAATAGCCTAAGAATGAAAAACGGTATCCATTCAAAAATGACAGTCCATTGCTCAGCAGTGGAACAACTTGAGCAAATTGCGGCAGATATTTTAAAATTGCGTTCCAACGATCGTGTATTCGCATTTTATGGTGAAATGGGAGCTGGTAAAACAACACTGATCAAAGCCTTATGCAAACATTTAAATGTAACCGACAATGTAAGTAGTCCCACCTTTGCCCTTGTAAATGTGTACAATAGTGAAGCGGGGGAGGTTTATCATTTTGATGTGTACCGAATGAAGGATACGGTTGAGTTGTTCGATATTGGCTATGAAGATTATTTCTTCAGTGGAAACTATTGTTTTATTGAATGGCCTGAAAAAATTGAGGAGTATTTACCCATCGGCACCATAAAGGTGGAGATAAAGGAAGACATTGAAACCGGAATCAGAGCGATCTCTTATTAGTGATGCCGTGCTTTTAAGTTTGTATTTGCAAATTCATTCTTTCTTTACTAATTTTAGCCTCAATTCTCATCATTACACGCATGAACGCTGAACACAATGGTTTCCTTAAATTCTCAGAAGGTGAACAATTACTACCTCAGGAAGAGACGCTTGATATCCACGTAAATCCTAAAAATATTACTATCGGTGTTCCGGCTGAAACTTCTTTCCAGGAGTGCCGGTTGCCACTGGTGCCTCAGGCAGTAGGGCTCCTTGTTGCCAACGGCCATCAGGTGATCATTGAAAACGATGCCGGAAAATCAGCGCATTTCAGCAATAAGGACTTTACGGAAGTAGGAGCCAGGGTGGTTTACTCCACCGAGGAAGTGTTTAAAGCGGATATCATTTTAAAAGTAGCTCCATTATCTGATAGTGAAATTGAGATGCTGAGCTCCAGGCAAACGATTTTGTCATCCCTTCATATTACCGGCCAAAATCGGCATTATTTTGAAAAATTGATGAACAAAAGAATGACTGCCCTTGCATTTGAGTTCATCAAAGACAAAACCGGGTCATTTCCCCTGATCAGGTCGATGAGTGAACTGGTAGGGACTTCCTCCATATTTATTGCCAATTCCTACCTGAAGGACCCGGCTTATGGCAAAGGAATTATCATGGGCGGATTTCCGGGTATAACACCCACCGAAGTAGTGATCATAGGCGCCGGAACCGTAGCTGAATATTCTGCCAGAGCTGCCATTGGGGTTGGCGCTACCGTGAAGGTCTTTGATAATTCTATTTACAAATTGCGAAGGCTCCAGGATGCCATAAACAACCGCATATTTACTTCTATCCTGCAACCGAAAGTACTACAGAAAGCCCTCACAACCGCAGATGTAGTAATTGGAGCCATTCATTCAAGGGAAGGGATGTCACCTGTGGTAGTTACTGAAGATATGGTGAAAAACATGAAGGAAGGTTCGGTGATTATTGATGTTAGCATTGACCAGGGTGGCTGTATTGAAACCTCTGAAATAACCAATCATAACAAACCGGTTTATCAAAAACATGGAGTAACACATTATTGTGTGCCCAATATTGCATCAAGTATTCCGCATACCGCCTCCTATGCATTCAGTAATTTCTTTACTCCCATTTTACTTCGAATAGGAGAGGTGGGTGGAATCGAAAACATGCTGAAATTAGATTATGGACTTCGCCAGGGGGCTTACCTTTTTAACGGTATGCTTACAAAATCCTATATTGGTGAGTATTTTACACTTCCGTACCAGGATATTGAATTGCTGATAGCTGCTTTCAGGTAATTTATAGTTCCCAGCTCTCCACTACATCCCAGTTAGCCCTGACTACAATCTCTTTCGGGAAAAAATTTACCTCCTCAGGATGGATTCGGTAATGATAATCTCCGGTATCCCATTCACCGTTATTATTCATGTCGTAAATTACTTTAACCTCATAAGTGGCAGGATTTAAATATTCAAAACTAACACGTCCTGCTTCCGAAACTGAAATCTCCCGCCTTTTTTTATCCCCTTCAAACAACTGAATTATGTAATTCGGGCACTCTTTTTCGATGGAAATATCAAGATAGAAATTCCCGTA
>JAGQVE010000066.1 GCA_020438105.1 Bacteroidales bacterium
AAAAAAAAAAAAAAAAAAAAAAAAAAAAAAAAAAAAAAAAAAAAAAAAAAAAAAAAAAAAAAAAAAAAAAAAAAAAATAGATTATATTTATACTTTTTATTTTTCATTCTTGTCTTACAAACGTAATGAGAAAAGCTAAATTAACCATACTCATATTTCTCATAGGCTCCCTGCCGGTAATTGGGCAGTATTTGTCCAACCCGTCTTTTGAAGGAACCATACTGATGATCGGTCCACCACCCGGTTGGTCGGTTTGTAATTACCTGAGTTCACCCAATGTTCAACCCGGTAAATATGATGTTTTTCTTCCTCCATCTGATGGGATTACCTATTTAGGTATGCTTGCCCGCGATGACGGCTCGTGGGAGGATATTCAGGCCCCTTTTGAAATTCCCCTTTCCAAGGATTCATGTTATATTTTCCGCATCGACCTGGCTTACTGGCAATATCTTTCCTTTACCACAGCTCAGCCAGCCATCCTTAAAGTGTATGGCAGTGATGCGGAATGTGTGAAAACAAACCTGATATGGACCTCGCCAGCAGTTGACACGACCGATTGGAAAACGTATGAATTTACAGTTCACAACCCCGAGTTTGACATTTATTACCTGATCATTGATATATATTATCCCACACCGGGTTATTATGATGCTTACATGGTTTTGGATAATATTCGAATTGATACCTACCCCGAAGTGGAAATTGGTAATGATACGGTACTTGAACTTTGTTATAATGACACTCTGTTCCTGGATCCGGGCAATGGCTATGCAAGCTATTACTGGCAGGATGGAAGTACAAATCAAACTTTCCCGGTAACTGAGTCGGGGACTTATTATGTTACGGTATTTACTCCCGATGGCTGTTCGGCTTCGGATACCATTGAGGTTTTTATTCCTCCTTATACAAACATGAATACCATTATGATCGACTCGATTTATGTTTGTCAGGGGCAGGTGGTGCCCATGTATGTGACGGTTGAAAACGGCATTGCACCATACTTTTATGAATGGGAGGACTTGCCCGATAGTTCATTTTCAGTTTACCTAACAGCTGATACTACCCGTTATTACAAAGTGATCATTACCGATCATTGTGGTGAACAGGTGGCCGATTCGGTTAAGCTGATCGTATTTCCCCAACCTGATATAAACCTGGGAAATGACACCCTGATTTGCATTGACGGTTCCTATACCATACATGCCGGTGGAGGTTATGCCTCCTATATCTGGCAGGATGGCTCCAGTGATTCAACGCTCACGATTACGGAACCCGGAACCTATTGGGTGGAAGTGATTTCCGCATTTGGGTGTATTTCGTACGATACTATTAATATTGAAGTATTTCCTGCAGTGCAGATGGATTTGGGCAATGATACCATTTTGTGTGATGGTCAAACCCTGATCCTCGACCCCGGTTCTGAATTTATTTTATACGAATGGCAAAATGGTTCTTCCAATCAAACATTTACAGTGGTTGAACCAGGTACTTACTGGGTATCAGTCATTGATCAGAATAATTGCAGTGCCATTGATTCCATTCATGTCGATTTTCAATCTTTGCCCGAAATCAACCTGGGCACTGATTTCAGCCTGTGCGATAATGAAGAGCAAACCATCACACCCGGACCGGGTTTTGTAAGTTATTTGTGGCAGGACGGAAGTACCAATCCATCTTTTGTTGTTACGCAGGAGGGAACCTATTGGGTAACGGTAAATAATGGTTGTGGCGAAGATACGGATTCAATTTATGTTACGATTGATCCAAGTCCGCAACCCGATCTGGGCTCTGATACAACCATTTGCACAGGCCAAAACATAATTCTTGAACCCTCGGGTTCATTTTTAACTTACCTATGGCAGGATAATACTACCCAACCCTTCTTTATGGTAAATACATCGGGGCTTTATTCGGTGGAGGTTACAAATGTTTATAACTGCCATGGAACTGACGAAATTTATGTGAGTGTTGCTGATCCACAGGTTGATCTTGGAACCGTAAACCATGTTTGTGAAGGCGATAGTTTAATACTGGATGCAGGGTCGGGTTTTGATTCATACCTGTGGCAGGATAATTCCACCGGACAGTTTTTTACGGTTTCTGATGCTGGAACCTTTGCTGTTTCTGTGGTGGATCCCAACGGCTGTGCAACGCAAGCAAGCATTGATATTGATTTATATCCCAATCCCGTTCTGGATATTTCCGGGAACATGGAATTTTGCGAAGGGGGATCGATAATCCTGGAGGCACCTGAAGGGAATTATAATTATTATTGGGACGGAGAGGCCGGTAACCAGAGTATAACAGTAAATCAATCCGGTTATTATACCCTCTGCATTGCCAATCCCTGCGACAGTATTTCCAAAACCATTGAAGTAACTGAAGTGCCGCTACCGCAGGTATTCCTTGGAGAGGACCAGGTATTTTTGCCCGGAGAAACCATTGAACTGGATGCCGGTGCCGGTTTTGACCAGTATCAGTGGCAGGATGGATCCGGTCAGCAATATTTTGAAGTAACCGAAAACAATGCGGATCCTGAAAACCCCTATTATTATGTGGAAGTAACGCAGGGCATTTGTAAAAATTCAGATACGGTAAAAATTGAAATGTTCCTGGTTTGGGTGCCCAAGGTGATTACCCCAAACGGTGATAATAAAAATGATTATTTCGCTCCTGATCCTGCCCAATGGCAGGGAGTTCAAAAGCACCACATGACGGTTTATAATCGGTGGGGCGAAAAAGTTTGGGAATCGGAAGATTTTCCTTCCGGTTGGGATGCAAAACGAAATGGAAACTACGTATCAGATGGAACTTATTTCTGGGTACTGGAGGTTTATTATGGAGATGATTTGATAAAACAAACCCTCAAGGGATCCCTGACGATCCTGGGAGTGGATCCATAGATTTTATTGTGTAAGCCAGCCAAAAGCAGCACTTTCAGTAGAAAATACTTTTACATCAAATCCCACACGATCAATCACCTCACCTGTGAAAAGGATAGAAATGGCGGTACTCAGCGGCTCACTAATGACGATGGCCTGCTTCTTTTGATATAAAATATCCTTCAGATTTAACAGGAAATCACATATGGCGCTTATATCCTTATCATGCATCAGGAACCTGGCCTCGCGATAATCCGAAAATAAATTATATTTCTTTTGTGTAAATTCGTCAAGAAGCAGAAATTCCTGCCAGGCAACACCAATATCAATAGCTGTGATATTGCCACTGTGCCTATAATGAATAAGTTTATTGTTGTGGTCGATTTGGATGCTGTATGACATTGAAATTTTGTTACATAGATTTTAATGCGATATATACGATCAACTTCTCGTTATAGTTCCCTGATTTAAATATTTACAATTTTTGTAACAATGATCAAAATTGAAAGACTTTTAGATGCTTTATAAAATTAACTATTTCGAGTTGTAGTTCTATGTTTCTGAAAAGTTGTTAGCCAGGATTAGTATGGATATTTCAGGGATCAATTTAAAATTGATTTACTCCACTTTTATAATATAAACCTGTGGATACCCTGGTCCAAGTGTTGTGCAGGCCACCCATTCATTGTACTTGGGTTCTCTGAATTCCAGGTAAACACGTTTTCCCGCTGCCATGCAGCTCTCGGGTAAGTTTAATGCATAAAAAATGTTTTCCCAACTATTTTGCGGAAGCCCTGAAACATCATCATCAAACTGAATTAAATACGTATTTCCACAATCAAGACCTTTAACCAGAACTGTCGCGTTTGGAGAATTATCGATCGTTTCGGGGTTGTTTTTGGTACAAGCAAAAAAGGTGAATACAAGTATGGAAAGTATATAAATTGAATTTTTCATGGTGTACGAATTTGCAATCAAAGATAATAAAAAAGGATTTCTGAGGATATTTAAGCAATCCAATTCAAAAGCAAAGCCGGATGCATCATGCGGATAAACATCGTTATGCCTACCACTGAATTTTTAACGCTTACAACGTTGTATTGAAATGTTAAAAATGTAAAAAACGCAGGATCAGGGCGATAATTTTAAATATTTTTCCGGTTTATTGAATTTTTAATTGAGCGGCGCATTGGAATGACCGGCTCGCAGATTATTGCAAAATCTTTATACACTCAGGCAACCTGCATTGAAACATTGGGGTTAATGATAAAAACAAGCACAAATAGATAACGCTGGAAACAAAAGAAATTATAAAGCATTGTAAGTCGGGTAATCCGGTAGCACAGGAAATATTGTTCGATACTTTTTACCGGCAAATGTTTCATTTGTCGATGCGGATCATCTACAATCAGCATGATGTTGAGGATGCTTTAATAACAGCCTTTTCGAAAATATTCAGAAGTATTGGCAATTTTGAATACCGGGGTGAAAGCAGTCTAACCAAGTGGATCAAAACCATTGTAATTAACGAATCAATCAGGATATTGAAATCGAAGCCTACGCTAAGCTATAGCGAGGATTTAACCGAATATGAATCAACAGATTTTGATAATGCTGATTTATCGGGAGTGGATATTGACCGGATTTATGCCATCATCGGGGCGATGCCCGACGGCTACCGGACCGTATTTAACCTGTTTGCCATCGAAGGATATTCTCACAAGGAGATTGCAGACCTATTGAATATTGCGGAAAACACCTCCAAGTCGCAACTCAGGAAAGCAAGAATTTACATTATTGAAAAATTGAAAACTACTCAAGGATATGAAACCACAAAATAATTTTGATGATCAAATACGAAAAATGATCATTGATTCTGCGGATCATTTTGGCCTGGAATCGGAAAACTCAAAAGAGAGGATCTGGCAACATGTCCAATTAAAAAAAGAGAAACGAGTTGCCTTATTATGGTTTCGTGCGCTGGCTGTCGCATGTTTGTTGCTTTTACTGGTTACTTCCATTCTGGTTGTTTCAAAGGTGAAAAACGATAACCGGTTAAAAACGCTTGTAATTTCCAATAGCAGTTTAAAAAATCAGGTTTATACCATGCAACAAGAGGCTGCAACTAAACCCGAAGTAGCTATTGCTTCCAAAGCAAGTGTGCCCGACACCATATATGTTGAAAAAACAATAACCGTGGCCCAACCATCCATTAAAACCGAATTTATTACTGATACTGTTTATGTAGACCGGACGATTTATGTGGAAAAGGAAAATACACAGGAAATGATTGCTGTAAATGATCCTCCTTCAACAGTTGATACAATAACTCAAACCATGGAGGCGAATGATCACGAAAAGCAAATTATCATTCGCAACAATAGCAACCAAAAGCAAGCAAAGAAAAAGAAACTGAAAATTAAACTCGGTGGGAATAAACCTGTTTCCAAACGAGCTGATCTGGCACTTAAAACTGAATTATAATTACTGAAATATATTCCCGGGAAACACATCTTATCTTACGAATTTAAAATTTACAGAAATGAAAAAAATAAAAAACATTCTTCCATTCCTGGTACTGTTATTAATTAGCACCGAAGTGCTTTCACAACAGCCTTTTCCCGATAGCATCCATGTTCAAATTGATTCTTCGATGGAAATATTGCTGGCGCTGGATGCAAGTAAAAATATCTCCGAAACTTTGGAAAACGATTTAAAAAACTTGCAAACGATCCTGAAGGAGTCCGGCGTAACTCTGCCTGAATCGCCCTATTCAATTTCCTATGTTCCCGATGATCAAATATCAATAAAACCCTCGGCACAAAAGGAAATCATAATATGGAAGGACAAAGAAATAACGATTCAACAATTTGAGAACAGGTGCACGGTAAATGCCACCGACTATTGGATGCTTATCCGTTTTAATGAAATCGGTAATTTGATGGATGAGAATTTAATTACTAAGATCAAGGAAACCTTGAATGATACATATACAAAGCAGGGCCGGATGGCAGCAACTTACAATTATGCATATGAGGGAACCAACATGGTTCATCTTGACCATCTTGATGAAATACACGGACAAACGGATATGCTCAGTCTGAACGGGGGTGTTGGAGCCAACCTGATCAAAAACCAACCGGTGCTCGACATTTCTGCGATGGTATCGGTTTTATTCAGTAAAAAAGGAGTATTGAAAAACGATTTTAATATATCGTATAATTCACTTTCTTATTACACAGAGTCTTCCGGGTTTAAATCAAATGGATTTTTGAATTTCGGGTACAGGTATAATTTTTCAAGGGATGCTGAAAATCCTGCCTGGTTAGGGGTGGAGTTTGGTTATTTGGTTAACCGAAGCGGTGACTTATTTGATAAAAACACCTGGAGGTTAGGCGTTAACTGGAAACTTGGCAATAATGTATCAGTTTCACCACAGTTTTATTTCTCAGGTAAATCAACCTACCCTGGACTTCGGATTGGATTTGGGTTTTAGTATTTGATGAACGATTTTAACATATTGATTAATAAATTGGGAGCTTTTAAAATGGCTCCCGATTTTATTACTATGAAATAAAAGGATTAATTGATTATTGTAAGTTATGCCTGAGGCTCAAAGCGATTAATTGGTAACTAGTGGCAAAACAAAAATGGAAATAGAGTTACAGTTTGCTAATCTAAATCCTTAAATCCTCTCACGAGCAACCAAACCGTAAAAGCTAATTCCCCTACAACTCCCGGTATAATTACAATGATTGCTGAGAGCATTTCCATGTCGCCATAGTTGGGGATAAGCAAACCGGCGGTGCTGTCTATCATGTAGCCTATCCCGGCGATGCACAGAAGTATGGGGATGAACCTGGGTGCCAGTTTTGATTTGAGCAAAAGGTAACCAATTGCGATCAGGTGTATGCCGAAAAAGATCAGCCCGATGAGCCAGGTGTCGTTGAACTGAGTGAAATAGAGCATCACCTGTGAGGCTTGTTGGCTTTCGGTCAGGTTGTAAATGGCGGCATCTCCAAAACTGATTCGGATAATAGTAACCAAATGATACAGTCCAACCGCAAATACGATGGCATGCACCAGGCGGAACCATGCCGCAAACAACGATATGTTTTTGTGCACCGGTTTGAGCAGCACCCATAGCGCCCAGGCAACTACCACATCAAAAATGATGGTGATGATAAAGCTTAGGATGGCCAGGCGAAATACCGTTTCGCTTTGGAGCAGGTTTGCAAACGTGGCTCCGGGATCGCCGGGCACCACAATATTTTCGATGGCGATGAAATTGGCGAAGATGGCCGAGAAAAAAATGATGAGGTAGCTGATACCTGCTATTTTCGAGAGTTTTTTCAGTGAGTTCATATGAATAGGTTTTGTGTTTATAGTTCTTGTTAGGTGAATCTTTTTGACATTGTGTTTTCGAGGCGGTATTTTCTTGCCACTAAACCTCTAAAGCACGAAGAATCACAAATGATTATTTAGTTAAGATGATCCACAGTTACGATCACATTCCCTTTTTTATGGCCTTTGCTGATGTAGGCATGCGCTTCAGCAGTTTGTTCCAGCGGGTATTCCCGGTCGATGATGGTTTTAAAATCGCTCTTTGCCATGATGGCAAGCAACTCATTGAGCAATTCCCGGAGCTGCGTTTCTTTTAATATCCCGGTCGCTGAGAATTTCGCCTTTTTATTGCCAATCATCGAAGTCTTCAGCATCTGAAGCATAGTCCCCATTTTCAGAACCGGAGAAATATATGCACCACCTGGCTTTAATGCCTTTTTACTTTTTGAAAATGAGCTTTTGCCAACGGTATCATAAATGATGTCGTATTGCGCCAATAAATTCGTGAAATCTACTTTGTTGTAATCAATCACATGGTCGGCACCCAGCGATTTAACTAAATTCAGGTTTGATGCGCTGCTCACGCCTGTTACTTCGGCACCCATTTGTTTGGCCAGTTGAACGGCCGCAGTTCCCAGGCTTCCCGATGCACCGTTGATAAGTATCTTTTGACCGGGCAGCAGTTGAGCTACATTTTTCAGGAAGTTCATCGAGGTAAGCGGGCCATCGGCGAGGGTGGCTGCCTCCTGGAAGGTGAGGAAATCAGGCTTGCGGGCGATCACTCCATCTTCATTCACAGCCACATATTCGGCATGGGTTCCAAAACCGGTGGTGGTTTCTCCGAACACTTTATCGCCCACTTTAAACTTTGTGACATTTTCTCCAACCTGACTGATCACCCCGGCGAATCCGGTTCCTGTAACCGGATGTTTAGGTTTGGTTAATCCAACGATCAATCTGCCGATGTAAGGCTTTCCGGTCCTGATCATGGTATCGGCTCGGGTGACGGAAGCAACGAATACTTTTACCAGAACTTCATGGGGTTTGGGTATGGGTTTTTCGATTTCCTGAACCTGTAAAACTTCCGGGCCTCCGTATTTTGTTGCGACTATTGCTTTCATAATGTTTTGTTTTTAAAAGTTGATGATGCAAAGTAAAGGCTGACCGGCCGGATAAAAGTTCGGGATTGCTTTTAGGAGGTTCGGATTTATAAAAGCGAACGATTTTGTTTTTACCGCGAATGGTCGCTAATTTTTTCGCGAATGGTCGCGAATGATTGACGTTCAGATAGCTAACGGGATTGGCGGTTAAACATTTAATTGTTCATAGTACTTTTAACAAATTCCTTAGGCGTAAATCCTGTCTCTTTCTTAAAATAAGTATTAAATACCGTTTTTGAATTGAAGCCGCTGTCGTAGGCCAGGGCCATCAATGTGAGGTGCTTATTTTTGGGGTCTTTTGCCAGGGTTTTAAAAATTTCCACCCGGAAGTGATTGATGAAATCATTGAAATTTTTCCCAAACTTTTCATTCAGGAGCCAGGAGAGCTGATTGGGATGAATATCGGTTTGTTCGGCCAGGGAGCGGATGGAAAGGGCGGGTTCGAGGTAGGGCTTATTCTCCCGGATGTGTTCCATCAGCTTATCGGCAAGTTGATCGGCTGTTTTTTGGTCGAGGAGTGCTTTTTTGGATTTGGATTCGTCCGGCGTTTCCGTTTCAGGGAAAATGAGCTTCCGGTATTTCTGATAGCGGGGATCATCTTTAATCGGGTCAACCAACGGATCGGCAAAAAGCATGAGCAGGAAAAAGGTATTGCCATTAAGTGAGTTTTCGATCCACCGGAAGGCATTTTCTTTATCACCTGTCCAGGCATAAAGCAGAAAAAGGAAGGAACTTGCCCGGAATCCGTTTTCATCCCCCGCCAGTTTCTCCAGTTCCTCATGGTAAGAATTGGCCTGCTTACTATTATCCATTTTTGAATAAGCAATGGCAAGTAAGCCCACCTTATCCGACTCTATAAGCAATTCCTCCGGAGCGTTGTTAACGAATTTTACCATCTCCTCATACTTTTCCAGTCGCAACAGGTTGTAGCACTTGATGGTGAAGGCGGGCAGGTTCATGGGGTTTTGTATCAACACGCCATTAAGCCTTTCCAATCCTTCCTCAAACTGACCTGACATGTAGTGGAAATAGCCGTTAAAGAAAAGCGTTTCGGGCGAAAGTGGGTTGATGCTGTAAGCCACATCCAGGTGTTGCCGGGCCTGTTCAATACGTCCTGAAATAACATATAAAAACGACATGAATTGCTGCGCTTCGGCGTGGTTGGCCTGCAAATCCAGAGAGCGCAGGTTTTCTTCAAACGCGGTTTTATAATCGGCCTGCCTGAAGAAAGCAAGATTGGCCAAATGATAATGAACACCGGGCAGATTTTCATTGATGCTTTTGGCTTTTTGAATGAGCTCCGCAACTTTTTGCCAGGTTTCCATTAACGGCATATTCCCGGTGGTAGCCAAAAAGCCAAGGGCATCGGCCAGACCCAGGTACGACTGAGCATGACTGGGATCCTGTTCCAACGCCTTTTCATAGAATTCAATCGCTGTGCGCATGCCATCGGGGTTCCACTTGTTGAAATGAAATTTTCCTTTGAGTGAATATTCATATGCATCGATGCTGTCGGTTTGTTTTTCGACGAGGTGTTCCTGAATCTCAAAGTGACCGAAATGTTCGCGCAGTTTTTCAGCTATGAGCAGGCTGACTTCGTCCTGTATCTCAAAAATATTCTCAAGCTTTCGGTCCCAGCTTTCCGACCAGAAATGAAAATCCTCATCGGCATTGATCAACTGTGCCGTGATGCGGACCATGTTGCCGGCAAGTCTTACGCTTCCTTCGAGCAGCACCGAAACATTGAGTTCCTGCCCAATTTGCCGGATGGGAATGTTTTTATTTTTAAAGAAAAACGAAGAGGTGCGTGATGTCACTTTCAGGTTTTTGATCTTAGACAGCGCATTAATGATCTCTTCGGTGATGCCGTCGCTGAAGTACTCGTTTTCCTCACTGGCGCTCATGTTCACAAAGGGTAAAACGGCAATGGTCCGGGCAGCATTTTTCTGTCCTTTGCGATAGATTTCCTTATCGGGAACCTCAAAGCCATCGCCCTGCACCGCAAAAATCTCAACAGGGCCGGATACATTTTTAAGTTCAAAATATCCGAGGGAAGTGGTTTTGATGTCTTTGTGGTTTTTGAGTTCATCGTTGAGTTTGCCCGAAATAAATATTCCGCCGGTCACACCCATGCTTTCGATGCGGGAAGCTACATTTACACCATCACCATAAATATCGGCATCGCTGAAAACGATATCGCCCATGTGTAAACCCACGTTCAAAGGTACTTTCGGGTCGTTAGTAAATGACTGCTGAATAGCCACGGCACATTTAACCGCCTGGATGGCGCTGTTGAAAACACTGAGGGCACCATCGCCATAATATTGAATGATATCACCTTTGAATTTTTTGTGGTTTGTTTCAAAAACCTCCCGGTGCCGGGCACGGATTTGTGCAGCCCGCTTTTCGTTGTCCTGCATCAGGGCGGTGTAGCCTACGATATCGGCAAACATGATGGCGGCGAGGCGGCGGGTATTTTGGGAAGTGTTTTCTGTTGCGGACTTTTCACTCATTAACCTGAAGTTGGATGTTTTGACGGGTAAAGTTGATATAAATTCACAACAAATAAATTTGAGAAAGGTTTGGGGCGAAGGAGTTCATAAATTCGATATGTGAACTTTGTTAAGCAATGGTGGTTTATTCAAAGCCCATAAAATGACCTCAAGGTTTGATGATAAAATAAATGGTTGGCCAATGGATTTAAATTATCGTTTTGTCTTTTAGGAGATTTATTACATCTGAAAGAAGTTTTTTATCGGCGGTAAGGTTTGTGACTTGTTGTTTTAGTTGTTGGTTTTCTGTTTGAAGTAAATTGTTAACAGTAGCATGGGGCGCCAGACCCGGGTAAAGCTCAGTGAGGAGGTTATAATTAAGCAGCCGGCTGATGTGGAGGAAGCGGGAGAGTGGCATATCCTTCCTGTTGAGCAAGCGATAGAGACCAGAGGAAGACATTCCAAGTTGTTTGGCAAATTGATGAACTGTTTGGCCGGATTCATTGATCTTTTCTTTGATTATTTGGGTTAGTGCTGTCATGATAAGGTATCCTTTTTTGTTTTTATAATCCTTATACTTAATCAGATGTGAAATGTTTGTGACCGGATGTCAACTTTTAGTGAAAGGATGTCAGATTGTGGTGATGGGATGGCAAATTAGGGTAATTAACTGCTTTTATGGCAATAATACAATAGTAAATATTAGTGACCGGATAGTATCTTTTGTGACTGGATGGCAGATCATGGTGACCGGATGGTATCTTCGGTTGGTTTGACGCTGTTTTATGCCGGATCAATGGAGTTTTAATACAGTGTTATGGAGGTGTAAGGAAGATTATTGCGGGGGCGCAGGTATTTAATTTGATGATCCATTGCTTGCACTTGTATTGCTATTTGGCAATTTTATATTCGTAATATTGGCTCCTACGGAACCTGCTGTTAAACGGGTTGGGAGCTTGATGGTTTCATGATGTTTGGGGCAGATGGGTGTTTGTCGGATGGAAGAAAATCGGAGATTAGGGCAACAGAAAGAAAACATGTGTGACGCTTGTGCCCTGTCCTTTGCTGGAAAACTTGTGGCATTTAGGGGGAAATGCAATATGGGT
>JAGQVE010000067.1 GCA_020438105.1 Bacteroidales bacterium
TGGTAAAAAAAGCCCGCAGGGTTATAACAGTCGACGATGGCAAAATTGTAAGCGATGAAACTAAAAATCCATGATGCAATGCAGAAAACATTGAATCAATATTTTTTGGTTGGGATACTTGTCCTGGTAAATGGTTTTGCAAAAGGTCAGGATGAAAAAAAACTCGAATTCAGTGGCCATTTGCAGAACCTCAACACCGTTTGGTTACAGGGCGATTCAAAGGAGTGGTTGTCGTCGGGATCGATTTACAATCGTTTAAATCTTAAATGGTATCCTACGGAAAACTGGACCTTCTCGGCCTCTGCCCGAAACGTGGTCAATTACGGTCAGCTCATTTACAACTATTATCCTTTTTATTCTGATTTGCTGGTGCAGGATAATGGGTATGTTGACCTCACCGGCACCATTGCCCGCGACTCATCTTATATAATGTATACCAATCTCGACCGGGCAAACATTAAATTCACGCAGGGGAAATTTGAAGCCACAGTCGGAAGACAGCGAATTAACTGGGGAATCAACACGGTTTGGAATCCCAACGACATATTCAACACCTTCAATTTTTACGATTTTGACTACGTGGAGCGCCCCGGTTGCGATGCGGTTCACCTGCAATATTACACGGGTTATGCATCGGGTTACCAGGCAGCTTTTAAAATTGATGAAAACAAAGATATTACCGCTGCCGGCATGTATAATTTCAACAAATGGAATTATGATTTCCAGGTGCTGGCTGGTGTAATGACAACCGATTTGGTTATCGGTGCAGGTTGGTCGGGGTATATTAAAAATGCAGGATTTACCGGGGAGGCTTCTTATTTCAGAGACCGGGACAATTTTGCAGATACCAGCGGTGTATTTGTGGCTTCTTTGGGCGGAAGTTACACCTTTAAAAACAGCCTGATGGCGACAGCTTCAGTACTTTATAATTCAAACGGAACCACCGGAAAAGCCGGGTATGGCAACTCCTTCATTGTTTTGGAAAACGTTTCGCCCAAAACCTTTTCGCCAGCACGGGCATCTTTGATGGGACAACTCTCCTACCCCATTACACCCCTTATCCAGGGCGATCTGGCAGGAATTGTAAATCCGTATGACGGGTCCTTTTATGTTGGGCCCAGTGTTACCTTCTCTCTCACGGATAACATTGGTTTGTTGTTCACATCACAGGTGTTTGGTGGTGAAAACGGCACAGAATTCGGTGGTTACGGGCAGTTTTATTACATGCGGCTTAAGTGGTCGTTTTAGGTTGATTCTTTTAAATAAAATAATAATTGTGGAAGCTAATTAACTCCATTTTACTATTTTTACCTGCCTGATTTTATCAAACCGGAACTATGCAAAACCCGCAACTTGATTTAGCATTTGATTTTGTTCAGTTTACCAACCGAAACATTTTCCTCACGGGAAAGGCCGGGACCGGCAAAACCACCTTTTTACACAAGCTCAAAGAAATTTCACCCAAACGGATGGTAGTGGTGGCACCAACGGGAGTAGCCGCCATCAATGCCGGAGGCGTGACCATTCATTCCTTTTTTCAAATGCCCTTTGGCCCAATTCTGCCAGGC
The DNA here is from genome assembly GCA_020438105.1 of Bacteroidales bacterium. GTDB lineage: Bacteria > Bacteroidota > Bacteroidia > Bacteroidales > JAADJA01 > JAADJA01. Next base: position 1,569 of record JAGQVE010000067.1, read on the forward strand.
AGATTAAATGAACCGGATAACAACAGGGATGCAAAAAATAATTTCCGAAAGTTCAACAAAAGAAAGATCAACATCATTCGCACGCTCGATTTACTTATCATTGATGAAATCAGCATGGTTCGTGCAGATTTGCTGGATGGTATTGACCAGGTTTTACGCCGGTATAAAAACCGCAGCAAACCTTTTGGTGGAGCCCAGGTGCTTATGATTGGCGATTTGCAGCAATTGGCGCCGGTGGTGAAGGAAAATGAATGGCAGTTGTTGCGTGATTATTATGAAACAGCCTATTTCTTCAGCAGTAAAGTTTTCCAGGAGTCCAATGCCATCACCATTGAGCTGAAACATATTTACCGCCAGCAGGATGATGAATTTATCAAAGTCCTGAATGAAATTCGTGACAACAAATTGACAGCTGAGTCCTTCCGAAAACTCAACGAACGTTACATTGAAAATTTCAGGCCCAAAGAGGAAGAGGGTTATATTATTTTAACTACCCACAACGCCATCGCCAACCGGATCAACGAGGAGCAACTGGCAAAGGTAAAATCTCCGGAACACACATTTGAGGCAGAAATCAGCGGTCAGTTCCCGGAATTTTCATATCCGGCCGATCAGTTTCTAACTTTAAAGCAAGGTGCCCAGGTGATGTTCATTAAAAATGACCTGAACCAGGAGAAAAGATATTATAATGGTAAAATCGGAAAGATCGTTGAGATTGAAGATGAAACCATTTTTGTTCAATGTGAAAACGAAGAACAGCCCATTGCCGTGGAGCGTGCCATGTGGGAAAATACCAAATACAGCATCAATGAAGCTACCAAAGCGATCGAAGAATCAGTAACCGGATCATTTATTCAATATCCGCTGCGGCTGGCATGGGCCATCACCATTCACAAAAGCCAGGGACTTACCTTTGAAAAAGCAGTGATCGATGCCAATGCCGCTTTTGCTCATGGCCAAACTTATGTAGCGCTCAGCCGCTGCAAATCTTTGGAAGGTTTGGTGCTTTCTTCAAAAATATCACCCGAAGGAATTATTTGTGATTCAACAATCGGTCAGTTTAATAAAAATGTAGAAGATCATCAGCCTGATGACAAGGTTCTTGCTCATTCAAAACAAAACTTTAAACTCGAATTGCTTGAGGAGCTTTTCAGTTACCGGCAACTCCAGTATCATATGGATAAATGCAGAAAGCAGTTCGACGAAAACAAACGAACAATCCAAGGTGATATGGGTGAAAAGATCGGGCAGATTTTATCAACGTCCATTCCTCATTTATTGGAGGTGGGAAATAAATTCATATCGCAATTAAAACACCTGGGGCAACAGGAAACTTCAGAACCGCAATTCCAGGAGCGAATTAAAAAAGGGGCAGCCTATTTCGCCGAAAAAACCGAAACAGAAATATTAAGTCTGTTAAGATCTGCAGAATTTGAATCAGACAACACCGCCATACAAACAGCCATCACTGAAACCCTGGAAAAGATCAGTGAATTACTGAAAGTAAAGAAAGCATGTTTGCTGGCTTGCAAGGATGGTTTGGATATAAAAACCTTTCTCAACTCGCGGGCAACAGCGGCATTGGAAAAACCCGGCAAATCTCCGGAGGTAAAAACCAGGATCAGTGGTAAAATGTCGAAACATCCGGTTTTGTATGAATCCCTGCGCGAATGGAGGCATGTTTTGGCAACGGATGAAGGCGTTCCGCATTATCGCATTCTTTCGCAACAAGCCTTACTGGGTATTTCGGATATAGTTCCGGGAAACGACCATCAGTTGTTGGAAATAAAAGGTTTTGGCAAAATGAAGTTGAAACAATTTGGAGATGATATCCTGGAGATTGTAAACCGATATTGTTATGAATATAATGTGGAACCGAAATTGGCCAAAGCAAAGGCAAAAGCTAAGCCGGTAAAAAAAGACACCAAAAAGATCAGTTACGAGTTATTCATGGAAGGGAAAACCATCAGTGAAATAGCTAAAATCCGGAGTTTTGCCGAAACCACCATTGAGGGACACCTGGCACATTACATTGGCCTGGGCGAACTTGATATCAATCAGTTTGTTGACAAAAAGACAAGGGAAAAAATCACTGAATTTTTTGAAGAGAATCCCGGAGTGGGTTTATCTATTGCCAAAGAAGTACTCGACAATGAAATCACCTTTTCCCAGTTGAGATTTGTCCGTAGCCACCTCGATTACCTTGCCAACCAATAACCCTGAGCTCCCGTACCGAACTCTGAACTTCGAACTAAAAACTCACCCTTAAGCAATATTCGTGTAAACCGCCTGCACATCGTCATCATCCTCGATTTTATCGAGCAATTTTTCGATATCTACCAATTGTTCTTCATTAAACTCAACGGGCGAGGTTGGGATGCGTTGCAGATTGGCCTTTTTTACGTCAATTCCTTTTTCTTCAAAGGCTTTTGAAAGTGTACCGAAATTGGTGTAATCGGCATAGGCAAAAACAATACCCTCGTCCTCCTCAATTTCTTCCAAACCAAAATCAATCAGTTCCAGTTCCATTTCCTCAATATCCATATCACCGGTTTTATCAAATTCAAAAACGGCTTTTCGGTTGAACATGAATTCAAGCGAACCTGAAGGGACAAGGCCTCCGCCCACTTTATTGAAATATGATTTTACGTTGGCAACAGTACGAGTAGTATTATCGGTAGCACATTCCACATACACCAAAACACCATGAGGGCCTTTGCCTTCGTAGTTAATTTCTGTATAAGCATCGGCTTCTTTTCCCAACGACCTTTTGATAGCAGCATCAATATTATCCTTAGGCATATTTTGTGCCTTGGCATTTTGAATGGCAGTGCGTAACCTGGGATTCATATCCGGATCAATCCCTCCTTCCTTAGCTGCCAGTGTGATGGTTTTGGCCAGCTTTGGAAAAATTTTCGACATTTTATCCCAACGTTTTTCCTTAGCTGCGCGACGATATTCAAATGCTCTTCCCATGGTGTGCGATATTAAATTAGCCGACAAAAATAGAAAACAGATTTTACATTCAGCCGAAAAATGCTATCCTATTCCACGAAAATTTCAAGCGGAAACAAAACAGTTAGCAAATTGTTATACTTCAATTCCAAAACAAGAGTCAACCGAGCTATCTCATCAAAACTAAAACTACTATGAAAACTAAATCTATTCTTCTGCTTCTGTTTATCATGCTAATTTATACCGACTCCAAGAGCCAATGGTATATCAATCCGGAAAATCCTGCGGCAGTGTGCGATACCAATGGGCTTCAATACAATCCAATTACATTTTCAGATGGTGAAGACGGTCTATATGTATTTTGGTTAGACTCAAGAAATGATGCAGGTTATGGCACACGAGAGGTATATGGACAGCATTATAATAGCAATGGAGTTCCACAATGGGAAGATAATGGAAGACTTATTGTTCAGCACTTTAGCAAAATAAATAGCTACGGTGTTAACCGATTTGATGACGGAACCATGATCATTGGATGGAGCACAAAAAGTCCTTCAAGCTCTTATACAGATACTTTGTTTATGCAAAAAATCAGTCCTGAAGGCATCAAACAGTGGACAGATGATTTGGTGATGGTTGTATTTGGCTTTGAGCCAAATGCGATATTAAGTGTTGGCCCCTACCAGATAATAAAGGATAACCTTTCGTATTGCGTTAACATGACAGTTACCTATTTTGGAGGAAGTAACGGAAACCGGATGAATCGTTTTGATGAATCAGGAAATCTTTTTTACCCTCAGGATGGCACCCCGGAGGGACCGATTGGTGGTGTTGGCCGGGCTGATCTACGCTCTGCATTGAATCCTGAAAACGACGTATATCTTTTTTACTCCGGTGGAAATGGAGCAGGTGCACCACTTTATTGTATGAAACTATCGTCAACCAATGATACCGTTTGGGGGCCGGTAAATGTTATCGCCGGTACGAGTGGTCTTAACTATAAATTTGATGCCATCAGTGATTCAGAGGGAATAACCTTTATTTGGGAGGGAAGTGGAAATAATACGGATTTATTTTGCAACCGATATTTATCAAACGGTACAATGGATTGGGGAGGTAATGTAGTGGCAATTTGCAATGAAGAGGGGCAGCAATCATCATTTGACATTGAAAAAAGTGGCAATTACTATTACGTTACCTGGGCTGACGCCAGGCCCACTGTTGATCCGGGAAATTATGACATTTATGCCCAAAAGATAGATACGCAAGGCAATGTGATGTGGGCAAACAATGGAGTTGAAGTTATCAGTGATAATACCTATATACCAATACCTAAATTTACATTAACGCAGGAAAATCAAATGATAATAATGCATCAATCCACTATAGCAGGCTATGTTGGTCAGTTGCTAAATGATGACGGTTCGGTAGGTTGGAGTAGTGTCGGTGCACAAATTGGCACAACGAGCTTTAACCCTCAATATGAACAACATGATCTGGTGCGTGCTGGAAACCATGTTATTGCCGTTTGGGCCGACGCCGCTCCAAGCGGCGGAGCAGATAATATCTACATCTCCCCGGTGGACACCACCGATGTTTTTACCGGATTCACCCGTTCAGAATTAAAAGATAAACTAATAGTTTATCCAAACCCGGCAAATGATCTATTAACTATAAGGCTTTTTGAGCCGCATCAATTTTATGTAATTAATCTGTATACAATTAGCGGGTTACCAGTTTATTCAAAAAAGTTAAACCCGGAGATTACTGACAATGAGATTACACTGGATGTACAGCACCTGAACAGCGGAATTTATTTAATGCAATTGCAATCAAAAGATGAGCAAATTTATCGCCGGGTTATTATTACCCATTAAATTGTTTTAGATAGTTACTACTAACCAAAAATATTTATTCATAATTTCTTGTTAATTAAAAAGTTTATTGTAATTTTGCAGCCCTAAAATTTCAAGCTAAAGATAACAAATAGTAATAATATGTACTTATCGGCCGAAAAGAAAAAAGACATCTTCAAAGAATACGGAAAATCTGAATTCGACACCGGGTCTACAGAAGGACAGGTTGCTTTATTCACTTTCAGGATCAAGCACTTGACAGAGCATTTAAAAATAAACAGAAAAGACAATAAAACCGAAAGGTCGCTGGTTCTCTTAGTTGGAAAAAGAAGAAAACTTCTTGATTATCTGAAGAAAAAAGACATTGAAAGATACAGAGCGATCATTAAGAAATTAGGTCTGAGAAAGTAAGAAACCGAAAAAAACTGAAAGGCAATGCAAATTGCCTTTTTTTGTATTAATGTAAACAATAATGAGTAAACAAGGAATTCAAAAAACATTAACCCTGGCAGATGGCCGGGAAATTACAATTGAAACCGGCAAACTAGCCACCCAGGCCGATGGTAGTGTTGTCGTAAAAATGGGCGACACCATGTTGCTCGCTACCGTAGTATCAAACAAAGAACCCCGCGAAGGAGTAGACTTCCTTCCATTATCAGTAGACTATCAGGAAAAATATGCAGCCACAGGCCGTTTCCCCGGAGGATTCTTCAAACGTGAAGCACGTCCTTCAGAATATGAAATATTAATTGCACGTTTAGTTGACCGCGCACTTCGTCCGTTATTTCCGGATGATTATCACGCCGAAACACAGGTATTGATAACATTGATATCTGCTGACAAAAACACCATGCCTGATGCATTAGCCGCCCTGGCTGCATCTTCAGCACTGGCTGTTTCGGACATTCCTTTTAATGGCCCGATCTCCGAAGTTCGCGTTGGAAGAAAAGATGGCAAACTGATAATCAATCCTTCTATATCAGAGGTTGATTCACTTGAACTCGACATCATGGTAGCAGCCACAATTGATAACATCATGATGGTGGAAGGCGAAATGAAAGAGATCAGTGAAGAAGAAATGCTGGAGGCGCTGCAATTTGCACATGAAGCCATTAAACCCCAATGTGAGGCTCAGCTTGAACTGGCTAAAATGGTTGAGAAAGCAAATCCAAAACGCGAATACTCGCATGAGGATAATGATGAAGAATTAAAAGAACGCGTTTGGAAAGAAACCTATGACAAAGTTTATGCTGTTGCTAAAAAGGGCACGGCCAAACATGAACGTCATGAGGCATTTGATGCTGTAAAAGAAGAGTTTAAAGCTAACTTCACAGAGGAAGAGCTTGAGGAAAAAGGTGCTTTGATTGATAAGTATTATCACGATGTGGAGAAGGAAGCAATGCGCCGGATGATCCTTGATGAACAAATCAGGCTCGACGGAAGAGCTCTTAATGAGGTTCGTCCAATTTGGTCAGAAGTTGATTACCTGCCGGCAGCCCACGGCTCCGCAATTTTTACAAGAGGAGAAACCCAATCATTAACATCAGTTACGCTTGGAACCAAACTCGACGAACAAACTATCGACGGTGCAGTAATAGAAGGGAAAAGCAATTTCATTTTACATTATAATTTCCCTCCTTTTTCAACAGGAGAGTCTCGCATGATGCGTGGAACTGGCCGACGCGAAATCGGACACGGAAACCTCGCCCTGCGCGCATTAAAATTTGTAATGCCAAAAGGAGAAAATAATCCATACACTGTTCGAATTGTGTCAGATATTCTTGAATCAAACGGATCATCTTCCATGGCAACAGTTTGTGCCGGCACACTTGCTTTAATGGATGCAGGTGTTAAAATTGCAAAACCTGTATCTGGTATTGCAATGGGTTTGATCACTGATAAAGGATCTAATAAATATTCAGTTTTATCAGATATTCTTGGCGATGAGGACCACCTCGGCGATATGGACTTTAAAGTTACAGGCACACGCGATGGAATCACTGCATGCCAGATGGATATAAAGGTAGAAGGGTTATCGTATGAAATTTTGACCAAAGCTCTTGCACAAGCGAAAGACGGCAGAATTCATATTTTGAATGAAATGGAAAAAACCATTACTGAGCCTCGTGCTGATTACAAACCACACGTTCCAAGGATTGAAAAAATGACTGTTCCTAAAGAGTTTATTGGCGCAATCATTGGCCCCGGTGGTAAAATCATTCAGGAAATTCAGGAATCAACCAATAGTACCATTGTTATTGAAGAAGTTGATAATTATGGAATTGTTGACATTGTAACTACTGATAAAGCCTCAGCAGAAGCTGCTAAAGCCCGGATTAAAGCAATAATTGCAGTACCCGAAGTAGGTGAAGTTTACCTCGGAACCGTTAAAAACATTACCACATTCGGAGCATTTATTGAAATATTACCAAACAAAGAAGGTTTATTGCACATTTCGGAAATTGACTGGAAACACATTAAAGAAGTTGAAAGCGTGCTGAAAACCGGTGATAAAGTTAAAGTGAAATTGATCGATATTGACAGTAAATCAGGCAAGCTGAAACTATCAAGAAAGGTATTGATTCCACGACCTGAACACAAGGAATAAACTGAAACCTTCTAAGTTTCGAAAACGTAAAACTCCCGAAAAACAGATTGCATTAGCTTTTCGGGATTTTTTATTGAAAAATAAAAAATCCCGGTTTGATATAACATAATACAAGCTGTTCTGGATTAGGTAAACTTTACAGTTGGATGTAACTTTTAAAATTAAGAATGAGGCAACTTAAAATCACAAAACAGGTCACCAACAGGGATACAGCTTCCCTCGAAAAATATCTACAGGAAATAGGTAAAGTTGATCTTATTACTGCAGATGAAGAGGTAAGGCTGGCCCAGCTTATTAAGCAGGGTGATAAAGCAGCTCTGGAAAAACTAACAAAAGCAAACCTTCGATTTGTTGTATCTGTATCAAAACAGTATCAGAACCAGGGTTTAAGTCTTCAGGATCTAATAAATGAAGGAAATCTTGGATTAATTAAAGCCGCTCAACGATTTGATGAAACCCGTGGATTTAAATTTATTTCCTACGCCGTTTGGTGGATCCGCCAATCGATTATGCAGGCATTGGCTGAACAATCAAGAATTGTAAGGCTTCCTCTTAATCGTATTGGAACACTAAACAAAATAAACCGGGCATATGCCGAGCTTGAACAGGAATTCGAAAGGGAACCCAATTCAAGTGAAATTGCCAATATGTTACAGGTGGATGAGGAAGAAATTAGGTCATCAATTAAAGATGCGGGCCGGCATGTTTCAATGGATGCTCCGATGATCACCGATGAAGATTTGAGTTTAATTGATGTTTTAAGTAGCGAGGATACTTCTGATCCGGACAAAGAACTGATCCATGATTCACTTAAAATAGAAATTGAAAGGGCCATTTCTACACTTACTGCAAGAGAGGCTGATGTATTACGATCTTATTACGGATTAAATTCAAAAGCACCTCTCTCGCTTGAAGAAATTGCCTCGAAATATGAACTAACCCGTGAAAGGGTTAGGCAAATTAAAGAAAGAGCCATAAGGCGATTAAAGCAAAGCTCACGAAGCAGCTTGCTTAAAACCTTCCTCGGCTAAATTAATAAGGCGGACTTTCAGTCCGCTTTTTTTATGTTTTTATATTTACATTTGTGGCTAAATAATCTAACATGAAGCGATTAATAGCACCCTCAATACTATCCGCCAATTTTGGCAACCTGGCAAAAGACATTGAGATGATAAATAATAGCGATGCAGATTGGATTCATGTAGATGTTATGGATGGAGTTTTTGTTCCCAATATTTCATTTGGCTTTCCAATCATAAAATATGTAAAAAAACTTGCCAAAAAACCCTTGGATGTCCATCTAATGATTGTTCAGCCTGAGAAATACATTACCCGCTTTAAAGAGGTTGGTGCTGATATTTTAACTGTTCACCTTGAAGCTTCTCCGCATTTGCACCGTACAATTCAGGCCATAAAATCACAGAATATGAAGGCAGGCGTTGTGTTAAATCCTCATTCCAATGTTTCTCTTCTCGAGGATATTTTGCCTGATCTCGATTTAGTGTTGTTGATGTCAGTCAATCCCGGCTATGGTGGTCAAAGTTTCATTGAAAACACTTACGACAAACTGGAACAATTAGCAAAACTTAAAGCAAAACGGAACCCCAATTTGCTCATTGAAATAGATGGAGGTGTTGATCTTTCAAATGCATCTACCCTGTTTAATAAAGGAGCAAACGTTTTGGTTGCCGGAAATACGGTTTTTTCATCCGATGATCCTGCCAATACAATTCAACTATTAAAATCAAAATAGTATACGAATTCAACTTTTTTGCAAGGAGATAAATTCTGATTATACCGAACAATTTTTCCCAACTCGAGTATAAACAGAATCTAACAACTATCAACATGCAAAAAGCTTACGCTGTATTTTCCGTGGTTTTTTTACTTTTCTGTTACACAAATTTTGCACAGGACAGTAATCATAAAGATGTAGCAAATTCAAGCTACAGCACAGAATCAATTGTTCCCGAGAAATCATTTGATTTCATAACCCAATACGGGATTAATATTGAGGAGATGGAGATTTATGTGACCCTTGAAGATGTTCCAATACGCACGAAACCCCAATTTAATAGCGGGAGTTACGACGTAGTAATACCAGAAGGCTCTAATGTTGAAGTTTATAAATACCTTAACAAACAGGCGTTTTACATCGTACACTACGATGATGTTTGGGGTTTTCTGCCCTCAACAACAATCGTTAAAAACGCTGAACAAAAACAGCTATGGCATATCAGTGAAGTTGATCGTCAACCTGATTTGCTTTCAACACTTGAAGTTACCTACCCGAATGATTCAACAGTATCAAGCATTGAAGGAACCGTAGTATTAAAGATTTTCATAAGTAAAACAGGTGCTGTTATTGGTGCTGATGTTGAACACAGCATTCCCGGTCTGGATGAACATGCCATTGAACTGGTTAAAGGTTTAAAATTCAGGCCTGCCATTAAAAACGGTAAACCTGTGGAAGTTTTCCAGAACTTCCCGGTTGCTTTCAAACCAGGGAAAAGATAATTCCCGGTTAAAGTACTTTTCAGTTTCAATTTCACACAATCTTCACCTTAACCAAAAGGAATTTACCCCTATATTTGTACATTCATACGAATTCACAAAAGTTACCATCATGAATGAAGATTTGTTAAAGCTCCAGCCCTCCAGACTTTGGTTCTATTTTTCTGAAATTCTAAAAATCCCAAGACCGTCTAAAAAAGAAGAAAAAATTATAGCTTACCTTCTTGAATTTGGAAAAACCCATAATCTTGAGACGCTGCAGGACGATATTGGTAATGTGTTGATCCGAAAACCGGCTACTCAGGGAATGGAAAATAAAAAGACCACTGTTCTCCAAAGTCATGTTGATATGGTTTGTGAGAAAAATAATGATACTGAATTCAATTTTGAAACAGATG
>JAGQVE010000068.1:0-2635 GCA_020438105.1 Bacteroidales bacterium
GACGTATGGGGGGCCTTATCATGATATTGCATTTGAAGCACAGGCAACTTCCGATGGGAGCTTTGTAATTGCCGGGGCAAAGCAAACACAGGGATTTTACAACTCTGATGTATGGTTGCTCAAAATTAACAGCAACGGAGAGATAGACTGGTCGCAAACATACGGCGGCAACTATGATGAACTTGCTTATTCCGTTTCGGAAACGGCTGATGCAGGGTTCATTGTATCAGGGTACACCTATTCCTATGGTTCTGGGGCTCAGGACTTATGGCTGATCAAAACGGATATGTACGGGGATACCATGTGGACGAAAACCTTTGGCGGACCTTTAAATGATTGCGGCAATTCAGTTATTGAAACAGCCGAAGGCGATTTTGTGATTTGCGGATATACCTTCTCCTATTCGGCCAATAGTGATTTAGACCTCTGGATGGTTAAAACCGATATTGGTGGATATACCCTCTGGACCAAAGCCTATGGCGGAAGCGGCGCCGAAAACGGTTTTGCCGTAATTGAGGCATTTGACGGGGGCTTTACAGCCTGCGGTTCCACTTCGACCTGGGGAGCAGGAAATACCGACGTATGGCTGCTGCATACGGATCAGGACGGAACGGTTGGAATACCCGAACAACAAACCCTGCATCAGGCCGGCGGCCTTTTATACCAGAATTACCCGAATCCCTTTAAAACAAATACCACAATAGGGTATTCAGTAGATCGTGAAGAACAAGTTAAAATTGATGTCTTTAATATGGAGGGAAAAAGGATTTGCAACCTGGTAGATGAAATCAAACCTGCCGGGAGCTACCAAATTCCATTTTATTCAGGCGAACTGCAACCCGGAATCTATTTCTATTCCTTCGAAACTTCACGAGGCAGCCAATACCGTAAGATGATCATTCAAAATTAATCCGACACTGGCATTTTAATAAAAATATATCATGAAAAAACTAATATACTTTGTAGTTGGATGTTTGCTCCTTGCTTTATCAAATGGATCATTTGGGCAAGGTGTTGGCATCAACAATGATGAGTCCAATCCCCATCCGTCAGCAATTCTCGATGTAAAATCAACCACACAGGGAATGCTGGTACCACGGATGACGGTTGTGCAGGCTTTTGCCATCAGTAACCCGGCTGAAGGACTGTTGGTTTATGCCACCGATGTGGAAAGTTTTCTCTATTTCAAATCCGGCACCTGGAATTACCTTACCAGTGAGTTTGCCTGGGAAATTGCCGATTTTGATTTTGACACCCGGGTATCAACAGGTGGTATTACAGACGATGATATCATCAGGTTCTTTGTGAAAAATAAAGAAATCATTCGCATTGATTCAACACATATTCAATTGCTTGGAGATAATATTTTGATTGGTAAAAATGCCGGACCATACATGCAGACTGGTAAAAGCAATATTGCTATTGGTAATGAAGCATTAAAAAATAACGACAGCATTTCCGGGTTGGTCGCTATCGGAGATTCAGCCTTGTTCTTAAATTATACTGGCTGGGATCCATATTTTATACAAGGTGAAGAAAATACAGCAGTTGGGCACAAAGCCCTCATGTACAATTCCACTGGTTCATTTAATACAGCTCTTGGTTATGAAACCCTAAGTGGCAACTCGGCCGGATATGCTAATACAGGTGTTGGCGCCAGGGCACTTCATAATAACGGCAGTGGACTTACAAATGATTGTATCCAGAATACTGCTGTGGGTGCCCTCGCAATGGAAGACAATTACAAAGGAAGTTATAATACAGCTGTGGGATCATACGCCCTTTGGCATAACTATGAGGGAGATAACAATACAGCTTTTGGGTATTCATCCTTAGCCGGATCTTTTGCAGGGAATTTTAATTGTGGATTTGGGAATCATACGTTACTGGCAAACTCCTCAGGTAATTCAAATGTGGCAGTGGGTTATCTGGCACTTTCGAACAACCAATCAGGAAACAACAATGTAGCTATGGGGACATCTGCTTTAATGAATAACACTTCAAACAGTTTCAATGTCGCCATCGGCGATTCTTCCCTGATGAATAACCATGCCCAGGAAAATGTAGCAGTGGGTTCAAAAGCATTAATGAATAGCATTTCCGGATATGAAAATACCGCGCTTGGATTTGAAGCTTTAAAAGCCAATATCAGCGGAAACATCAATGTAGCCGTAGGTGCATTGGCCCTAACACAAAATACCACCGGAATAAATAATGTCTCGGTGGGTGGAGGTGCTATGATCGCAAACACGACAGGTAAAAATAATGTAGCCCTTGGTTCACTTGCATTAGGTTTTAATACCACAGCAGATGAAAACACGGCAATAGGGAGTTTTGCCTTGTCCACAAATATGACAGGTTATGAAAATACTGCAGTCGGAGCAAATTCCCTTAATAATACTGTAGGCGGGGCAAGAAATACTGCCATTGGTAAAAATACCCTGCACGAAAATGCAAACGGAAATTATAATGTGGCTGCAGGATACGCTGCGCTTTACAATAACACCAGTTCAATGAATGTTGGAATAGGGCCCTGGGTTCTTGAAAACTTACAAACGGGGCACTCCAATGTGGCTATTGGTGTTAAGGCAGCTTCACAGGGTAGTTATCAGTCTCAGGTTGTTGCTATCGGCGA
>JAGQVE010000068.1:2643-8992 GCA_020438105.1 Bacteroidales bacterium
CGGGGCACTCCAATGTGGCTATTGGTGTTAAGGCAGCTTCACAGGGTAGTTATCAGTCTCAGGTTGTTGCTATCGGCGATTCAGCCTTATATAACAATGCCAGCAATGGGAATGTCGCAATTGGTTCAAAATCACTATTTACAAACTACAGCGGCTATGGAAATACGGCAGTCGGTTACCAGTCATTGTATTCCAATTCGAGTGGCCAGCATAACACTGCTATGGGAAATAATAGTTTAGTATTGAATACAACCGGTTCCGAAAATAGTGCTTTTGGTGAAGGGAGCCTCTACAATAATACGGGATCGGCAAATACGGCCATAGGATTTGAGGCGCTCAGCGCAAATACATCTGGAAGTTATAATAATGCCCTGGGGCTATATGCTCTTTCCGGCAATCAATATGGTTCATACAGTGTGGCAATCGGATCTTATGCTATGGCGAACGGTACTCAAGCAGCCACTAGTGTAGCCATAGGTTATAGTGCACTTCGTAATAACAACAATGCAGATAATGTGGCTGTGGGTTCGGAAGCGGCCTTTACCAATTCTACCGGGGCCTATATTACTGCACTGGGAACGCAAGCACTTTATTCGAATGATTTGGGTAGCCGGAATACCGCTGTTGGAGCGTATGCCGCTTCATCCAATAGCTCAGGTTATTATAATACCATTGTTGGCGCCTACGCAAATATGTCGGCAAATAATTTCAGCAACTCCGCAGCTTTGGGTGATGCTGCATATATCACTGCCAGCAGCCAGATTCGCCTTGGTGATGCGGGTGTTACCAGTATCGGTGGCTATACTAACTGGACCAATATTTCCGACAAACGATTTAAGACCAATGTAAAACAGAATGTTCCGGGGCTCGATTTTATCATGCAACTCAAACCCGTAACTTACAACCTCGACGTAAATGCCATCAATTCTTTCCTGGGAATAGATGCATCGGAAAAGACAAAAGTACTTGCCGAATCAGGTAAGGAAAACATGTTATACAGCGGCTTTCTTGCCCAGGATGTGGAAACAGCCGCCCGCTCGGTGGGATACGAATTTAGTGGTGTAGATGCACCAAAGAATGAAAATGATACTTACGGACTTCGTTATGCCGAATTTGTGGTTCCCCTGGTAAAGGCAGTTCAGGAACAACAGGTTATGATTGAAGAATTAAAGGCCGAACTTGAATCACTTAAGCAGCAACTTAACAAAGATTAATCATGAAGAAGTATATATATTTGCTTTTGCTAATCCCGTTTTTACCAAATAATTTACCTGCACAATCCCTGGTAAATTCAGGTGCTGATATTACCATCAAGAGCGGATCAGCATTGAAAATTAACGGAAAACTGATCCATAAATCAGATGGTCATATCCTAAACAACGGCACCATCAACCTGGATGGCGATTGGTACATGCTTTCGGGTACCCCGGTTTTTCTTCCGGGATCAGCCGGTGAATTGAAGTTTACAGGTAATACACAACATTTAATTGATGGTGTATATGGCCTCGACGTACCCAACCTCACCATCGAAACCGATGTGGGCCTTATAAACTGGGTGGTGGTGAGCAATCACCTGCAATTCAACAACGCGAAATTTTTTATGACCTGGTATGACTTTACAATCGGTGAAAATGCCACTATAAGTGGGTATGGACCGGATTCCTATTTCGTTTGCAGTGGAGGATCTGTCTTCTTTCCCGTTCATGCTACTGAAATGACCATACCTATTGGAACCAATTCGGGCTATTTGCCCCTGACAGCCAAAAACAACAATGGCAACGGCCAAATCGGGGTTTTTCTAAACCAGGATGTTCAGGTAAACGGAGGTTACGGCGGAACCATTCCTGAAATTGAACAGACTGTGAAACATACCTGGGAATTGTCATACTGGGGATTCCCTTCCACACCCGACCTTGACCTGACTTTTCAATGGCCCGGAAATGTGGAAGGATCAAGTTTTAACTCATCAACAACCGCATTATCGCATTACAATGGTTCGGTATGGAGTTTTTTCCCAATTCAGGAAGCCCAAGGTAGCGATCCTTTCGAACTTACACAAACGGGGATTTCTGAACCGGGATATTTTACCATCTGGTCAAAACAACCTGAACTGATCACGCTTGACTTAAAGGTTTACCTTGAAGGGGCGTACAACACTGCTTCCAACCAAATGGACAATATTCTGGCCGAGCTCAATTATCTGCCACTGGATCAACCCTACAACCCCACCCTGCCCTATTACAATGAAAATAACCCCGTTTGGTTTTACACCGGAACCGAATCAGTCGGGAGTATTCCACCTTATGTGGTGGATTGGGTCATCATACAGGTTCGTGATGCCGATGCCCCTGAAAATGCCGGTTCATCATCGATTATAGGTCAGCAAGCTGCTTTTTTACTGAATAACGGATCGGTGGTCGACCTCGATGGATTCTCTTTTCCAGAGGTGTTTTCAGTGATCTCCCGCAATTTGTATGTGGTAGTTTTTCACCGAAACCATTTAGGGGTGATTTCTGCCAATCCAATTACCGATGTTGGCGGAATTTACAGCTACAATTTCACCAGTGGTTCGGGTCAGGCTTTTGGAGGTATCAACGGACACAAGCAACTCGAACCCGGTGTTTGGGGAATGGTGGCCGGCGACGGCAATGGCAACGGACTCATTCAAAACACAGACGAAACTTCCGTTTGGAAAACCGACCTGGGCCAGTCAGGCTATAAAGGCGGAGATTTTAACCTGAACGGACTTGTACAAAATACCGATGAAACCAATTACTGGAAGGTTAACCTTGGTGCTGGCGGACAAACACCCGGAAAGAGCAATCGAACCGGGTACAAAAGTCAGGTGCCGGAATAACTGAAATTCAATTTGTAAAAGAAGGCTGTTCATATTGGGCAGCCTTTTTTCATGTGCAATCCAATGATTAACCTGTTAATTTCGTGTTAAATAACCTCCAATAATTGAACAGCGCAGGTTGAATATTGTAATAATATTGTTTACAACAGCTTAGCAATTAAGTCATTAATCATACTTCTTGCTCATGGATATCGCATTGCACCACCCGAATAAGCTTGTGCTTATACTGTTAGCTATTTTTCTTTCAGGCCTGAGTTTTGGGCAAATCACAGTTCAATCAACAACCACAGGTGGCCTTTGGTCCGATGGAGATTCCTGGATCGGTGGATCTGCCCCTGGGATCAACGACAACGTGGTTATCAACGGGCTCGTAGTGTTGGATGTAAATACTACTTGTAACAACTTCAGTGTGTCGGCAACCGGGCAATTCAGAAACAACAGCAATGCATCCTATACTTTCCAGGTTTTTGGTGATGCAGAAAATTATGGAGTAATTTCCAGCGTCAGTTATATTTTTAATATTGAAATCCATGGAAATATTTATAATGCCGGAACCTGGACCAACAGTCATACATTTTTTGTGGGGCCCGATCCCCAGCAAATAACTACTATTACTGCCTTCGGTAGCACCAACCTGATCAATAACAAACCCGCAGGAAATATTTCTTCAAACAACTCCCTAAAATTTCAAAACTGTGCAGTGGATTTGAACAGCGACACGTTATTTATGACCAATGGGCTTGATTCCCTTAATCTGAATAACGGCCATTTGCAGGAGGCAACCATCCTTGGCTTAAATGCCCCCGGAAAGATTTATTGCAACCTGAACAGTATAGCATATTTTGATGATATCAATATCGAGTGTGATGAATTTACCATTGACGGTTCGTTTCGGTTCAGCTCTTTTCTTGAGATTATGGCCGATGTAAGGGTTGAGGGAACATTTCAAAACAGATTACTCTCATCTCAGGTAGCGAATGTTTATGGCAATATCACCAACAACGGCACCATTAAAGATCAGACAGTTGGATGGAGTTTGTATTTAACCGGCAACATGATCAACAATGGAAACTGGTCTGTATTTTACACCTATTTTTCCGGAAGTGCTGACCAGCACCTAACTTTTAACAGCGCTTTTGAAGGAGAAAATTTTGTTAATTCCAATCCGGTTGGAATGCTCATTGCATCGAGTGATCTTTCATTCAAAAATACCAATATCAACATCAATTATGATACGTTATTTTTTGACACCGGCGCCGATTCACTGATAATAAATGGTCATTACATTCAAAATGCGATCCTCCAAAAAGGAGCTGCAAAAGCGCCGGATTTATTGGTAATTAAACAAATCAACAATGCTTATTTAAGGGATATTTCAGTTGAAGTTAGTACCATTGAACTCGCTGGAATTGTACAGGCATATGCTCCCCTGAGTTTTTCAGGAGATGTTACCGTAAGGGGAACCTTGCAAAATTCTTCGGGAAACCAGACAGTTTATGTAAATGGGAATTTAAATAATCAGGGTGTTATAACCGATCCGTTTTCAACCCTCTTTATGCATATATCAGGCAACATCAGCCAAAACGGAGCCTGGGATAATAATTTTAATTACCTGGACGGAACTCAGGATCAGCATATCAACCTCATCAACAATACAGTAATTACGGGTAACATGGTTTTTGATGCCCTCAATGCCGGTTCACCTTACCAATGGTATTACGAAGGTGGCATTCTAAATTCGGCCGATTTTACCGGTGAAACGGCTAATCAGCTCACCTGGCAGGTTCCGGTTGGATCCGCGTGGTTTGGTGAATTTTATTGTGAAACAGGTGCCGGCCCTTCCCGAACCATTACCGTTGAAGGTGGCTTTTTAGCCGACATTAAGTTGTTTCTTGAAGGCCCGTATAATGGACCCGATATGAATACCAATCTCAACACAGCTGCAATCCTCCCCTTAAGCCAGCCTTACGATTTGGCGCCCTGGAATTATCCCGGGACTGAAAGTGTAGCTTCATTTCCAGCAAACATTGTGGATTGGGTGCTGGCCGATTTCCGTGAAACAGCAGGCGGCCCGGAAACCGCGACTGAAGCAACTTCCATTTTCAAAAAAGCATTGTTTTTGAGAAACGACGGATACCTCGTAAACCTGGATGGCAGCAGGGAAATCACCGTAGGCGTTCCGGATATTGCCAACAATTTGTATGTTGTGGTTTACCATCGAAATCATCTACCAGTGCTGTCAAACACAGCCTTATCAACGTTAAACGGGGTTTACACTTATGATTTTACAACTTCAGCCTCACAGGCATATGGAAGTGTTCAAAATGCTTTAGGAGGCGGTGTTTATGGATTGATCAGCGGAGATGCCAATGCGGATGGAATCATTAGTGAGCTTGATCTCGATTTGGCCTGGGACAGTCAGGCGGGTGAAACCGGTTATTTGGGTGGGGATTTAAACATGAATAACAATACCAACAACGAGGATAAGAATGAGTTTTGGTACCCCAACACCGGAAGGTCCCAAAATCTTCCCGATTAAGTTATAACAATTTCTTCCACAAAAGCCTGCCAACAAAGTTGTACTTTTGTCCGGTAAACAAAACATCCATCAATTATATGAAACGATATTTATTGATCCTGATCATTTTTCTGGCAGCTCATTTTGTTTTTGCACAGGAAAAGGCTGATTTGAACGCTACCAGGTTTCAACAGGAAATTGACAATTTTTCGGCATGGGATGCAAAAAATGCAACGCCCGACAGCGCAATCCTTTTTATTGGTAGTTCAAGCATTCGGTTTTGGAAGACCCACGATGCCTTCCCAAATCAACCCGTGATTAATCGCGGATTTGGCGGTGCTCATATCTCGGATATGATCTATTATTATGATCAGATTGCAAAACCTTTCAACCCGGATGTTATTGTGTTTTATTGTGGTGATAATGATATTGAATATGGTAAGCCTGTGGAACAGGTGTATGCTGATTTTTTGCAAATAATGGACAGCCTTGCCACCGATTTCCCGGAGGCACATTTTGTTTACCTGCCCATTAAACCCTGCCAGAGCAGGTGGTCGTATTGGCCAAAAATGCAGAAGTTCAACGAAAAAGTAGCTGCCTATTGCGATCAAAACAAGTTGTATCATTACCTTGATACCGCCTCACCCATGTTAGGAGAGGATGGTAAACCCAATTCTAAACTTTACCGGGATGATGCCTTACACCTGAATGAAGACGGTTATAAAATCTGGGATCGGCTACTGGCAAACCTGCTTGCCGGAATTAAAAATGATTAATTATGTATGTAGTTACAACTGCTGAAATCCGGTGGTTTTACAAAGGTGAAATTCCGGCTGATTTTTTAAAATGGTTCGGAGGCTTTAATGGATTGTTTGAGGAGCAAGCCGTAAGAACCGATCTCTATTTAAAAATGAACGAAAACACCAACTACGGTATCAAACTCAGGGAAGGGAAATTTGAAGTAAAAAAAATAA
>JAGQVE010000068.1:9089-11898 GCA_020438105.1 Bacteroidales bacterium
AACGGCCAACAAAGGAATTTTAAGTGCCAATCATGTGGAAGGCATTGCTGATACATGGATCAAATGGAGTTTAAAAGCCGATGAACAGGAAGAGATCGACATGGCTTTCAGGGACTCGGCGCATTGGATCGAGGTGGAAAAAAAGCGGATGATGCAGAAATTTATCCCGGATGATAAAGGCCATCTGATTCCGCACCCCACTGAATTTTTCCCTCCCAAAGGAATAAGTGTTGAACTCAGCAGGATATTTCACAATAAAGAAAAATTCTGGACCTTTGGGATGGAAGCCTTCGGACATGATAATGAGATTGTGGATTTACTGCAATCCTGCTTCAGGCATTTTTTTGCAAAAAGGCCGCCTACCGCACTTTCCCTCGATCACTCCTTTAGCTACCCGGAGTGGCTGCGTTATCTTTCGAACCAGGAATAAGAAGTTTTTTAACCGCAATGAGCGCAAAGGATGCACATCTTCAATTACATATGAAAATTGCATCAAATTAATGTTTTAGCTATTTCAGAAAAACGCTAACTTTGGAAAGCAAATAGTTCTATCTAATTTCAATTAACATAAAACCAAATTCATGAAAAAGCTTATTACATTCACAGTACTTACAGTTTTAGCTGGATTGGTTTTGGGGCAAACGGCATTTGGGCCGGAGCAGATTATATCATCTGAAGCTGGTAGCGCAAAATCAGTTTTCGCAGTTGACTTAGATAATGACAATGATTTGGATATTTTGTCAGCATCTTCATTTGATGATAAAATTGCATGGTATAAGAATAATGGAGATGGGAATTTTGGCAACCAGATAGTCATTGCATCGAATGTTAACGGCGCTTCTTCAGTCTTTGCCATTGATCTGAATAATGATGGGTATAATGATGTGATTTCAGCTTCCCAGACTGATGATAAAATCGTATGGTATAAAAACGAAGGAAATGGGAGTTTTAGTAACCAACAAGTTATAACTACATTAGCTAACTATGCTAATTCAGTTTTTGCAATTGACCTTGACAATGACAATGATATTGATGTGTTATCAGCGTCAGAAAACGACAATAAAATAGCTTGGTATGAAAATGATGGATCTGGAAATTTTGGTAACCAGATAATTATTTCTACCAGTGTTGATAATGCAAAGTCAGTATTTGCTATTGATCTTGATAATGATGGGGATAATGATGTAATATCTGTTTCATTATTTGATGGTAAAGTTGCATGGTATGCAAATGATGGAATAGGCAACTTTGGCAACCAAATTATAATATCAACAATTGCATATGGAGCTCAGTCTGTTTTTGCGATTGACCTTGACAATGACAATGACAATGATGTCCTAGTGGCATGCAGTTTTACAGATAAAATTGTTTGGTATGAAAATGATGGGTTTGGGAATTTTAGCGTAGAACAAATTATTTCTACAAATGCTGTAGGCGCTTCATCTGTATTTTCAGTTGATCTTGATAATGACGGCGATAAAGATGTGATATCAGGCTCAAGTTTTGATGATAAAATTGCATGGTATGAAAACGAAGGAAACGGTAATTTTGGGAACCAGCAGGTTATTTCATCGAACATTGATTTTGTTACTTGTGTTTTCGCTGCCGATATAGACAACGATGGAGATAAAGATATTCTGTCAGCGGCAGAAGATGTTGACAAAAATATAAATTGGAATGAAAATTTCTATAATTTCAACTCCTTTTCCTTTTTTGAAGTTTGCAGTGGTGATAGCATTTATGCAAATGGACAGTGGCTCAGTAAACCGGGAGAGTATTTAATTTCCTTTCCAACAATATGGGGTGGTGATAGTATAATTAAAGTTTCTCTAAGTCTTTTACCTGTTCCCGTAAATTTTGACATTACAGGACCAATACAAGTTGAAGAGTTTGCCACCGAAACTTACTCCGTTCCTAATAATCCTGATGTCGAATATAGTTTTGATGTAATTAATGGAAACATCATTCTTCAACTTTCTGAAATTGCAATACAGGTACAATGGGCATCAAACAGCATCGGCAAAGTGATTGCCACAGCCACATACCCTGAAACCGGCTGCAATACCGAATCTATCCTGGAAGTAACAGTTGGAACAGGTGGCATTAATGAAAACCTGGCTTCGAAAGTGAGGATATTCCCGAATCCGGCTAAGGATATTTTATATATCGAATCGGAATTGCCGTTTACATCTATTGAAATCTTCAACCAGTCAGGTCAAAAGCTGCTTCACTCCGAAAATTTGACCACAGATATTTCCGGTCTGCCCGGGGGAACTTATTTGGTGAAAGTGTTTGATAAAAAAAGGGAATTGATTAAAACCGAAAAGCTGGTAATTTCTAAACAATAGCATTAATAATTTAACCGCAATGAGCGCAAAGGTTTACGCCAAGGGCGCTATAAAACCTTCGCG
This sequence comes from Bacteroidales bacterium, assembly GCA_020438105.1. Classification (GTDB taxonomy): domain Bacteria; phylum Bacteroidota; class Bacteroidia; order Bacteroidales; family JAADJA01; genus JAADJA01. Next base: position 11,501 of record JAGQVE010000068.1, read on the forward strand.
CATTCTCAGCGCGCTTTGCGGTTAAACTCCAAAAAGCCCCACCATAAAGCTCAACTTAAGGATTCATTAAGCTTTGGCCTCAGATAGCTTTATTATATTTGTTTGCTCAGATTTGATAAAACAAAACGATATATGAAACAATCCTTACTTTCCCTCCTCTTCCTGCTAATTATAATTGCTTTTGCCCATGCGCAGGTACACACCACTTACCTTTGGCATTTACAGCAACCCATTTACTGGCCCGAGCAAAGCACCTGGGATCCTTACCATTATCAGCCTGTCTGGGAATCGCAATACTGGAAAGACAATGGTGGTAACTACTATAGCGACGGGCAGCAGCATCCGCTCAACGACCTGATGGATATTTTTAACAAAGACGACCGCAAAGCCGTGTATCA
>JAGQVE010000069.1 GCA_020438105.1 Bacteroidales bacterium
GTGTAAAATGCTCATGATATACCCAGGCTTCATTGTGAATGGCCACCACGTCCTTCACATATTTATCAATATTGTTCACCTGAATATGCTCAAAGGTATAACCCGGTTTGCGCATCACCCATTCGGCAATTTTCCAGAACCGCTCCGGGAAGGGCTTTCGCAGGTTCAGGTGTTTGGATTCCTGCTCGAAGAAAGGCTTAAATCCGTATGCTTCAAAAAGGGTTTTGTAATAAGGCGGATTATAATTCATACCAAAAGCCGGAGGGGTAAACCCTTCCACCAGCAAACCCCAGTAATTATCGTTTTCACCAAAGTTAACCGGGCCGTCCATGGCGCCCATACCCTTTTCCTGAAGCCAGTTTTGGCAGGTATCAAACAACAGGAAAGCAGCCTTTTGATCGTTAATGCATTCAAAAAAGCCCATGCCCCCAACAGGTGGATCATATTTTTTAGCTTTTTCCCGGTCATAGAAAGCAGCCACCCTGCCAATCAGGTTGCCTTTATCGTCGTGCAAAATCCATCTCCGGGCCTCCCCGTTCAGAAAGTAGCTGTTTTGAGCCGGGTCAAAAATCGCCTCAAGGATATTATCCAATGGACAAATCCAGTTGGGATCGTTACTGTAAATTTTTCTGGCAACATCCAGGAATAATCTGGCACTTCGTTTATCTTCTACCTGAGTTATCTTCATCTGAAACACATGACTGACTGCAAATATAGAATTTTAGGCTATATCCGCCACCTTTTTGACTGTTCTTGCATCTACAAAAGTATATATCATTCAAGGATAAATTAACGTTAGTAGCTATGCATTTTGAAACATAAACGGCAAGCGCGAAGAATGTGTTTATCTTTGCCAACGAAATTTAACAATTGGTGTGAAAAAGATTTATTGGCTGATCATAAAATCCTACCTGGGACCCCTGGTCTTCACGTTTTTCATTGCCCTTTTCATTTTGTTGATGCAGTTCCTGTGGAAATACATCGACGACCTGGTAGGCAAAGGCCTGGAGTGGTACATCATAGCCGAATTGCTTTTTTATGCTTCCTCCACCTTTGTTCCGCTGGCACTACCGCTTGCTATCCTGCTTTCATCGCTGATGACTTTTGGTAACCTGGGCGAAAACTATGAACTGGTAGCCATGAAAGCAGCCGGTATTTCTTTGCGCCGGGTGATGGCCCCGTTGATGGTGATGTCGCTGATCATCAGCGGAATTGCATTTTATTTTTCAAACAATGTATTGCCGGTAGCCAATCTAAAATTTAAGTCGCTTTTGTATGATGTGCGTGAACAGAAGCTGGCACTCGACATCAAAGAGGGCGTTTTTTACCATGGTATTGATGGTTTTGTGATCAGGGTTGGTAAAAAGGAAAATGATGAGCAAACCATCCGGGATGTTATAATTTATGATCACCGCGAGAAAAAAGGCAATATTAACATTACAGTGGCCGACTCAGGAAGGATGGAACTCACACCTGATGGAAGATACCTGATCTTTAATCTTTACAGCGGATATAATTATACCGATAAAACAGATACCCGCGATTATCGTGAAAAGGTCCCTTTTCAACGAACGAAATTCAGGGAGAATTTCAGAAAGTTTGATTTGATGGACTTCGAAATGTCACGAACCGATGAAGACCTATTTAAAAACAACTATTCAATGCTGAATCTTACCCAGCTTACAGAAGCTGAAGATTCGCTGGTAAGGAGTTTAAACGAACGAAGAGCAGGTATACCGGATTTGCTCATGCGCACCTTCTATTTTTTTACGGGAATAGACTCCACCAGGGCAGCACGTTTTGAACCAGATAGTAATTACAATATCAATTTTCTGGCTACTTATTCCAAAGTACAGCAGGAAGAGATCATAGAGGATGCGATTCAAAAATTCAGGCGCTCCCGCGACAACATCCGGTATTACAAACAGGAAATAGAAAGCAGGGAAGAGATGATTTATAAACACCAGGCAGAATGGCATCGAAAATTCACACTCTCGGTGGCTTGTTTTGTTTTGTTTTTTATTGGCGCACCCATGGGTGCAATCATTCGCCGGGGTGGACTTGGACTGCCGGTGGTGGTATCGGTTTTATTTTTTGTGCTTTTTCATATCATTTCCATTACCGGTGAAAAATCCGTTAAATCAGGCGCTATTGATGCAAATATCGGCATGTGGATCGCCCCGGTAGTTTTACTTCCGCTCGGAATTTTTCTAACCTTTAAAGCTACAACCGATTCGCCCCTGCTTGATGCTGAATCGTGGAAAAAAACCTTTTCGAAATTATTTTCCAAAAAGAAAAAATGATGCGGATCCTTTTTCTGTGCAACAAATCACCATACCCGGCGCGGGAAGGAGGACCCCTGGCGATGAACGCCAATATTCTGAGTATGTTAAAGGCCGGTCATGAGGTGAAAGTGCTGGCCATGAACACCAATAAATACCAGGTTGACCCAAAGGAAATTCCGAATGATTACCGGGAGAAAACAGGTATTGAGTTTGTTTACGTTGACCTGGCCATTAAACCACTTGCTGCTTTTCTGAATCTCTTTTCAAAAAAGTCGTACCACGTGGAGCGGTTTATTTCAAAGGCCTTTGAGCAGAAGCTCATCGAAATCCTTCGGACCGGTGATTTTGATATCGTTCAGCTTGAAATGCTTTACATGACGCCTTATGTGGACGTGATCCGCAAACATTCAAATGCAAAAATAATTCTCCGTTCGCACAACATCGAACACCTGATCTGGAAGCGGGTGGCTGAAACCACTAAAAATCCGCTCAAATCCCTTTACCTGAAACACCTCACTGCCAAGCTAAAGAATTATGAATTGGATAAGCTGAATACCTACGATGGCATTGCCTGTATCAGCTCGAAAGATGCTGAGTTTTTCAGCGATAATGGCTGTAAAATCCCGATCACAACAGTTCCTTTTGGAGTGGACACCGAAACATATCATACCGGGGATTTGAATTACGAATTCCCTTCGCTCTTTCACATTGGTTCAATGAATTGGATGCCCAACGAAGAAGGAATTAACTGGTTTCTGGAAAACGCATGGCAGGGCATTCACGATAAATTTCCGGAGCTTAAGCTGTACCTTGCCGGCCGCGAAATGCCCGACTGGCTAACCAATCTTAACCGAAAAAACATAGAAGTTCTGGGCGAGGTGGACGATGCGCAGGTTTTCATCCATTCAAAAGCCATCATGGTGGTTCCCCTGTTTTCTGGAAGTGGTATCCGCATAAAGATCATCGAAGGGATGGCCATGGGAAAAGCAATCATATCAACTACAATTGGAGCAGAAGGCATTGGTTATACCCATCAAAAAAATATCCTCATTGCAGATACCGCCGAGGCATTTCTGGAAGCAGTTCGAGTTTGTATTTCGGACCAATCAACCTGTGAGCAACTCGGACAGGAAGCCAGAAAACTCATACTGAAAGAACACAGTCATGATGCTGTAATCAAGGCACTTGAAGAAATTTATTCCATTGTTTTAAAGAATTGATTTTACGATTTACTGCGAATTATTTTCCCGCCTTAATCTTTCAATTATTTTGAAAAAATGTACATTTGACCGCTAATAATCCGGATTTTGGCTGCATGAAGATTTTTGTTCTCTTATCGCGATTCCCCTACCCGCTCGAAAAAGGCGACAAGCTGCGTGCATACCATCAAATCAGGCATCTGGCCAAAAATCATGAGATACATTTATTTGCCCTGAACGATGTTAAAATAAAACCGGAACACCGGAAAGCCCTGGAACCCTACTGTAAATCAATCCATGTTTTTGATCTTTCAAAAGCGGCATCTGTGTTGAACATTGTTAAAGCATTTTTTACAGGAAAACCGCTACAAGTGGGTTATTTTTTCTGTGCTTCGGCTAAAAGGCAAATCAGGAAGATCATCAATGAAATTCAGCCTGATCATATATTTTGCCAACTGATAAGGGTAACGGAATACGTAAAAGAATTGAAAATCCCGAAAACACTCGACTACCAGGATGTTTTTTCGAAAGGGGTGGATCGCCGTTGTGAAACTTCACCTGTTTATATGAAACCGGTTTTGCGCACCGAATATAAGCGGCTGCTCAAATACGAAAAGAACATATTTGATTATTTTGATCACAAAACCATCATCTCCATTCCTGATCGGGATTTGATACCCCATCCTGATAAAAATCAAATTGAGGTGGTAATCAATGGCGTCGACACCGATTTTTTCAGTCCGCTGGAAATAGAAAAGGAGTACGACCTGGTTTTTACCGGCAACATGGGTTATCCGCCCAACGTAAATGCTGCCAATTTTTTAGTAAAAGAAATTTTACCCCTTGTTCAGCAAAAACATCCTGATGTAAAAGTTATGCTCGCGGGTGCTACACCGCATCCATCGGTGCAGGCGCTGCAAAGCAAATATGTGAAAGTGACCGGCTGGGTGGAGGATATTCGTGAATGTTATGCAAAAGCCAATATCTTCATCGCACCTATGCAAATCGGAACAGGATTACAAAACAAGCTCCTGGAGGCCATGTCGATGAAAATCCCTTCCATCACTTCTGATTTAGCTAACAGCGCGTTAAAAGCAAAACCCGGCGAGGAAATTCTAATTGGTAATTCGGCGGAGGAGCTGGGCAGGCAAATTATCCTGTTACTCGAAGATCAATCATTAGCGAATAAACTCGCAGAAAATGGTTATAATTTTGTTCATCAAAATTACAACTGGGCTTCGGCAACTCAAAAACTTGAAAATTTAATGATCGAAAAAGGCTGACATGGATAAAATTGTGTTAATCGCTTTGGGTATTTCCGTTGCAGGATTTGTATTCGGCCTTGCCGCCAAAGCCAGGGCCATTAAAAAAAAGGAAATCAGAAAAAGTGAAATTTACTCAAAAGTTGCCGCAATTTCATTAATTTTAATGTTTGTTTTTGTGATCATTCACCAGTTTACCAACTAAATAGTAAAAGATGGATCAAAATACGCAACAAATTCAGGACGAGCGCATGTGGGGCATGTTTGCCCACCTGAGTGCGCTGGCAGGTTATATTATTCCTTTGGGTTCGATCATTGGCCCGCTGGTCATATGGTCTATTAAAAAACAGGAATATCCTTTTGTAGATGATCAGGGAAAAGAGGCCCTCAATTTTAATATTTCAATGGCAATTTATATGATCGTATCTGCAATACTAATTATTGTTGTCATTGGAATTATTCTGCTGATCGCTATTGGATTATTTCAATTGATAATGATCATCATTGCGGCAGTAAAAGCCAATAATGGTGAATCATTCCGCTACCCGCTTACCATCCGCTTTGTTAATTGAGATGGATGTTGCTTTGATAAATTCACCACTCGGAACCATTCATCTGGAAGCTTCAGCTATTGGAATTACTAAACTGATTTTTACAGAGGAGCAGCCGGAGAAAGCTTCCAACAATGCCCATATTTTAAAATGTATCGATCAGCTAGCAGCCTATTTTGAAGGAAGTCGGAAAAGTTTTAATATTCCGCTGGATATGGATGGAACCGATTTCCAAAAAAAGGTTTGGCATCAGCTTCAGAATATTCCTTTTGGTAAAACCATTTCGTACCTGGATCTGGCGAAGCAACTGGGCAATCCCAAATCGATCAGAGCTGCGGCTCATGCCAATGGTCAAAACACTGTTTCAATCATTGTTCCCTGCCACCGGGTGATAGGTTCGGATGGAAGCCTTACAGGTTATGCTGGTGGTTTATGGCGTAAGCAATGGTTGCTGGAGCATGAAATGCAGGGAAAGCAGCAACGCCTTTTTTAGAATCATTCGCTAAAATTCATTTGTCAACATTTCAAAATAATCCATTATCTTTAACAGGTTCAAGTGTTGATAGGATTGACTTTAATAGTTACTGTTTATAAAACTCAACCTTCAACTAAATCCCGGCACAAATTATTTTTTCGGGTAATACTTATTCTTCCTTAAATAATATCACACATTGAACAGAACGATTAAACAAAGTGGATATTAATAATCCCTCTTTTTCAATTGAATATAAACCCAATTTTACTTAAAATTATCATCTATGAAAAAGCCTTTTACCCTCCAATTGCTTACTATTGTGCTGATCCTTAGTGGAAGTTTTATTCATGCACAATCCACACATGAACCCAACAAAAAAAATGTATGCCTTGTCACAAATTATCAGGCGCCTGATCCATTTGACGGGATAAACTCCATTTTCTCCGAAGATTTTGCGAGTGGAATAGTTCCACCTACAGGATGGACAGTCATGGGCGACGGACAAACCAACTGGATTTCTGCAACATCTGCAAATGCCGGAGGAGTTGCTCCCGAGCTTGAATTTTACTGGAATCCACAGTTTGATGGCGTTTCCAGGATGGTTACACCTGCAATCTCCACCTCAGGATACAGCGCTTTACTTTTAAACCTGAAACATTTTCTGGATGATTATGGCGGAGCTAACTCCTACACGCTCTATGTTGAAACAACAAGCGATGGAGGCAGCACCTGGAATGAGGTTTGGTCGCTGGCCGATCCGGGCGCAAATGTTGGCCCTGAAACAATATCCATCCTGATTGACAATGCCGATGTCGGCTCTGATAATTTTCAGCTCGCCTTTACCTTTGATGGAGACTCCTACGAACTGGATGGTTGGTTTATTGACGATATCTTCCTGGAAGAAGCCCTTTCGCTGGACGCTGCGGCTATGGAGGTTAATGTGCCTTCAATAATTACCGCCGGCGATGCAATTACACCCATGGGAACAGTTAAAAATATGGGCACCGAAACGATCTCTTTCAATGTCAATTTTACCATTGAAGAATCGGGCGGTTCTGTTGTTTACGATGAAGACCTTTCTGTTACCGATCTCAGCGCGCTCGAATCCATGGATCTGACCTGGCCTGAGTGGACTTCCACGGCCGGACAGTTTACCTGCACGCTCACCACCGAGCTCACAGGGGATGAAAACCCTGCCAATGATTCACAGTTTGAAGAGCTGGAAGCGGTTGCTGGTGTTAACTTGCTGAAACCCTTATATGAAGAGTTTACCAGTTCGACCTGTGTGCCTTGTGCTGGCGCCAATCCTATTCTGGATGCCGTGCTTTTTGCAAATCCGGGAACACATAGTTTGATCAAATATCAAATGGACTGGCCCGGATCGGGCGACCCTTATTATACCGAAGAAGGCGGAGTTAGAAAAGATTATTACGGAGTTTCGGGTGTTCCCGATTTGTATATTAATTCCGATCAACTTTATCCGGGCGATATGACCCAAACAATTTACGACAGCTACCAGGGACTGGTCACCGGCATGGAGATAGAAGTTGCCGAAGCTGCCATTGATGAAGATTATATGATAACGGTAACCGCCAATATTGATGTGGTTTCAAATTATGATGCAGGATTGACCGCCCACATCGTTGTGGTGGAAAAAACAACCGTTGGAAATGCAACTTCAAACGGGGAAACAGAATTTTACCATGTGATGCTGAAAATGCTTCCAGATGCTGAAGGGACTACCCTGCCAGCTTTATCACCCGGAACAACGCAGACAATTACCGAAACCTACGACATGGGGCTAACCCATATGGAAGAACCCAATGATTTGGCCGTAATTGTTTTTGTTCAGGATGATTCTGATAAAAGTATAATCCAATCAGAGGAAGCTGATGTTGCCGGTGAATTTGATGCCTACGATGTTACCTTCAATGTGGAAGATAGTGACGGCAATCCGGTGGAGGGCGCTGAGATTTTCCTGGAGGGAAACGGAACCCAAACCACCAATGCTGCCGGTCAAACTGTTTACGAGGGTGTATTCCCCGGCGATTACAATTATGATGTATCAAAGCCTGGTTTGGAACCGGCCTCCGGATCACTTGAAGTAGTGGATCAAAATGTTACGGAAAATGTGGTGTTGAATATTCCTGAATATTATTACTATGAAGATTTTGGAGCCGGCCTCCCCGACGACTGGACCACCATTTTTGGAGGATGGAATTCCGTTTACTGGTACGATGGAAAAGTGATCATTTTCTCGCAGGGCGATCCCGGAGATATCATGCTGATTGCCCCATCCATCGACCTTGAACCAGTTGAAACCTTATACATCGAAGTAGGAAATAACTACGGAACCCCCAGCCCAAACCTGCTGGTGGGAACTGTTTCAGATCCTTCCAATCCGGGTTCATTTACACTGCTCGAAACCCTAACTCCTCCCGCTGAAGGATACGAAGACATGGCCGTGGACATGACCGGTTATTCAGGCACGGATACTTATGTGGCTTTCAAATATCAGGGGCCTGGCTTTGGCTATTTTTACATCGAAACGGTTAAGATGACAGAAGCGGCAGCCAGTGAATTATGTGTGCCCGAGTACGTTACCGGTTGCGCATTGGGAGATGGATTCTCCGATTTTGCCGTTGAAGAGATCGAAAATTATGGAACAGGATGCGCTGACCTGAATGGAACCGGCTGGAGCCAATACCTCGAACTCGGACCGGCTACCCTCTACCAGGGACAGATACATGATTTTATTATGGCTTCGGGTTTCACAGGAAATTTTGCAACCATTTGGATCGATTTTAATGACGATTTCACTTTTACTACTGAAGAGATCGTACTCGATAATTACTGGATACAACTTCAAAACCAGTTATATACCGTACCGGTTCAAATCCCGGCAGATGCCCTAACCGGAACCCACTATATGCGTGCAAGGACCCGATTCGCAAACTTCTGCGACGACCCCTGTGCTTCTTATTTTTATGGAGAAGCAGAAGACTATATGGTTACCATTGAGGCTGCACCCAGCACTGTCATTTTTGAAGATGATTTTGAAGCTTACAATGCTGGCGAGCAACTGGCCTGTCAAAACCCTGAGGAATGGACAACCTGGAGCAATCTGCCCTGTTCATTGGAGGATGCTTATATTTCAGATGACTTTGCTTACAGTGGTGTTAATTCAGTGCATATTGTCACCAACAACGACCAGGTTAAAAATCTCGATACTTATTTTACATCGGGTGTTTACGAAATCAGCCTCATGATTTATATTCCAATAGGTGCTGATGGATATTACAATGTAATGTCGGATTTTAATGCTGCTTACGAATGGGGATTTGAAGTCTATTTTAATACAGGTGGTGATGGATCTGTAAATGCTGGCGGTACCGGTACAGCTACTTTTACCTTTCCCTTTGATAGCTGGATATTTTCAAAACTGATCGTCGACCTGGATAATGACAAGGCATATTATTTCCTCGACGGCGAAATGATCCATCACTGGCAATGGACCCTGGGAGCTTCCGGCGGGGGATCACAGCTTCAATTAGCTGCTGTTGACCTTTTTGGCGCCAATGCAACAACCTCCTTCTATTTTGATGATTTTAAAATTGATGAAGGGATTGCTCCTCCTCCCTTACCTGCCCCGACAGACTTATCCGGACCGAATTATGTCATCACAGGCGCAGACATCGTTCTTACATGGGAGGTTCCTACAACGGATGTTTTACTTCAATGGGATAACGGAATAAACAATGACATCATTGGCTTAACAAACGGAGGAACATTTGCTGTGGCATCGCACTGGGAACCCGATAACCTGGCCCCTTATGATGGCATGATGCTGGAAAAAATTACTTTTTTTGCAGGTGACTACCCGGGACCTGCTTTTATTATTAAAGTTTGGACCGGCGAAAATGCTACCGAAGTTTTAACCCAGCCCCTTGCGGGCTTTGTACAAAACGACTGGAATGAAATAGTACTCGACACTCCGATCCAGATTGATGCATCACAGGATTTGTGGTTTGGTTATGAAACCACACATGTGCAGGGCGAGTATCCGGCAGGTTGCGATTACGGCCCGGCCATACAAGGCTACGGTGATATGATATTCCTGGATGGCGAATGGTCATCATTGTTTACCGCTACCGGCGGGGCCATTGATGCCAACTGGAACCTCTTAGGCCTTGCTACTATGTCCGACGGATCGCAAGTGGCCATAACCTCAATAAAGGGCACCCATACCAACATCTTTAATTTGACAGGCAGCGGTTTATCAGCGCTGGGATATGGTTCTGGCAAAAAATATATACAAAACTCCGGAAAAGAACTGCTGGGATATAATGTTTACCGCAACGGCGATCAATTGGCCTATACTACAAATACCATTTATACCGACAATTATCCCGATCCAATTATACTTGAATATTATGTAACAGCTGTTTATGATAGCGGTGAATCAGATCCTTCCAATTCGTGGTTTGTTGAAAATTTTTACATTACCGGACTGAACGAAAACCAAGCACTTGATCTGCGGGTTTATCCAAATCCCTCAATGGGTATAGTGACAATCAAATTCGTTTATCAAATCAATCAAGTTATGTTGTATGATCAAATCGGGCAAAAGATTTTGGTCAGGGAAATTGGAAGTGATCAAACAAAACTTGATTTATCAGGTTTCCATCCGGGAATTTATCTCATTTGTATTGATACGGAAAAAGGAACCATTACTAAAAGATTGATTTTGAACTAAAGATTAAATATAAATCAGAAAGGGCAGCCAAAGGGTTGCCCTTTTTTGTTAGTTCTCCGGCTTCATATTTAAATTATTCAGGCTATTTTAGCATGTTTAATTATTGCAAATTAAATTTGATTCTATGATCAAAATAAATGCATCACTAATCAAGGACATGATGGATGAGGCCAGAAAATCCCAACGCGGCCGTATCAATCACAACTTCCACTATGGTGGAGAAGATCCATTGCAGCGGATGCTTAATAGCATGCAGCCAGGCACTTATCTACAGCCTCACAAACATCAAAACCCGGATAAACGAGAGGTATTTATGGCCCTTACAGGGAAGTTTGTTGTGATACAGTTTCACGATGATGGCCGTATTGCCGACCACATGATCCTCGATCCTAAAAACAAAAATTTTGCTGCAGAAATCTCCGCAAGGACTTATCACACCATCATTTGTCTTGAACCGGATTCGATTATTTATGAGTTGAAAGATGGGCCGTACAATCCCAATGATGATAAGCATTTTGCAGCCTGGGCACCGAAGGAAGGAGAGGCTGGATGTGAAGGTTACATGGAATCGTTATTGAAACAATTGGAAATTTCAATGATAAAATGATAAATAGATTATTCAACCCCTTCAGGGTTGATGTTGATTTTTAATTTTCATTCTATTCATGTTGAAGCCCTTCGGGCTTCCAAATTAAAACGATGCAACTCTCGAGATGTGAACAAACTCCCACAATCCTTTTATAGATTCAATTCTTTTGGATTACAGTTGGTTCAACATAAAACCCCGAAGGGGTTGCACATGAATAACCACGAATGAAATTCGTGGGAAGACCGGATACAACCATCCAACAACCCTGAAGGGGTTGAATTATCCTACATCAATTAACCATGTGATTGAAATCAAACGATCTTTACAACGTTCAACCGGCGTCGTAGGTGCCATATGTTGGTAACATTGTGATTGTCGAATTAATCAAGCGTGCCGTAGGTACGCA
>JAGQVE010000006.1:0-136474 GCA_020438105.1 Bacteroidales bacterium
AATCTGAACCGGGTTCAGGAACTGGTTGCTGAGAAATAAATATCCACCATGAATACTTGATGGCAGGGAACCGGTTGGTTTCCTGCTTTTTTTATATTTCCAACTGCCAGTACCCTACATCAATCCACTGCCCGAATTTCAATCCAACATTTCTTAAAATCCCCGACTTTTTGTAACCCAATTGTTCGTGTAACTTCACGCTGGCCTCATTGGGCAGGGCAATACTGCCAATGGCTTGCTTAAAACCAAACTTTTTAAGCATGCTGATCAGCTCATTGTAAAGTTCTTTCCCAAATCCATTTCCTGCCTTTTCATGATCGATATAAATCGTGGATTCTACCGTAAATTTATAGGCAGTTCTTTGCTTCCAGTCGGTGGCATAAGCAAAACCAATTAAATTTTCTCCCATTTCAGAAACCAGCCATGGAAATTTACTGGTGGTTTTTGTGATCCTGTTGCGCATATCGGTGGGAGTTACCGGCATATCCTCAAAGGTTGCAATCGAATTTTGAACGTAATAATTATAAATGCGGCAAATTTCGACACTATCTTTCGCAAAAGCATTTCTGATCATAGAAAATAAAGTTTAAAAACCCAAAGGTATAAAATGGGGAAACAACTCAAATGGATTAAATGATGAATAAATTTATATTCCTATTTCCCCGGATTCAGGCTTCTCCGGTATTTTTCCGTTTGAAATGTTTTCGTGCCGCATCAAGCGGGTATCGTCTTTCGAAGGAAAAACGTTTGGTGTAAAAATTATAGAGAAAAATGGTGGCAGTGGTCAGCAGTTTGGCAAGGATATCATGCTTGTGCATAAATGGAAAAGAAAAGATCAGCAGGTTAAAAATTCCCTGGCTCAGGAGCCATCCTATAAATGAAAACATAATCGACATGCCCAGAATGGCATAGGTTTTACGTCGTGAAGCAAAGATAAACCGCTTTTGCAAAATAAAATTTACAAGCATTCCGATGGAATAGGAAATGGCATGGCCTGTGGTTTCGCTCGTGAGCATAACCAGGGTTAAAAACAGGTAAATTCCATAGTCGATGAGTGTTGCAACTGATGATGTGACAGCAAATTTTAATTTTGGAATTAAAAAGTCCCGAAATGTTTCTTTATGCATTTTCCCAGCGTTTCTGCGGATATTTTATGGATAATCCGTCTGTGGGTCAAAATTATGAAATAATGCATTACAAAGGCTTCGGAATATGTAATTGAATAATATTACTTTTGCCGGTAGAACCGATTCGGGTTGATATGATCAATGATAAAAAAATAGTAGTAGTTCTCCCTGCTTACAATGCAGAATCGACCATCGCAAAAACCTATGCCGAAATCCCGTTCGATATTGTGGACGAGGTTGTTTTGGTAGATGATTTCAGTCGGGATAAAACGGTACAGGTTGCAGAGGAACTCGGTATTAAACACATTGTAAAACACGATACAAACAAGGGTTACGGCGGAAATCAGAAATCGTGTTACAACAAAGCACTTGAATTGAATGGCGATATTGTGATCATGCTGCATCCCGATTATCAGTACACACCCAAACTGATCCATTCCATGGCATACCTTATAGCCAATGATGTTTACCCGGTTGTTCTGGGTTCACGGATTTTGGGCAGGGGTGCATTGAAAGGTGGCATGCCCTGGTATAAATATGTGGCGAATCGTATCCTTACTTTATCCCAGAATATTTTGATCCGTCAGAAATTGTCGGAATATCACACCGGTTACCGTGCTTTTTCAAAAGAGGTACTGCAAGCGATCAATTACAATATCAACTCAGATGATTTTGTGTTTGACAATCAAATGTTATCACAGATCTTTTTTGCCGGCTTTGAAATAGCCGAGATCACCTGTCCCACCAAATATTTCCCTGAAGCTTCTTCCATCAATTTCAGGCGAAGTGTAAAATATGGTCTTGGTGTTTTGGGAGTATCAGTTCGTCATTTTTTGGCTAAAATGGGCATGTACCGTTCACGCCTATACAGTAAACCGACCTAAATGGCCTGCAATTCGGCAAGGGCGGCTTTCGCTTTTTGGGCCGGTTTGTATCCCGGATCCGCATTTCCCCAAATTTCATTCGCTATTATCAGGTACTCACGCGCTTTTTCTTTTTTACCCCTGGCCAGTTCAAGCATCCCGGCTTCATAATTATTTTTGGCGTTGAAAGGGTTAAACTTCAGGGCCTTGTCTATTTCTTCTGCCGCCTGTTTGTAATCTCCCAGTTCGCGGTAGCTCCTTGAAAGCCACCTGTAAACAGCAATATCAGTTTTTTTAAGCTGATAATACTGCTGGTATTTCTCAACAGCTTTTTGATAATCGCCATTGATCTCGGCAATTTTTCCCTCAGCACCTAAAATGTTAGGATAAAGTGTTTGTTCTCCAAAACCTTCCATCAAAGCAATGGCATCATCCACGTAGGAAGCCGCTTTATCTGCATCACCAACTTCGGTGTAATAAAAAAGATATCCAAAAGCAGCCACCTTGTCGAAGGGCGGTTTAAACTCACTTTCGGTTTTTTTCAAGAGCTGAAGGGCTTCTTCTTCTTTCCCTGCATCCAGGAATTTGCCAATGAAAAATACCCTGAAAACCTTTTGACGCAAAGGCGGCATGATGCGGTCGTAAATTTTAAAAAGCTGCTGACTGTAATCAAACGAAGTAAGTGCTTCGCCTTTTACCAGGTAATAATCTTCGTAAACCTGCATTATGGTAATTGAATCCATAGGTGTTTTGCATTTCTGCAAAGCTTCATCAATCCGGGTTTTAGCCTGTTCAAATTTGCCTTCACGAAGGTCAATATTGGCAAGTGCAGCAATGGCACTCATTTTCCAGGGCTCAATGATCAGGGCTTTATCATAGTTAACACGGGCTTTGTCAAATTCGGCCAGGTTCCGATAGCTGTCGCCAATATTTTTAAAGGATGCAAAATCGTTGGGATACTTTTTCGCATATTTCTCATAATATAAAAGTGATGAGTCGTATTTACCTGCCATTTCGTAAATATCGCCCAGTAATTTAACATACTCATATTCATCCGGAACAAGCTTTAAAATGATCTTGTACTGCTTAATGGCGGCATCCATGTCATTTTTCATCAGGTAGCGCTGCGCCAGCGATACCTTTGCATTGATATCGTCGGGGTACAATTCGGTCCACATTTTCATAACTGCATTGGCCTCATCTGCCTTTTGATCGGCGAGGTAATAAAAAAACTTGGCATAAAACTGATTGCGCTCCGGCAGGTTATAGCGCTTGTCCATGGTGATTTGTAAAGCTTCTTTAGCCTTATCAGGCATATTGCTGTTAAAGTAGAATTCAGCTATGGTAAGATATGCTATGGCAAAGTTATCGTCAATGTCGATAGCTTTTTGCGAATATTCAAGACTTTTGGGCCAGTTGTTATTAAATTTGATCTCCATCAAACTCTTCATATAATACTCAAAAGCTTCAAATGATTTGGTGAAAATGGCCTCAAGCGGGAGATCGGTCGCCGACTCTATCTGCTGATCAGCCATGCCAAGCGCCTTTTTTAGGTCAACAGTAAGCTGATCAGTTAAAGCAAAAATGTCACTATTTTCATAATTCAATGTAGTGACCAAAGTTCCTTTTTTAGTATCGTACAAATTAAGATTTACCAGCCATGTGTTATTTTTAAAATCAAAAGAGCCGGTAGTGAAATAATTCCGGTGGTAATAATCGGCGATTTCCTTTTTTAGCATCAAGGGCGAATTGAGCCCGTCAGAAAATCCTGCATCCCTGAGTTTGTCGAGATACTGCAGGGATGATGTTGCATCAACCAGCAAATCCTGACTGATATCGTAAACGATGGTCGTTGGAAATCCATATTGCAACCATTGAAGCGTAGAGTCCCCGGTTTTATTATCAAAAAAGAATACGACCAGTTTTTTACGGAATTCGCTTTTTAAGATGGTTCGTTGGATGGTTTCACCGGATTCATTTTCAACTGTTAGGGTAGTGGTGGCAGCACCAAGATCTTTGCCCTGAAAAAGTATGAATGAGAGGATACCGGTTAAAATCAGGTTAGCCGGGAATCCGATTTGCTCCGCCCTGGTCCATCGCGATGTTTTGCGTTTGCCATGATAGTATGAAAAAAGGAAAACGGTGGGCAACAAGGAAATTAAAATCACCCACGTGAGATCAACCAGGTAGGGAGATAAAAGGTAGCTGTCGACGATGGAGGTCACTGCCAGCCTGATGATCCAGGCGCTGGCAAGATATCCGATTACAATTTGGATTACGGCCCGTTTCCAAAGGTCTTTAATGATAAAAGCAAGGTTGCGTTGCTCTCGTTGGGTAATCCCATCAATATAAACCTCGTAAATACCAACAGCGGATTTTACCCCTTTTAATTCCTTTTTCCCAAGCGGAATAGTTTCAATATCAGATTTGTTTTGCAATTGGCTGTGCACATCCTCCGAAATACAGATGCCATTGGGTGGAGCCAGCGGTTCAATGCGAGCTGCGGTATTAACTGCCGAACCAAATACATCCCCATCCCTAAAGATCACATCACCAATATGGATACCTGCCCTAATGGTCAGTTCCTCATCTTTTAGCCTGTTTTGGGCAGCAATGGCAAATCTTACCGCCTCTACAGCACTGCCGAACATCATCATAAGTCCATCACCAATTTCCTTGATTACTTCGCCCCCAAAAGATTTTACAAGCGGGAAAATGATTTCACGCTGCTGTTGCAATAACTGCATGGTGCGTAGCTCATTTTCTTCCATTTGTTTGGTGTACCCAACAATATCGGTAAAAACGATGGCTGCTAATTTATGATCTTCCTGACCCATATGGTTTAAATTTTATTCGGTTGGAAAGTAAAAAATTTACTCCAAAATTATAGATTATTGTTCAATTACGAGTATAAACCCGATGCCATGAATATTGTTTATTTTAACTTTCGGATCGGCGGAAAGGTGTTTCCTGAGTTTGCTGATAAAAACATCGAGGCTACGGCTGTTGAAATAACTGTCGTTGTCCCACACATCCTTCAGAATTTCCTCTTTTTTGATCACTTCATTGGGATGTTGTACCAAAAAATTTAAAAGTTCGGCTTCGCGGGAAGTAAGTCTCTGAACTTTATCTCCGATACTCAGGTTCATGTTAAAATAATCAAATGTGTAATTCCCAAGTTTGAAAATACCCCTGCTTGATTTTGAATCTGTTGTAACTTTATTTCGCTTCAAAAAAACTTCAATTTTTAGTACCAATTCTTCAATGCTGAATGGTTTGGTCAGGTAATCATCACCGCCAATGGAGAATCCTTTTACCCGGTCTTCCATCATAGAGCGCGCAGTTAAAAAAATGATCGGAATATGTTCGTTTTGTTCACGGATTTTTTTTGCGAGGGTAAATCCATCCATTTGTGGCAACATTACATCCAATATGCAGAGCTTGAAATGGCTGCTGTTAAATACCTTCAGCGCTTCAGTACCCGATTTACATAAAGTAATTTGGTATCCTTTTAACTGCAGATTTTCGCGTGTTACAAAGGCAAGATCCGGATCATCCTCAACATATAAAATTGAATGCATAAGCTTTTTGCCATCAAATTATTACGATGTAAAGATACATTCAAAATTTGAGTGCTTATAAATTATTGGTCTGTAACTGGTACTTCTATGGTGAAGGTAGATCCTTTGCCTGTTTTTGAATTTACTGAAATGGTTCCGTTGTTCATTTCTATGAAATCTTTGCAAACGATAAGCCCCAGCCCGGTTCCCCGTTCTTTGGCAGTACCAATGCGTGAAGTATAACAATCCAGGGTAAACAGGTTATCAATTTGTGATTTGTCCATTCCAATACCATGATCTTTTATGTCAATCCGCAGTTTGTTGTGGGCTGTTTTGCTGCTTACCTCAATGAAGTTATTCCTGTGAGAGTATTTTATTGCATTTGTAAGTAAGTTAAATGATACCACCCTGAAGGATTCCGAGTCAACATAAACTTCATGATCCGGGGCAATATTGGTTATGATTTCAATTTCTTTGGAGTATAGCGTACTTTGAAGTGTTTTTATTTGCTCGCGGATTATTTCTGACAGGTTGCACATTCTGGGTTTGAGCTGGATATGTCCGGTTTGGCTCCTTGACCAGTTCAGCAAATTCTTGAGCATATTGAATGTTCCTCTGGAGCTGTCGAGCATCACCTCAAAAATCCTGAGCATATCCTCTGGTGACTGTTTCTTGTAATTTTGAATAAAGTAATCCATGTAACTGATGATTCCGAGGAATGGATTTTTAAGGTCATGGGCAATAATTGAGAAAAACTTATCTTTTGTATCGGCCAAACTTTTAAGCTGCTGTTCGGTTTTTTTACGTTCAACGGCATATTTCATCACCCTGTATAATAATTCGGGTGTAATTTCATCTTTTAACAGGTAATCCTGGGCACCCATTTTTACAGCCTCCAAACCCGTTACTTCATCATTGAGGCCGGTTAACACAATGGTGGGCAGATTTGGATAAATATCATTAAGTGTTTTTACAGTTTGTAATCCTGTAGAGTCGGGCAGGCCAAGGTCGGTAATTATTAACTCGTAACCGTTTTTAGTGGCATTTATTACATCGGTCAGATTCTGTATTACAACAAGATCAATATCTTTATTTTTATCCAAAAGATATTTTGAAATTAACCTGGCATCACCTGGGTTATCTTCAAGCAATAGGACTCTCATAATTCGGGGTTTCTCGGATATGCTTTTATTACTGTGGAAGGGTTTCTTTTGTTACATCAACCTTTATTTTTTTGCATATAGATTGCAAGTGGCAGGTTAAAATGTATCTTGGTTTAAATGGTTGTAAATGTTTTGGTTGGGTGTAAAAAATTACGGTAAACAAAACAATTCAAATGGGGAATGGAAAGTAATTATTCAAATTATCCTTTTTCTTAAAATCAGGTTTTAAAGGTGATATTAATTTTACAGTTTTCAATATTATGAATAATATTAAAGAATTCCATCAAATCAAGCGGCTTTTCGACATAAGCTTTTGCACCCCGTTTAATAGATTGACTCCGATCATAAGGGTCATTTGAAGATGACAGGAAAACAGCAGGTATTTTAGAAAGATCCTCATCCAGGATGATATAATCAAGCACTTCAAACCCGCTTTTTTTAGGTAGATTGATGTCCAGAAAAATCAGGTTTGGCCTATTTGTATCTGATTTAATCTCCGACAGGTAGGTAATGGCTTCGTCACCATCGAATTTTACCTGTAATTGATGTTCAATGCGATATTCCTTGAAAAATTCCTTTAGTAATCTGATGTCTCCTGGATTGTCCTCTACAAGTAGTATGTTTAATGGTTTCTCAGTTGACATTTGTTAAAGTTTTTTTGGTATTGTAAAATAAAAAGTGGTTCCGTGTCCAAATTTTGATTCAACATGGATGGTCCCATTATGTCGTTCAACTATTTTTTTACAAACGGCCAACCCAATGCCTGTGCCTTCGTATTCTTCGCGTGAATGCAGCCTTTCGAAAATGCCGAATATTTTATCAAAGTATTCACTTTTTATTCCAATGCCATTATCTTCAATTGCAAACTCCCAAAAGGGATCTTTGTCAACAACCGAGATGCTTATCTCAGGCGATTTTTTACCTTTAAATTTTATTGCATTTGCCACCATGTTCTGGAACAATTGAGTCATTTGCGAAGGTTCTGCGTTAACCATTGGGAGTTTGCCAATTTTAATGATTGCACCCGATTCGCTGATTGCTATATCCAGATTTCTTAAAATATCGTCTAACACTTTAGTTAAATTAACATGTATGTGCTGCGAGGCACGTGTGTCGATCCTTGAGTAGAGCAGCAGGTCTTTGATCAGTTTTTTCATTCTTTCTGCTCCATCCACCGCAAATTTGATATATTCACGGCCTTCATCATCCAGTTTATCGGCATAGTTTTTAGTAATGAGGCCCATAAATCCCGTGATCATTCTCAAAGGTTCGTTCAAGTCGTGTGAGGTGATGTAGGCAAACTGCCTTAATTCATTGTTTGTCCTGCTTAGTTTTTCGTTGGTATGCAGTAATTCTTTGTTCAGTTTTACCAGGTTATCCTTGGTTTTTTGCTCTTCACTAATATCGAAAATGATTCCGTTTACTTTTTCCGGTTTTTGTTTTTCGTCCAGCGAAAGAAAACTTGTTCCCGAAATTTGTTTTTCTATTCTGTCGTTTGGCCGGATGAAACTAAATACATAAAAACTTCTGTTGTTACCGATATCAAGTTTACGGATAATTTCATCAAACATTTGCTGATCAGCAGGGTGGATCATTTGTATAAATGACTTCATGCTGTTATCAAATTGTTTCGGATCAATGCCCAGAATATTAAAGGCATTATCCGACAAATAAACTTTATTATCATTGATGTTCCATTCCCAGGATCCAAGGTTTCCAAGCTCTTCAGCAAAGTTTAATATTTCCTGTTTTTTAATGATCTCAACCTGGTTTTGTTTTTTATCTGTGTTGTCCAAAATCATACCGGTTAGGCAATCTTTTGATCTGGCTACTGATATATTTAAATTCTTATTCCCATTTTTACCCGAATTAAAAAGGTATTCAAAATCGGAAATAACTTCACCCTGTTCCAGTTTATACCATCGTTCCTCATTTGCTTTTAAGGCTTTTACGAAGGGGAGTATGGGTGTTTTATTTTTTTCAGCGGTTTTTATGTTCAGTATTTTCTGCAATTCATTATTACCGAAAATAAGGCTGCCATTTAAATCACATTGGTACATTCCTACCGGGGTACTTTCGAAAAATGAGCGAAAACGGTTTTCATTTTCGGCCAGGGATTGCTCTGCTACCTTTCGATCTGTTATATCGGTCGACATTTCGAACCGCACATATTTATCGCCCCACTTAATAGCCTTATTTAGGCGATGCATCCATTTCCCGGTTTTTTTATTGTATTCTTCAAATTCAAAAACTTTTCCCAAATTATGACCAAATATTTTCTCGTTATTGCAAATTTCGCACGGGATATCCTGATTCCGATAAACCTCGTAACATTTTCTGCCGGTGATTACTTTCGGGAATCTTTTTTTCAATTCATCATTTGCAAACAATATTTCATAAGTTTTGGGGTCAGCAATACAGATATAGGATTCAAGTCCGTTAAAAATACTCATCAATTTTTTACGCTCATCTTCAATTTTATCAGCATATGCTTTTTTATCGGTGATATCTTCAAATACAGTGGCAAAATGATTTTCCATAGGTCTGAAAACAGTTACTTTGAACCATTTATCCTGGAGTGGGCCAAATTTAAATTCCAGTTTTTTGGACCTGCCTGTTTTTGCAACATCCCCATAAATTTTTATAAGGTTAGGTTTCATATTGGCAATTCCAGGAAATACTTCAGTTGCTCTTTTACCTATTATATTTGAAAGCTTAAGGTCAGTATATATTTCAAATTTTTTATTCCCTTCCAGGAAAATGTAATCAACAGGTTGGTTCTCTGAGTCATAAATTACTTTATGTAGAGCAAATCCACTTGACAAGCGTTCAAAAAGACTTCTGTATTTAATCTCATTGGTTTTAATTTTTTCACTTGCTAAAACAATTTCAGAAATATCTGAGGCGATTGTTCCAATGCCATCAGCGACTTTGAAGGTTCTTAAGTTAAGGTGTCTGCCGCCAAAGGTATCATTTACCTGATCAAATTTAATAACCGGTTGGCCCGTTTTTATAACTTTTTGATAATCCTTGATTCTTCCGGTAATCTCGGCGGTGGGGTCAATTTCTGAAATATGTTTTCCGATCAATGACGATTTAAGCACTCCTTTGGGGAAAAAGCCAAGACCTGTTTTGTTTATATCAACGAGATTCAGGTTTTTATCCCAAAGAACAAAGGAATCAGTGGCTGCATCCATGAACTTTGAAAGTAAATCCTTTTGAATTCTAAGCTGGTTCTCAACATTTTTGGTTGAGCTAATATCTACCAATGTAATTACTGCTCCATCAATTACCCTGGCGGAGGTTATAAATGGTGTAATCCGCCGAAGGAAGTACCTGCCTTCCGTACCTACAATCTCCTCTTCATGCGAAACAAGGGTTTCAATAACTTTGGTAATTTTGTCAACCAAATCGTCAGGTTTATCTGATGGAAATCTGGATGCAAAAGCTTTGATGGGGCGCCCAATATCCCCGTCATTTAAGTTAAAATGTAATTTAAGTGCAGGTGTGAATTTACGAATGGTGAGGCTCAGGTCAACAAACAGGGTTCCGATATTGGTGCTTTTGAGCAGGTTGTCAACATCATTGGTGAGGTCGCTAAGCTCTTTATTCCGTGCCTGCATTTCGGTATTTACCGTGTAAAGCTCTTCATTTACCGATTGTAATTCTTCGTTGGTGCTTTGAAGTTCTTCATTGCTCGACAATAATTCTTCATTGGAAGTTTGAAGCTCTTCATTACTTGTTTCAAGCTCCTCCACGATATTGTGAAGGGTCATTTCTTTGGTTCTTAATTCCCGTTCAAGGTCCTCGATACGCTGTTTCGAAAACTCATCAAGCTCATATTGGTCGTATACTATCGCGCCCGGCGCTGGTTTAATATCTTCACTAAATATAATTAAAAAGGTATCGTGATTGGGTGAAAGTTTTACTGTTTTGAAACGGATATTTACATGCTCCCCTGATTTTTTAAGTTTGATATCCTTAAAAATGATCTCTTTTTTCTCTTCTTTCGATCTTCTAATCCCATTTTTTACCATTGCTGATAGGTTTTCATCGATCATATTAAGCAGGTTGGGATTAGGTATACCGCTATTAATGCGAAGATATTTGCTAACATCACCCTGAACGTACAATACTCTGTATTCAGCGTTAATATAAATACAGTTAGGGACAAACTGGGTTAGCAGGTTATTGATATAAGTTTTTTCTTTGGGTTCAGTTTCGAAAAATTTTTGATGGAAAAGATTACCTGTCGGTTTTTTAATACCAAGATCCTTGATCCTTTCATTCATCTGGTAACTCACTGCATGGGCGGTAAGCTTGTTTTGCAATTTATAAATTTTCCATTTATTATTGAGCACCATGTACTGATTTTCAAGTTTGCCAAGGTTTTCACTGTTGCCAAGGAATAAAATTCCACCCACGTTTAAAGCAAACTGGAAACTTGTAAGTATTTTTTCCTGGTATTGATTATTAATGTAGATCAACATATTCCTGCACGAAATCAAATCCATTTTTATAAATGGGGGATCACGCAGGATGTTATGTTTGGAAAAAACGATCTTTTCCCTGATCGATTTATCTACACGAAATATATTTCCAACTTTCAGGAAATAGCGGTTCAGATAATCAGGTTGAATATCCGCAATGATATTTACGGTGTACTCCCCAAGGCTGGCATATTCAATGGCTTCTCCATCAATATCTGTGGCGAATATTTTATAGGTGCATTTAAGGTTATGGTTCCTGATATATTCTTCCATTAATATTGCCAGTGAATAAGCCTCCTCACCGGTAGAGCAAGCAGCCACCCATACCCGGATTACCTCGTTCGTTTTAACCTTTTCAAAAATCTGGGATAATATTTTGGTTTTTATATATTCAAATGCCTCCTTATCTCTGAAAAAATTAGTAACTCCGATCAGGAAATCTTTTTGCAGAATCTCTTTTTCTTCCTGGCTTTGTTTCAGGTAAGCAAGATAATCAGATAATTGCTTGTGATTGGTAAAATTAAGCCGCTTTTCGAGGCGCCTTATCAAGGTGCCGTATTTGTATTTTTTAAAGTCAATTCCTGAAAAAGTATGTAATTGATCTAAGATTTGCGAAAAGAAAATTTCCGAAGGCGACTTGCTACCTTTTTGGCCTACGTCAGACAGAAATGATACTTTGTTTGGGAATTTTGTAACCTCTATGGCCAGTTCCTCTGGTATGCCCACGTATTCAACGTGATTGGTACCAAGCGCCGCATTTGGCATGCCATTGAACTGTGCTGAGTCGGGGTGCTGAACCATTACGGTACCTCCGGCATGACGAATGGATTGTATACCTCTCGAGCCATCTGTTCCGGTACCTGATAAAATCACCCCGATCGACATGTTCAGGTATTCGTTGGCAAGGCTATGAAAAAACAGGTCTATCGGAAAATTTAAAATGCTCTTATCCGATTTGGGAACATAGGTCAGCTTCCCATCTTGCACAATGAGATTGCTATCTTTATTGTTAAGGTAGATGTGGTTCGGTTTCAGGATTTCTCCATCCTCAGCAACCTTGATTTGTATTTGGGAGTGCCTGCGCAATAACTCGTTCATAAGGCTTTTAAAATTGGGCGACAAATGCTGAATGACACAAAAAGCCATATTCGTATTGGCAGGAATATAATCAAAAAAACGCTGAATGGCATCCAGGCCACCGGCAGAAGCACCAATTCCTACTACATAAAAATCGCTGGCAGGATTTTCAAATGCCTGCTCTTCTGTAACCTTTTTTCGTTGTGTTTTTCCCATAATCAGATAATTTGGTGAATTTTTTCAATGAATTATTGAACGCAGATGGAAATAAATTCTTTGGGTTAACCATAATGGTTAGCGGGTTTGATTCGAACTGCCAAGATACAAAAAAAAGGTTGCAGTTTAACTTGTAGTAATTAATTTGGAATAATTATTATAAAAGTGCTGCCTCTTCCGGATTCGCTTACCAATTTAATTTGCCAGTTATGCTCATTGATGATATTTTTAACATAGTTCAAACCTATCCCAAACCCTTTTACATTGTGGATGTCGCCACTTGAAATGCGGTAAAACTTATCAAAAATCTTTTTGTGCAAATGTTTGGGTATTCCTATCCCGTTATCCTGAATAGAAATTTCCACAGATTCAGCTTTCAGGCTTGTTTTAATAATAATTTGAGCATCATTACCCGAATATTTAACCGCATTGTCAAGCAAATTATAAATTACGCTCATCATGTGATGCCTGTCGGCAAAGATGGTTTTGCTGCCAAGGTTTAAATCCAAACTGATGTTGCCATTTTTTTCTTTCAACGGGCGAGCAAATGCCTGCGAAATTTCCATCAAAAGCGGATCAATTTCAATGGCCTCTTTGTGGAGTTTGAACTTATTGGTTTCAATACGGGCAACCTGCAGCACCTTATCTATCTGCTGTTCGAGCCTTTTGTTTTGGGTTTCAATGATTTCGGCGTAGTTGTGGAGCCTTTCGGGATCGTTAATTATGGATGGGTCAGATAGTACCTTGGCTGAAATGGCGATGGTTGAAACGGGAGTTTTAAACTCATGGGTCATATTATTGATAAAATCGCGCTGAATTTCCGACAATCGTTTCTGACGGAGGATCACAAAAATGGCATAAGCAAAAAATACCAATGCCGTAATCAATACAAAGGTTGAAATGATCCAGATATTCATGGTTTTAAGGATATACAAGGTCTTGGATGGGAATATTATTCCAAAGTAATACGTGAATTCATCATATTTTTGAAAAGCCCTGTTGTTTTGAGTGGATGCTTCTTCCGAAGGATTATAGTAACTTCCGAAAACCATTTTATCAGTTTCGCAATCATAAATAGCATACTCATAATCGATCCTGATATTTCGGTATTCGAATTCGGTTTTCAGGTAGTGATCGAGGATACTGGCGTCAATCATGTCATTGATGTCGACGATGAAATAATTCGACGATATTTGTCGTACCGGGTTTTCATTGGGAAGCTCATGTTTGTTAAAATCAGCCATTTTTTCAGCTACATTGTATAAGGCAATTTCAATGGTTTGATTAAACTGCTGCTCTGCAAGATTAAATGTTTTATTCACCCAATAAATCTGGAATGCGATGATACCGATCACCGAGATGGAACCCAACAAAACCGCAATCCTGATTTGATTACTTTTCATTCAATAAAAATATGCATTTTAGGGAAATAAATGGATGAAGTGGTAAGCAGGAAATTATTTTCCCAGTCCTATTTTCAACATTTCTGATTTTTTCCACCTGGTAGTTCTTGCAAGCTCCGACCATCGCTTTAAAGCCTGTTCAATAGTGTCAAATGTTTCATAATGAACAAGTTTTACCGGTCTCCTGCTATACGTATATGCTGAAGGGTTCAAGCCCTCAATATGCTCGCCCACGCGGTTTACAAGGTCATGTGTAACTTCGGTATAAAAGGTGCCGTCGGAGCAGCTCAATATATAGAAATAGGCAGTCATGTAGGTTTAGCGAAAATAGAATATCGGTTTGAAAAACACAATCAAAACTTATTAAGCAGCATTTTAATTGTTGGTTTTAACCTCCGGATGTTTATGATATCAATGAGTTTACAAGTTATTAAGTGTTTCATCTTGTTTTTGATAAACCCAAGTACAGGCAGCTTATTAACAATCAGTGTGAATTTCAGGGCAAAAAAAAAGGCCACCATCAGTGACCTATTTTTTAATTTTTGAAACAATATTAGTGTTGCACAATAATCCTTCCTGAAGCATTGACAGTTTGATTATTTACGATCCTGTAGAAATACATACCCTCAGCCAGGTCGGCTGTTGCAATACGTGCTTCATTTCCTGATATTCCCATTTCGGTAACCACTGTACCCACGCTGCTGATAAGCTCAACCATGGTTCCTGCTTCAACTTCGCTGTCGAGTTTGAGTGTTACAAAATCGTTGGCAGGGTTGGGATAAGCCTTGGTTTCAATGCCGTAGTTAACCTCAATGCTGGTCATCAATCCATCATAATGAACGGTTACAAAAACGGAATCATTCACGTTGGCACCATCAAAAAGCGTGTAGGATATGGTTGATACACCTGGATTTCCATTGGGATAATAGTGAAGCTGACATTCAGCCAATACAGTTTGGCCAGCACCAATTGTTGTTGCTGATGGAGATAAACTAACATTGGGAGGATAGCATAAACCGCCCCAGCAAATAGCGCTTTGTGAACCGGGTACCATATCTTCCTCATATCTTTGTAAAAGCACATCAATGGATCCGCTACTATTATTGGTTACGTCCATTTCTACAACGATTTCTCCTGAAACAGCACCTTCGGCCATTACTTCTTCATTGGGTTCGAGGATGGTTCCTTCGTAGGTGAGTACCAGGCTTTGCCCCAGTGTGAAGCCTGCTATGAGTATGCTGAAAACGAGTGTTGAGAGTAATTTTGCTTTCATAATTTACTGATGTTTATGTTTTTATTGTTTGAAACTAATTTAAATCTGCATCAAAGATAATAATTTGTAATTATTATAAATTTGTCTTTTTTGAACATCATTTGAACTTTCAATTCAACAATTGTTACTTTTATCAAAGTTTCTACAATGTGTTTCAAATTCAATACAAAATAGGATGAACAGATTTTTAACACTTTTGCCTTTAGTCGTTCTGTTTTTGATTTCCTGTCAGCAAAAGTCTCAAAAAGTAGACAATCCGGAAGAAAAAGAGTTGCATGGTTCTGAATCAAATAACAACAGTTTTTCCGATTGGGACATACTTTTTGATGGCTCAAGTTTGGATGCCTGGCGGGGATTTAAACAAGATTCTGTCGGGCCGGGATGGGTTATTCAGGATGGTAATCTGGTTTCGTTGGGTGCCGGAAGCGATTTATCGGGTGATATCATTACCCGGAAGACTTATGAAGATTTTGAACTAACACTCGACTGGGCCATTTCAGAAGGCGGAAACAGCGGCATATTTTTCCATGTACTCGAAGGTGACCATCCTACCACTTATGCCACCGGGCCCGAATACCAATTGATTGACGATATCGGTTTTCCGCAAAAACTGGAAGAATGGCAAAAAACAGGTGCCAACTATGCCATGCACAATGCATCAGATAAACGCCTCAAGCCAGTGGGTGAGTTTAACTCAAGCCGAATTATTGTTCATAATGGCCGCGTACAACATTACCTGAATGGCGATTTGATTGTGGATTATCAGTTGTGGACCGACGATTGGAAAGCACGCAAAAACAGTGGTAAATGGGATGCTTATCCCTATTATGGTTTGGCGCGAAACGGACATATCGGTCTGCAGGATCATGGAAGTGTCATCAAATTCAGAAACATAAAAGTGCGTGATCTGACCGATGTGGGATATCCACTTTTTAATACGGAAGATCTCGATGGGTGGAAGATTTATGGTGATGAAAAATGGTACGTTGAAGATCATGAACTGGTTTGTGAAAGTGCTTCAGGTGAGGATTATGGCTACCTGGCCACAGACCAGGAATTTAAAGATTTTATTTTGCGACTGAAATTCAAGCAGGAGAGCAATGGCAACAGCGGTGTATTTTTCCGTTCAAAGCTTGAAGGAACCAAAATCAGTGGCTGGCAGGTGGAAGTAGCTCCCGCCGGAAATAATTCCGGGGCCATTTATGAATCGTATGGCAGGGGATGGCTCAATCAAATTCCCGACGAAAGGGAGAATATTCTGAAAGAAGGCGAATGGAACACATTGGTGATACAGGTGCAGGGTAACCGGGTTATGACCTGGCTGAATGATGAATTAATGACCGATCTTTTCGACGAAAAAATTGGTGAAGCAAAGGGTGTGATTGCACTTCAGATTCATGATGGAGGAGGCGTAAAAGTGAGGTGGAAAGATATTTTTATAAAAGAATTAAAAGGGGATAATTAATTTTTGGTAAAGCATATGAATAAAATTATCAATTCGGATTTATCTAAAATGCAGGTGTTTTGGCTGGCAGCGTTGCGTGTGTTAATTGGCTGGCACTTTTTGTATGAAGGCCTTGTGAAACTTACCAATCCAAACTGGTCGGCTGTAGGTTACCTGCTCGACTCTGAAGGTTTATTTAAGGGATTATTTTACAGGATGGCCGGTTCCGAAACCCTATTGGCGGCAGTAGATTTTATCAATGTGTGGGCGCTCATTTTGATCGGCCTTGTGTTAATTTTAGGTGTGCTTGAAAAACCGGCACTGCTTGGGGGAGTAGCCCTTCTGGCGCTTTATTATTTATCGCATCCGCCATTCGTTGGGCTCAAGTACGGACTGCCCACCGAAGGAAGTTATCTGATCGTGAATAAGGTACTCATTGAACTTGTAGCCATGCTGGTGCTGTTTTATTTTCCAACTTCTCAAAGGATCGGACTTTGCCGGTTGATCACCAATTTGAAAAAATCAAAGTAATGGAAGAAAATTCAAAAAAAATAACAAGACGCGATATCATTAAAGGACTGGCTACCGTGCCTGTTGTTGGCGCTTTTGCGTATAGCTGGTATCAGAAAAACCGTTACGACCATTTACTCAAGCAGGCCATTCAGGAAGAAGTGCGTATTGATACGGAAAATCCGGTTTTAAACCGTGTGGTTAGCAAGGATAAACAGATCCGGTTGGGGATCATCGGCACCGGCGGCCGGGGAAGGTCTTTGCTGAAAGCAGCCGGTTTTTTGCGCCCTGAGATCATCGATGATTACCTGGAAGCTACTGCCAAAAACAGCACCGATAAGCGTTACCAGGAATTTCTGGAACAGGAAGATCTGAACGTTGTGGTGAACGGACTTTGCGATATTTACGATAAAAATGCTGAAAGAGGTTTGCAGGTATGTGCCAATGTAAAACGATTGGGTTCTGATGGTGAAATGGCTGATCAACCCCGGCGATATAAAAATTACAAGGATTTGCTGGCTGCCGATGATATTGATGCAGTGATCATCGCCACGCCCGACCACTGGCATGGCACCATCACCATCGAAGCGGCAAGGACCGGTAAACACGTATATTGCGAAAAGCCCATGACCTGGACTGTCCCTGAAACCTATGAAGTCCGGAAGGCCGTAAGGGAGAACAATATCGTATTCCAATTGGGGCATCAGCTCAGGCAAACCGAAGCCTATTATAAAGCCAAAGAAGCGATCAAAAAGGATATCCTCGGTAAAGTGAACCTTGTGGAGGTTACCACCAATCGCAACAGTCCGAATGGCGCCTGGGTGTATAATATTGAAGAGGGAGCAGGCACAAACAACATCGACTGGGAACAATTCATCGGCCCGGCGCCCTGGCATCCCTTCAGCCTGGAACGCTTTTTTCGCTGGCGCTGCTGGTGGGATTATTCCACCGGTTTATCAGGCGATTTGTTTACCCATGAGTACGATGCCATGAACCAGATCCTGGACTTGGGGATCCCAAGATCAGCAGTTTCTTCGGGTGGTATTTATTTTTACAAAGATGGCCGTACCGTACCGGATGTTTTGCAACAAACCTTTGAATATCCTGATCAGGATCTAACGCTGATGTACAGCGCCTCGCTGGCCAGTAATAAATCACGCGGGCGGGTCATCATGGGTCATGATGCTTATATGGAGGTGGGTGGCGATCTGAAAATTTACGTCGATTCCGGTTCCACCAAATACCGTGAAAAGCTGGATGAGGGCCTGATCGATCCCAAATTACCGCTCTATTCCTTCACGCCCGGCATGAAACAGGTGGATGCCATCACTTCGGCAACAGAGCAGTATTTTGCCGGAAGGGGTTTGCTTTATACCTATCGTGGTGGAAAACGGGTGGATACTTCCCATCTGCACATCAAGGACTGGCTCGATTGCATCCGCGGGGGAGGAGAGCCGAGCTGCAATGTCGATCGAGGGTTTGAAGAAGCCATGACGGCACATATGGGAACTATTGCCTATCGTGAAGGCCGCAAGGTTTATTGGGACGAGGATAAACAGATGATCGTTTAGTTATGGGTTGCTTATGAAATTTTAGGTTAGATAGCATTCAGTGTTTTTTATAAAATGTCGTCCCTACGGGACTTCCCGAGTGATGTTATTTGGAATTATAAATATATCGCTCCTCCGGAGCTTGGACTAAAATTTCATTAACCTGGATAAGTTCGATTTATACGTGAGTAAATTTGTCTTAAAAGAATATCTGGATAAAACAATGAACTGACCTATTGCAACCCCGCAGGGGTCACATATTTCTATTCCTGTAGGGACGACATAGCATATAACCACTTTTACTCCCTTTGCTCCCCTGTCCATCACCAATTTGTGAATTTTATAACATTTCTTTTGCAAACCCCGACTTAAATTGCTTATTTTTGGTTTACGCGAAATAAATTACCATGATCACCCGACGCAAATTCATCAAATCAACCGCCATTGCCGGCCTTGCCACAACACTGATCCCCAAATCGTTGTTCGCCGCCGATCTGCATTATCCCATCGGTATTCAATTGTATACCATTCGTGATATGGTTTCCAACGATCTTCCGGGAACTTTGAAAATCCTTGCGGAAATTGGCTACAACACCATCGAAGCTGCCGGTTATGGCGATGGGAAGTTTTACGGATATGAACCCAACGAATTTAAAAAGTTGGTGGAAGATACCGGGTTGATCCCATTGAGTACCCACTCAGGCGTAACGATTGAAAATGCTGCAAAGGTTGCCGAAGACTCAATCAGGGCAGGTATGCGTTACCTGGTGTTGCCATCCCTGGGGTCGGATTACCGGAAAGATATGGATGGATATAAACGAGCTGCCGAAGACTTTAATAAAATTGGGGAGGTATGCAAATTGGCCGGAATTTCCTTCGGTTATCATAACCATGGTTTTGAATTTGTAAAGATGAATGGCGAAGTGCCTTATAATGTATTACTTGAAAACACCGATCCCGAACTTGTTTTTATGCAGGTGGATACCTATTGGATGGTTTACGGAGGTTACGATCCACTTGACTATTTTAACAGTTACCCCGGACAATTTAAGCTATGGCATGTGAAGGATATGGTGGAAGATGAATCGCAGGAGAGCACTGAGATCGGTTCAGGAAAGCTTGATTTCCCAGCCTATTTTGATATGGCCAAAACGGCCGGACTGGAAGCCGTTTTTGTGGAGCAGGAATCCTTTAAGATAGACCCCGTTAAGAGCATCACTAAAAGTTACCAATACCTCAAATCCCTTTAAATGTTTTATATGAAAAAAATAATCAATACGGGCCTGGTCGGTTTCGGCCTTTCGGGTAAGGCATTCCATGCGCCTTTTATCCATACCCATCCCGGCTTTCATCTGCGAAAGATCGTGGAGCGCCATCGCGATGATTCCGCCAAACTTTATCCCGATGCTACGATTGTCCGCGGATTGGACGATATTCTGGCCGACGATGAAATAGAACTCGTGGCCATCACCGCACCCAATATTTACCACTTCGAGATGGTGCAAAAGTGTATTGAAGCCGGCAAACATGTGATCATCGAAAAGCCGTTCACCAACTCGTATAAAGAAGCTGAAGAATTGATCAAGCTGGCCGGTAAAAAGAAAATCAAGCTGTTTGTTTACCAAAACCGGCGCTGGGACGGCGATTTCCTTACCATTCAAAAAATATTCAAAAGCGGTGTGCTGGGCGATATTCAATATTATGAAGCGCATTTCGACCGCTATGCCCCCGAACGCAAACATGCAGCCTGGCGCGATGAAGACTTGCCCGGTAGCGGTATACTTTTCGATCTCGGACCGCATTTGATCGATCAGGCGCTGGTTTTATTTGGTGAGCCAATCACCATTCAGGCCGATATTCAATCCCAGCGGGAAGGGAGTATTGTCGATGATTATTTCAACATCACCATGACATACAAAAATCTGACGGTGGTGTTAACCGCCGGAATGCTGGTACAGGACCCGGGACCGCGATATATCATTCATGGCGTTCGTGGTTCTTACATTAAATACGGAATCGACCCGCAGGAAGCAGCCCTCCGGAAAGGTAAAATGCCCGGCGGCGAAGGCTGGGGTGAAGAAACAGCTGATAAATGGGGACTGGTAACCATCGATTACGATGATCTCAACTTTGATGGCCGTGTGGAAACCGAACCAGGAAACTATATGGATTTTTACAACAATGTGTATAACACCCTTTTAAATGCTCATGAGCAAGCCATAAAACCGAAAGAAGCCGCCAAAGTGATACGGATTATTGAAATGGCATTTGAGAGTAGCAGGTTGGGGAAGGTACTGGAGTGTTAAATGAGGAATATTTTATTAGATCAATATAAAAGACAGATAGTATGAATAAAAACAACAACGAAAAAAAGAACAGCATCAGCAGGAGGAAATTCATTGGCAATGTGGCTACAGCAGCCGCTGGGTTTACCATTTTGCCTAGTTATGTGGTGAGCGGACTGGGATATCGCATGCCCAGCGATAAGCTCAACATTGCCGGGATCGGCGTAGGCGGCGTAGGCGGTACCAATGTAAATAATTGCGCCAGTGAAAACATTGTAGCCCTCTGCGATGTGGATTGGGATTACGCGTCCAAACTGTTCAATAAATACCCCGATGCCAAAAAATACAAGGACTACCGTAAGATGTTTGATGAAATGGGTGATAAGATCGATGCCGTGATCGTGGCCACCCCTGATCATACACATGCATTGATCACAGCCGCTGCAATGCGTATGGGCAAGCATGTTTACACACAAAAACCTTTAACACACACGGTTTATGAGTCGAGGATGCTGCGTAAACTGGCCAATGAAACCAAAGTCGCCACCCAAATGGGCAACCAGGGAAATTCAGGCGACGGCATTCGTCAGACCTGCGAGTGGATCTGGGATGGCGCGATAGGTGAGATCACCGAAGTACATGCCTGGACCAACCGCCCCATATGGCCGCAAGGACTGGAGCGCCCAACCGAATCTTTTGATATTCCCAGTACCCTCGATTGGGATTTGTTTATCGGCCCTGCCACTTACCGGCCTTATCATCCCTCATATACGCCCTGGAACTGGCGTGCATGGTGGGATTTCGGAACCGGTGCACTGGGCGATATGGCCTGTCATATAGTCGACCCGGCTTTCTGGGCGCTTAAACTGGGCCACCCATCCTACATTTACGGAAGCTCCACGCAGGTTAATACCGAAAGTGCTCCACACGCGGAGATTGTTCATTACGAATTCCCGGATCGGGGATCAGTAGGTAAAATCAAACTTCCACCGGTTAAACTCACCTGGTACGATGGTGGTTTATTGCCTCCCCGCCCCGAAGAATTGAAAGACGGACAGATCATGGGTGATGGCAGCGGCGGTGTGTTGTTTGTCGGAACCAAAGGTAAATTAATGACCGGTTGTTATGGCCGCAACCCGATCCTTTTGCCAGAAGAACTTAATAACGATTATGTTCGTCCCGAACCCAGAATTCCAAGAATAGCCAATGCGATGGAGGGCGGTCATGAAGCCGACTGGATCAGGGCTTGTAAGGAAGATCCGTTTAACAGGATTGAAACCAGTTCCAACTTCAATTATTCAGGACCTTTGAATGAGATGGTAGTGATGGGCAACCTTGCGGTTCGCCTTCAGGATTTGAAACGCAAACTGGAATGGGATGGTGAAAATATGCAGATCACCAATATAACGGATGAGGATGAGATCAGGGTGGTGACTACGGATAAATTCAGCGTGATCCAGGGACATCCGCACTTTGATACACAATATGCTACCATAAAAGCCAAACCGGCTGCCGAAGAGTATATCAAACATACTTATCGGGATGGATGGGAATTGTAGAAGGTAAAGAAACTACGCAGAGTTTCGCAGAGAAGACGCGGAGGTTCGCAGAGGAAGTTGTTAAAAAAAATAATGCATTCAATTGAAAACGAAATATCAGGAAAGATCATTGGGGCTGCCATTGAAGTGCACAGGGCACTGGGGCCAGGGTTGCTTGAGTCGGCCTACCAGGAAAAATGCAATACTGAATACACTTTAATTCCTTTGCGAACTTTGCACCTTCTTTGCGAGTCTTAGCGGTTAAATTGATAAAAACAAACAACAAATAATTTATTAATATTTATGAAAAAACTTGGAATAATATCAGTCGGGATCATTCTATCATTTTTAATTGTTTCCTGTGCTCCAAAGGGACAACAACAGGAAGAGGAAGCCACAGAAGAAACCAAAACTGAAAAAGCAGAACAACCTGCTGCTCCCAATACCCTCACACAGGCAGAAAAAGAAGATGGTTGGGTTTTGTTGTTCGACGGAACAACCACCAACGGCTGGCGTGGTTACAACCAGGAGTCATTCCCGGAAAAAGGCTGGGAAGTGGTGGATGGCACCCTCCACGTAATGGGCTCCGGTAAAGGCGAAGCCGGTGGCGGCGGAGGTGATATCATCACCGACAAAAAATACAAGAACTTTGAATTGTCTCTGGAGTGGAAAGTAGGTGAAGGCGGTAACAGTGGTATTTTTTATTTGGCTCAGGAAAAACCGGATCAGCCCATCTGGAAATCATCACCGGAAATGCAGATACTCGACAATGAACGCCACCCCGATGCCAAATTGGGTGTGAATGGCAACCGTGCCGCTGGTTCTCTATACGATCTGATCCCTGGCAAAATGGAAGCCGTTCATCCTGCCGGCGAATGGAATCAGGTAAAAATTCTTGTATATAATGGAACTGTCGTTCATTTCATGAATGGTGAGCAGGTGCTTGAATACCACCTCTGGACCGACGACTGGAAAAACATGGTACTCAACAGCAAATTCAAAGATTACGAAGATTTCCTGAATACTGCCGAGGAAGGTTATATCGGACTTCAGGATCACGGCGATGATGTGTGGTTCAGGAATATTAAGATCAAAGAGATGTAAAACAAATAATAATTTTAAAAATTTGAAGCTATGAAAAACTTTATTGTAATTTTTATTGCGGCAGTTTTGCTGGCGATGAATAGTTTTGGACAGTTAAATCCTGTTAATAACCTTGATTGGGAGCATTGGTATATTATGCCTAATAATTATTTTATTCTCTCCTGGGATGAACCGGAGCCTTCAGAGGATACATTAATTGGGTACAATGTATACCGTGAAAATGATCTCTATTGTTTTACTACTGACTTGTCGCTCTACCATACTGCGGGAGCCAGCAATTGTGAGGAGGATTTTGTGGTTTATCAGGGAGGAATGAGCTTTCATGCGCATGTAACGGCAGTTTATAATTCAACTCTTGAAGAGTCGGGATACACTGAAACTGTTTATTGCGTGGGATTATTAATTGGAATTGATACCTATAAAAATCCGAAACCAGAAACTATAATTTCACCCAACCCAACTAATGGGATTATTCAGATAAATCTGGAAGATGTTAATGAGGTTGAGATATACAGTCAGACCGGTGAGTTAGCTTTTTGTGCTAAACAGCCCGAATCAATTGATTTGTATGAATTGCCGAAAGGAATTTATTTTATTCGGGTTATAAATGGTCATCAGGTATTTTCAGAAAAAGTAATACTCCATTAATTGTTGAATCTTGATTTTGTGTGTTGGTGCTCAACAGCAAGATCATAGATTATAAAGATTTCCTGTATACGGCCGAGGAAGGATATATCGGACTTCAGTATCACGGTGATGAAGTGTGGTTCAGGAATATTAGGATTAAGGAGATGTGAAATAGATGATTTAAATTAAAATTTAATCATTAACATATTATTTTAGCGACTGTAATCTCTGCGAACATCTGCGCCTTCTCAGCGAACCTCTTCGTAACAGCGCTTTTATTCTATTTTGCCCGTTTCCTCATCAAACAAACCCATATTTTCGAAGGCACTTCATCGTCGGATTCGAAGCGGCTTTGTTTGAACATTAATATTTCGAAGTAAGGCTCTACGGCAGTTACAATCTGCTGTGCTGTTCGTTTTGGCGGGCCCATCATCAGGCGTCCGTCATCTACTGAGCCGATCAACGAAAGCCAGTTCCCGTCTTCGTTTAATGCTTCATGAACCCTTTTGGCAAAGGTGCTCCGCTCACGATCTTCGTCGAAAGTGTGAAAGCATCCCCGGTCAAACACAAAATCATAAGACCCTCCGGGAATTTCCATTTGTAGAATATCCGAAACATAAAACTCAGGATTGATATTTATTGTAGCCGCTTTCTGCTTTGCCCTGCTTATGGCCGTTTTGGAATAATCCATGCCGGCAGCATCAAATCCGTTTTGAAAAAGCCAGAAAACATTATCACCGGTTCCACAGCCGATGTCAATCGCTTTTCCGGGTTTTATTTGAAAGTTTTCGATGGTTTCAATCAGGTTAAAGTCGGGTCTTTTAATATCCCAGGGCAGTTCGCCATTTTGGTATCTTGCTTCAAATCGGTTACTCATAGTTTTCCTTTAGTTTATGATAGTGATCCATAAAATCGCGTACACGTTCTTCTTCCACCAGGTTTAGGGCTTTTCCATCCTTTTTAAAATAACTCCCCACAATAAATCCATCAGCCAGCTTCATCAATTCAGCCAGGTTTTCATGAGTGGTTCCACTGCCAATAAAAACAGGTGCTTTCACATAATGTTTAACTTTTCCAAGATCAGAAAAGGCAGTTGCTGCCCCTGTTCCGCTTCCCGAAACGATGAGCGCATCAGCCATTCCCCGATGAAGCGCATCTGCTGCTTCCAACTCAATTCCGCGATTACCGAGGGGAGCCGCATGTTTTACATGAACGTCAGCAAATATTTTGATATCAGTCTGCAGTCTTTGCCTTAATCGCAGTGTTTCGTGGGCTTTTCCTTCAATCACTCCCTGATCGGTTACGGCCGCACCGGTATGCACATTCACGCGGATAAACTTAGCTCCTGATGAAAGTGCAATTGCCAGGGCAGAGGCTGCATCATTTCGCAGGGCATTTATCCCGACAATCCCGCCAAAAAGTTCAACCACCTTTTGTGCAACAGCAGTCATAGAGGCTATTGTTTCAGGAGGTAGTTGCCCCGGATAAAAAGGCACATCCCTGAAGTTTTCGATGATCAGGCCATCCAGTTTGTGTTTTTTAAAAATTTCGGTTTCGGCAAGGGCAGTGTCGATTACCTTGTTCAGACTACCCTCATACCCTGGTGCGCCAGGCAGCGGCAGCAGATGGACACAGCCAATGATTGGTTTTTTGTTTGTAAACAGGGAAGGATTCATTTATTAAGCTTTTTTTGAAAGAAACTGGTAAATCGCCGAAAAATCTTTTTCTGCCAGTCCGGCTTGTTTTGCCAGGGCAAAGATCTCCTTAACGTTATTGGTGCCCGGTAGTGTGGCTCCCTGCTCGTACGCCGTTTGAGCGGCAAGATGCAGATCTTTCTGCAGCCATTGCAGCGGAAATTCGGGAGAAAATTCTCCGTTTAATAATTTATTCTTTTTCAGCATGATCATTTGAGCCGCCACGGGCGATCCTTCCATCAGGTCAAATATTTGATTTTTATCAATTCCCAGGGATTCGCCTAAAACCAATCCTTCGGTGAAGGCATAAAAAGAGAGCCCCATCACCAGGTTATTCACCAATTTCAGCGCAGAGCCCTGACCGGCATCACCCACGTGGATGGTTTTTTTACCCATTATTTTAAACAGGGGCATAACATATTTTACAATGGTCTTTTTGCCTCCAACCAGAAAAACCAATTCCCGGTTTTCGGCTGGAGCCAACGAACCTGCAACCGGGGCATCCAGGAAATTAAATCCAAGTTGCTCGGCCAGTTCAGCCATTTGAACCGAGAATGACGGGTTTACTGTGGAGCAATCGATCCACACCTTGCCTTTCGACATGCCGTTAACCAGACCATCTTCTCCAAGAGCCACCTCCTGAACCACTTCAGGGGTTGATAGCATGGTAATGATCACATCCGATTCGGCCGCAACTTGTGCAGGTGATTCCATGATGTGAAGATGAGCGCCTTCAAGCTTTTCGGCTTTTAATTTGGTTCGGTTATAAACATTTAGCGGATAGCCGGCTTTGATCAGGTTTTTTGCCATTCGGCTACCCATGATCCCCAGCCCGATAAATCCTATTCTCATACTTTTAAAATTTTTATTGGGTAAAAATATATTGAATGATATTGGCTCCCATTTCAAGTGCTTTTTGGCGGGTTGCCTGTGAGTCGTTGTGCACGGCCTGATCTTCCCATCCGTCGCCCAGATCACATTCGTAATCGTAAAAGCATACCAGTTGTCCTTCGTAAATCAAGCCAAATCCCTGGGGCGCCTTGCCATCATGCTCATGAATTTTTGGAAGGCCCTGGTTAAAGTCATATTTCTGATGGAATATGGGATGGTCAAAAGGTAATTCCACAAAATCCAGTTCAGGAAATACACGTTTCATTTCACGACGGATATACTCATCAATTCCATAATTATCAGAGATGTGCAAAAAGCCCCCACCGGTCAGGTATTTGCGAAGGTTATCAACGTCCTGATTTGTAAAAACAACATTTCCATGACCGGTTAAATGCACGTAAGGATAATTGAAAATTTCAGGGCTGCCTACCTCCACAGTTGCAGGTTCAGGGTCAATATCTGTTCCAAGATTGTCGTTGCAAAAAGTGATCAGGTTGGGCAATGATGTAGGATTTGCATACCAGTCGCCACCTCCTGAATATTTTAATAATGCTATTTTAACGGAAGTTTGCGCCAAGCTGAAATTTGAAATGCAAACCAACGCAAATAATATTATACCGAGTTTTAAAAATTTCATTTTTTGTTTCAAATTTGATTGATCAAATGAATGGTATGACAGGCTACAATGGCCGCTGTTTCAGTCCTTAAACGGTTTGGCCCAAGGCTCACCGGGACAAAACCGGCATCACCTGCTGAGGCTAATTCCCCAGGTGTGAAATCGCCCTCAGGGCCTATCAAAATCACGCAATCCTGTTTTTTGGAATAAGCTTTTGAAAGCAAAGCAATGGGCGAATCACTTACCCAGGGGATGAATTTCTGGGCTGAAAATTGATTCCGGATGAATTTTTCCATTTTTTCGGGCTCATGTAAAACGGGCTTCCAGGCTTGTTTGGATTGTTTCATAGCAGCAATTACCACCTTATTTAACCGGTCGGTTTTAACTACCGTCCGTTCCGAATTGGTGCAAATAAGCGGAGTGATCTCATCCACCCCGATTTCGGTTGCTTTTTCGAGGAACCATTCAAACCGACTGATGTTTTTTGTGGGTGCAACAACCATATGCACTTTTGCCTGCCCCGATTTTTCAACTTCCTGTCGAGATATTATTTGCAGTGTGCATTTTTTCGGATCGGGGTTTGAAATTTCCGCCTCGTAAAAAGTTCCTAATCCATCTGTCAGTGTGAGTTTGTCGCCCGGTTTCATGCGCAGCACCCTTTTGCAATGTTTGGACTCTTCCTGGTCCAATTCGAAGAAATCGCTGTTGATGACTGATTCGCTGTAAAAAAGGGTTGTTGACATAATTTATCTGCTCACGATGATCTTTTTATTGAAAACATTTTTTTCACTTTGAATTTGCATAAAATAAACACCATCCGAAATTGATTTATCCAACTGTATTTCAAAATTTGCTTTAGCTTTTGTATACAAAGTAAATTCTTTGGTTTGGACGGTTTTACCCTGCATATCCATCAAATTTACTTTTATCCAACCTGATTCAGGGTTTTGGATACTGATCTGTATCTTCTCATTTGCCGGATTTGGCC
Organism: Bacteroidales bacterium; assembly: GCA_020438105.1. GTDB lineage: Bacteria > Bacteroidota > Bacteroidia > Bacteroidales > JAADJA01 > JAADJA01. The sequence continues at coordinate 28,420 of JAGQVE010000006.1, forward strand.
ATACCGAAAAAGAATTGATTTCTTCAAGTTCATCGGTGCCTGCATACCAACTTGTGAATAGGAACTGTTTTTCAGCAGTCATATTATTGTCATCTTTAACAATAATATCAACCGGCATTTGATAATAATTTTTAAGTGGTGTGCCTGACAGAAGCCCATCTTGGGAAAGTGTCAACTCTTCAACAAATTCCGGATAAGCAAAGAAAATGGCAGTATTAACCGGTAGTTTTTTCTGACCTGATATATCGGCTATAGTAAAGTTGTGTTCATCTCCAAGGCTAAATCCTGCTCCCCAATTGTGGCCAACAAATATTTCTTCTTCTCCGTAGGTAAATAATATATCACCACTTTCGAATAAGTTTAATTCAAATTCAATGTTTTTTGAATCGAGGACCTCGGAACTCATTTTCCACCTAATAGTAGTTACATGTTCCTGGTTGTCAACCCAAACACCATTTCCCGCATTTTCATCGATATAAAGATACCTGGTTAAGAATGGTGCGACTATTTTGGTTTTTTCAATCATCAATTCCTCATCATACAGATATGGCCATGGATACTGCTGGTCATCAAACATAACAAAGCCATCTGTGTGAACATAAATTTGAGAGTGTTTTTCACCATAAAAAGGAAATTCAAAGCCTAATTGAGCCACTTGTTTAGTATTGGTTGTATCATCAAAAATCAATGCTGTTCCCGATACAGGTGGAAGAGAGATGGTATTATTTCCCTGGGAATATTTATACAAAAGCTTCCAATCATAAGGTGCCTTGCCTCCCTCGCAGGTCAATTGCTGTTCATATAATTCTTCAGTTTGGGCGAGGGGCAGGGCCGTTGGAGAAATCAGGGGCTTGCTAAAATCCACCGAAGCAATTACACTGGACATTGTCAGACCGTTGTCTGAAATGGATTTTGGCAATTCTGTGTCGCTATAGCTAATGGCGTCATTGGTATAATCAATCAGTGTAAACTCCTCAAGTGAGCCGTATCCCCAGCCTTCGGGGTCAATTTCATTGATCATGAAAAAATATTTTGCAGGCTGACCGGGCTCAATGAAAGATAAAAGCGGAGTTACATCCAAACCGGCTTCCAGGTATGCTGAATCAGCGGTGCTGCCTCCCTGCATATTCATACAGGCACCCTGGTAATCAAAAATCGGGAAATTAAGAATATGTTCAGGGTAGGTGGCATTAACATCCTGCGCTACACCTGTTGAAATTTTTATTCTCTCCCTGCAATTATATCGAATGTTAAATTTCATGGTAAGCATGGGTTCATAGTCGGCTTTTGGTTTTACAACATGAACAGTATGATTCCAAATTCCTCCTCCTTCGGGGGTTTCAGCCAGGGTTTTATACATCATATAACAAAATCCGCTGTCGGCCCAGTTTACACCATCAATATAACTATCCATGAAAAGGAGGCCACCAATTTCCCAATCACGCATATCTATTACATCATCCCCGTTGATATCCAGGTCGTTGGTGTATTGTCCGTCCTGATTGTAATCATAGCGTATGGAATCGTTATAACCCACGATGGTATTGGCATGTCCAACGTTTGGGCTAAAGTAGGCTACTACATGCTTTCCGCCTTCGGGGGTGCCCTGCGGAAGTGTGGTTGCGGTCCACGGACTGGATGAATAAAAGCTGGCGATACCACCAACATCATCACCTTCAAGGTGATTCTGAAGCCAGTTTTTTAAAGTTAGCAATCCTTCGGGTGTTCCAACCTGAATTTGATATGTTTCATCAATTTTATTAAACATGCCATGATAATACTTATCATAACCACTGATCCAAACCCTCGAATTATAGCCTGTGTCGACCCCATAATCAACTACATTCATTTGTCCATTGGCTTTAACTATTTCCCAGCTATGCTGATACGAAACCCCATGCCAGCCAAATCCACCATTCATAAAATTAAAAGTATAATGGGCCGGATACTGATTTTCGGGCTGGTCTGCCGGAAGCTCGCGAAGTCGGTTTATTTCGTAACAAAAATTAAATGCGATGCCTGAGTACTGACCGCATTCAACGGATATTTGCCTGTAAAAAGGCCTGAAGTAGGGTTGGTCCGAATTATCAACAGCGTAGGGTAATTGATTTTTTAACATTTCGCCCGATACTTTAAGCAGGGGTAATTTCGATAAAGCGATGGAATCGGCTGAGGATAATGGCGTTTCGGTGGATATCTTGTTATAAATCAGTTGATCAATTGGATAATTCTGGGCAGAAATCGAACCAGATAAACAAACAACTGTTATAAAATTCAGTATAAATGCAAAATGTTCTTTCAAATCTAAGTGTTTTTGCAAAAGTAACTGAATTCTGGTTTATGATATTTTAGTGATGATTGAATTTAGGATGATAAAATATTTTGCAAAAAACATGGTTTTAAGAACGGATACGATCTCATATGGCGGTTCTTGCATATTTTTTATACATTTGCCGCGTTTTCAAAAATACAAGATGAAAAATATAAAATGATTTTAAAATGAAAAGTTTGTTATTCGCAGTTATTTTAGTTTTAGGAATTAGTACGCTTAATGCCCAGGATAAATCGGCCAAAGATTATAAAATTGAAGCCGCCGATGCCTATAAAGCCAAAGATTACCAAAAAGGTCTTACTTCTTTTGAAAAATCAATTCAGCTATATGAAGCTGATGGTAAAATTGATACAACCCTTTATTACAATGCAGCCATTTGTGCAATTAAGGTTGAGGATTACGAAAAGGCAGTGACTTATTTCACCCGATCAATGGAGCTTGAATATAAATCATGCAAAGCGCAGTTATACAAAGCCAATGCTCTAAAAAAACTTGACCGGACTGATGAAATGGTTACCCTCTGTGAAGATGGCCTTCAAAATTGTCAGAAATACAAAACCAAGTTCAATGAATTATTGTTCCAGAATTACCTGGTAGCTGGTTTGGATATTTTTAACGGGGCCGCAAAAATGCAAGCTGATATTACACCTCTTGCAACTTCTGATCCTGATAAATATACCGCCGAAATGGAAAAAGTAAAGGCCGAATTCAATAAATCATTGCCATTGCTCGAAAAAGCTTATGCTATCGATCCGGCAGATGAAAATGTGAAAAAAGCCTTAAAACAGGCATATGAGATCCTTGATATGGGAGCAAAAGCAGCAGGGTTATAAAAAGATAAAACAAATTGGATAAAAGCGGGTTTAGGCCCGCTTTTTTGTTGAAATAATGAAAGCCGGAGTTTAAAAAATCTCCGGCTTTCATGCATTCTGAAGAAAAGGCATCGTGCTATTTTTTCAAAAACTTCAGGGTCAAAATCCGGTCACCATCATTGATTTGACCAATATAAAGTCCTTTTTCCAGGTTTGTTAGGTTAATTTGTTGTAGCTGACCCTTTGATAATTTCAGGTAAAGAACAGTGCGTCCATATTCATCTATGAGGTTTAAACCGGCATCATTTGATTGCGGCTCGTAGTAGAAATTTGCCAGTTCCGATACCGGATTCGGGAATATATTGATATTAACATTGCTTACGTTTAGTTCATCTGTCCCCAGCCATGCATATCCGAAATGGTCCGGATCAGCAAAATAATCTTCTCTAATCAAATCAATGTATTCCTGCATTACCTCAATAGAAGCCAGGTAATCCTCACCCAAAGCTGAAACAAAAGCCATATCTACTTTGTGAAATCCACCCGGCTCAAGGGTGAATGGACCCATGGAGCTCAATCCTCTGCGGTCATTGGGTATATTACCAGCCGTAACTTCAGTCCAGTCCACTGCTCCATTGGGAAGCACTCCTCCTGTTCCCCAATTACAAGGGTCAGATGTTCCGGGGAACATAAATTTCGCATCCGGACCATATGCTCCACTGGAAACATGTCCATTGCCTCCGTATAACATGGCAGTGTTATCAAGCCAAATCCCTTGCAAATAGTTATAATAGTCCACCGCAGTGGAAGGATCATTTGCATATGCAGTACCTCCATTATTGAAGTAAATGAAATTATTCATACCGTACCTTTCATTATCTGGTTCACCATCACCAAATCCCACGCCGTTAATGCTTTCATCGCAACCGCCTGCCGGGTTGTCCTCACCATCAGGATCCATATAAGGACCACCAAGAATGATCACGCCCTGAGCAGGTGGGTATGCGCCATATGATTCCGGTTCGCCATTTCCATCAACAGGAACCCCATTATAGGCATAGTATGCTCCGCGGGCCACATCGCATCCCACATAGTCGTCAACGGCATAACCCAGATCAATGTCGGACCAAATGCCTGCATAACAATCCTCGTAGGTGTTTTGCGAACGATTGAAGATCTTATAACTTAAAAATGTGGTATTGTTTAGCCAGGGCTCATCGGGCTCATTGAATGCGTAAGCAAAGCCGTGTATTTCCACGCCAAAGGGAAGACCCGCGGTTTCAGTATGAATATTTTGATCGTTGAAAATGAAAAACAGGGATTGGTCGCCACGGATGAGCGGATAATCACCTTGCATGGGATCATACTGGCCGTTGTTATCTGAATCGATAAAAGGTGCAAGATATTCGGCCTGGTTAAGCTCCGGATCGCCATGGGCAGGCCAGGTAGCAATGTTTTCGATGGCTTCATAACCCGGATCATTATAATGCAGGATATGGTATTCTACTTCTGATTTATTAAGTTTCCAAACTTTTAAATACTGGTCGGAAATATCCTGTGTGATCCAGCAACTGTCTTCGTTAAATGATAAAGGCCCGGTTTGATAATCGGAACCTATCTGACGGTATCTTTCGGCAGCAAGGTGAAGGTTGTTGGTTTCATCTATGCCGCCCAGCCAAAAGGTTGATGTAAACATTGATTGTGTATTACTTCCTTTTGGGAAATAATAATGATTGTCGTCGAAATCCCAGAAATGTGCACCAAAGGCGTTGAAACGTGCATCAATATTATTGACATCCAGGAAATCATATCCTGTCACGACATAGAAATAATAAACATATCCTTTGCTGTAAAAAGGTTGGCTGTTTCCATAAATATCCTCAATTTTATAATAGAACTGAAAATAAGAACTATCATTACCCAATTCCATATTTACACGAAAAGTAATGGTACTATCAGTATTCGAAATAATGTAAGGTAAATCCTGAACATCAACAATCTTAATGGCATCACCCTGCGGGTCGGTGTCGTTATTGATCACATTGATGGTGATAATGTCGCCGGTAATAACGATTCCCGGAACTGTGTCGTTTACTGCTGTGGGATAATCCTGCGCAAAAGAAAGGAATCCAAGCAGCATCAAAATTAACGAAATCGTAAACTTCTTCATGACTGTAAATTTTAATTATTAATGAATTGTATTTGATCGTTTCTTAATACTGACGAAACCTGTCATAATCAGGTTGTCCGGGTAAACTAAAGTTCGTAAATAATACCCATCCGCAGCCCATATATCATTGTTCTCGGTTTTGATCCCGGTGTGTCATTTTTATAATAATCCGTCAGATTGTACCGGAACTCGGGTTTGAGCAATATGCGCATTCTTTCACGGTATGGGATGGTTATCCCAGCGCTTAGCAAATAATTGAGGGCGTAATCTGTTGCAATTGCTTTTTTGAAAATGATATTGGATTCTTCATCAAATACAGGGATTCCTCCGCCTTGTCTTATTGAAATTCCAAGTGCTAATCCGGAATTCACCTCAATATCAAATGAATTTGCCTTAAAACAATAACCAATTAAAAATGGGAATTCGATCAAATGATTGGTTTGTTTCCAATTTGCGTTGGCAACCCTGGAATAATATCCTGAAATAAAAAAAGTGTCAATCCGAATAATGATTGGCTCACCGATTACCGGCGGGTCATAAATCAACTTAACCACCGTGTCGTATGAATGGATCAATAGATTAAGATCATATACCTGCTGAATTTGCTCATAAGTCCCTTGCTCATGAAGGTACCGGTAATTAATACCTGTGGCAAGAAGCCAGTTTCCAAAATGGTATTTCAGGTCAGCGCCGGCACCAAATGTGAAGCTTGCCGGGTCATGGTTTATTTTTAAGGTTCTGTCAGGTAAGTTTGACCAGGTAGTTGCCTGGTTATTTATCGCCATCCCAGGATTTACAAATGCTTCAATTGAAAATCTACGACCGGGATAGGTTTCTTGAAAAAGTGAATCAAATAAATTGTCGTTGAAAGAAAATGTAGAAGGCCTGTCTGGGTTGTACGTAGCCGTTAATTTGCAATGATAATTTCCAGAAAGTTTAAAGGAGTTAACATGATCTAGCTTGCTGTTCGCTTTTTGCCATTTGTTCATAGGTTGTGAGAAGTCAGGAATTGCAACTGACTTACCTTCCGAAGAAATATTATGCTCTGAATTATGGGATATTTCTGTCGCTTGAGGGAAGGATGGGGGTGCATGATTTTGCCTTTGCTGAATTTGTTCAAAATGATCTTCCGTTTCGAAAGGTGAAGGTGTTTGACTTAACATCCGTGGCATTAAGTTTCCTGCTTTAGTTGATCCCTCAAGATGGTTTTTGCCAACTTTAGCTTCAACATTTTGGTTGGAGTTTAGATAGATCAGCGCAGCGGTAGTACCTCCGATTATAATTACTGCGGTTCCTGTAAAGATCATAGCCGACACCGACAAGTTCAGCAGAAATAATTTAATCATAAGTAAAAACCAAAGCTTTTTCGACCGGGCAGATACCTGGTGATGCTTCAGTTTGCTGCGGTACAATCGGTCAATATTTTCTAAATCATTATTCATCATTCCTGGTTAAAGTTTTCGTCCAGTTCCAGCAACAGCCGCTGCAGGTATTTCCGGGCTTTTAATAATTGGGTTTTGGTAGTATTAACTGAAACACCCAGTTGTTCAGCGATTTCCTTATGCGAATACCCTTCAATAGCATACATGTTAAATACTATCCGGTATCCGTCAGGAAGCTTTTTCAGGGTTTCAAGTATCTTTTCGGTTGTAAAATGATCTGTGTTCGGCTGGGCGTTAATTGATGACTCATCCATTTCAGCCAATGAAATCACCTCATGTTTTTTCTCAGCTTTTATTTTGCGATAATAATCGATGGCTGTATTGACCATTATCCTTTGCATCCAGCCAACAAAAGAGCCTCTGTTCTCATATTGACCGATTTTAGCAAAGATGGTGTAAAACCCTTTTAAAAGGATCTCTTCAGCTTCGCTTTTTGAAGCACTATATCGTAAACAAATACCCATCATAAGGCCGAAATATTGATTAAATAGCATCTTTTGCGCCTTATGTTTGTGCTTAAGACACCCCTCAATTATTGCCTCTTCAGAATACATCATTTTGTTGTATTGATTCTGACGAAGGGTGAAAGCGACAGGTTGTCCGGAAAGAATAACTTTTTTCATGGCTAAGCATAAAGGTAATATATATTCCGCTTCGATACATGGAATAATTTGTTAAATTTGCCTCCCTTTATTTCATTGAGAATGATTGAATTTGAAGATGCCTTAAGAACTGTTACTGATTTATCATACGAGGTTGGTACTGAAAAAGTGGATATGCTGGACGCACTCAACAGGGTGCTTGCCCAGGATGTTCGGTCCGATATGAATATGCCACCATTTGATAAATCAGCTGTGGATGGGTATGCTTGTAGAAAAGAGGATATTCTCATGGAATTAAAAGTGCTGGAAACGGTTCCGGCCGGTAAAATGCCAACCATGAAGGTTGGACAGGGAGAGTGCTCTAAAGTGATGACCGGCGCTCCCATTCCTGAAGGAGCTGACAGTGTGATCATGGTGGAAGATACGGAAGAGTTGGAAGGCGGAACAATTCGCTACTTAAAGGATAAGGTAAAAAATAATATTTGTTTTCTAGGGGAGGATATTGAGCTTGATGCGGTTATTCTCGAAAAAGGAACCCTGATCCAGCCGCAGCATATTGCCGTACTGGCCACAGCCGGTTGCACAAATCCAGTTGTTTACCGAAAAATCAGGGTTGCTGTAATTTCAACAGGTGATGAATTGGTGGAGCCGGATAAAAAGCCCCAGTCATCGCAAATTCGAAACAGCAACGCATATCAGTTGATCACTCAAATCAGAAAATTTGGCGCTGTCGCTGATTATGTGGGCATCGCATCAGACACGGAAGAGGATACCCGGAAAAAGATAAGCAGGGCGCTTGATGGAAATGATGTGGTGTTGTTATCAGGAGGCGTTTCCATGGGTGATTTTGATCATGTGCCCAAAGTACTTAACGACCTTGATGTAAAATTGAAATTTGAAAGCATAGCTGTTCAGCCTGGCCGGCCTACTGTTTTTGGTAGTCGCAACCGGCAATTTATTTTCGGTTTACCCGGTAACCCGGTCTCTTCATTTGTTCAGTTTGAATTACTTGTAAAACCATTATTATATAAGCTTTCGGGGCTAACCTATCGACCAGTCAACTGGCGATTGCCCCTGGGAAGAAACTACACCCGCCGGAAATCCGGCAGACTATCGTGGATGCCTGTGGAAATTAATGAATCGGGAGAAGTTATCCCGATTGAATACCATGGATCAGCCCACATTAATGCGCTCACTGCTGCCCACGGATTAATATCCATTCCAATTGGTATTACTGAGCTTAGGAAAGGGGAACTTGTTTATGTACGACAGATTTAACAGAAAAATTAATTACCTCCGCATTTCCGTCACCGACCGCTGCAATTTGCGATGTACCTATTGCATGCCGGCTGAAGGAATTGAGCTGGTGCGCCATAAGGACATACTTTCATTTGAGGAGATACTGGAAGTGGTGAAAACAGGTGTTGAATACGGTATCAACAAAGTGCGGATCACAGGTGGGGAGCCACTGGTCAGAAAAGGGATCATCGAATTGGTAAGTATGATTGCACGCGTTCCGGGAGTGGAGGATTTATCCATGACCACCAACGGCGCCTTACTTGACCTGTTTGCCGGTGAACTCGCCAATGCTGGATTACAACGTATAAATATCAGCCTTGATACCATGGATCCCAAAAGATACCGGGAAATTACGCGGGTAGGGAATTTGTCAAGTGCCATCAGCGGGATCATAGCTGCCCGGTTAGCCGGACTGTCGCCCATTAAAATTAATTGCGTAATAAAAGAATCACCCCTCGAAAAGGATGCTCAGGATGTTGCTCAGTTTTGTAAGCAAAACGACCTGGAGGTTAGATTTATCAAGGAAATGGACCTCGAAAACGGCCGTTTTTCAAAAGTGATTGGCGGTGATGGTGGCAATTGCGCTATCTGTAACAGGCTGCGTTTAACTGCAAATGGTAAGATTAAGCCTTGTTTGTTTTCTGATCTTGAGTTTGATATCAGGGAACTGGGAGTTGAAGAGGCATTCCTCAAAGCCGTTGGACAAAAACCCCGCGAAGGAACAAAAAGTAAAGTAAATAAATTCAGCAATATTGGCGGATAACGAGTACGTCATCCGAGTTAAAACCAGGAAATGAAAAAACTGACTCATACCGATGATTCCGGAAAACTCAATATGGTGGATGTAGGTCATAAACCTGATCAGGAGCGGACAGCAAGGGCCGAAGGATTTATCAGTTTGCAACCGGAGACCTTGAAGTTGATCCGTGAAAATGCCATGAAAAAGGGAGATGTGATCACTGTGGCTGAAATTGCTGGCATTCAGGGTGGGAAAAAAACCAGCGAATTGATCCCCTTGTGTCACCCACTGCCAATCACTAAACTGGATGTGAAAGCTGAACTGACTTCGGATGGCGTTAAGGTGACCAGTTTTGCCAAATGTATCGGCAAAACAGGCATAGAGATGGAGGCGCTTACTGCTGTAAATATTGCGCTGTTAACTGTTTATGATATGTGCAAGGCCGTTGATAAACAAATGGTGATCGGTGAGGTGAAATTGCTGGAAAAACATAAAAAGGATTTAAGCTAAAATGAAGGTTGTTTCCGTAAATATTTCTGAGAAAAAAGGCACTATTAAAAAGCCCGTTGATTTGATTGAACTCAATGATTTAGGTGTTGCGGGTGATGCTCATTCGGGCAATTGGCACCGGCAGGTAAGTTTGTTGGCAAAGGAAAGTGTTGAGAAATTTGAAAAAGAGGCAAACCGGAAAATTGCGTTTGGTGAATTTGCGGAGAACATCACCACCGAAGGGATTGTGCTTTATGAAACTTCACCGCTTGATCGTTTCAGAATCGGGGATGTTGAGCTGGAGGTAACCCAAATTGGTAAAAAATGCCATGGGACTTCCTGTACTATTTTTAAGGAGGTTGGTAATTGTGTGATGCCCAAAGAAGGCATTTTTGCAAGGGTTTTAAAACATGGTTCCGTTAAGGCAGAAGATATACTCGAATATTTCCCCAAAATATATAAAGCTCAGGTAATTACCCTGTCCGACAGGGCCTTTGCCGGAGAATATGAAGATAGGAGCGGACCTCGAATAATAGAACTCACGCAGTCATTTTTTGATCAAAATAGAAACCCAGTTGAAATTGAACACACCATCATTCCTGATGATCCGGAGGCTTTGCGTGTGCTGCTGGATCGTGCCGAGGACGAAAGGGTGGATGTGGTTTTTACGACCGGGGGAACCGGTGTCGGGCCCCGGGACTTTACTCCTGATGTTGTTAAAGAGATGCTTGATAAAGAGATCCCGGGTATCATGGAGGCCATCCGGTTGAAATACGGAATGGAAAAACCCAATGCTTTGCTCAGCAGGGGTGTGGCCGGCGTTTTGGGCTCAACGCTTATTTATACCCTTCCGGGGAGCGTAAGGGCTGTAAACGAATACCTTGAAGAAATATTTAAAACCCTGAAGCACCTGGTATATATGATCCATGGAATTGATGCACATTGAAATGCCATTTAGATCAACACTGAAATTTATAATTGTTTGAAGCTTTCCAAAAAAGCACGTTTGTAAGTTGGTGAGATTGGTGCCGTTGTGCCATCCGAAAGGATAACCTCACCGCCTTTCCCTTTTTTGTACTTGATGATAAAATTCTTGTTAATCAACCACGATTTGTGAACCCTTAAAAAGTCGAAATCCCCGAGTAATTCCTCAAAATGTTTGAGTGTTTTGGAAACGATATACCGGCTGCCGTTTTCCAGATAAAAGGTGGTGTAGTTATCTGATGCTTCCCCTTTAATAATGTCTTTAATGGCGATCACTTCAAAACCATCCATTTGCGGAATTACAATTTTTTTATCAGCCTGGTTGGCCGAGCGAATATTCTGAAGTAAAACTTTAGAGCTTAAGAATTCATCTTTGGTATTAATATGTTTTCTGATTTTATTCACCGCAAAAATCAACTCATCTATATCGATGGGTTTTAAAATGTAATAAGCCGCACTTAAATTAAGGGCTTTCATCGCATAATCCTTGTAGGCTGTAACAAAAATGATCTCAAAATCAATATCCTCAAACCTGGCAAGCAGATCGAAGGCATTGCCAAAGGGCATTTCAATATCAAGGAAAACGATTTGGGGTTGATGTTTTTTAATAGCAACAAATCCTTCATCAACGGAAGCAGCTATATCCATGAGTTGCACCTCAGGACAATATTTTGCCAGGTAATTTTTCAGCGTTTCCCGGCTCGCTTCTTCATCTTCAACGATGATGGCCTTCAGTTCTTTTTTCATAATCAGGTTCGTTGAAATGTTTGTTTGTTCAAATACAATTTAACGACAGTTCCTTCCCCTGTTTCAGGTATTAAGTCCAATACGATTACGTCCAGTTTAACGTGATAAATCTCACGAATAATATTAATTCTATTTGCGATATTTTTTAAACCGGTCGACTTAATAATTTTCTGATTTTCTGTTTTAAGTTCCATGGAACGTTTCCTTCCAATACCGTTATCCGAGATGACAATTTCAATGTTTTGATCTGTGTTTTTAAACTCAATTTCCAAAAAGCCTTTCTCAGCCTTGTAGCGCAATCCATGCCAAACCGCGTTTTCAATGTATGGTTGAATTAGCATGGGTGGGATTGATAATTTTTCAAGCCTGATTGATTCATCAATTTTCAATAGATATTCAAACTTGTCCTTGAATCGACTGTGTTCCAGTTTTAGGTACAATTCCAGGATTTCAATCTCCTTGATTAATGGAATAAAATCCTCACCCGAATTTTCAAGAACATTCCTCATTAGCTTTGAAAAGTCGGCCAGGTATTTATTGGCTGCCCGTTCGTTGTTACTCGAAATGTAATTATTTACTGAATTAAGTGCATTAAAAATGAAATGTGGATTCATTTGTGACCTCAGCGATTTGAGCATCAGCAAGCGGTTTGCTTTTCTGCGTAAGCGATTGTTGCGATAAACTATCAATGATGTGATAACAAGTAGTCCCAATCCGACAGTAAGAAAAATGATAAGCAGGTATTGCCTTTTAACTTGTTCTTCCTTCAACCTTTTCTCCCGTTGCAGTAATTCAATGGTTTTGATGTTCAGCTCTTTATCCTTTTCAAGGATGAGGACTTTGTTTTGTGTATTTTCAAGTAACCTCCCTTTTTGCTTGTTCATCTCCACCGCTTCAGCATACCGTTTGTTAACACTATCTTCGAGTTCAATGTATTCTTTATACATTTCCAAAGCAATGTCTTCTTCGCCTTCTTTTTCATAAGCTTCCGAAAGTGCCTTCACGGCCTTGCTTTTGGTTTCGATATCACCGGATTCATCCGAGAGGACCACACCACGTTCAAGTTGCTCAATTGCTTTACTGCTACTGTCGGTTTCGAGGTACAGGTTGCCCATGTCGATAGAATTCTTGGCCAGTTCTTTAACATTTCCCCGTTCTTCATTGAATCGCATCGCTTCCTGGTTTACCTTCATTTGGCTTGGTATGTCGCGCTGCTGATTGAGTGATTTTGAAATGTTATCAAATGCGATATTTACAGATTCATCATCATCTGTTTTCAGCGCAAGATCGCGGGCTGTTGAATAATAAGATATTGCTTTTTGGGGCTGATTTTGCGCTTTAAATAAATTTCCAAGTTTGATATTCAAATTGATGATACTATTGGTATCGGCTTGTTTGGTGTAGTGGTTCAATATTTCATTGTAATATGTTTCCGCTTCCTCGTATTGACCAATTTTTACATCAATGTCGGCGAGTGATTGTTTTGCAAAAAAATAATTGGCCTGGTCGTTTCCGGATCCCGAAAGGGTTAACAGTTTAATGAAATAAGTTTTGCTTACTTCGGGTTTGTTTAAATAGAGCGCAGTTAATCCCGCCTTTTTATAAAGGTTTTTATAATCAAGGGTAATTTGTTTTTCATTTGATTTGTTATACTTAGCTGTTTTTTTTTCAGATCGGACATTATCATCCAATAAGAATAAACTTGATTCAACAGGAGAAGTGGAATAAACCCGGAGCGCATTTTCGTAATTTTTTAAAGAAAGATCATATTCTTTTAAATCAAAATTAAAATCGCCCAGAACCTGATATGCCTTTGATTCTATTTCCGGGTAACTGTTTTTTATGGCTATTAAAATTGCTGCTTCAACCAGGTCAAGTGCTTTTTCAGGGTTTTTATCGAAAATTACTTTGGCGGAGTCAAGCTTTAAATTACAGCTATCATAGTCGGAAACCTCCTTTGAGTATGAAGATCGTTTTTGTGCAAATGAAAAAACGGGCAACAAAATTACCAATGCAAAAAGAAGATTTAAAAAGGTATTGTATGTGATACTATGATTCATTTGCGAAAGTAAAAGTAGGAATTTCTTTTTGTATAACAATATTGAAAGTCCCTTAATAAGGCTGTTTCAGCGTTTTTATGACAGTTATTTGGGGTTTTCCCTCATTGAAAATATGATTTCCCTCATGGATAATCACCGTTTCCTCATTTGCCATTGATATGGCATTTTTTAGCTCTTACTTTTGTTCTAGATCAATGAATAATAAATTAAAATTTACAGTCATGAAAGCGAATCAAAAAAGTCAGTTTATTGGGATTAATCTTTTCCTGATGATTTTGTTTTTTCTTGGAACCGGATTCAAAATCGGGGATCAATCCACCCAAAATCCAGAAGCCTTATCGCCAGACCCAAAAGCCAAGAGTATAAAAATCGGTTTATTGCTCGACACCAGCAACAGCATGGATGGCCTGATCGATCAGGCTAAATCGCAACTATGGAATATCGTAAATGAGTTGTCTGCTGCAAAATGCGATGGCGAGACTCCTGAACTGGAAATTGCTTTATATGAATATGGTAATGACGGACTTACTGCAAAAGAGGGTTATATAAGATTGGTAACTCCACTCACAAGCGACCTTGATCAGCTTTCAAAGGACTTGTTTAGTTTGAGAACAAATGGTGGAAGTGAATTTTGTGGGTATGCTATCAAAACGGCCCTGAATCAACTGGATTGGGAAACAAGTGATGAAGATCTTAAATTGATATTTATCGCGGGTAATGAGCCCTTTACACAGGGACCAGTTAATTACCGGGAAACCTGTTTGAAAGCCTACAGGCAGGGAATTACAATTAATACCATTTTTTGTGGTAATTATAATGAGGGAATCAGAACCAGTTGGAAAGACGGAGCCGATTTAACCGATGGCCACTATATGAGTATCGACCAAAATTGCAAAACCGTTTATGTATCCACACCATATGATGATCAAATTGATCAATTGAACTCCTCGCTCAATGATACTTACATTTACTATGGGAAAAAGGGTGCATCAAAAAAAGCAAATCAACTTGTACAGGATGAAAATGCGAAGAGTATTAGTTATGAAAACAAAGTGTCGCGTACGATTTCCAAAAGTTCTAATATGTATAAAAACACCAGTTGGGATCTGGTGGATGCCAGCGAAGAAGAAGATTTTGATATTTCGGAAATTGAATCGGAATATTTACCAAATGAAATACAATCATTAGATAACCGCGAAAAGCTGGTATATATAGAAACGCAAAAACAAAAACGAATTGAGATTCAGAAAAAAGTTGCAGAGCTTAATGTTAAAAGAACCGAATACATTCAGGAACAAAATACTGCAAGTACAAACAATAATAATATGCTCGACAATGCAATGATGACGGCTATAAAATCGCAGGCAAAGGCTAAAAGCTTTCAGTTGGATTAATGACTGTTTAATTAAAACCATTAGCCGTGAGGGGCAGTGCTAATTTATCGGCACTGCTCTTTTTTTATTCATGATAATGCCGTAAAAGGTGATATGGAGGTTGGAATATTGAATAAATTGGTTTATAAACAAAAGTTGTTTGATAAAATTTGCAATAGCGATGAACGTGACAACGTTTGCTTCATAAATTTGCGATAATGAAAATAATAGTTCCACCTTTTTTGAAAAATCGATACATTTTGGCCCTGATCATATTCGGAATATGGATGCTGTTTTTCGATCGCAACAGCATGATCAATCAATACAGGCTGGTATCCACATTAGGCGACTTAAATACTGAAAAAGAATATTACCAAACAGAAATTTTAAGCGACAGCGCTGCCCTGGTTAAGCTGCAAAACAGCAATGAAGAGCTTGAACGTTATGCCCGCGAAAAATACCTCATGAAAAGGGACAACGAAGATATTTACCTGATCATCCCCGAGGAATAAATTTTGCCCTTATTTTCATTCCAATAAAAATAAGCCCCACTGATTTGCTTTTGTCAGGATTTCACTATTTTTACCAATTCTAAATAAAAATAAGTTATGTCAATTACAAAAGAGCAGGTATTGGCGGCATTGGGCCACGTGATTGACCCGGATCTGAAGAAAGACCTGGTGACGCTGAAAATGATCCAAAATGTAGAAATTAGTGGGGATAAAATTAAATTCGACCTGGTGCTAACAACGCCGGCATGCCCGCTTAAAGATCTTCTGAAAAGTGATTGCGAAAGTGCCATCAGGAAACACATTGGCGAAGGATACAGCGTTGAAATAAAGTTTGATTCAAAAGTATCAACCCGGAGGAAAGACACAGAGCAAATGCTCAAAGGCGTAAAAAACATCATTGCTGTTGCTTCAGGTAAGGGCGGCGTTGGTAAATCAACAGTAGCTGCCAACCTTGCCGTAGCATTATCGCGGAGTGGCGCACGGGTTGGGTTACTGGATGCCGATATTTACGGCCCTTCCATGCCCCTGATGTTTAATCTTGAAGGTTCGCAACCAATGGGCCGTGAGGTGGATGGTAAAACCAAAATCATCCCCATTGAGCAATATGGAATTAAAATATTATCCATCGGTTTTTTTGTAAAACCAGAACAGGCATTGATCTGGCGGGGTGTGATGGCAACAAATGCCCTCAACCAGTTGATCAATGATGCCGATTGGGGCGAAATAGATTATTTCATCGTGGATCTTCCACCCGGAACCGGGGACATACACCTTACACTGGTGCAAACTTTGCCTGTTACAGGAGCTGTGATAGTTACTACTCCGCAGGAGGTTGCACTTGCTGATGCCCGCAAAGCATTCAGTATGTTCCAGCAAAAAGATATCAATGTGCCAATCCTGGGCCTGATCGAAAACATGTCGTGGTTTACTCCTGAAGAACTTCCAGAGAACAAATATTATATTTTTGGAAAAGAGGGTGGTAAAAAACTTGCGGCTGATTCGAATGTAATTATGCTTGGTCAAATACCACTGGTGCAGGGAATCCGTGAAGGTGGCGATACCGGAAATCCGGTTGCGCTGAATGGAGATTCTGTTGTTGGAAAGGCTTTTGATGATCTGGCGCGCAGTGTAGCGCAGCAGGTTGCCATCCGAAATGCCAATTTACAACCAACCAAAATTGTTGAAGTTAGCAATGATTAATAAAAATATGAATTGAAATGACTGACGAACAAAGAGCAGAAATCACAGCAAAAGTTGAAAATGTAATACAACAAATCCGGCCTTATCTTCAACAAGATGGAGGTGATATTGAATTTGTAGAGCTTACCAGCGATAATATCGTCAATGTGTCGTTAAAAGGAGCCTGTGGTTCTTGTCCGTACAGTCTGATGACACTCAAGGGTGGAATAGAAACTGCAGTAATTAAGGCCATTCCTGAAATTCAGGCCGTCAACGCAATTTGATCTATTTTTTAGAATACTAACTGTTTTCTCATAGAATATTTGTAAGCCGCTTCATTAGGAGCGGCTTTTTCATAGGCTGTTTTAAACAATAGATTATATTTTCCTGTTGACATTTACTAAATACTTAAAGAAATTATGCGCAAGGGCTTTTTTACAACTATATTAAATTGGGTAGAAAAAGGGGGCAATGCACTGCCGCATCCAGCCACTTTGTTTGGTTTGTTTGCCATCATTGTATTATTGCTTTCATGGATATTTCATTTGATGGGCACCTCAGCCGTTCACCCTGTTACCTTGGAAACCTATCATGCAGTAAATCTTTTATCCAGGGACGGCATCCACAGGATACTGGATGAAATGGTTGTAAACTTTACTGGTTTTGCACCCCTGGGTATTGTATTGGTAGCCATGCTTGGAATTGGAATTGCCGAAGGAAGCGGCCTGATTAGCGCATTGATTCGTTTACTTGTACTATCCGCGCCCAAACGCATTTTGACTTTTGTTTTGGTTTTTTCAGGCATTTTATCCAACATGGCCAGCGATATTGGCTATGTGCTTTTGATTCCACTTGCTGGGGTTATTTTTCATTCTATCGGGAGGCATCCAATCGCGGGAATGGCTGCTGCCTTTGCGGGTGTTTCCGGAGGCTTTAGCGCGAATTTATTTATTGGAACGATTGATCCTTTGCTAGCCGGTCTTTCGCAGGAAGCAGCTCGAATTGTAGATGATCAGTACGTTGTAAACCCTACGGCCAATTATTATTTTATGGTAGTATCAACTTTTGTGATTGCCATTACCGGAACCTGGGTGACTGAAAAACTGGTAGTACCCAGATTGGGTAAATACAAAGGTGATGAAAAGCCAGAAAAAATTGAACCGCTGACAGGACTCGAAAAGAAAGGACTTTACTGGGCACTGGCAGTCTTTTTAATTCTCGGCGCTATTTTGCTGGCCGGGATAATTCCTGAGCACGGGATATTAAGAGCCGATGACGGAAGCATTCTCCGGTCTCCTGTTTTAAAGGGGTTTATAGCCATTCTGTTGGTTTTTTCTGCGCTCCCAAGTACTGCCTACGGGATTGTTGTTGGAAAGTATAAAAACGATGCAGATGTGATGAAGGGGATGGCTGACAACATGAAAACCCTGGCTACTTATATTGTGCTGGTCTTTTTTGCGGCACAGTTTGTAGCCTATTTTAAATGGTCGAACCTGGGCCTTATTTTCGCTATCGATGGGGCCGAAGTATTAAAGAATTCAGGATTGGGACTTATCCCGCTCATGCTATTGTTCATCGTGTTTGCAGCAAGTATTAATATGCTGATGGGTAGCGCATCAGCCAAGTGGGCGCTGCTGGCCCCGATTTTTATACCTATGTTCATGTTTCTTGGATATACTCCGGAGCTCTCGCAGGTGGTTTACCGCATTGGCGACAGCGTTACAAATATTATTTCACCCATGATGAGTTTTTTCGCGCTGATTTTGGTGTTTTTTGAAAAATACGACCCTAAAGCGGGGATTGGTACCCTGATCTCTACGATGTTCCCTTATTCTGTTTTCTTTTTCATAGCCTGGGTGATTTTGCTCATAGCATGGGTGTTGTTGGGACTTGAATTAGGCCCCGGAGCCGGAATACACCTGGATGATACTTTAATGAGAGATTTAAAACCTGCAAAGCAGTAATTCTTATTTTTTGGTAAAAAGCAAATTTTCGGGTATCGGACCAAAATCAAGGTTTTTTCCGGAAATATTAACTTTAAGGTCGTCGCCGCCATTTTTTTCAAAAAAATTGACTTCAATTTGATGGTAACCTTTAGCAAGAGCCACTACACCCTGCTTCATTTCCATGCCGTGCAGGCCGTCATTGTCAACCACGAGCGTTTTATCTATAAACAGGTTACTTCCGTCATCCGATTCGGTATGGAAAGTATAAACTCTGTCCTCGGTAATATTGATCCATCCCAGCATGTGAAATGCATAATAGTCATCGCGCTTTTTTTGTTTAACGGAAAAATTTGGAATGATCATTTCTTCCATTGGAATCAGCTCATTAAAATTGGGCAATGAATCCCAATCTCCTTCATAATATGCGGCAAGGATGCCTGCCTGCAGATCTCCCGGATTGACCGAAGGCCACGGCTCCACCTTGCTGAATCCTTTACTGATAGAACCGCTTACGGCTTTTCCATCGCGGAAACAGCGTGTTGTAAGTGTAGTATTTCCTGAAATGTAAATTGGGTTGGTATATAGGGTAGATTGACTGTCAGGAATTTTACCATCAGTTGTAAAGCGGATATCCACATTCTCGCGACCTGATTCGAGTTTTACCTCCAGGCTGTCGATGAAAATACTATGTTCTGCAAGAATCACCGGAGCTGTACTTATATCAGGTTTTCCGGCAATTTCAAGTACCAAAACTTCATCAATCATGTTGTGATCTGCATTCCCGAGGTCAATTTCTATTGCGTCCTCATTTCTGCTTGTGGCAAGGGTTTTCATATTTTGATCAGACAAATAATAAGCTTTGATCGGTTCATTATATATTCCTGGAATTGTCAGCCTGTTGTTTTCAGGCCAGTTAAAAATATGCAGATATAATATTGTATTGTTTTCTGATGCCCTTTGTGTACAACGGCCAAATTCCAGATTGTCGAAAGGGCTTGCATGGGTTTCGTAAATTGATTTGCTATAAATATGCATCCAATCTCCAATGGCGTTCAACCGCTCAATACTTTCCTGTGGAAATTCACCATTGGCTTTGGGGCCGATGTTTAAAAGAAAGTTTCCTCCTTTGCTAGCGATATCCACTAGTTTTCGGATTAAATCTTCCGTTGATTTCCAGTTCGCATCATTTTTATTGTAACCCCAATGATCGTTCATGGTCATGCATGTTTCCCAGTAGATTCCGGGTAAACCGGTCGCCGGGATTTCCTGTTCAGGTGTTCCAAAGTCACCGGCATATTCACCTGAACGGGTCATCCCTTCCATTCCCGAACGACCCACATCCACCCGGTTATTGATGATGATTGTAGGTTCCAGATTTCTAACATAATTATACAGATCCTTTCCGTATTCATTGCTCCAGGTTCCTTCCCATTCACCATCAAACCATAAAACGCCGATATCGCCATAATTTTCAACGAGTTCTTTGAGCTGATTTTTCATATAGGCAATGTACCTGTCGTAATCAGCGCCTTCAGTACTTCGGTCAGTTTCCCATCCACGGCGAGGTAAATAATCAGGGTGATGCCAATCCATGATGCTGTGATACCAGCAAATTTTCAATCCTTCCCTGTGAGCCGCATCCGCCAGGGGTTTTAACAGGTCTTTGCCATATGGTGTTGACATGATGTCAAAATCAGTATATTTTGAATCGAAAAGGCAAAACCCATCATGATGTTTGGAGGTAATCACAATGTATTTCATGCCGGCGTTTTTGGCCATATTAACCCACTCCTCCGGTTTATAGTTAACAGGATTAAATTCATTTACAAATTGATCATAAGTTTCCAAAGGAATTTGTGCTGTTGTCCTTATCCATTCTGCGTGGTTTGTTTCGCCATTCCATTCGCCGGCAGGAACGGAATATAAGCCCCAGTGGATAAACATTCCAAAACGCGCCTCGTTCCACCAGGCCATTCGTTGTTCACTTTCAGAGGCCGATTCGTTGAGATAGTTAATTTTTTTTGGATCTTCTTTGCAAGATGAGATTAATAAACTCACGATAAATAAGAAAATAAGCCAG
Organism: Bacteroidales bacterium; assembly: GCA_020438105.1. GTDB lineage: Bacteria > Bacteroidota > Bacteroidia > Bacteroidales > JAADJA01 > JAADJA01. The sequence continues at coordinate 49,186 of JAGQVE010000006.1, forward strand.
GTAATCTTTTTCATGATACATTGTTTTACGGGATGAATTTTTCCACTTGATGTTCAAAAATAATTTACTTTCCAATACCAACCAATAACTTTATAATTGATATGTTGTAACTTATGGTAGGTCCGAAATAATTGTTAATACCGGCTTTGGTTTGTTAGTAAAGCGCTTACAGGAACGTTACAGGCGTTGAAAAAAATGCTTACTTTTACGCGTTCTAAATAGGAATGCCTATGAAGTTAAATCTTAAATTTTATGTGTTCCTAATTACATCATTAGATAATATTAAGCAAAGGATTTATGATAAAAAGAGTACTTGTTGCTAACAGGGGTGAGATTGCTTTAAGGGTAATGCGAACCTGTCGCGAGATGGGAATCGTATCCATTGCGGTCTATTCCGATGCTGATCGTAATTCGATGCATGTGCGTTTTGCGGATATTGCGCACTACATCGGTCCGTCGCCCTCCAACGAAAGTTATCTTGTAATTGATAAGATCATTGAAGCTGCCAAAAAATCCAGGGCAGATGCCATTCATCCCGGATATGGATTTTTATCTGAAAATGCGGAATTTTCAGAAAGGTGCAGGAAAGAGGGTATCATATTCATTGGCCCTTCGGCACACTCAATTTCAATGATGGGCGATAAAATAACAGCCCGTAAAACAATGATGAAAGCCAGCGTGCCGGTAGTGCCGGGAACCACCGAGCCAATCACTGATGAAAATGAAGCTATAAAGGTGATTAAAAAGATTGGATTACCTGTTATGATTAAAGCATCAGCCGGTGGGGGTGGTAAAGGTATGCGCCTGGTTGATAAAGAAGAAAATATCCTGAGTGCCATTCGTGGTGCCCGTTCAGAGGCTAAGTCAGCTTTTGGTAATGATGCTGTTTACATCGAAAAGTATATCTCATCGCCTCACCACATTGAGTTCCAGGTTTTGGCCGATACCCACGGAAATGTAATTCATTTGTTCGAAAGGGAATGTTCCGTGCAGCGGCGTCATCAAAAAGTGATTGAAGAAACGCCAAGTCCGTTAATGACGCCGGAAGTTCGCGATGAAATGGGAAGGCATGCAGTTGCAGCAGCCAAGGCAGCCGATTATGCAGGTGCCGGAACCATCGAGTTCATAATGGATGATAATCTCAATTATTATTTTCTTGAAATGAATACCCGTTTGCAGGTTGAGCATCCAATTACAGAGCGTGTGGTAGGAATTGACCTTGTTCGCGAGCAAATCAATATAGCCAACGGGATGGAGCTTACCTACAAGCAGGATGAGTTAGGTCAAAACGGTCATGCCATCGAATGTCGTATTTATGCTGAAGATCCCGACAATAATTTCATGCCCAGTCCGGGCGTGATTCAGCATATTTCTGAACCCCTTGGTTTTGGTGTTCGACATGATGGTTATGTTTACGAAGGCTACGAAATTCCAATTTATTACGATCCATTGATCTCCAAACTGATCGTTTGGGGCAAAACCCGTGATGAGGCAATTGCCCGGATGAAACGTGCGCTTTCTACTTATAAGATCACGGGCGTAAAAACCTCCATCAGGTTCCTGGAGAGGATCATGGATACCCCCGATTTTGTAAAAGGAAATTACAATACACATTTTATAGAAAAGAATAAGAAGTTCCTTGAGCAAAGTGATCAATGCAAAGGCGATTGTAAGGCTATGGCCATAATCGCGGCCTTTGTTGATTATCAATACAGGTTGGAAAAAGCTCAACCATCAGGTGGCATAGCAGGAACTCAGAATAAGTGGAAAACAGCCGGTCGCCGTATGAATTTACAACGTTTATAATTATTAAAACCAGAATAATGGCTCTAGAAGTAAATGTAGATGGTCAATCCGTAAGCGTTGAACTGCTTGGGAAAGACGGGAATATGCACAAATTCGCAATTGACGGGAAGGTTTATGATGTGGATCTTGTAATGGTTGAACCCGGAGTGTTTTCAATTTTGCATAAAAATAAATCTTTTAATGTTGAACTTACCCAGGGTAAAGATCCAAAATCCTACTTCATTAATACACTTTACAATTCATTTGATGTTAAAATACTGGATGCAGAGGCTAAGTATCTGAATAGCCGAAAACAGGATGATTTGGGTGATGATAATGTTATTTCATCTCCAATGCCTGGCAAAGTTGTAAAAATCCTGGTGAAGAAAGGTGATAAAGTAAAAGCCGGTGAAACGGTTATCATTGTATCTGCGATGAAAATGGAGAGTGAATATAAGGTGAAGCAGGACCGCGTTGTTAAAGATGTTAAGGTGAAGGAAGGCGACACCGTTGATGGAAACCAACCATTGGTAATAGTTGAATAAAATTGTAAATCGAATTAAATTTAACCAGCATGAGTTTAGAAAATAAATACAGTCAATTTGAAGAGCGGTTTAAACTGGCCGAAATGGGCGGTGGTAAAGAACGGATCGAACGTCAGCACAGCGCCGGACGAAAAACCGCAAGGGAAAGAATTGATGACCTTTTGGACAAAAACACCTTTGTAGAAATGGATAAGTTTGTTACCCACCGGGCTACAGACTTTGGCATTGATAAAAATAAGATCATGGGCGATGGCGTTGTTACTGGCTATGGTAAAATCGACGGTCGGCTTGTATATGTTTTCGCGCAGGATTTCACTGTTTTTGGTGGAACATTGAGCCGGGCTAACGCTGATAAAATTATCAAGATAATGGACCTGGCACTCAAAATGGGTGCCCCTGTTATCGGGCTTAATGATTCTGGAGGGGCGCGCATTCAGGAAGGTGTTGAAAGTTTAGCAGGCTATGCCGATATCTTTTACCGAAACACCATCGCATCAGGCGTAATTCCTCAAATTTCAGCTATCCTGGGTCCCTGTGCCGGTGGTGCCGTGTATTCACCTGCCATTACTGATTTTATTATGATGGTTAAAAATACCTCCTACATGTTTGTAACAGGCCCGGATGTAATAAAAACCGTTACACACGAAGAGGTAACAAAAGAAGACCTCGGTGGTGCGATTACCCACAACAGTAAAAGTGGTGTTGCTCATTTTGCTGCTGAAAGCGATGAACAGGCAATGATGATGCTCCGGGAGCTTTTTAGTTTTTTACCTTCCAATAATATGGAAGATCCCCCAATGAAACCATGCACAGATGACATTCATCGCGAAGATGAACATCTGCAAACAGTTGTACCTGATGATCCCAACAAACCTTATGATATGAAGGACATCATCAATACGGTTGTGGATGAACATAATTTCTTTGAAGTGATGCCTCATTATGCCCCCAATATTATTATTGGTTTTGCCAGGTTTGGTGGCCGTCCAGTTGGAATTGTTGCCAATCAGCCCGGTAACCTTGCAGGTGTGCTTGATATCAACTCCTCTGTAAAAGGGGCGCGGTTTGTTCGTTTCTGTGACGCTTTCAATATTCCATTGGTAACCTTTGTGGATGTTCCCGGATTTTTGCCCGGAACTACACAAGAGTTTGGTGGAATTATCAAGCACGGAGCAAAATTATTATATGCCTTTGCAGAAGCAACGGTTCCCAAGATCACAATTATTACGCGCAAAGCTTATGGTGGAGCTTATGACGTAATGTCGAGCAAGCATATTGGTGCTGATGTTAACCTTGCTTATCCAACTGCTGAAATTGCCGTTATGGGTCCCGAGGGAGCAGTAAACATTATCTTCAGGGATAAACTGAGTGATGAAGATAAAAAGCAGGCAGTGGATGAATACAAAAGAACTTTTGCAAGCCCTTACAAAGCTGCTGCTTTAGGTTATATTGATGAAATAATTTATCCGAAACAAACGAGGTACAAGATCATTCAATCCTTGGAGATGACACAGAACAAAGCGAAGTCTAATCCTCCAAAAAAGCACGGAAATATTCCGTTATAAACTAAGCTTTGGTGGCGTTTTCGTTCTGATATAATTTTTTATTCAGGCTATCTTTTTCTTCTTCAACCTGCTGTATTGCTTTGTTAAGAATATCATTTATTTTCTCAACAAGCTGGGGTACTTCATCCAGGTTGATATTATCGCGGGTATTGTTTTCGAGCCTGCGGATATCCTGCTTAATCTCTTTGATCGCAAATATATCTACTGAAGATTTCAGTTTGTGTGCAAGTTTGCTTACTCCTTCATAATCATTCTTGTCGTAGCACTTGTTAAGTTCACTTAAACTTTCAGGGGTTGCTTGCAAAAAAATCTTCACCATTTGCAGGATTGCTTTTTTATCACCTGCGAGCATTTCATTCAAATTTGTCAGATCAAAAAGTCTTTTAGATTCCATTTATTTGTTTTTTGAAGGATTTATTAATTTTTCTAATATTTGCCTTGCTGTAATCGCAACTATTATACCACTTCTTTAAGTTGCTTGTTTCTAGTCTTTTAGGTTTTAACTTTGTCTCGAATTGAAAAGATGTGGTTTTAAATTTGAAATTACAATCTTACCTGCCTTGATTTGAATGAAAATGTAATAAATTTTAACAGTAGTTTGTTTATAATTAAATCTCGTTATTTTTAAGCATTCTATAGATGGTTGATTTGCCAATATCAAGTTTTTTTGCCACCACCATCACATTGTTATTATACTTCTGCAAATAGTATTTTACAATTTTTCGCACATATCCTGTAAGGGTATCTTCTTCCAAAAGAAAATCGCTTTTAGCATTGGTTGAATTGAAGGTGATATGTTCTTCCTCAATTACTCCCGAATTTGTTAAAACACAGGATAATTCCATCACCGCTTTAAGTTCTCTAACGTTTCCAGGAAATGGATATTTCAGAAGTTTTTCCTGAGCATTTTGAGCAATACTGAGTTTTGGCATTTTGTTTTCCTTGCAAAAATCGTCTACAAAGAATTTTGCCAAAATAAGAATATCGTTTCCTCTGTACCTCAATGGCGGAATTTCAATGGGTAAACCCAATAAGCGATAGTAAAGGTCCTCCCGGAAATTGCCTTTTTCAACTTCCTTAGCCAAATTACGATTGGTTGCAACGATCACCCTGGCGTCAAATTTTACAGGCTGCGTTCCGCCAACACGGTACAGTTCTTTCTCCTGAATTACGCGAAGCAATTTTGCCTGCATGTTCAAATCCATTTCACCAATTTCATCCAGGAAAATGGTTCCCCTGTTGGCTACTTCAAATTTCCCTATTTTACGTGAGTTGGCTCCAGTAAATGATCCCTTTTCATGTCCAAACAACTCGCTTTCGATCAGTTCACTTGGGATAGCGGTAACATTAATAGGCACAAATGTATATTTCACACGGGGGGAATTATAGTGTATCGCTTTGGCAACAAGTTCCTTTCCCGTTCCTGTTTCGCCATAAATAGAAACGGTAATATTGGTTTGTGTTGCTTTATCAATTAATCCGAAAATCTGCTGGATTGCAGGACTATTTCCCTTGATGATATTTTTAAACTCATATTTCTTGCCTATTTCCTCCTTCAGAACGTTGATCTCTTCTTTAAGCTCATTTCGTTCTTTTATATTTTTTATGGTATTCCAAAGCCGTTCCTTGGTATCTTCATCTTTTACAAAATAGTCATATGCTCCGTCCTTGAGTAATCTCACTGCAGTGGCAACATCTTCCTGGCCGGAAACCACCACCACCGGGATGTCGGAATTGTATTCCTTTACTTTCTTTATCACATCAAAGCCGGAAATATCAGGAAGAGAATAATCCAGTGAGATCAATGAAGGATTTTGATGCAGGTTTTTTAAACATGCCGAACCCGTTTCAAATTTGATCACTTCATTGTCGGGATTAAGGGATAAATGGTACTTCAACATCTCTCCATACAATGGATCATCTTCAACAATAAATATTTTAAATGAATTCATAAAGAATACAATTTGTTTCGAATTTACAATTTTTCAAAATGCGATTCCCAAAATGAGACAGTTTTTTAATGAAAAAGAAATAGTTCTGTAATGCTTTAATATCAATCCTTTTCCCATATTTCGCTGTGCATTAAATTTAAATAGATTTTGATGGAAAACTGACTATTCATTTTAATCACCGAAGTAGTACGAATTAACCTAACTATTTGTTTCAGTTAAAATTATCACTAATAAAATTCGGTTTGGAGTACTTCTGATTTTAATTTGCAATTCCCATTATTAGAATGGGTTAAGCATGCTTATGCTTTGGAATTTTTTTTCAATTTTGGAAAGCTGACCAGAAAAGATAAAAAAAGCCCCTCGGTGGAGGAGCTTCTTTATTATAAAACTTACCTGTTTAAGCGTCTATATTGGCGTACTTGGCATTTTGCTCTATAAATTCACGCCGGGGTGGAACTTCATCACCCATTAACATGCTGAAAATACGGTCAGCCTCTGCACCATTATCAATCGTAGCTTGTCGGAGGATACGGTATTGAGGATCCATGGTGGTATTCCACAATTGGTCTGCATTCATTTCACCCAAGCCTTTGTATCGCTGGATATGAATTCCTTTTTCAGTTCCATTTTCGGAAAATTCCTGAACTGTTTGTTTACGTTCGTCCTCCGACCAGCAATAACGTTCTTTGTTTCCTTTTTTAATCAAATACAGTGGTGGTGTTGCAATGTAAACATACCCGTTTTCAATTAATTCCTTCATGTACCGATAAAAGAAAGTTAGCAGTAATGTAGCAATATGGCTTCCATCCACATCAGCATCAGTCATAATGATGATCTTGTGATAGCGAAGTTTTTCAAGGTTGAGTGCCTTGCTGTCCTCAGCGGTCCCTATGGAAATACCCAATGCTGTGAACATGTTCCTGATCTCCTCATTTTCGAAGATTTTATGCTGCATGGCTTTTTCAACATTCAGGATTTTACCACGAAGCGGCAAAATTGCCTGGAACTTACGATCACGACCTTGCTTGGCTGTGCCGCCTGCAGAATCACCCTCCACCAGGTAAATCTCACAAAGAGCCGGGTCCTTTTCAGAACAATCTGCAAGTTTGCCCGGCAGCCCGGTGTTGGAAAGAATATTTTTGCGTTGTACAAGTTCGCGGGCTTTACGGGCGGCATGACGCGCTGTGGCCGCCAGAATTACTTTGTTTACAATAGTTCTGGCTTCTTTTGGGTTTTCTTCAAGGTAATAAGCGAGGTGCTCACTCACCATTTGATCAACGGAACCCATCACCTCAGAATTCCCCAACTTTGTTTTGGTTTGACCTTCAAATTGGGGCTCGGCAACTTTTACCGAAATGATGGCTGTTAAGCCCTCCCGGAAGTCATCACCACTGATGTCAAACTTAAGCTTTGCAGTCATTCCTGATTTTTCAGCATAAGTTTTTAAAGTACGTGTCAATCCTCGGCGGAAACCGGCAAGGTGGGTACCACCTTCATGCGTATTGATATTATTTACGTATGAATGAAGGTTTTCGGAGAACGAAGTATTGTATTGCATTGCAATTTCAACAGGAATGCCGTTTTTTTCACCTTCTATGGAAATTGGATCGGTCATCAGTTTTTCACGGGTTTCGTCCAGGTAGTTAATGAAGTCGATAAGACCGTTCTCTGAAAAGTATGTTTTGGTCCGGATATTTCCGTTGTCGTCTTTTTCGCGTTCATCGCTGATGGTAAGGGTGATGCCCTTGTTAAGAAAAGCTAACTCGCGCAAACGTGAAGAAAGTACATCAAAATTATAAACGGTTTCGTTGAAAATACTTCCATCAGGTTTAAAGTGAATGATGGTCCCGGTTTTATCAGATTCGCCAATGACTTTCACTCCACCTATCGGTTTACCGATACTATACTCCTGGAAAAAAACCTTTCCTTCACGGTGAATGGTTGCGGTTAATTGTGTTGAAAGTGCATTCACACAGCTTACACCAACTCCGTGCAAACCGCCTGAAACTTTATATGAACCTTTATCGAATTTACCTCCGGCGTGGAGCACTGTCATTACTACTTCCAGGGCGGATTTGTTTTCTTTTTCATGCATCCCTGTGGGGATTCCACGACCATTATCTGTGACTGTAATTGAATTGTCTTCATGAATAACTACATCTATGGTATCGCAATACCCGGCCAATGCTTCATCAATGGAATTATCAACTACTTCATAAACCAAATGGTGCAAACCGCGCGTACTTACATCGCCAATGTACATGGCCGGCCGCTTTCTTACTGCCTCAAGGCCTTCAAGGACCTGAATATTGTTTTCGTTATAACTGCTTTTCGAAATGTTGTTTTTCTCTTCCGTTGTCATTTTCTGCTATTTAAATATCCCATTAATAATCTGTTGTAAAGATACGAAAATCATGGATTGGATTGCGTTGAAACACGCTTAAAATCAACGTTTTTATTAACATTGTGTTGTTAAGTTGTGGTTGATTTTTTATAAAAAAATGTTATGCCAGTTAAGGGATTTTTATAAATCGGTAATTTAATGCCTGAATTTTAACTGGCTAACGCTAAAAATAGGTGTACTCATACTTTAAAATATAGTGCTGATTGACCGCCTGACCATGCATATTCATAAATACTTCTGTTTCGGAAACCTGCCCTTGTTCGTTGTATTGCCTGTTTACCTCGCTGTTTATTTCTCCTTGCTCATTAAGTTCTCTTTGTAGCGTGGCATTTCCTTTTTCATCATATTCAAGCTCGGTTTCCGACTTGCCATAACCCGACTCTTCTTTGATTTTGGTCAACAGGCCCTTATCATCATAGATATATTCAGATACAGCCAGTAATTTATTTTTCGGCCCGTATTTCTGGGATTTCACAAGGCTTCCCTTTGCATTAAAATGGTTTACCCAGGTAATGTCTTCCTCTTCGATTGACCATTTTGTTTGTTTGCTCAAATTGCCTTCATTATCGTATTCAAGCTTCTCATCCAAAACCACTTCGTCGTACTCAGTCACTTTCCTGCTTAATAATTTATCACCTGAATATGTCCTTTCTTCCACAGCTTCCAGTTCTTTGTATGAATCTATGGTTTCTTTTTTAATTGGCATTCCGTCAGCATTGTAAAAAAAATTGATCGTGTCTTTGGAACCATCCACATAATGCCTGAACATTTTTACTGCTTTACCATTTTCGTCGCGCTCGTAGGTTTTATGCTCAGCCGGTTCATCTTCATCCAGGAAACTTTTTTCTTCGATAAGAAAACCATCCTGGTTATAAGTAGCCTCAAAACGCTCATCGGGTTTACCATTGGGACGATATTTTACTTCCCGAATGATATTTTCATTTTCATCAAATTCAGTAAAACTTGCCTTATATCCGGTTTGTGATGGTTCTCCATCCGGTCCGTTTGGGTATATAATATCGTATTTGTGAAGGGTGGTGCTTTTAATTTTTGCTTTCGTCATTTATTTGCGGGTTTTCTTTATTAAATGTTTTAAGTTTCATTAATTTAGCCACAAAATTATAGTTTATATTCAAAGATCAATTTAAACTTATCCTTAATTAAACTGTTATGAAACGAATAATTTTACCTATCGCCCTTATCGGGTTTTTATTTTTAATGAGTTGTGAGCAGAATAAACAGATGAAGATTAAACCCGCACCTTACCCCGTTGCCAAAAAAGTAGACACCATTGATGTTTATTTCGGGCATCAGGTAGCTGATCCTTACCGCTGGCTTGAAGATGATAATTCACCTGAAACCGAAGCCTGGGTAAATGCCGAAAACGAAGTAACTTTTGGTTATCTGGAACAAATCCCTTTCCGGAACAAAATCAAAGAGCGACTGGAGCAAATTTGGGATTATCCCAAGTATGGTGTTCCTTTTAAAGAGGGAAATAATTTTTATTTCTTTAAAAATGACGGCATGCAGAATCAGTATGTGATTTACAAACAAACTGCCCTGGAGGCTGAGCCGGAAGTTTTCCTCGATCCCAATACATTTTCTGAAGACGGAACTGTAGCGCTATCTGGGCTGGAGTTTAACCATGACGGCACTTTGCTGGCCTACAGCATATCTAAATCCGGTTCCGACTGGAGCGAGATTTATGTGATGGATGTGGAAACTAAAAACTTGCTGGATGATCACCTCGAGTGGATCAAATTCTCCGGAACTTCCTGGAAAGGAGATGGTTTTTATTACAGCCGTTACGATGAACCCAAAGAAGGGGATGAGTTGAAAGCTTCCAACGAATATCATAAAGTTTATTATCATAAAATCGGTACAGCTCAATCAGAAGACAAGCTGATTTATAAAAATGATGAATACCCCAAACGTAATTATTATGCCGGAACCACGGATGATGAATCATTCCTGTTTATGAGCGAATCAGCCGGAACCAGCGGGAATGCACTCTGGGTGAAAAAACTGGATGGCAGTCAGGATGATTTTACGCTCGTTGCCGAAGGTTTTGAAAATGAATATAACGTCATCGATAATCTTGGTGAGCAACTTTTGATCATGACCAATGATGGTGCACCCAAATGGCAGCTAGTTCTGGTTGATCCGATGAATCCTGAAAAAGCAAACTGGAAAGTGATCATTCCTGAAAAGGAAGAAGTGTTGCAATCTATCTCGCTGGTGGGTGACAAAATTGTAGCTGAATACATGAAAAATGCAACTTCGGTAGCTTTTATTTATGATTATGAAGGCAATTACGTGGAAGACCTGCAATTGCCCGGAATTGGCTCTATGTCAGGAATTAGTGGTAAAAAGGGTGAAGATCTTGCGTTTTATTCCTTTACTTCATTTACCTTTCCTTCAACTGTTTATAAATACAGTATTGCCAACAATAGCTCTGAGGTTTATACCCGTTCCGAAATTGATTTTGATATTGATAATTACGAAACTCAACAGGTATTTTATAAAAGTAAAGACGGCACCGAAGTATCAATGTTCATTGTACATAAAAAAGGCCTGAAAATGAACGGTAAAAATCCAACCTATCTTTATGGTTACGGTGGATTTAACATCAGCCTTACGCCCGGATTTAGTATTACCCGCCTGGTATTGCTTGAAAACGGATTTGTATTTGCCATGCCCAACCTGCGTGGCGGCGGCGAATACGGCGAAGAGTGGCACGAAGGCGGTACCAAAACAAATAAACAAAATGTATTTGATGACTTTATTGCTGCTGCTGATTACCTCATCGAAACCGGGTACACGCAACCTGCAAAACTGGCTATCGCCGGTGGGTCGAATGGTGGACTTCTGGTGGGTGCTTGTATGACCCAGCGACCAGATTTATTTGCAGTGGCTTTGCCCGCAGTGGGTGTAATGGATATGCTTCGTTACCATAAATTCACCATCGGATGGGCCTGGGCTTCTGATTACGGAACCAGTGAAGACTCGGAGGAGATGTTCAACTATTTGTATGGTTACTCGCCAATACATAACATTAAAGAGGGTGTGAATTATCCGGCTACACTAATCACTACAGCAGATCATGACGATCGTGTGGTTCCCGCACACTCCTTTAAATTCGCTGCAACCTTGCAGGAAAAACACAAAGGTGACAATCCCGTGCTGATCCGCATTGACGTAAAAGCCGGTCATGGTGGTGGAAAACCAACGGCCAAGGTGATTGAAGAATACACCGACGAATGGTCGTTTATGATGTATAATTTGGGAGTAACTCCTGTTTATTAAAAGAGATTGAAATTATTATTTTGAAAGGGATGACCGTATGGTTGTCCCTTTTTTTAGTTTTTTAATTGTCGATCAAACTACTGCTTTACAAGCTTTACAATTTTGGTTTTATTTTTTAATTTCACCTGAAGAATGTATATGCCCGGGTATTTGATTTTTTGTGAATCTAATGCAAAAGTAGCTCGGCCATTTTCAACCTGATAATTACTTAAATTGCAAATGAATTTCCCTGTGATTGAAAAGATGCTGCAAACCGGTATTTCATTGTCATCAATATCAATGTATATCTTCGTATCGTTTTGAAATGGATTTGGGAAAACCGACATTTCTTCATTGGATGCAATTTGCTCATCCAGACCAGTTATGATGTTTGAAACGGTAATGGTATCACCTCCAAGTCCTTCAAAAACCGAAAGTCCGCAATCAGTTCCAACCCAAATTTTGCCCTCCGGTCCAAAGGTTATGTCAAAAATAGTATTTCCCAAAAGCGTTGAATTATCAGTATTAAAACGAATCCAGTTTGTTTGGTCAAATTTCAAAAGTCCGTACTTAAATGTTCCAAACCAAATCTCACCATTTTCTGCTATCTCCATGCAATAAACAAGGTTAAAATCAGTACCGTCATTTTTGGTTTTATATTGCGTCCATGTGTTGCCATTGTATTTTACCATTCCTTTACCTGCAATCCACAGATTATTGGACAAATCAAATTTTATCTCCTGAATGTTTGGAGAAGTAGGCAATCCTGAGTTGGTATAATCATAAATTGTCCATGTTGATCCCTGCTCGTATGCAAGCCGATAGAGCGTTCCAAACCATTTACTTCCATCGGGCCCAAAGCCGGCACTTTTCGGTTGGTAATAAACCGATATGCCTGGAATTGGATATTGTGTAAATGAACCATTATACTTGTAGATTGGATGATCTCCGGATGGGATCCAAATATTGTTATCATAATCTGCTGAAATCTTATTAACCGTATACAATTCATGCGAATATTTTACCCAATCCGATGAATTTAATTTATACAAAGCATCCGGATTTGCAGCCCACAAATTATTATTTTGATCTTTCGTGAATGAACTTGCATCGTAGGGAACATTCGATTCAGGATCATTATATTGTACCCAATTGTCGTTGCTAAAACTGGCAAATCCTTTTTGATTAAAAGTGAAATTTGAGGAGTATTGTGACGTTCCAATCCACAATGTATTGGATTCATCAAATTCAATTGCTTTTACCCGGTTCCCAGGCAATCCTGAATTTGCAGTATTAACCCTATCCCAATCTGATGACGCTCCATTGTATTTTAGCAATCCTTTTCCCCATGTGGCGAGAAATACTTCATTATCACTGCCAATTAATAAATCAACTAAAGAATGGGTAAAATAGGCTCCCTGTGTAACATATTGAACTGACCATTCATCCCCGTCAAACTTAAATAACCTCGGATAGGTCACCAACCAAATATTTTCATTCTGATCGATTTCAATATCATAGATTCGGCCGTGTTGGGGTAAATTACTATTGCTTTCGGTAAATACAGTCCATTCACCTTCTGCATACCTGGCAAGAAAAACAGAGTCGACGTTGAAAGTTGTATCGGGAGTAAAGATTCCTGAAACCCATAGGTTATTTTCAATATCAGCATATACACTGGTAAGATAATCTGCCGGTAAATCAGAGTTTTCTGTTGTATAGGTTGAAAATTCATTCCCATCAAAATGAATGAGACCTTCTTCTGAAGCCATCCAAACCTGTGCATTCATATCCGTCGTGATTTGCTGAATTGGATTGTAAGTACTCCCGGGAATGGGATATTCATGAAGTGTATTTTCATACAACTCAAACAAATTGCCATTTGAACCTTCGAACCAAAGGTGATTATTTAAATCCACTGCGAAATTAATTCCAAAGATTGTATCATAGTGTATCCATTCAGCTCCATTGTAATAGAATAATCCATTGTTAAAACCTCCAACCCAAAGGTGATCATCTTCGGTAGCAACAATTTCTCTGTGAATATAACTTATACATGCCTCCTGATCCTGATCGGTATGTTTTAAAAATTGAACGGAATAATCCTCTTTGCTAATTCTGGCAATCCGGCATTCTGTTGCAGCCCAAATGTAATTAGGACTTTCAGATAAACTATGTATTTCATTTCCTGTAAAATAGTTCGACCAGCTATCTGATTGACTATAACTTAAAATGGGGAGAATGAAAAAAATTAAGGAGGTAATAATTAATGGCTTCATAAACTCAAAATTGTAGTTTATACTCTCATTTTCAGCAAATTTAACAATAAACCTGATTAAATACTATTGTTAAACCTACTTTTTAAATTAAATCAGAATCGCAGTTTTGGGCTATCTCTTATCTAAAATTGCCTATTCACCTTTTTAAGTTAATTTTGCTGCTGATATGGCAAAAAAAGTGATCATCGGATTATCGGGTGGCGTTGATAGCAGCGTTGCAGCGTACCTCTTGAAAGAACAGGGCTACGATGTGGAAGCACTGTTTATGATCAACTGGAAAGATTCAAGTGTTACCCTTCGCGGCGACTGCTCCTGGGAGGAAGACATAATCATTGCGAAGCTGGTAGCCAAAAAGCTGGACATCCCTTTGCATGTGGTTGATTCGAGTGAAGATTACATGAAAAAGGTGGCCGATTATATGTTTGCCGAATACGAAAAAGGCAAAACCCCCAACCCCGATGTGCTGTGCAACCGCGAGATCAAGTTTGACGTGTTCATGGATAAAGCCCGTGAGATAGGGGCTGATTTCTTTGCCACCGGGCATTATTGCAGGAAAGAAACTACGGAGGTTAACGGTAAAAAAGTTTATCGCTTGCTGGCCGGTTCCGATCCTAACAAAGATCAGAGTTATTTCCTTTGTCAGTTGTCACAAGATCAGCTCAAAGATGCGCTTTTCCCAATCGGCCATATGCTGAAACCTGAAGTGCGTGAGCTGGCAGCAAAGCTTGATCTGGCATCTGCCGATAAGCGGGACTCACAGGGGATCTGTTTTGTGGGGAAGGTTGATCTGCCTACTTTTTTACAGCAAAAACTCAAACCCAGAGAGGGTGATATAATTGAGATCCCTGCTGCAACAGTAATTGAAAAGGATAAGAACATTGCCAGTGACGATCTTGATTTGGTGTGTGCCGACAGACAATTCCATTGCGATGAAGGGATCGTGAAAGGCAAACACAAAGGGGCGCACTATTACACCATCGGTCAGCGCAAAGGGCTGGATGTGGGCGGAACCCCTGAACCTTTGTTCATCATCTCCACCGACATCGATAATAACATCATTTTCGTGGGTCAGGGCAAAAACCATCCGGGACTTTATCGCAGGGGATTGTTTGTTCCTCAAAAAGATACCCACTGGATCCGGCCTGATAAGGCATTGAAGACTGGGGAGTCAGCTGATTACCTGGTTCGCATTCGTTACCGGCAGGAGTTGCAGCAGGCTACTTTATTCCAAAAAGAGAACGGGGTCTATATCACCTTCGCTGAGCCGCAACGCGGCATTACCTCAGGTCAGTTTGCTGCCTGGTACGAAGGAGAGGAGTTGCAGGGCTCCGGTGTGATTCAATGATCTTAATATTTCCCGGGCTAACCGGAATTCTATTTTTCTATTGTTCCAACATTTTCTTGACAAATTTTCATAATTGTTATCGGATTAACAGAAATATTATTTCTATATTAGCCCGTGTGAAAAAACAAGAGGAGTTGACCATTCGGGTTTGACTTTGAGAATTTGTGTAACGTATTAAAATTAAATAATCTATGGAAAATATTGATTGGGGAAAGCTACCCTTTGGTTATTTTAAAACTGATTACAATGTACGCTGTTATTATCGCAACGGAAAATGGGGAACGGTAGAAATTTCGTCGTCGGAAACGATCAATATTCACATTGCCGCCACCTGTTTGCATTATGGTCAGGAATGTTTTGAAGGGATGAAAGTTTTCCGTGGAAAAGATGAGAAAATTCGTGTGTTCCGCTGGGAAGAGAATGCCAAAAGGATGCAGCGTTCCTGTGAAGGTATTATGATGGCCCCACCGCCGCTGGAACTTTTCAAAGAGATGATGCTAAAAGTAATCAAACTGAATGAGCGTTTTATTCCACCTTCAGGCCTTGGCGCGGCCTTGTATCTTCGTCCGCTTACATTGGGAACCGGGCCACAAGTGGGTGTTAAACCTGCAGAAGAGTATATGTTCATGATCTTTGCCGGACCGGTTGGCCCATATTTTAAAGAAGGTTTTCATCCGGTGAATGTGCAAATTGTTCGGGATTATGATCGCACTGCACCCCATGGTACAGGTCATATCAAGGTAGGTGGAAATTATGCTGCCAGTTTACGTCCGGCTTCAAGGGCCAAGGAGGAAGGATTCAGTACAGTTCTTTTTGTTGATTCGAAAGAAAATAAATACATCGATGAAGCCGGACCTGCTAATTTCTTTGGTATCAAAGGAAATACTTATGTAACACCCGATTCAGTTACGATTTTACCTTCAATTACCAATATGAGCTTGCGAATGCTTGCAGAGGATATGGGAATGAAAGTGGAACATCGTCACGTTATGGTGGATGAACTGGAAGGTTTTGATGAAGTGGGTGCTTGTGGAACTGCAGCGGTTATTTCACCTATCAAACGCATTGTCGACCGTGAATCGGGAAAAGAATACAACTATTGCCCTGATGGAGAAGCAGGACCCATTTCAACCAAACTTTATAAAACATTAAAGGGAATTCAGGAAGGGGAGATTGAAGATAAATTTGGCTGGAATATGATCGTCGAATAGAATTTGCAAATTATATTTCGAAAAGGCTGTTTGTCAAATGATAAACGGCTTTTTTTATATTTAAAAATCCAAACCAAAAATCTGTAGTTCCGGCAGGTAGATTTCTTACTTCGGACCTTGTCGGCAAGCAAACTTCGAACTTCAAACTTCGAACTTCAAACTATTTTTGATGTAACCCACACTCCTTGTGCTCCGGCATTTCCCACCACCACCGGCCGGCTCGTACATCTTCACCAGGCTGGACAGCGCGGGTACAGGGCAAACAGCCAATGCTTGGAAATCCCTGATCGTGAAGAGTATTGTAGGGGACCTTGTGTTTATTTATAAAATCCCACACCTCATCTTCCGACCAGTTAATGAGCGGGTTGAGTTTTAACCGGCCGTGGTTGTTTTCGTCCAGTTCGAGGAGATTATTGTTGTTCCGGGTGACCGATTGTTCTTTTCGCAAGCCGGTGATCCAGATGTCGGAACCTTCAAGTGCCCGGTGAAGCGGTTCAATCTTTCGAATATGGCAACACAATTTCCGGTTCTCAACACTTTCATAAAACAGGTTCATCCCTTTGTCATTCACCATGTTTTCCACCTGCTTATAATCCGGGAAATAGATTTCCATCTTCATTTTATATCGTGCATTGGTTCGGTCAATGAGATCATAAGTCTCCTGGAACATGCGACCAGTGTCAAGCGTGAAAATTTTGGCGTCCGGCGCAATTTCGCGGATCATATGGGTGAGCACCTGATCCTCAGCGCCAAGGCTGGAGGCGAACGCAATCCGCCCTTTATATTCATTCAGAAAATACTGCAATACTTCCTCAACAGTACTTTCAGCGAAGCGATCATTTAATTCCCTAATCAAATCGTCTTTCATAAGTGGCCGCAAAGTTAATTTAAAATTTCTTTCAGCTTAAATACTTCACCTGCGCGAACGCCTTTTTCGGTTTGTACCAGCTTACAACATTCATTTTTTAGGTCATGTTCAAAAATCAGGTGGTAATTATTTTCCACAGCTTCTTTTAAAAACGCCTCTTTTTCGTTGAGTGTGATTAATGGTTGTATATCCACACTGGGCACAAAAGGCAAGGGTATATTTGCCACAAGTGGGATGAAGTCGGCCATGAAAACAAAAGTCAGGTCATTGTATCTGATCTTCGGGACCATTTGACCCTGCGTATGACCATTCACCTGGAACAGTTCAATGTTTTCAGTGAATTTACCCGGTTTTTCGATAAGATTTAATTTGCCAGCCTCTTCAATTGGCTTAAAGTTGATCTTGAAAAACGAACCAATCTCACGGCTGTTGGGGTGGTTTGCCCATTCCCACTGTGCTTTTGAAACATGATGTTTAGCATTTTTAAATACAAGCTGCGGATTGCCCGAGGCATCCAATTCAACAGCGCCACCGCAATGATCGTCATGCAAATGGGTGAAGACCACATCGGTAATATCGTCCCTGGTTAAACCAACTTCTGCCAAAGATTTTTCAAGGCTGAAACCTCCAAAAGTATACCGAAAACTGTAATATTTATCCGCTTGTTTGTTGCCCATTCCCACATCAAAAAGGATTTTTCGATCATTTTCTTCCACAAGCAAACAGCGCGTTGTGATGGGGATCATGTTTTTCTCATCCGGCTCAATCAGCTTTGTCCATATTGTTTGCGGAACAACCCCAAAGGCGGCTCCTCCATCCATTTTCCAGTTTTCAGCAATGACCGGGTGTATGCGCATAATCATTAATTTGTTGCTAAAATAGCGTTTTCAATGGTAGGCAGATAATTCAGTTTTCAACAATAATTTATTCAAAGCCGGGTGTTTAAAAGTGTTTTGAAATTCCATAAAGGCGGACTTGCTTAATCAATAAATTTGTCAAAAGCTTGAACATGAAAGTACATTTTATCGCGATTGGCGGGTCGGCCATGCATAACCTGGCCATTGCGCTGGTGAAAAAAGGATATTCGGTTAGCGGGTCGGATGACGAGATTTTTGAACCTTCCCGCAGTCGGTTGAAAAAATATGGAATTCTACCGGAGAAGGAGGGGTGGTATGCCGAAAATATACAACCCAATTTGGATGCCGTGATCGTTGGCATGCATGCCAAAGAGGACAACCCGGAACTTCATCGCGCGCAGGAGCTGGGCATACCGGTTTTTTCATATCCGGAATATTTGTACGAGCAAGCCAAAGATAAAATCCGGGTGGTGATTGGCGGAAGTCACGGCAAAACTACCATTACTTCCATTATCCTGCATGTAATGCAGTTTCATAACATGGAGTGTGATTACATGGTAGGTGCGCAACTGGAAGGTTTTGAGGTGATGGTGAAGATTACACCTACAGCTAATGTGATGATCCTCGAGGGTGATGAATACCTCACTTCGCCTTTGGACAAGCGCCCCAAATTCCATTTGTATGAACCCGATATTGCGCTGATTAGCGGTATTGCATGGGATCATATCAACGTGTTCCCCACATTTGAAATGTATGTGGATCAGTTCAGAATTTTTGCAGATTTAATTACTCCATACGGAACACTGGTGTATTGTGAGGCCGATCCGGAAGTAAAAAAGATCGGGGATAATTCACGCAATGATATTGATAAAAAGCCTTACGGATTGCCCTCGTTTAAGGTGAAGGAGGGGATTACCTACGTTCTTTTGGATGGACAAAAAATCCCACTGAAAGTTTTTGGCGAGCACAATTTGCTCAACATCAACGGAGCCCGTCTGGTCTGCAATCAGCTTGGTGTTTCGGATGCCGCTTTTTACGAGGCAATCCAAAGTTTTAGCGGAGCTTCCAAACGACTTGAAAAGGTTGCTGAAAATGATCAAACTACCGTTTACAAAGACTTCGCTCATTCGCCCTCTAAACTTAAAGCCACTACCTCAGCCGTTCATGCCCAGTTCCCTGACCGCAAGCTGGTAGCCTGCCTCGAATTACATACCTACAGCAGCCTGAATGAAAAATTTTTAGATCAATACAAAAGTTGCATGGATTCGGCGGATGAGGCGATCGTTTATTTTAATCCACACACGATCCAACTGAAACGACTGCCGGCCATCACACCCGGGCAGGTAAAGCAAGCCTTCGCCCGCGCCGACCTGATCGTTTACACCGATTCAAAAAAGCTCCTGAACGACTTGTTGGCAAAGAACTGGCAAAATACAAACCTCCTGATGATGAGCTCCGGCAATTTTGATGGGATTGATTTTAGGGAATTAGGCGAAAATATTACATTAAATAATTAATTAGCAGCATGAGCGTTTTGTAATTTCATACTAAAGTGATTAAATTTGTGAAAACTATTAACTATGCTAACTAAAGAGAAAATTAAATCTACTATCGACAAGTTGCCTGAAAGCTTCACTGTAGAAGAAGTGATAGATCGTATCATTCTGCTTGATAAAATTCAGCAAGGCCTTGATGATTCTGAGCAAAAAAATTTGGTAAGTTTACAGGAAATGAAATCAAAGTTAGAATTTAAATAGTTAACAAATCATTTTAAATCTATCCTTTTCTGTAAACATCCAAAGCCATTTCTAAAACTTTATGAATCATTGTAACTGGAATATCCTTATTGGGATCAACCCTCAAAATCTTCATCCTTGCCCGGTTGCCTGTTTCCAGTAGGGGATGATTCAGTTGTTTGCCTTCCACCATCAATAGATAAGGTTCTTTCGTTTTTTTATCAGTCCACAAATAACAAAACATCTTTTTGTTGTAGGTAAAACATGGCATGCCGTATTTTACAGTCTCTTCAATTTGTGCGTCCTGGTCGAGGATGATCTTCCGGAGGGCTAAAAGACAGCTTTGGTTGGGTTCTGGTTGGGAAAGGTAAAAATTATTGAGTTGTGACATGAGTGTAGTTTATTTCTTCTATGAAAATTAAAAGTCTAATTATTTATTTCAACTTGTTTTAGATTAACATCTAAAATAAATTCACCAACTAATTTAACATATTCCGCTCTATTCCCGTTCACCAGGTCATGCCCCGAATTTTCGATGATCCGGAGTTTGGCATTGGGCAGAAGGTCCAGGTATTCCCGGGTATAGCCCCATGGCTGGTTATCGCACTGGCCTTTCAGAATCAGTACCGGGATATCGATTTCCTTAAGCATGTCTCTTTTATCGGGTACCTCATTAAAACTTTTCACGGTCATAATGTGGGCATAATACCCGCCACCGCCGGGCATTTCCACCGCATGATCTGCGCTGTAAAAGGTTGATTTATTAAGTTCCTGATTCAGGTAGGTGAAAAAATTATCTGCTTCCCGGTCGGAAGCCAGTTTGCTTTTAAACAGATAAGCCCATTTAGTGAAAAGCCGGCTTCGCAAATTATGCGCTTTTTGATTACCCTGTGCATTACTTAATTCCGGCTGTCGCAAGTTCAGACTGTCGGGAGGAACTTCAAATTTCAATTTTTTATTGATGGGAAGGATGGGCCCCGGACCTTCCAAAATCATTTTTTCAACTTTATCAGGATAATCCTGTATGTAATTAATGGCCAGCAGACAACCCCAGCTGTGGGCTATCAGGATCACTTTTTCGGAATGGATCACCTCGATGATCTCGGCCAGGTCGGCTTTGTGCCTTTGAACGGTATATTGGCTGATATCGTCCAAACGGACTGAATGACCGCTTCCGATCTGATCATAAAAGTAGAGATCATGACCCTGCTGCAATAGTGGACGTAAAGCCTCAATTACCTCATCCCTGATGATCCCACCCGGACCGCCATGAAGATAAATAACCGGCGATCCTTTAATATCTGAACTACTTTCAATTTTGGTATAGCCTATTCTTGAACCGGTATTTAGTTCCCAGTATTGGGTTCCGGGCCTCTCAACAAAAGCGGGTACTTCGTAATGGTTTGGAATAAAGAAGATCCAGGATAGGATTAATATAAAAGCTAAAATTATAGTTAACAGGAGCCGGCGAATATTCATAGGGATATTTTGATTTTATAAGTTTCTGGCATTTCTCAGGCACGTACTGGCGAAGGCGTAAAGACAGAGTTTGAGATCAAAATCCCCTTCAGAATTTAAATTAAGTAAATCGTAGCCTATCATTGGTCCCATATCGTAATCGCAGGTAATAACAGGTCGGACCCGAATAAATTCGTCTTCATTGCTTTCGCAGGCACTTAGAATTATTGCCAATAAAAGGAGGTATATGGTGGTTTTCATGGGATGTCTTTTTTAATATCAACCGGTTCCTGAAGGTAGGTTTGGATTAGAAACTGAATAAATCGCAAGTATTAAAAATATCAAACCAACCGCCCAAAAAAATATTGCCCAAAATTTCATTTCAATAAAAAAGAATGAATTTATCAGGTCGACTTTGTGTCTTATGCCATCAGTCTTAACATAAATATTCCTTTTAAGGTAAGTCCAGGTTCCAGCTAACATAAATCCAAATCCAAAAGTTATTAAGGGGTCAATTTCATGCTTAAAGATACCACCTACACTGTCCGAAAGAAAATTTAGTAGTATTAGAATTCCCAAATTGCTCACAAACAGGTACACAGGAATAAGGATTCCCCGGTTTTTATAAATTAAAAACATTTTTCTGTTTCTTAAATTTATTTAATCTTCCAATTTGATACACCTCAGCCATAACTCCTTGCGCTCACCAGTTATCCATTACCGTTTATTATATTTAGCTGAATGTTATATTCCTTTTTAATGATCTTAAACAAATGCTTTATCGCATTAAAGTCCATTATACTTTCAAAAACAATGTTTATTGAGTGAACTTTCCCATTGTGTTTAAATTCAAGTATATTCCCGGATCCATCCCTGGAATACATACTCGCCAGTCCGCCAACGTATCCCACAACATCTTCACCATAAACACCTTTAAATTTAAGCTTAATATATTCCAGGTCAGCAATTTTAAAAGATTTGCTTTCCAACACAGTATCAATAATTATTGACTTGTTATTAAAAATCAGGTGGCCGGATTTTTTGTAATTTTTGCCTGCGATTAAAACAAATATAATCGGAAGCGTAAAAAATAGCATTATAAGAATTACAAATATTCCTTTATCTAATCCATTCAGAAATCCATAATTTTGATTAAGCTTACCAATTAATATCACAACTAAGATCATTGATAATACCGTAACTAACTTTTTGTTAATAAGTGATCTTTTAGCTATGATAAATGATTTTTCCATGTCAAATAGTTGTAGTGTATTCCTTTATTTAATCATCACTTGAGAAACGCTAAAATTCAGTTGACTTTATATAATATTTTCGCATATCCAATTTTCATATTATAGTCTGCATTCGCGCCCTGTAATTTGTCCATATGGCGCTTGTTTCGCTGGATGTTGGTTCATCTGTATGTTGTTGTTTTCATGTCTTTGTTTTGTTACATGTCTTCCTTCGGTCAGAATCGAAATGGGCTGATTGGATATCATCGTATTTTAGTAGTGTAAATTTATACATTATTTAACCATTAATTTGACCTGGTTGCTTCTCATTTCTCCATTGTTATATTCGACAAATAAATCATATATGCCTTTGCTCAACTGATATCCGGTTGTCCAAATTGTAAAGGATGTTCGCGTTGTATATCTTAAGGCTTTGATAATTATTAGTTTGTTTTTCCTGGTTTTAAATCGATATTCAGGTTCATGTTTTAAATCCCTGTATTTTTTGGGAACCCGCCTGGGTTCATCAACGGCAATTGTGCTATGTGAAAGGCTTCTGAAGTCTATGAAAATATTATTACTGTCAAGGATTTTAATCTGTATTTCATCCCAATTTTCAATTTTATGAATACCTTTTCCTTCCAGTTTGATCTTTATTTTTCTGTTTGATGACCTAAAAAAACTGTTGTATCCACGAATTGTAATTTTCTTTTTTGTGATTAATAGATCACTTGAATCAGTATTTTGGGAAAAGCAAAAAGCGCTTATCAAGGAAAGTATAATAATGATGGATTTTAATGCTATTTTCATTTTTTAGATACTCAATTTACTATGCATTTGTTTTACCCGGCATTAAGTAAAATGATTTCGCCTGTTTCACTGTTTGTTCTATGTTTTGCCATGTGCTAAATACAAATCAAAAAGTATTGTAAGTTGAAATTTTTTCAACCTGAACAACTTTATCATCTAACTCATAGGATTTTCCTTTCTTGATCAGATATTTTTTGTCAATATTAACCCAGTTAAATTCCTCTCCTGTTATTGGGATTGCTATTTCTATTTTATTCACCCCATTCAAAATAATTATATTCTCCGTTCGTAATATCCAAAAGATAGGATGTGGTAATTCTATATTTTTTTTCCCTAATTCAATTTCAATTCTGATACTATCTACATTATCAAAATTTATCAGCGTGTCTATTATCTGACTGCTAAAATAGTAACACTTATTATTTACAAATAGTCTGGTCTGCACCCTTTCATGTTCAAAAAATTCAGTATATATATCAGTTTTTATATAAATATTTAATCCTTTTTGCTCCTTAATTGATTTTTGCTCAATGCTATATGGTATTTTTTTTGGAGAAAAATCAAAACTTTGTAATAGATATTTATTTCGCTTAACTTTCAATATGGTTCCTTTAGAAAAATTGTTTTTGTTGTTTATAGTTCCGGCGTAATGATGGTATGTAAATATCGAGTCATTGATTATATTAATATTTGTTCTTGGAGCCCCCATTCCACAAATATAAATCCGATGGCAGCTTGACAATGTTAAAATTAATACTACTAATATTATTTGCTGTTTCATCATTGTTTTATTATTAGTATAAAACATACTGGAGACAGGCGCATTTGATTCATTTTTTGCAGGATGGTTGTTGATTTGTATTTTTTTGTTTTCATGTCTTTGTTTTACTGAGATAGATGCGCCAATTGGATATCATAGCATTTTCACGCAACTAATTATATTATTCATTTCACTCTTAAGAAAAGGAACATGATCATCGCAAGGATAAAGCTGATGGCCAAGATGATTGAATATTGTTTTTTAAAACTCTATTGGATTTCCTTTGTCCCTAAATCCACAATCCCCGAAGTCCTGATAATACGAATCAGCCTCTCGTAGTCTTTATAAGAATCCCTGGCGAAAACAATTTTATTCCCATTTAAATCATAAAGCCTGATTTGTTCAATAAGTCACGTATAATCATAAGTCTCATAGATTTCAAAGCCTTTTGTATTTGATTTATTAAAAACCCGTGTTCTTTTGAACATTGGTTTAACAAGTAAATCAGAGCCATTTCTTTTAAGTGTTTTATATCTGTAATTTGAAAAAAAGTAACTAAAAATCAGTCCCAAAAGAATGATTGGATAAATTAGATAATACTCCTCATTACCAGATAAAACTTGCCTGGTCGTGATTGCAAAAATAAAAAGCATAAATGCAATGAATAGTAGCTCAATCAAAGGGAATCCAGGTTTTATTTTGCGCTCTCTTTTTTTCATACTCAGTGTGCCAACATCAGGTGATGATGTGAATCTTTATTCATAGCTTCCGTCATCATTCGACTTTTTGGTGAAGAGGTCATTTACATAAACTCCAAGAGAAATAATCAAAAAGAGAATCACAGCTACAATTAAAGTTGGATTGAATTTCATCGGCCTATTCGGGTCACCCGTTGTGATGTGTATTAATTCTGCAATTATGCCACCACTGATTAGGCTAATCACAATTTTGAACCATGTTTTTCTCAGGAGTTTCATTCTTTATTTCCAATTTGCACTAACAGCCCGCAGCTAAGGCACGTGGCCGTTTGCTACTCAAATTTATGTTGATTTCCTTTATGTTCAATTTACTAATCATTTGTCTTGATGACCTAAATGCGGCCATGTGATATTAGCTGCTGTTAGCGGTTGTTTATTAATATAAAACCATACATCCACTTTCAATAAATTCGAAAACTTCATTGTTGCTTTCAAACGTGAAAGTTTGTCTAATGAATTCATTATTCTTTTCTCCGAATAAATTGCATATTATCTGTATGTCATTTTCCTTTTTAATACATTCAGCACATATTCTTGGATGATTAAAATACATTGTCGCTTTTAAATATGAAGTGTCCCTATTAAATACTATTGAATAATTATAAGGACTATTTACATAAATAGAATCATTGGTAAATTCCTCTGTTCTGTAAATTTCTTTTACAACATGTTTTTCTCCTTCGTAACATGGGAAAAATCCTGAAACGCTATAATATGCCCAAAGTCCAGTCTTTTCTCCGTTCAAATAATTTCCTTCTGCTACTATAACCGAATCAATAGTCAAGCTATCTTCACAATTGTAGTATTTCTTGATCATCCAATGGCCTTGCTTTCTTTCGAGACTGTCTATATATGGTGCGTTTTTTCTTGTTTTTGATATTTCATTAAAAATACCAGGTGGATGATTCGAATATGTTCCAAATTGTCCAAATATTGTATTTACACAAATGATTATTAATATAATTATAGCTGTTCTTTTCATCTTAAATAACCGCTAACGTGTTTATATCACCAACTCCCACACTCCTTCCACCTCACTTATCATGCTGATCTCCAAACCTGAAACCATGTATAAGCGCGTAAGCACAGGCTTCCGTTTGGATTTTTCTAAACTTAAAATAGGGGAGTGGCTCTGTTGTCATCATGGGCATTTTGTTGCTGCTAATGTAAGTATAAATCGCTTTGGAATGGATATAAATTACGCGAAAGACCAGACGCTATCAGCGATCTTTTAAAAACCCGAGTGTGCTTGTTAATTGATGGCTTCGATCAGAATCAGTTACTGCAAAACAAGCCTGATCGTCGCCGTTTGATTGTCAGTAACCAGCCTGGCCAAATAAACACCCCGCGGAAACGCCGCACAATCCCATTCGATATTGTTTGCTCCTGAGGGAGCAGCCAGTTCGCATACCTTGTTTCCCTGCAGATCATAGATCCGGATCACCCTATCGGTTTTATCATTTGGAAGCTGAAAGGTTGTAAACCCGTTGGCAGGATTGGGATAAGCCGCAAGTTTAAGCGTTTCAAATGCCGGATCATGGACTCCCATGGAGGCATTAAAGCCCAGTCGCAGCGCTACCGGCCGGTGATCGGAAATTTCTTCCTCGTACTGATCCCATCCTCCCGGCATTACATCGTCGATAAGTATGGTTGAAACTGCCGACTCCGGCCTGGCCAGGTTATCGAACAATTCATTGGTGATCAGGATATGGTCGAGGTGGGAGGGCCAGGTGGGGTACGACCAGTCGGTTGCCGGCCCGTTTGCTATCTCCATATCGCTGAAGCGGTAGTTCTCAGGCTCGCTGATGATCAGCTGGAATACGTTGTTAATATTGGGCTCGGCAATGTCGTCGTTCAGGTCGCCGGTCACAATTACATTTTCATCCGGCCAGTTGTTGTCGATGTATTGTTTTAGCAGTTTGCTAGCCTGGTAGCGGCGGTACTCCTCATCGTCCTCGTCGTTCATGTTGAGGTATCCATCGCCGCAACATTTAAAATGGTTGTTGATCACGATGATCCGTTCATTCTTAAAATTGAAGTCCATCACCATCGGTGCACGCGGAAAGGCGCTCCAGTAGGGTGAAGCGGTATAGATCTCATACATATCATTGATTTGCACAACTGATGTTTTGTAAATGTAAGCCAGTCCGCCAAACCAATCCGACTCCAGGTAGCCCTCATACCCTTGCAGGTAATTTACCATATCGTCGAATGCGTTGATATTGCTCACTTCCTGAACGGCGATCACATCCACATCAATATCCCAGATGAGCTGGCTCACCTGCTCAATGGTGGTTTGGCCGTTTTTTGGGAAATTTTCAAGGTTCCAGGTCATCAGTTCGAAGGTGCTGTCGGTTCCGAAGGTGAGCACCGATTGACTGAAAGAATTTAACCCTGCCAAAAGCAAAATACCGGTAATCCAAAAATGTTTCATAACGTAAAATTACTGAATTGCAAAGTGTCGTCCAAATTAGTATAAATTCAATACCCTGAGGTATAAAGTGGCTCATAAAGCCTATTATTCCTTCAATTATTTATTTGGATTGATCTCAGCAACAATATCCTTCCTCCCCAGGTCCATTGTTGCGGCTTCGCGAAAGGTAAGATGGATGGCCCTGGCATTGGCATAGATCAATGCATCAACCACTTTATCCACGTTGCCACCGGCCAGGAAATGCGCCTCCAGTTCATCCGTACTTACATGAATGCCGCCTTTAGTAGCTTTGATCAGCGCATGTACGATCAATGTGGGTGGAACCTTGCGCCAGCGCATAAAAACAAGCTGTATCAGCGAAACATTTACACCCGACATAGCTGCTGTAAAATACAATCCCACAGGGATGAAGTAAAAGATAACCCACATGGCAATAAGCGTAGCTACACCAAAAGCAATGAGGGTAAAGATGTTGGTTTCCATAATCTTAATTTAAATTATTTAACGATCAGCCAGGTGATCAGGCCCACGAAAGCCACTGTTAAAAAGATCGATTCATATACCATATATTTTTCAAATCTTCTTTGACCAAAAAATTCCTTTTTCACTGCTTTATGTCCCGGTACGGCTTTAAGTTTTTTGATCACAGCTTTATCCGTGTCGGCGGAATAAAAGATATCTGTTTTATGTTCCGGTAGATCTTCAGCCAGCCGGAAATAATATTCAGGATGCTGCTGTGATACGGCTTTTACAATCGCTGCAAAATACCTGCTTCTGTTGTCAGGGCCTGCCACAAGTTTCCTGATCCCTGAAAGCAGCGTGTCGTATGAAAGGTGATCCATTTCAGCCATTAGCAAATCATAAGTGATGGTATACTCCTCTTGCTGTACAGAAAGGCTGTCGAAGTGGTGGTTTAGCAGCGAATCGGCATAAGGGGAAAATTGCTCCAGTTCCATCTCTTTCTGGTTCAGTTTTTCCCAGGCCCAAAACTGATTTGCTCCGCTGTACCCATTCAGGGAGTAGTTTTGATAAAAGGTTTGATTTAGCGCTGTCCATCTTTTGTAAAAATATGCCTGGTTGACGTCCGTATTGAATTTAATGGGACTGATATACGGGTCCAGTTCAATTTCTTTGGTTTTATCGGCATGAATGGTCAGGAGGGCATATTCGGCAGCCTGCTTCAGCGTTTGGTTTTGCCCCTGGTACACCGTATCATTTTCCTGGTTCAGGGTGTCCATTTTGATGAGTGTATATCCGTGCCCGGCTTTATCCATAATATACCCCAGTTTATAAACAATTGCCTGCCCTTCGCATAGCTTTGCATAATACTTACCCATATTCCCTTTCGACTGCATATAAATCGCCGAATCACTGTTTTGGGTCCATAGCGGCTGGAAGTTCAGAGAGAAGAGCATCAGGATGAGGGTTGTTTTTATATTCATGGCGGAATTCAAACGACAATCAAATTTAATTTATTGGATGAAGCTGCTGAGGAGTTTGCTCCCTTTTTCGTGTAAAAATTTCAGCTCTTCATATTCCAGAACCCACCTGCTTTCGGTTTGAAATGCCAGCCAGTTTTGCCCTTTGAGCAGCGGCACAGAGCTGAGCGAGTTGCAGATTGTTGCAAGGTGAAACGAACGGAGTTTTTTGTTCACTTCCAGGAATTGGCGTATGTTTTCCGAATTGATGCGGATATCGTTGAGGTTTTCATTTTCGGCAAAAATATTAACCTCCTTATCGATGAAGTCATTTCCGGTTTTGATCCGTTTTTTCATATTCAAGGAGTCAATCCTGTAGCGCTTCACGATCTTGTTCTCGTTATTGCAGTTTTTGAGTTTGTAAAATAGTCCGCAAAACTGGTAGCTCGACCGCGGTGAGTGGGTATCGGAAAAAACCAGGTAAAGGCCGGGTAATTGCCGGCTAAGGTCAAAAACCGCATATTTAGTATTGGTAAACTTATCGGCGGCGATCAGGGTGTGTTTTGTTTCCGAAGCGCTGCTGGTATAGGTGAGTCCGGTCTTTTTCGAAAACTCATCCAGGTACTGGATATATGACTTCTCTTGCATTTGGTGATAATTTATTGCTTTTGCTTTTAGTGGTTTACAGCTAAGTTGCGTGCCGCTCCTACCTGCCTGCCGGCAGGTTCGTACCTTTATGTTTGTTGAATTTCACGATGCTCAAATATACTCCAGATAGCTATCGGGATTCTTGTCTTGATGACCTCAAGCCGGCTATGGGCTATGATGGGCTGTTGTGATTAGTTGTTTTTTAATTTTTGTATTTCCTTTTGTCTCCTATCAATAATTTGATTTTCATTAAGTTTTTTTCTAATCAATATCTCTTTTTCAAACCAAACAATCGCAGAGTCATTTAAATTTTGATTTTTATAATTCTGTCCAATCCACATGATTGCATCTGCTGTTCGTAGATTTTCAAATCCATATATGGTTTTCATTAAATCTAAATACTCCAATCGAAATTTTTGGGCTTCTAAATATTGATTGTTTTGTTCTAAGCATTCAGAAAGTTGAAAAAGAGTCTCACTAAATGTTTGCGTATTTTTAATATTTGAATTTTGTCCAATCTTGTAAGCTCGATAATATAATTCAATAATAGTATCCTTGTCTGGAAAATCCATAAACTTATCATGGTCCAAATTAGTCACTCGAAAGCACATTGCAACAAAATTCAATATCTCAGCAGTGTATGATTTATTATCTGTCAATAATTCAGTTACAATTTTTGATTGGATTCTCAAACTATCAAATGCTGTCAAATTATCAAGGTTATAAAGTCTTTGTAAGTCCTTAAATTCAATTCCAATTTTTGTTGTATCAAATCCATCGGGGAATTGAACAGGCAACAAATCTTTTTTTTGTTTACTTGTCGCACAAGATAACAAAATCATTACTGTTAATATGTGTAGAATGTTTCTCATACAATTAAGTACAACGCCTTGCGGCTATGTTGCGTGCCGCTCCTGCCTGCCGGCAGGTTTGTACTTTTATGTTTATTGAATTTCACGATGCTCAAATATACTCCAGATAGCTATCTGGATTCTTGTCTTGATGACTTCAAGCCGGCTATGGGCTATCATGGGCTGTTGTGATTAGTTACATTTTTATTTTATCATAATAATCTTCAGCCTTTTTCAAGTTTTGTCTTTCAAGTTGTTTATGGTCAATTTTATTGAGTTTGTCCCTTGTTGATTCAGGAAATATTTTTTCCATTGTTTCACCATATTGATCTCCACTTGTCGGACATTCAAAGCTTTTAATTATATATGAGTCTTTATATTTTACAGCATTTAGCTTGGTTGCTACACTTCCAGCTGAATTTAAATAAACCGATCCGTCAGAATATTTAACTCTGTAATCTCCGATAAATACCCACAAATAAATATTGATATTACTTGAATCAGGAATAATATCAGCAATCTCATAGCTGGCAAATCGTACACCACATTCTCTTTGCTTCTCAAATTCATTTTCCAGGTAATACTGAATTAATGGTCTAAGTTTGTTTGTGTCAATCTCTGCAATCGTATTTAATATTTCATTCTTAATATTAGTTTTGTATATGAATCCTGATATTTGAACTCTTACCTTGTTTTCAGAAGCATATAAAATTCTGTCAATTTTTGTCGGTTGAACTATTGAACAAATTTTTTGATCTGTAACAGTAGTTAATTCTATTCCTATTTTTAATTCATTATTTTCTATACCGGATGTTTCTACCCAACCCTCAAGCTTTATTCTATACCAATCTCCCTCAAAGTCAAGAATTGTAACGAAAGCTTTATCTTCAACAGAAAATAATATTAACCCATTCGGTGCTATTCTGATATTTGCGGGTCCATCGATAATTTCACTTCTGCAAATTAAACTCGATAAAATAAGGAATGATATTCCAATGATGTATTTCATTTTTTCTCTTGTAATTAAGCACAACGGACCTGCTATATGCGCCGTGCGGGTTTTCAAGGTACAATCATTTCATTTTACAAAAATAGCTAGATTTGGAAAAATATCTTTCAATTACTCTACATCCCCCGCATGGCGTATGATAGCATGTTACCCAACGTACTTTCTTTCTCTCATAATTTTTCTGTCTGTGCGTTGGCAATTGCATACTTATTGGGCATTTTTGGATTTTAGCATGGCTGGTGTGAATGCCCAATGTGTATGCAATTTTTGATAGAATCATTTTATCAATATTTTCTTTTTAATGTTTCCTCTATTTGTTGAAATATCTAAAATATATAACCCGCAATCAATCTCAGACACATTTAATATATTTAAAACTGGATTAAATACTTTTATTTTTTCTCCTTGCGAGCTATATAATATCAACCTTTTAAAATTCATCCAAATAGGCATTTCTATATATATCAAATTATCTGTTGGAATTGGGTAAATTTTTATGTTATCCATTAACCTACAATCCATAATTGAAGATGAATTTTCAACATTAAATTTAAGTGTATCAGAATCAATTTGAAAAACAGTATCTTCATAAAAAATTGTATTTGTACTTATAATTAAAGAGTAATGTCCTGAGTCCAAAACACCTATTAAACATGTATCAACCGTAATACATCCAACTTGGGGCCATGCACTAGAAATATCATAAAATAAAACTAAATTGATTGTTGAGTCAATTATTTCTTTTGAATAAAAAATAAGTGATGGACATGTTTCCTCATATCCAAAAGGGAATTCAACTGGACTAATAATAAATATACTATCATTATTTGAAGGTAATTCTGGTAATACAACAGGTTCGTAATAAAACCATTGAGCATTGATATTAAAATAGATAAACATAGTTCCGGTTAATGCAATTATTCTTGATATAAACTTTTTAGTTTCCATGATAAAGCTTTATTAAAACTAATAATAAAATTTAAAAAAGAACAACAGAGTATTTCTCTGTTGTTCTTTTCTTTTGTTACTGCACTATAAGAAGTTTTTGGTCAACCATTTGATCGTCGCAAACTAAAATTATTCCGTATATTCCTATTTCATAACTTGTAAGGTCGAATGTAACTTCAGTTTGTGAAACGTCTAGAATTATCGTCTCAGTTGAAGGATTATAAGGTTTTGTAATCAGCAAGTAAGCTGAAGAAATCCCTTCAACATCATACTCAACTGTTACCTGTCCTGTTGTTGGATTTGGGGCCATGTTAACTATTTCATTTTGTTTAACATTTACAGTTACCTCATCATAATCCTTAAATCCATCTGTTGTAGCCAAAACTTCAAGTCTAAAACTTGTGGTTGTATCCAGGGTAACATTTAGACTGGTTCCCGAATAAATCAAACTGTCCTTCATATCATACCAGTTATATTCAGCAGATTCGCCGATGGTCTCAGCGCTAATTGACACGTTTTCATTTTTGGAGGTAGTTTTATCTTCTCCAGCATCAGCATCAAACAAATCTCTTCCTGGCTTCTTTATTATAAACAGTTCACCTCCTATTACCATTTGGTCAGATGAGCGTCTTTCAGTAGCTAAATATTTGAATTCGGTTTTGTTAGAGGCAGCACCGTCAGTTAAAAAATTAAAACCGACAAAAAGTGTACTCCATTCATCCACATCGTAGGTAAGGTTTTCGAGTGTAGCAGGATCGCCGGTAATAAGAATTTGTTTATTCTTTAACTCCAAAATATTCTGGCCTTGCTTACCGCCAGCTGACCAAATTTGATATGTTAGGTCATCCAAGTCCAACCTAACTTCTGCTTCATCCAGAATTGAATTGCCTACACACGGTTGAGGAACTTTAAATTCAATCTCAAAAGTAGTTCGCTCTCTAAATATGTTTCCTAGTGCTATTACTCCACCTTGTTTGGGTGTATCATTTTTAAAATCAACAACAGTAACATTTTTCCATGCAATATTGTTATTGTTATATGCATTCATATAAACCGACGTTCCTTCAGGAAAAGTCATAGGATCACTACTTGCAACAATTCGTGAAAGTAAACAAAAATGCCATGGTTCAGGATTTATATCCTCATAATCTGATGGGTCCGGAACCATCCATTGAAACTCTAGAATCGTTTCGGAACCAGTTTGTAATATTGGGATATTTTGTGTCGAAATTTCATCGCCCATGACTGGGTCACCAGACCCGTTAAAACTACCATCCCACGATAATGCAGCTGAAGCTTTTGCCCAATAAAGCTTTAATTCCTCACTTCCATAAGATGCAGTTTCTCCTTTATTTGTAACTCGTACATATACAAAAACAGGGTCAGTATCGCTATAAACAGGATTCTCATGTTCCTGATTTTCAAATCCGTCAGGCTGATTCCTGATCCAAATTTCGGGACTAACCCACATTGGTGTTCCTTCTTCTGCTTCATTTGGTTCAATACCAAAATCATCATCTAAATCTTTTGTATAAAGGTCAATTTCAGATGTATACATTTGCGAAGCAGTATGTACTGATTTATAACAGTTTAATCGCCCATAACCTAATTCTTTAGAATGGCCGGGAACAAGAGAATTCCAATTATAGTTATATCCACCAACTTTATCAGCCTTATAATAAATCAGATCATTTATTTGATTTGAATTTAAATTTGGATTTGCGGAAAGAACTAAAGCTGCACAACCAGCAATCTGGGGGGCTGCAGCAGAAGTACCGCCCATTCTTCCAGTGTACGCCAAATTATTTGTGCCATAATCAGGCAAAACTTCTCCAACTGCTGGCAGGCCTCCTGTCCATGTTTCATGCCAAGGATTATAACCTGGTTCTCCAGGAATATCCATAGTCCAAACATTAAAAGCTTCACCAGCAATTTGACTATGGTAGGCAGTGTGAGATGGTGCAGAAATTTCAATTAAATTGCTAGTTGGGCTATAATTAGCTTGCAGATCATCACGATCTGATGCTGCAACTGTAATTAATTGATCTACATTTGCATTTGCAGGGAATGTTACATATCCATTTTCATTAACATTATGATCAGCTGTATTACCTGCAGCAAATATGACCAAACTTCCACTTTCAATTGCATCTTCGATTGCCACAACAATAGCCGGATGTAAATTGGGATTGTCTGACCAGTAACCCCAACTATTTGAAATTATGTCTGCTTGGTTATCACTTGCAAATGTAATTGCTTGACTAAATACGCTTGGAGGTACACCATAAAAGCCTAATGGTATTCTAATTGGCATTACCCTACACAATGGGGCTATACCAGAAATACCTTGATTATTATCCTGCTCTGCTGCAACTATACCTGAGCAAGCATTCCCATGATTGCTATTATCTACCGGAGAGGGATCATTTGGATCTGTTTGATCATATGGTGCTGCAAAATTACTACCATTCAACCTAATTTGGCGACTTGAAGGTAAATCGAAATGATTATCAGTTAATCCTTCATCAATCACAGCCACAACGATATTATTGTTACCTTTTGTAATCTCCCAAGCTTCAGGTGCATCTATATCAGCATCTGCAGTTCCATAATGTCCATCATTCGTCAATTGTCCGGTATTGTTAAGATAGAATTGCTGTCCAAAATATTCATCATTAGGAATATAACCATCAAATTTCTCTACCCTACAGTAAAAATTTGGGCAACAATAAATTGTGTTACCAGTCAATTGAATTTCTTTTGAAACTTGAAGCGAATTATTTGCTGTATAAATATCAAATAGTCTAGTTGATTCAACTTCTTGAAGACTAAAGAAATTAATTAAATAATTCTTTGTAGACTCCTCTACATCATCTTTAAATTGCATGATTATCTCTCTTGTTGGAAATAATTCAAAACCATCAAGTGTTGTGTAAACAGGATTTAGATAATAACTTTGTCCAAAGGTGTTCTGTATTGTGGTAATATCGTCCAACACAACATAGATTCCAGCATGTAGTTTTTCATAGTCAATATTATTAAGTGTGAACAAATTTTCGTCCACACCATTTGGAAACTCAACAACATATTTGTCATTTACTATGTTAAGGAAAACTTTTTCGTCAAATGAATAGTAATAATCATCATATGACTGACAGAATGCATTTATCTGTGTTAGAAACACAAACAATGCAGAAATTAAAATTGTACTGCTCTTTTTCATTTTTTGTGAAGTTTAAAATTTAACAATATATTTTCTATCTTAATTCCAAATTTTTCATGGTGGAACCTAATCCATGCATAAATTAAGATTGCTAATCTCATTGTTATTTAAAAATCACTACTTTTGCAGGCTAACCTCCTTTCTTGTTAAATGGTTAGTATTCAGGTCGAATTGTAGAAAGTCATTTTTCATTTAAGGGGGTTTTTTAATTCTGTCTGTAAAATTGATTTTCAGTATTCATGCTTCTTTCCAAATTTAACTATTAATTTCTTAAAACAGCCTTATTTTACTTTAAGTTTTTTTTAAATGTTCACTGCATTTGGTGTTGGGCAAAAGCATGTGTAACGCAAGATCATCGGGTTGGATTTAGCATTGGAACTTGCGTTACTCTTGCTTTGTGCGCTGGGTCTCTTTTCTGTTGTTTTTTCATCTCTATTTTTTCTTTAGTATGTTGGGTAACTAGTTTATATCATCAACCCTCCAATCCACACACCCCCGTTTTATTTGTTGAAGGCCAAACCAGAAACCATGTATAAGCGTTTCTACACAGGTTTCCGTTTGGATTTTTCTAAACGTTTTTTTGCGGATTGGTCTTGTTGCTTTCATGGATTTTAATTGTTGCTAATTTAAATATTTTTTCTTTTGGAATCAGTTTAAATTGGCAGGTACGATAGGTTGAATCCACATGCCTTATCCCAAACAATGATATATGTAATTCTTTCAATTTATCTTTGATAAATAATTGTTATCCTATACTTTTGTGGGGCAAAATAGGACTGTGAATAAAAAATCGAATAAAAAACAAATCAAATCTATCATGGACAAAATAACTGTTGTAGGTGCCGGAAATGTTGGTGCCACTTGTGCCAATGTGATCGCACACAAAGACCTCGCTCGTGAAGTGGTTCTGGTCGACATTAAAGAAGGTTTGGCCGAAGGTAAAGCCCTCGACATCTGGCAAACCTCCTCAATCAATAATTTTAACGCCCGTGTGGTGGGTGCTACCAACGATTACCTGCGGACCAAAGGTTCAGGTGTTATTGTAATCACTTCGGGTGTGCCGCGTAAACCGGGTATGTCGCGTGATGATCTGATCAAAACAAACGCAAGCATTGTAAAAGACGTTACCGAAAAGGTTGTGAAATATTCACCGGATGCCATCATCATAGTTGTTTCCAACCCGCTGGATGTGATGACCTACACCGCTTTCCTGGCTTCCAATAAACCGGCCAATAAGGTTTTTGGTATGGCAGGTATTCTCGACACAGGCCGTTATCGTGCGTTTATTGCAAATGCACTCAATGTATCTCCAAAAGATATTCATGCCCTTCTGTTGGGTGGTCATGGCGATACCATGGTTCCGCTGCCACGTTATACCTCCATCAATGGTATTCCTATCACCGATTTGCTGGCCAAAGAAGAAATTGATAAAATTGTTGAACGTACCCGTTTTGGTGGTGGTGAACTTGTGAACCTGATGGGAACATCTGCCTGGTATGCGCCGGGAGCAGCAGCAGCTCAAATGGTAGAAGCCATTGTGGATGACCAGAAACGTGTATTGCCAGTTTGCGCTAAGTTGAATGGCGAGTACGGATTGAAAGACCTTTACCTTGGTGTTCCGGTAAAACTCGGAAAAGGTGGGGTGGAAGAAGTGATCCAACTCAACCTTAATAAAGAGGAATTGAA
Source organism: Bacteroidales bacterium (assembly GCA_020438105.1). Classification (GTDB taxonomy): domain Bacteria; phylum Bacteroidota; class Bacteroidia; order Bacteroidales; family JAADJA01; genus JAADJA01. The sequence continues at coordinate 86,253 of JAGQVE010000006.1, forward strand.
AAGTTTGAAGGATTCGGCTGCATCTGTTAAAAAGACATTGGATGTGCTTGATGCAATGAAACTGTTCTAAGGTATTACCGATATTTTTTTAGAAGGCACCTCACTGGGTGCCTTTTTTGTTTTGTCGTTTTTGATTTTCATGACTTAAAAGTCCTGATCATTCCAAAAAGTGTCACATTGCTTTCATGGTTTTAAATATTCCATTCCCTTTTTACACCTTTTTATTACCTTCGGAGCTAAAACCTAACCGATGAAACGAATTGTTGTTTTGAGCGGTGCCGGAATTAGTGCCGAAAGTGGCATCCAAACCTTCCGTGATGGTGACGGACTATGGAATCAATACCGTTTTGAAGAACTGGCTACTCCACAGGCATTTGCCAGCAATCCGAAACTGGTTCTTGATTTTTACAACTGGCGCCGTAAAATTGTGGTGGAGGCTGAACCCAATGCCGGCCACAAAGCCCTGGTGCGCCTGCAAGAGAAGTACGATGTTCAGATAATAACTCAAAATGTTGACAACCTCCATGAAAGGGCCGGATCGAAAAATGTGCTTCATCTGCACGGTGAAATTTGCAAAGCACGTAGTACCGTCGATCCTGAATATATTGAAAAACTGGATGGCTGGGAGTTAAATTTGGGTGATTTGTGTCCGAAAGGCGCGCAACTCCGGCCGCATATTGTTTGGTTTGGTGAGTCGGTGGATATGATTGGCCCTGCTGTCGAAATTGCACGTACTGCCGATATCCTCATCGTAGTTGGCACCAGTTTGGTTGTCTATCCTGCAGCCAGTCTGGTTGTTTATGTACGGCCTGATAAACCGAAATTTTATGTTGATCCAAAAGCGTTTAAAGTGGGCGGATTGCAAAACCTGGAGGTGATCAGCAAAACGGCGGGCAATGGTCTTCCTGAACTGGTTAACCGATTGATGGAGCTTTAATAGATTCATTCTAAATTTTAGCCAATCCGGTTTTTCGTTTTTATTCTTTTCAATAATTTTCTACTTTAGACGAATCAAAAATCAATAATAGAAAAAAATCATTTTTTCTCTGATTTGGTTCCAAATGTTTTGGATCAAAAATGAAGGTAATTAATTTAAAACAAGGGCAATGAAATATTCACTTTTCGCGATTATCCCACTGATTTTAATTTTTACAAACAGTTTCGGACAGGTAAAAGATATTAATGAACTTGACAAAGAGTATCTCAATTGGTATAACTCCGATCTCGAAACAAATGAAATGGCCGGCGCCTCGGTTGACAAGGTTTATGAACAGCTGCTGGATGGCAGAGAGCCTGAGAAGGAGGTGGTAGTTGCTGTACTCGACGGCGGTGTGGATATCAATCATGATGATTTGAAGGGTATGGTATGGATCAATGAGGATGAAATTCCGGGAAATGGGATTGATGATGATAACAACGGTTTTATTGATGATATCCATGGCTGGAATTTTTTGGGAAATGCCGCTGGAGAAAATGTAAACCTTGAAAATATGGAATATACCAGGGTGTATGCTCAAAACAATCCTGATGATCCCAATTTTGAGAAGTCAAAAATCTTGTGGAATACTGAATATGAAGGCCGGAAGAATGAAAAAGAATTTTTAAGGAGATTCCGTGATCTGTATTATAAATCGTTGCAGATCATCAAGGATGAAACCGGTGTGGAGGTGGAGTCGGAAGAGGATCTGGCCAGGGTGAATTCGACAAATGATAGGGTGCAAGCCTCAAAACACTGGATTCAGCAAACTTATAATATGGGTCTCACCAATGAGGACCTGGATAAGATCATGGATCAGAACGATAAGTTCATGAAATATTACCTCAACAAAACCCTTGATTCCAGGAAGATTGTAGGCGATGATCCGGACGATATTACAGATACAAATTATGGAAACCCGGATGTGATCGGACCCAGGCCCGACCATGGAACTTCTGTGTCAGGAGTTATAGCGGCAGTGCGCAATAATGATTTGGGTATCAACGGCGTGGCAACAAATGTAAAGATCATGGTGATTCGGATTGTGCCCGACGGGGATGAAAGAGACAAAGACATCGCCCTTGGTATTCGTTATGCCGTTGATAATGGAGCCGATATTGTAAACATGAGTTTTGGAAAACAAATAACTACTCACAAGGACTGGGTTGATGAAGCCATAAAATATGCCGATGAAAAGGGCGTGCTGCTGGTGCATGCCGCCGGCAACGACGGTTTTAATATTGATATTGAGGATTCATTCCCAAATGATAAATTTCTGGATGGTACCATGCCTTCAAACTTTATAAGTGTGGGAGCCCAGCACGCGGAGCTGGATAAGAACTTCCCCGCTTCGTTCTCAAATTATGGCCAGAAACAAGTGGACCTGTTCGCGCCGGGATGTGATATCATCTCATTGGATACCGCAAATTGTTACAGCCAGAATGACGGTACAAGTGTAGCCGCTCCTGTGGTGACGGGTGTGGCAGCGCTTATCCTGGTTTATTTTCCCGGGATTACACCCCAGGAGATGATTGGTTTGCTGATGGAGAGTTCTTATAAAATCAAAAAGCCTAAAATGTACCTGCCCGGAGATGGGCGAAAGCGAAAAAAAGCGAAGTTTGTTTCCATGTCGAAAAGTGGCGGAATACTAAATGCTTACACAGCTTTTTTACTGGCTTCCGAAAGGTATGATGATAAGCTTACTTTGCATTAATTGATTGTTGCAAGCAAGTTGAACTGCGGCTGCGTCATGGCAAAATCGGTTGTAATACTTACCGAGTTGATAATTCGTTCACTGATTTCATAACCGGCTTTATCCTTGTAATCGTACGCCACAAAAACCTGCCACATTGCATTGCCTTTTACGAACATGGCCATACGATAGCCAATTATCATGTTGTTCTCCTTATACTTCCCGGTAACGAGTGCTCCCTGTAATTCACCTTTACGAAGCGGCGAAACATCTTGCTGGAAATCGGAAAGGCCCGGTTTGTTTTTTATTTCATTAAGCGATCCTTGTACCGCACCCTCCAGCGAAGCATTAATTTCAGGCACATATTCCACAGAATTGGTCATTATCATTAACTTTTGGTTCATTACACTGCTGGTGTAAGTTTCCATACTCAAAAGATATTTTTTTGATTCTTCGGGGATTTCATCTTCAATCAGATCGCTCGGTTTCATTTTTATGGGAGCATCTATTGAGAGTCCCAGGGTGCCGCAGGTTTGCGTCGTCCACTTGCCGTCTCTGTATTTTTCAAGGTTGGGAAATAAAAACTCCTTGATAACATAGGAAGTGCCCAGCCCTACGATGATTACCAATGAGATCCCAATCAATATCCCGATCCATGTTTTATTTGAAATCTTTTTTCTTGGTTTAGGTTTATCTGCCTCAATAGCCTGGTACTGGGTTTCAGAAACACAAACTTCCTGCTGATAACTTTCAAATGATTTGCCCGGATTGAGCATTTGCCAGTTCGAAAAATTGTTGTGCATTTTTTTGCCGCAGCTGCCACAAAAAACCAAATAACTGGTTTTCATTTCATTCAGGTGCCCGCAGTGCTCGCATTTCAGGAAATAATTTGACATAATTGGATTTTGTTTTTGAACTTTTTAACGATCATGCAAGATACAAATTATGCTTTTTGGATTTTAATAATTGTTAAATCCGGCGAGTTTAAAGGTGAAATTTATGCCTGCTCAAATGTTGTTAACATCAAAATCAGCAGAAATCGCAGAGAATTTTAATTCCTTTATTTTTGCATTTGAATATGGAAAGTTTTCAAAATAAACACATCAATATCCACACACATCATCCGAAAGGGAAGGGGGTTGAAATTGTAAACCTTTTCCCTGACGGTTTGGTTTCCGGTCAATTGCCCGAATTGTGCAGTGTGGGGATTCATCCCTGGCATATCAGGGATAATTGGGAACAGCAATTTCAAAAAGTGGAAGCTACAGCCAGAGAACATAGGGTTTATGCCATTGGCGAAACGGGATTGGATAAATTGACCGACTCATCTATGGATTTGCAAATTGAAGTGTTTAAAAAACACATCGAATTGTCAGAGAGATATCAAAAGCCATTGATCATTCATTGTGTAAAGGCATTTAATGAGCTTATTGAACTGAAAAAAAATATCCATCCCACAGCGTCATGGATTGTGCACGGATTTGATAAAAACCTGCAGGTGGCCGATATGCTGATCCGCCATGAAATTTATATGTCGTTCGGAAAGGCTTTGCTTAAACCCGATTCCAATGCACGGAAGGTTCTGCCTGAAATTCCTGATGAGGTATACCTGCTGGAGACCGATGATATGGAAATCAGCATTGAGGAGGTTTACAGGGAAGCTGCCGGTTTGGTTGATCTGGATGAACAAAAAATGAAAGACCTCATGTTCCTTAATTTTATCAATTGTTTTAGAATTTAAAATGGCAACTGCTAACTGGAAAGAAAGGACCAATCTTTTGCTGGGTGAGGAGGTGTTGGTAAAACTGAATGCTGCACACGTATTGGTAGCCGGGCTTGGCGGTGTGGGTGGCTATGCGGCGGAGGCGGTTTGCCGTGCAGGGGTGGGTGAAATGACCATTGTGGATAATGATCTGGTTTCGGCATCAAACCGGAACCGGCAGTTGCTGGCGCTCACAAGCACCGAAGGCAAACACAAAACCGACCTGATGGCTGAACGGCTCCTTGATATCAATCCCGATCTTAAACTGCACCGTTTTTCGGTTTATCTGAAAGATGAGCAGATCCCTGAAATCCTCAATACCCGCTTTGATTATGTGATTGATGCTATTGATACCCTTTCGCCCAAGATATTTTTTATTAAACATTGTATCGATCAACAATTACCACTGGTTTCGTCGATGGGAGCAGGAGGCCGGGTGGATCCGCAACAAGTGCGCGTCGCTGATGTTTCGCAATCGTTTGGTTGCCCGTTTGCACAGGTTGTGCGTAAAAAAATCCATGGCTGGGGCATTCGAGAGGGATTTAAAGTAGTGTTTTCTCCTGAAAAAGTTCGCAAAGGTTCGGTGATCGTTACGGATGACTCACCCAATAAAAAATCAACGGTAGGAACTATTTCTTATATGCCGGCGGTTTTCGGACTGATGGCTGCTTCTGTTGTTATCAGGGAGCTGGCTGAAATATAAAAGTCAGGATTTCTCGAGAATAATAAAACCAAAGGCAGTAAGATCATAAATGCTTTCTTCAGATAATTTTACCAGGTTTTTTTCAAATACATTCTTGTAAGCCCCTGTTAGTTTGGAAAAGTCAAATTGTGTTTTCTGATTTTCATTTGAAAAATTAAATATTCCGATCACAATTTGTCCGTTTTTTTCACGGTAAAAGGAAATGACCTGCTGGGGATGATCATTGATGATCTGGTTCATCTGCCCGCCGTAGTTCCCATTCCAAAGGGCCTGGTTGCGGTGTTTTAATTCAAATAGTGTTTGATAGATTTTAGCATTGGGATGATCTTTCCAAATAATGGAATCTTTGTCGAAAAACTTCAGTGAACGACCCAATCCTGCTTCCTGACCGCTATACACCAAAGGCATTCCGTTAACCATTCCGGCAAAGACCATAAACAACGGAAGTGCTTCACCGAAGTTTTTCACAGGATTGCCTTCCCAGGCATTTTTATCGTGGTTGTCGGTGAAATTCATGCGGTACGCAGCTGCAGGAAAGGTGTTTACATCATGTGCCAGGTACTCAGTAAGAATGTGCATTTTGGACGGGTCTTTGGAAACGGTCACCATTTTCTCCCATAAGCTCCAGGCATAGGTCATGTCAAAAGCCTTTTGATGCAGATCGCGCGACTCCCATTCGGCCAGCATAAAAACAGGTTTGATCCGGTCCAGCTCAGCACGGGCGGTTTCCCAAAAATCAACAGGGACAAATCCGGCCACATCGCACCTGAATCCATCAATGCCGGTCTCTTTGACCCAATATTTCATGGCTTCGGTCATGTACTGACGAAATGCCGGCTGACTGAAATCAAATTCAATGATATCGTCCCAATCATACCATGGCGTTGACCTGAAATTGCCTTCATCTGTTTTGGTGTACCATTCGGGATGGATTTGCACTAATTCATTATCCCATGCCGAGTGGTTGGCCACCCAGTCGATGATGATGTACATTCCCAGCGCATGCACCTGTTTCACCAGTTTTTTGAGATCCTCCAGGGTTCCAAACTCGGGATTTACATCATAAAAATCGCGGATGGAATAAAAGCTGCCCAGTGTGCCCTTCCGGTTTTTAACGCCTATGGGATGAATGGGCATCAACCATAAAATATCAACACCCATTTGCCTCAATCGTGGCAGATGTGTGGCAAATGCCTCAAAAGTGCCTTCGGTGGTGTATTGCCGCAGATTTACTTCATAAATGGTGGCGTTTTTGCTCCATTCAGGGTGCTTGATTTGCACATATTTTTTGGGTTGATATTTCTTCAGGTCGTGCGGCATCAGGTTAACAGGTTGGTTTCTTTTATCAGTATAGGCAACATTTTGGCAATCCGGGTCTTCATCCCTGTCGACATAAACTCCCTTTGTTGCTCTATCACCGAAATTAATTCAAATTTCAGGTCGGGATACTGGTTGGATATTTTGTTTAATACATCAAGAGCATAAGCCTGAACAGCAATTTTCTCGTTTTGGTCGGTAAACCACTTAAAGCAGATTTCGAGCAGTTTGGACGTAGTTACTTCATCCAGATCAAAATCATGGTCAGCATAAGTTTTAATGATCTCTCTTTTTACGCTGTCGTGTTTCATGTCTGGCATTTTTGCTACAATTTCGGCTGCATAAGGTTTAAAAAGACCGGGATGATTTAATGTAGCAAAATTAACCACCCTTGAAGCCCTTTGCGAAAGTGCTCCCTTTTCCCTGAGGGTAATTTCCAGAAATTGTTTGAAAAGTACAGGATTGTCACCGACTAACTGAACCACCATGTCAATTCCTTTTCGGGAACTGTCGCCAAGCAATTCATTGATCGATTCAGTATCCTGCAAAGCTGCCATTGGATTAGCGCATCAACACTATTTTTTGTGTGTTTGTCGTGCCATCAGGGAGGACCAGTTTTACAAAGTAGAGCCCTTGTGTAAGATGATCTATGGTGCTTTGATAATGTGTACCTGTAAAGCGAAACTCCTCCACAAGTAATCCAGAGGAATTAAATAGCAACGCTGTTTTTTCTTCAAAGGGATCACCCTCTTCAATAGCTATGTTGATAGTTCCGGTTGAAGGATTCGGATATATTGAAACCTCATGCTCAGAGGCTAACTCCTGCTTTCCAACCGTTATAGTGAACCAGGATGTATCGATCATGATTGATGTAACAAAAACTTTTCTTTTTGGGGGCTGAAAGGATGTATCAGATTGAGTCCCGGCAATAATTAACTGATCACCAATCCAAAGCATTTTATTTACCTTGGGAGATAACTTTGGAACAATAATTGAATTTATCAGTGTGCCCTCTTCAGCTTGAATAATAGAAATTAATATTCCACTATTAATACCTTGAGTTTCGGAAGCCGCAATAAGATAATCATTATAAATCCTTAATGACGCTATTGAAGGTGAGCCCGGAGAATCCAGATCTTCGTACCATATAAAATTACCCTCATCATCAGTTAATACAATATTTCCAACAGTTCCGCTTATTAAATATTCTTTGGTATTTACAAAATAAAATTTGCTTGAATCAATTATTATATCTAAATTGAAAGCATAGATTTCATTGAGTTTATTATAATACATGAATTCTCCATCATTGGGTTGAAAAGCCCATAAAGTTGGGTGTGGATATTCGAAATTATTGTCCCAGCCTGTTACAATAATTCTATCCTCATTGTAAAATTTAACAGATTTGAATTCATCAGTGGTGAAATCAATATTCCAAATTGTATCCCATGTGGGCGTATTGCGATTGAACCTTAATACTTTAGAGAAATTTTTATTTAGTACATTTGATTGAATTGCAACAATGTCATTATTAGGCATTTCCAAAATTCTTGAAAAAAAATTAGTAGAATCAGGCACATTAAATTCGTCGATTAAATCACCGTTTTCACTGATAGTAAGGATGCGACCCGACTTTAAAAAAGATCCAGGAATCATGTAATTACCATCCGACAATCCAGCAATTTCATAAACACTAAATGTCGTGTCAAATTCAAACAATGTAAAGTTCAAGCTATCACCAGTTGCCCCTCTTATCTTCGAAATAAACATTTGAGATCTTACTTTGAAAGTTGCATCATTATTATCGGTGATACCCATTACGAGTAAATCCCCACTAGGTGTAAGTGTCATATCAATAATCGTGTCGTGATAGCTTACTTTATAAGATGTATCATATACATATATTACTGTATCCTGAGCGATTGTTCTTTGATTTGTATATAACAAGCCGATAAACAGAATTAAAATTACGATGTATTTCTTCATTGAAGTAATTTCAAAATTTGTGTAAATATATAAAATTGAGTAATAAAGCGTTGTAATTTGTTATTATTATGACAGATTGCAACATCCACTGGTTGCCTTAAACTGGGTTGATTTATTGTTTTAACTCCTTAACCCCCGAATTCCATGAGGTAGGCTTTGATAAAGTCTTCCAAATCGCCATCCATTACCGCCTGTGTATTACCAGTCTCCACACCGGTTCTTAAATCCTTCACCAGCTTATACGGGTGCATCACATAATTGCGAATTTGTGAACCCCATTCTATTTTTTTCTTTGAACCTTCAATGGCAGCCTGCGCTTCTTTTTTCTTACGAAGTTCGATTTCATATAACTGCGAACGCAACATCTGCATTGCTTTATCCCTGTTTTGTCCCTGGCTGCGCGTTTCCTGGCACTCAACGATGATCCCCGAAGGCTGATGTCTGAGGCGTACCGCTGTTTCTACCTTATTCACATTTTGCCCGCCGGGACCGCTTGATCTGAATGTATCCCAGGTTATATCAGACGGATTGATATCTATGTGAATATTTTCATCTACCACCGGGTAAACATATACCGAAGCAAATGACGTGTGACGTTTATTTGCTGCATCAAAGGGCGAAAGCCGCACCAACCGGTGCACTCCGTTTTCGCCTTTGAGGTATCCAAAGGCAAACTCGCCACTGAATTCGAGCGATACCGATTTTACACCGGTCACATCCCCTTCCTGTAAGTCGAGTTCTTTAACTTTATAATCGTTTCGCTCACCCCAGCGGATATACATGCGCATTAGCATCGAAGCCCAATCATTGCTTTCTGTACCACCGGCTCCTGCATTGATCTGCAAAATAGCGTCCAGCCTGTCTTCTTCGCCACTGAGCATGCGCATGAATTCAAGGTCTTCCACCTTTTTTAAACTGAGATTATACTGTTTGTCAAGGTCTTCCTCCGAAGCTTCCTCCATTTCGAAAAACTCATGGATTACCTGCAGGTCTTCAACTGCGGTTTTAACTTCGTCAAATTTTTTGGTCCAGTTCTTTTTTTCTTTGATTGATTTCAGAACTTCTTCAGCATTCCTGGGGTCATTCCAGAAGTCCTGTTGCTGGGTGATTTCTTCTTCCTCTTTTATTTTTGCCTGCTTTCCATCAATGTCAAAGGAACCTCCTCAAGGCTTCCAGCCTTTCGCGCAGGTCTTTGATATCTTCTTTTAAAATCATTCTGCTTGATATTTTTTCAGTTAATCTAAAATGGGTTAATTGCCCCGGTCATCGGAAATACACAATATGTTGATTTAGTAATCAGCGTCCTTTCCAAAAATATCGGCTGCAACTTCGCGGGCCAATTGCAATTCGAACCCTCTTCCGAGTGCAAAGTTAATAAGTTTTCGAACTTTGGTCGAATCTTTTACCTCCGAGAGCTCCCTGGCCTTTTTCTCAAGTAAGTCGTGCAAAACCTTATGATATTCATCGTCGTCTATTTCGTTTAAGCCTTCCAAAATAAAAAGCTCAGGCACTTTTTTTTGTTGCAAGGCAAGAAATATTTTATTCCGGCCCCACTTGTTGATCCGCAGTTTACCCCGTGCAAATGCTTTGGAAAATCGTTCCTCATTCAAAAAGTCATCTTCGATGAGTTTGTTGATAACGGCATCATATACTTCATCCTGTAGCCTGAAAGTTTTTAATTTGGTTTTTACTTCAAAAATAGAACGCTCCTGAAAGGCACAGTAACTTTTCATTTTGCTGAGTACCCAGTCAGGGATTTGATGATGCGGGCTGGTTGGTTTTTCCATCACTGTGTTGTTAAGATTCACAAATTTAAGCAAAAAAGCAATTTAACCTGATTGAACGATTTGATTCACAGCGGTTGAATTAGATGCGCTGCTTTGCCCGAATTGATTAAATTTGCCCCTTCAAATAATTTATTATGCGATTCATTCAGATACTGCTGTTTTTCATTTTTGCTATACCGGTTTTAACTATTGGTCAAAATCATACGCTAAGTCTTCAAATTGAAAATATGCCTTCGGGGGAAATTTACCTGGCCGATTTTTATGGCGATAAAAACACCTATGTTGATACCGCTCTTATTGATGAATCAGGAAATGCCGTGTTTGAAATGAAAAAGGATTTGCAACCGGGTTTGTTCCGGGTTTTGCTGAACCAAAACATGTTTTTTGACATTATTTATAACAATGAAGATATTGCCATAGCCACAGATGCTCAGGATTTATATGAGGGGCTGGTTATTGAAAAATCGGAGGAGAATAAAATCTATTATGATTTTTTGCGCAAAATGAACGATTACAACCGCAAATTTGATTTGCTTTCGCCAATCAATGATTACTATCCGCGCAACGATACATTTTTTATTATAGGCCGGCAGGAGTTCATTTTGGTTCAGGCGGAGTTGATTGCCTGGATGGAGAAAACCGTCCAAGAGCATCCCGCCATGTGGGTGAGCAAAATCATGAAGCAGCGCAAACCGCTCTATTTTGATCCTTCTTTAACTGAGCCGGGCAGGCGTGAATATGCGGTAGAGCATTTTTTTGACAACGTTGATTTTACCGATGTTGACCTACTCCGTTCAAATGTTTACACCAGTATGGCGATCGAGTATATTTCATTGTATGGCAATCCCAACTTTACGCAGGAGCAACTGCAAAAGGAGTTTATCAAAGCGGTGGATAAGATCATGTATAAGGCTATGGACAACTCCATCGTTTATCAGTTTATCGTTGAATACCTGGTGGGTGGTTTTGAAAAGTACCATTTCGACCTGGTTTTGGATTATATTGCTGAGAATTATGCTCCTGAGCAGTGCGAAAATGAAAATGCTGTTTCTGACCTTGAAACCCGCTTAAAGAAATATGCATTACTTTCCGTTGGTAAAAAGGCACCTGAAATTGAGATTGCAGATTCAGAAGGCAAACCGGTTTCGCTTTATGAAATTAAATCAAAATATACCCTTTTGATTTTCTGGTCGAGCACCTGCCCACATTGTGTGCAAACCCTCCCGGAAATTGAAAAACTTTACAACAGCAGTTTGCAATCGAAGGACCTTAACATTTTTACGGTTTCCATTGATACTGAGGATGCAGCCTGGAAAGCGGCATTGGAAGGACATTATAAAAACTGGATAAATACTTGCTCATTTAAGGGTTGGAATACAAAAGCCGCTGTGGATTATAATGTGTATGCAACACCTACCATGTTTTTGCTGGATAAGGAAAAAAAGATCCTGGCAAAACCGATTACATTAAACGAATTAAAAGGTGCGTTGATGCAGGAAAATTTATTGCAGTGATCACTTTTCGATGATGACAAATTCAGTGCGGCGGTTTCTTGAACGACCGTCTTCGGTTTCATTTGAAACGATGGGATTGCTTTCGCCAAAGCCCTTATATTGAAGCCTGCTCGCCGAAACCCCAAGTTTTACCAAATGGTCATAAACTGATTTAGCCCGCTTTTCAGAAAGCATAAGGTTGTCCTGATCGTTGCCTACATTGTCGGTATGGCCTTCGATGGAAACTTTAAGGTTAGGATTGTCCATTAAAAAGTCCCTGAAATCCTCTATCACCACCATCGACTCGGGGCGTAGCTCAAAGGAATTAAAATCAAAATAGATGTCATTCAGCCGGTACGACATGCCCACTTCAATAGGTTTGAGGTTCACCAGCAACTCAATGGGGGAGGTGTAGCGCGGATCGATATGGGAGATGTATTTGGTTTCGTGCACATACCCTTTCTTTTTAACTGTCATAATGTAATCATTGCGAAAGGGAAGAGCCGCAACATATTCGCCGGTTCGTTCGTTCACCGGCACCGATGTGATCTTTTTGGTTTCCACGTTTTTTAGTTCCACCCGGGTACCCGTAAAAGTTGAGTCCCCATTTTTTTCGACCACACCTTTCACAAAAAGCACTTTTTCGGGGCGGGCATCTTCATAAAGATCGAAATAATAGAGGTCCCAACCCCCGATCCCATCATATTTGTTGGAGGCAAAATATCCATAATGCCCGTCGGTGCTAACGAAAAATCCCACATCATCGTCCATCGAATTGATTGGGTAACCAATGTTGGTTGGGTCGTCCCAATTGCCATTATCATTGAGTTTAGTAAAGAAAATATCGTATCCACCCAGCCCCATCAAACCGTCGGAAGAAAAATAGAGTGTTTGACTATCGGTATGAATGAAAGGCGATTTTTCATTTCCCGCTGAGTTGATCTTCGGACCCATATTTACCGGGGCACTCCATGTGCCGGTTGAATCTTTTACCGTTTTATAAATATCATAACCACCGTATCCACCATCGCGGTCGCTCACAAAAAACAAGGTTTTCCCGTCAGAAGTGATGGATGGCTGCGATTCCCAGGTATCAGGGAGGTTCACTTTTGAACTGATACTTTCAATGGGGCTCCAGGTGTTTCCCGTTTTTTCGGAATAACAGATATCACAATTATAATAGGTTGATCCTTTGGAATATTTGCACAATGTATAAAACAGGGTTCTGTTATCAATGGTAAGCGTGGCGCCGCCTTCGTTATCATTTCGGTTAAAAGGGTCGGGCATCATTTCGCCCTCACCAAACTGATCATTATTTCGTAAGCTGTACATAAACCGCTCCTTGTAGCGTACCTGCGGTGTAATGTCGTCGCGGCGAGGCGGAATTTTCATCCTTCGGGTAAAAAGGGCCATTTCATTGTCGGGCGAAATAATCGGGAGGTATTCATCCATTTTTGTTGAGATCCCCTCAACCGGTTTGGGGTTGAATGGTACGGGGTTGTTCAGCATGCGATCGTAAAACTTTGAAAATTCAAGCAATTGCACTGCATCGGCATAATCATCATCGTTTTTGATGAGGTCAACATCTTCCAGGAAATGATCAATATATTCAATTGTTTTGGCATAATCGGCAGCACCATAGGCAATCCGGGCAAGGTGGTAATACGCATAAACATCATACGAAGGACAAATGGCGATCACCTGCTCAAAATTGGTCTTTGCTGCATTCAGGTTCATCCGGCTGTCGTTGATGTAGATCAATCCCAGCAAAAAATAGGCATCCACATAATCGGGTTCATTGCGGATGATTTTATTGAGTATCCCGATGGATTCGGAAAAGTTCCAACTCCGGTACAAACGAACTGCCTTTTCCAGTTCCTTATCATTCTTTTTGCTGTGATAATCCGGACAGTCTTCAGGCTCCTGCGAAACAGCAGAAATGGGTGTTGTTGATCCGGCAATGATCAAAAATGATATTATTAAAAGATAAACCTTTGCAAGCATTTGTGACTAATAAAACGCTATTGCGGCAATTGATCGGCTAATATACGACAGCTACTGCAATTGCAGGCTGTTTAATCAATTTCCTTCCAGAATTTTATCTGATTCCGTTTGTGCGTTTTCTTTCAGTTTCTTTGCTTCTGCTTTAGCTGTATTTACAACGGCATTGGCTTTATCATCAGCCTCTTTAACCACATTGTTGGCTTGCTTATCAGCTTCACTCCTGATCTTTTTCGCCGATTCTTTGGCGGCTGCTTCTGCCAGAAATCCCTTCTTTTTGCCTTCTTCTTCTACCTTTTTCGCTTGCTTATCAGCTTCGTCCCGGATTTGTTTTGCTGTTTCATCGGCTGTTTTCCGTATGGCGGTAGCTTGCTTTTCAGCTTCCGAAATCAATTTTTGCGCCTGTGCATCCGCATCCGCAATGATCTTTGCAGCTTTTTCTTTGGCTTCCTGCGAGAGCTCTTCTTTTTTCTTTTCAATTTCCTCTTTCACCTGTTGCTTAACATCTTCCATCATGTTGCCTGAAGCTCCGCCATAAGCGGTTTTGATCTTTGGATCTATGAGCGTTCCACCAATGCCCACATCCACCTTTACGGTTTCACCCAAACTGAAATTAGCCCCTTTGGAATTCGCCTGATTTACGAGGTTACCAAGCACTTCGTTGGCTGCGGCACCCAGGTCGGCATGGGGCAGACTCAGATTCATGGCGTATTCGATGGTTTGATCAAGGGCAGTCCATCCGCCAACATTTGCCGTAAGGTTATCATATTTGATGTCGAAGGGTTTTACCATTACCTTGCCGTTTACAAATTCAAAAGTGAGTTGGATTTTATCCACAACCATTTTTTTAAGCTTGTCAATTTTTAATGCATCGGCGATTTTATTGATTGAGTTCACATTTTCAATGGTCACCTTCGAAGTTTTGAGCTGGCCTCCGCCTGTCATTGATTCATACACGGGCATCATGTCGGCTCCGAGATCAGACTTAAGTTTAAAACTGGTGGACATGGTTCCGCTTGTTTTTTCGGCAATGGGTGCATATTGCGAAATGATATCAAAGGTGGCGGCTGCCTTTTGAATATTGATTTCCTGCATGTTGAAGTCAAATGCAAAACCCGGTTTTTCGGGTTCAACGGTGCTGTATTCACCGCTCATGCTCATTTCGCCATCCAGGATGTTCATACTCATTTTGTCTAAAATTACCTTTTGATCCCTAACATACATCCGGCCGCCCACATTGGTCATTTCGATGTTGTCGTAAAGGAGTTTCATAAAGGTGGCCTGCATCGTAAAATCAATGTTTGCCGGGACTTCGATCACCGAAAGTGAAGTGGTATCTTCTATTGTAGTCGTTTCTTCTTCGACTTCATCTGCCGGCATGAGGTCATCAATGTTAAAATAATCGGAGTAGGTGGTTAGGCTGCCTTTTAAAGTTTCATCTTTCAATGCATAGGCGAGATAATTTTCAATTTTACCTTCCGCTTTAAAATCGTTTTTACCGATTTTCGATTTAAAACTTACGAGGTCGAGATAACGCGGTGAAAAATTAAGCTGTGCATTGCTGATCTCAACATTATCATTAAACATCGTTGATTTATAGTTAAACCCTTTGATCAGCATGCTTCCGATGGCTGTAAAATCCTCATATTGCTCATTTTCGATGGCCGACATTTTTCCTTCCAAAGTCACATCCATGTTAAATGTTCCACTCATGGATTCACCTTCTTCAAGCGGGTAAAATTCCTGGATCCCGGCCAGATCAAGGGTCCCTTTAAACTTAGCTTTAAGGTCTGGATTAGAAATAGGTGTTTTTAATAGCAAACTGGCATCAAAAGGATTTTTACCCAGTTGCATATGGAATCTCGAAACATCTACCACGGTGCGGTCGGCATCACCGCCCGGACTCGAAATTTTTGTCCGGATGTTGATATCGGTGACAGATTGGGGCAGGTCTGGATATTTGAACATGGCGTCGTCAATGGCAAGATTAACCTCAAATGCCGGAAGCGATTCGTCGGTATAAACACCCTTCACATATCCGTTCAGACCAAGCTTTCCGGCAGTTTTTACCGAGGCAAAATCCTGTGTATAAATGGCTGGAACCAGCGATAGAAAATGTTTGAACTCTGTTTGGGCAGCTTCAAAGGTCAGGATCAGGTTGTACCCGTTTTCCAACATCGAAACCGAGCCATCAAAACTCATGGCCAGTTCGTTGATCTTCAACTGGTTTTTGTTGAGCGTGTAAATTTCGTTTTTCAAATCTGCATCTATGTCAGCGTCATAAATCAGTTTGGTTTTATTAAGATAAGTGATGCCCTCATAAACGACCGTGAAAATATCAGCAGTGGATTTGGTCCGCAGGATAGAGTTATCGGCTGTAAGATCGCCGGTAAGCCGGTGGTTAAAACCTTCGAGTTTCACCCAGGTGTCGAGTTCGGCATCGTCATAAATAATGAGGGCGTTGTTTATGATCACATTTTTCAGCGATAGTGTAAATGAAGATTCACCCTCATCCACACTTTCCGGAGTTTCCGGTTCCGTTGATTCCACCGCGATATCGTAGTTGGTTTCGCCGGTTTTCAGCACCTTCACCAGAATTTTAGGATTGTTGATCTCAATGCGGTTGATGTTGTACTGATCGCCTGAAATGACACTCATCAGATCGATGGTAACGTTGATGTTGCCAATGTTTGCGAGGGTATCCTTTTCAAACAGATCCTTACCAACCACGGTAAGTCCGTCAATTCCAAAATTGAAATTTGGAAAACTTTTGATCAATGAAAGACTGAAATCGGCAAAGTCAACTTTTGCATTTACACTTTTGTTGATCTCGGTTTTAGCGATCTCAACGATTTTACCCTTAAAGATGATGGGCAAAAGAATGGCTGCTGCGATGATGATCACGATGATGATCCCGAATATTTTTAAGAAGGTCTTCATATCGATTTTTGATTTATGATTTAAGAATTATGAATTTTGATTTTGGATTATTGTCCAGAAATTCTGGCGCTCCTGTTTCTCAACAAAAAATCAGCTAAAACGATGGCTGCCATGGCCTCCACGATGGGCACTGCCCGCGGAACCACACAAACATCATGTCGTCCTTTGCCTGCAAGAATTGTAGTATTTCCCTCGCTATCCACGGTTTTTTGATCACGCATCAGGGTAGCAACGGGTTTAAAAGCAGCCTTAAAAACAATATCCATCCCGTTTGAAATACCGCCCTGAACACCACCCGAGTGATTGGTCAATGTGGAAATCCTGCTTCCATCACTTTCAAAAATATCGTTGTGTTCAGAACCTTTCATTCTGGCTGCCTGAAATCCTGATCCTATTTCAAATCCTTTCACTGCATTGATACTCATAATGGCTTTTGCCAGCTCCGCCTCCAGCTTGTCAAAGACAGGTTCGCCAAGGCCGGCAGGTGTGTTTTTGATAATACAGGTAACAACGCCTCCAAGGGTATCACCTGCTGCTTTGGTTTGCTCAATCAGGTTGATCATTTGTTTTTCAATCACCTTGTCGGGGCAGCGGACCGGAGAGGATTCAATGTTTTTAATATTCAGGGAATCTATTTGCTGATCAATTCCAATTCCTCCGATCTCTGATACAAATCCGATAATTTCAATACCCTGATGCTTCAGGATCATTTTGGCAATAGCACCGGCTACCACGCGGCATGCTGTTTCCCTGGCTGATGAGCGCCCACCACCGCGATAATCACGAATACCATATTTTTGGTCGTAGGTGAAATCTGCATGTGAGGGTCTATAACGGTCTTTGATCTGATCGTAATCCTTGCTTTGCTGATCTTTATTCTTGATAATAAAACCAATGGGTGTCCCGGTGGTTTTGCCTTCAAATATCCCTGATAAAAACTCCACTTCATCCTCTTCCTTTCTGGGAGAGCTCAAATCAGAAAACCCTGGGCGACGGCGCTGCATTTCAGATCTTATAAACTCGAAATCGATCTCCAAACCGGCTGGGCAACCATCAATTACTCCTCCGATGGCTGTTCCATGAGATTCGCCAAAGGAGGTGAGTGTAAATATTTTACCAATTGAATTGCCGGCCATTATTGCACAATTAATTTATTTGATTTGCCATCAACCGTTTGAATAATATACAATCCGGGTTTTATATTGTTTAATCCGATCTTTTGCTTCATTTCGAATTTGATCAATACCTCGCCCTGTAAATTTATAATTTTACCTGAAACAGGCTTTGACAGGAACAACCAGCCGTTCACAACCGGATTGGGATAAATATTCAGCTTGTCAATTTCGGACATATCAACGGAGTTTGTTTCGTTGGTTGAACCGGGTGTTGGCGTATTCAAATACATCCAGGGTAACCCGCCATCCAAAAATCGCCCGAAGACCATATCCGGATTTTGTTCACCATAGGTAATGGTGTCAAGTGGGAAAAAAGCTGTTGATTGTGAGTCAAAAAGACCCAGGTATTCGCCTGCTGCATTAAGTTTAAAGTTGGTGTGCAAAGGCCCCTGCCCCTGATCCTCATCGGCCCAAACAATAATAAATTCTCCCGGCTGCAGGGTGATATCCGGAAACAACCATTTATCAGGATTGTCAGGGTTGTCAGTGAGGTATTTATCACCGAGCCAAATGGCCTCGGCATCTCCATTATAGATTTCAATCCAATCATCGAATTGTCCGGCTTCATCGGTAATAAAAGATTCATTATCAGCCATAAATTCATTGATGAAAAGCGCCGCTTCGTCAGAGGGCTCAAACTGAATAAAAACAGGTTCACATGGAAGTATATTTGATTTTCCAAATTCATCTGTTGCGGAAATTTGCCATGAAAGTGAGTTATTCATCGGTATTCCCGGGATCATTGCCCCATAAATGTCATCGCCCGCTTCTTTATCATTGTGATCGCCATCATCAAATAAAGTTGCATATTGCGTAGTTCCAGCGTTTACCTGGTATTCCACGCGCACTGTTTGCAAGGGCTGAAGAGCTGAAACATAGGCAGAAATCCAGAAATCTTCACCTGGAAGAGGGTAATCAAAATGAATGTAGTTGATGACTGGTATTGTAGCATTTTCTTCAACCTGGGAATTCGCTGAAATCCTTCTTTCATTAATGTATTGTTTGATCCCCTTTTCTACATGCGCTCCAATGGGCTCTTCAAAGGAATTGTAAAAATCATCAATATCGTAACCATAATCGAGCGGATAATAAGGGTCCTCTGCAACATAAGGGGCAATCATATCGCGGAGCTCGTTGAGTCTGGGGAATAGTACATCCGGGTCGGTAATGTCGACTACCAACTTTTGCATGTATGCAGAGTACAGATCCCTGAATTCCTGATTCTCCATCATTTTTGTATAAAGAGGCCTCACCTCGCTGCCATGTTGCTCCCAGTCATAAATATCCCTGGTGGACCATTCTTTTCCAAACCAGTCAATGCCGTAAGTATTATCCAGGTCGTAATGGATGTATTCCATTTTATCCGTTTCAGTATTGTGATAGAGATAAAAATTGTTTTTGTTGTAAATATACCCATCCCAATTGGCTATGAATACATCTATTGCTGCCGCTTTGAGGTAATCAAAAACATTGAAAACATCGGTAATCTCACAATAAAAATCATTTTCAGGGGTGTTGTTCAGGATGTCAATTAAATTAGCAAGGTCGCTATAATTATCCAGCCCGCTGTTGGTTTTAAGGTCATAGGCTCGCCTATCACCATAAACTTCTTTATAAACATCAGGATTTGAACCTTTATATTTTAAATCAGCGGGATAGAGACATTTAAATAAATTTCCGTCATTATTATCAAAACGGGATTTGACAAACTCCTCGTCAATATGCTCAACATTTATGTAAACACCGTAAAAATTGCCATTGATATAAACCCTGACATGGTTGCACCTTGGCCCCGGCAATCCCATTTCCCTGACTAATTCCCACGATAGTTTGCTTCGCATGATGCTGGGATCATTGTGCTCACCGTTGAGGTTTAGTTTTTCAAGACCATACCATTTACGTCCTGGTTCGAACGTGTTAAAGGATACCTTAAACGATTTTTTCGCAGAATACCGTGAAGTGTTTCCACGAAGCCTGAAGCCAACATTTTCGAGGGTATCGGTAATTGCGTTGCCATTGAAAATAAAGGTGGCATGCCATTCAATGTAACTATCCACATTGTTATAAATCCAGTCAAGCGTATCAGGATTGATCTGAATATCTATGCGAGGCACTGAACTATCGTCGAAAACAACCCCTGCTTCCGGCAAGTTTGGTTGTGAAAACGTAATAAATGGGATAAAAAAAAGGACAGCAAAGAGGTATGTTTTAGTTTCAAATTTCATAATCATATAATTGATGCAATTATTTGCAAATATAAGGTAAGCGTGTGAATTTTTGTGGTAGAATTCAAGGAATATCTTAGCGGTTTTTATTTTATAATCCTTGAAATGGGAACTGGATTTTTGATGTAATTAACGCTTTGATTATGGGTTTTGAGTAGTTCAACTTTTAAAATATTAAAATTTGAAGTCAGCTGTTATATACCGCAAGTATGCAGTATTTAAGCTCTGCTTAAGATGTCATTAGTGGTTAATCAGGAAATAGTGTGGAATTTTAAACTAATTCCCTTGATCAATTAGGGGTGATTAATGATTTCAATTTGGATAAATATAGTGCTCAGGGTGGTATATTTATTACATGTTAGGCCTGTAGTGTGGTTTTTGACGCTCCTGTAATTGAGTTAATCTGGCTTTCCTTTTAGATTGTCCAGGGAAAATGGAGTTAATTTTATAAGTAAAGCCCATAGAAAAATAGGAGTAATAATCATACCCGCTATTAGCAACAACGCCATCTACCTTGTCGTTTTCAAATTGCTTGATCGAGAGTTCCAAAGTAATATCAATGTCATTGCTAAGCATATAATTAACTCCACCTCCAAAGAAGTAGATAAACTCAGGCACTCTTGCATTAAAATTTGTAACATTTACACCACCTTCGTAATATTCGTAAAGTGAAGTAGCGAAAACAAAGTTACCAATACCGGCAAACCCAGTGATTCCAACTTTGCGGTACCTGTTTGGTGAGAACATTTCTACAAAATTGAGTCGCATGTGCAAATTGTACTCAAAAATAGCTGATCTCATTTCGAGATTGTTTTTTTGGCCTTTTAACTGGCCAAACATAACTTGTGCAGAGAAGCTAAAAGTTGGATCTAGTTTTTTGGTTAAGATCGCGCTCATCCCCAGCCGGCTCTCATGCTGGAGTTTAGCTACGAAATCGTTATCATAGATACTCAAATCTCCGTAATACGAGGTTAAACCTGCGTTTACATTTACACCCCAATTTTGATTGAAGGTCTTAATGTCTTTTGTCGTCCAGTCCTGACCCATCACAAAGATAGGCAAGATCAAAAGCCAGATCAGAGATCTTTTTTTGTTGACGTATTTTTTTTCACCTTCCATTATGTTTTGATTATCAGTTGCTAATATATTAAAAAAAATTACATGTTGCAAATTTTTGTTTCATATCAACACGCTTTTCCCGATTTCGGATAAATCGTGCTCTGATAACTTTGTTTTGGATTATCAGATTACCATACCTTGTAAATGGGAATGTCAAATTGTTTGCCAATCTCTAAAAGTTTGATTTTAATGGACGTTTGTCCAACTGAGGAATAAAAATAAATTGTGTAAGTTGTTGATTGGTAGGGTTATGCCGAGGCGTATTGTCCTCTCTGGTATCTACAATAAATTTTTAATATCATCAATTATAAAAAAGGAATACCATTAAAGAGACCCAAAATGGGAAAGGAAATGACATTGATTTTATCAAAATGAAAACTGCTGATTATAAAAATATTGGAGCAATTTTATTTTTCAAAGCCAAAGATCAACATCATTTTATCAAAGATAGCGGTATTTTCATAGATGCCTCCAAACATCTCTTCGCCAGGCCCTTCTGCAAATACAGGAACCATAACGCCGGTATGTCCCAAAGTAGAGAATTTGGCGCCGACTTCTCCGGTTGCTAAATCACCTTTAACGATTGCCATTCCACCAGTTTCATGGTCGGCAGTTACGATTACAAGCGTATTGCCATTTTTGGCGGCATAATCCAGCACAAAACCAATGACCTTATCGAAGTCCACCATTTCCTCTACCACATAATCCGTATTGTTTTTATGTGCACCCCAGTCGATTTGAGAACCTTCGATCATCAGGAAAAATCCATTTTCAGATTGGTCCAGAATCTCAATGGCTTTCTGGGTGGCAGTCAATAACATATCACCCCGGCCTTTGGTCACACGAGGAGGTTTGTCATCATAAATGAGGCCTGCCAGTTTCCCCGAATTAACACCCTGTAACTGATCCACTGAAGTGCAAATCTGGTAATTTTTGTTTTCCAAATCCGTGATAAGATTTATTCCGTCTGAGCGGTTTGCGAAATATTTATAGCCGCCCCCTATAAAAACATCGATGTCGGTCTCAAGAAAATAGGTTGCAATGGTTTCATAATCATTTCTATCAGGTACATGGGCGATAAATGATGCCGGTGTTGCGTGGGTTATTTCGCTGGTGGCAACAAGTCCGGTTGCTTTTCCATATTTATCCGCTATTTCCAGAATAGTTTGGTGCGCAATTGAATCAGTATCCACCCCAATAGCATGATTGAATGTTTTGTATCCACTTGATAATGCGGTACCTCCTGCCCCTGAATCCGTTATGAAATCATCGGCAGAATAGGTTTTTGAAAACCCGATATGGTGAAAACGTTCAAGGTTTAGATGGCCCTTATTGGCCGTCATCCCGGCATAAATCTGACTTACACCCATCCCATCGCCAATCAATAATATAACATTCTTTGCGGAAGTTGGCTTTTCGGTTTGCTGCTGTGCAAATGATGTTGTGCAAATTATTACCAGAGCTAATAAAAGGACGTAACCTCTTTTCATTGTTTTTACTTTTTAAAGTCTAAAATTAATACTGATTTTGGCTGTATGGAAAATGAATCCATTAGATAAACTGGGTCTCCGGTTAGAGCATTCACGGCATAGGTATAATTATCAATACATTCCTTGTATTTTACTGCATCGAGTGCTTTTATCTCGGTTGGATGATTGTTAAATGCTATCATGGTGCAATGATCATCATTATAACGGAAATAAACATAAGTATTGTTCTCGGGGATAAAATGTTTGAATTTTCCGGATTGAACAACTTCATTATTATTTCTCCAATGAATCAATTTTGATAAATAGTTGTAAGCTTTTTCCTCTTTTGCTGTGCGTCCTTCCCCATTGAATGCATTTCGGGTATCCCCGGTCCAGCCGCCCGGAAAATCTTTTCGGATATTTCCATGTCCGGTATGCTCAATGCCTTGCATTAAAATTTCGGTACCATAATAAATACAGGGCAGTCCGCGGGTTGTAAGCATCAATGCCATCGACATTTTCCAGTGGGCAAAATTGGTGTCGAGCGCAGAATAGATCCTGTCCAGATCATGGTTGTCGGCAAAAACGAGCAGGTTGTATGGATCGCCATATAAATAATCCTGTCCGTGGATGTAATAAAACCTGGCCAATCCTTCTACCCAACCATCATTTTCTTTAAAGGCAGAACTTAGTGCGTCACGCATCGGGAAATCAGTGACTGATGGAATATGGGAATCATAACCATCGAAATTATTGGTGCCACCCTGAAAATAGGCAACATAAGCTTCTTTGTGAAGCCACGATTCTCCAACTACATTAAAATTAGGATACTCCTTAAATACAGCCTCTCCCCATTTCGAAATAAATGATTTGTAGGAATAGGGTTGGGTGTCAATCCTGATTCCATCAAGGTTAGCATGCTCGATCCACCAAATTGAATTTTGGATTAAGTAATTAGCAAGCAAGGGATTGTTTTGATTGAGATCAGCCATATGAACATCGAACCAGCCGGTGATCATCCGGGTTTTATCAGCATCGGAGGCATAGGGATCAAAGGTGGTTTGGGCTCTGAAATTGGAGCGTGTGTAATCATCAAACTGATGAATCCAATCGCTTGACGGCAAATCCATAATAAACCAATGATATACGCTGCAGTGATTAAATACCATATCCATCACAACTTTAATGTTATTGTTATGGCATTTGTTTACTAAACTCAGATAGTCATCATTGCTTCCATACCTGGCATCGATATTATAAAAGTCGGTAATTGCGTAGCCATGATAAGAATATTCCGGATTATCATTTTCAACCAGCGGATTGATCCACAAGCTGCCAATTCCCAAATTTTTAAGGTAATCGATATGAGAGATAATTCCCTTGATATCACCTCCATGCCGGCCGTTATTATTGTTTCTATCCGGTTTTTCACGCATGCCGGCAACTTCATCATTTTCCGGATTTCCATTTGCAAATCGATCCGGCATAAGCAGATACATTACTTCTGATGAATTAAATCCTTCACGTTCACTTGAGCCATTTCTCCTTTTCTTAAAAAAGTATTCCCGCGTAAGGGTCCTTTTTTCTCCAGTGAAGGTAATAATCATATTTCCAGGCTGAAGGTTTTTATCGAGCATTAGGTTCAGGAAAAGGTAATTCGGATTTTCAGTTCGTTTAACGTCGGTAAGGGTTACTCCTTCATGTCTGATTTCGGGAGTTGATTTGGAGATGTTTTTACCATAAACCAATAATTGCAAATGGTTATTATTCATGCCAACCCACCAGTTGGGAGGTTCAATGCGGCTGATTTCAATTTCCTGAGCAGATAAGGTTCCTGCTGATATTATCAGAAGTAGTGTAAAAATGCGTTTCATGAATCCTAATTTGGTACCTGTGTTTTATAATTTCCTTCACCCGGAGCAGTGATTTGAGTTCCATTTCCATTGTTGGGGAACCAAATTTCGTTTTTATCAATATTGTTTACCTGTCCATCCATTGAAAAATCGGCTCCATGGTAGCCACTTTGGCCCGCCTGGTTAAACCAATTATTGCTGTGGTCACTGGCAGTTACTGAACCATCGGCATCAGCGTCGCCGCCTACCATTCCCCAGATACCTGCACCAATTTGTTTGTAACCGGCAGCTCCACCATAAACTTTATTTTCGGAATTGGTAAAATCATAATTATATACACCACCTGATTCGATAAGGGCAATGGCCGACATTACGGCCAGGTGATCGCGGTGATAAATTACCACATATAAACTATCATTTACTCCTGCTGTAAAGCTGGCCTGAGGGCTACCATCAATATCCCTGATACTTCCATCAGTGTGGACAAAAGCTGCCTGCCGGCCAATAACGGTGGCAGATGTAGCTAAAGCAGCAGAAGGAGCATCCCGTAATTCGATCAAAATCCAATCAACTACCGTAGTACCCGGAATTGAAATGACTTCCTCAGCACCCGAATAGTTCCAGGGTGAGAGGTTATAGGGTTGCGACAAAGGAATTAAACCGGAAGAATTTAAGTTTGTATTCATGGTTGTTCCGTTGAAAGGCCCTTCGAGGAATATGCTTAAATTTAGGTGCAATAGCGATTCGATAACTTCTAATGACCATTCGATAACTTCGGGATCATTTCCCGGAACATCATCGGTTACGATTACGTTCATCATGTGATTTCCCAAGTCGGCAAGCGTGGTTTCGTACAAAAACTGATTTGCAGTACCCACTTCCAATCCATCAATATTCCATTGATAACTGATATTGTCATTTTCAGCATCTGATGCTGTTACCGAAAAAAGTAAACTCTCACCGGCCAAAATTTGCTTTGAAAGATCCAATGGCGAATAATTAGTTATTGATGGCGGTGTATTGGGAACGACCCAGGCAGAATTTGGTTCGAAGGCACTCAAAGGCATTGTCCCATCAATAAATGGGCTGAAGAAGGCATAAAAATAGCTGATAGTTGCTGAATTCCCCGGGGTATTAAGTGTGGGGTAAATTTCAGTTGAAATTTGGGTGTCCTCTTGTGTAACATGCGCTGCGACAGCAATACCTGAAGGATTTCCAAGATCGGCCCAGGGGATCGAAATTTCGGTGAGCCCATTGTTGGCCCAGCCTTCGTATGATGATCCGATTACGCCGTTTCCGGGATAATTCCATGCAGCACCATCCCAGTTGTTAACCTGCATCGTACCACCGCCTGTTCCTTCAATGGCTACTTGATATTCAGGAAGATAATCACCTGCAAAATTTACCCTTCCCCAGCAACCGGTGGTAGCTCCACTGCCCGCAGTTTGATCCGTATCAATGCTAATAAATAAGTCACCACCTCCATCTAAGTTTAGATCGTAAAATCCAAAATATAGATAACTTGCATCCCAGGAGATATAAAATGAACTGGGCGAATTTTCGAGCAACTCCGTTTCATCAATAAAATCATTTACCCCATCTATGACAATTGTATGCGGGGTTATTCCTGTTGGAATGGTTAGGGCAGCAGTATTATTTGTAGAAATGGCATTTCCATTTAAATCTTCCACATTATTAATTACAATTTCACCTTCATCCCCCGAAACAAATGATCCTGAAATGGTAAGTTTCACTTTTGACCAGTCAGATTGCCTTTGTGCAGAAATCAATGTGTAACTGCTACTGAAATTTTGCAAAGCATAATTGGAAGTATTGTTGGCAGTTGCCAAATCAACAGCCTCACTAAATGTGAGAATAACTTCGTTTGCAGATGCCAGGCCTGCCGGGGAATTAACCGACGGAGCAATGATATCCATATTTTCAGCTGCCAATAAATCCAGTTCCGGGGCAGAAGTTCCTGTTAGCGGAGATGTGTAGCCGGCATAAAGTCTAACTTTAACTTTATCATATCCCTTAATTTCATCACCTTTTACAAGGGTGCCTTCAAATTCAAGATTGTGCTGAGCCCCACCATTACCGAGTATTAGTGCTGCGGTAGCACCGGATGAACTGTTGCGGTATCCGCAATAACTGCCATAATCACCCCATACCCGCTCAAGGTTGCCTTTGCCAGTCCAAATCAAATCCAGCAAATCCGGCGACCAGCCTGATTTAACGTAGCCGGTTTGCCCGAAAAAGTCGTACTCCACATCTATAAAATCAACACCAGTATATAACTTCAGTGTTTTTTTAACGCCAAATTGATCAAATTCTGCGATCACTGTATCTCCAAAAGACTGCACAACATTCATATTGTAAATGCTGTTTTGCTGGTTGGGCGAAACTTCGGAAAGGGCCGCAAAATGATTACTCGAACTTTCATTGTAGTCGCCATCCGATTCGGACCAGTAGGCCATATCACTGCTGACAACCGAATATGCATCCCCAAATCCATTTTTATAGAACACCCAATTGGCTTTGCCTCCTATACTTTCAAAAACCATGAAAACCTTGTCGTTGTGCATCACTACTTCATCAATACCATCCTGATCGATGTCACTGAAATAGCAGGCAGTGGTGGTCAGGTATTGTCCATCGGCCCAACGGGAAGCCTCTGTATAAACATTTGCATTTTTAATATGGGATGAATACCGGTGTTCCCAGTCGGCAATGTCACCACCCGAATGCCATCCTGTTTCGTGGAGATTGATCATCAGTGTGTACCAGCCCAGTTGTGCCAGTTCATTATCGTTTACACTCATCAGAAAATTATAAGCATTTGACCAAACGGTGCCGTAATCCCATTTCGGATCATGAAAATCGGAGTGTGAAGGCGCCGAAGCCCAGTTGATGTACCAGCTATTATTACTGCCTCCGTAGCCATCGCCGCCGCCCAGCAAGCCATATGTGCCATTGGTGAGGTTTGCACCGGTTCCGTTAAAATCAGGATTTTGAATGGCATCTTCCAGCCGCCATACATTCACAGCCGGATAATTATCATGGCAATACCAAAGCACATCTTCGTAATTATCGAGGAAAAAAGTTCCGTCGTGTTCATTCATTTCGGCAGCAACTTCCCAGTCTGTTCCATAAACACATATCTCGTATTGATTCATCGAAGCGATTTGGTTTTTAGCCGATGTTGCATCGTAATGCATGTTGCCAACAAAGCTATTATTAATAGGTATAACGCGCAATGAAACGCCGCTTCCGTTGTTCATCCAGTGTATTTTGCGGTTATCATAACCATTTAAATGCGGGCCGTCATCCAGCACCACGCCCCAAATCCCGTGCTGTTCCCAGTTGTCGCCCAACCAGTCGATTACTCCGGCATCCGGGTAATAACCCTGCGCCAGCCAAACCCGTTCAGGAACCCAGGCTACATGAGGTGTATAGTTGTAAAAGTGCTCTACCAACTGGTTTTCGGTATAAACCGACCAGTCATTCATTTCATTGGTCACGAATGGCATGATGTGTTGTCCAAGGGCAGAGCCCATCATACTTATCAAGCCTGATTGTGCCAGGGTATAAAGCCAGTCGTTAAATTCAGGATTATGCCATTCGGCAGCCGGCATGAGAGTTCCTGACATGTGAAAGTTGCCCGGAATGTTGGTTGCTTCATGGACCTGAAGCACTTCGTCGTATCCGCTTCCGTCGAGGCCACTAATTCCAAATGCATTGCCATAAAATACATCAGTATAAGTAAGGCCCTGGTTGCCATGATGAACAAATGCACAGTTGCCTCCAGCCATAACACCTTTGCCATCAAAGGTTGCATTATCAGCTAAGGAACCGTTTACAAATATCTGAATCGAAAAATCGAGGTCGTCTTTTGAGCCTGTATATCCATTCAATATCAATTGCAGTAAGTTGCTTTCTGGTGATCTTAAATAGGCATTTTGTGCAGATTTACCTTCCAGACCTTCTAAATTAAATGTCCACGCACCGCTTTCCTGCTTTGTTATTTTATGGGTTGTATTAACTTCAATGGTAATCGTATTTTGATCAAAATAATCTTCAATGATCACATTGTGTTGCCTTTTTACCATATTGTCGAAAGTGATCCTCAAAACAGCTGTTTGATTTTCGGATCTCAAAAAAACTGCACTTATATCACCCGTGTTTCCGGTTGCATCACCTACTTCATCCAATCCAAGCAATTGAGATGATTTCCATTTTTTCAGATCTCCGTCAAGTTGTGGGAGCACATTTTGTGCTTTCAGAATTAAGCTAAATTGTGCTAAAGCCAAAATAAGTAAAAAGTTTCTAATCATGCATTTATAGTTTTGAAAATAAGAGTGGCTAAAGATAACACAATCTTTCCTGTTCAATTTTAACAATTCCTTAATTTTGAGTTAGAAGTAAATTTTTACTTTTAAAACATTAATTTCGCATTTCGAATTACCCTTTACCGAACAAACTGAATTAAATACATAATAATCATGAGAAAAATTACACGTGTTTTTTTTACTTTTTCACTTGTGGCTCTTATCGTTACAAGTACGATTGGGCAGATGGTGGATATAACCTTTAGGGTGGATATGCAAGAGCAAACTCCGAGTCCGTTGGGAGTTCATATTGCAGGTTCTTTCCAGGGATGGGTACCCAGCGCAACTTTGATGACCAATACCTTTGCTGATATATGGGAGTATACCACACAATTGCAGGCAGGTACTACCATTGAATACAAATTTGTGAACGGAGATTCATGGGGCAGCGATGAAAGTGTTTATGGGGATTGTGGGGCCGGCAACGGAAACAGACAATTAACAATTCCGGCTACCAACACTATCCTTGAATCGGTTTGCTTTGGTTCATGTATCGTATGTAATCCACCTGTTGTGGATGTTACTTTTCAGGTAGATATGTCAAATGAAACAGTTGATCCTTTGGGTGTATTTGTTCAGGGATCATTCCAGGATCCCCAATGGAGCGGACAACAAATGACCGATATGGGTAATGATATTTATGCCATAACAGTTCAGATTGGCGAAGGAACTACCCATGAGTATAAATTTTTAAATGGAACCACTTACGAAACTGTACCTCCGGCCTGCGGTGTTGGAGGATTCAGTAATCGTTCCGTAACAGTACCTTCAACAGCTACTACACTTCCGCTGGTTTGTTTTAGCAGTTGTGAGGCCTGTGTAAATGCAACCGATATTAGTGTTACCTTCCGGGTGGATATGTCGGATCAGGTTGTTTCACCAGAAGGAGTGCACATTGCCGGAGGATTCCAGGGATGGAATCCGGGGTCCACGCTCATGACAGATATGGGAAATGGTATTTGGGAATATACCACCATCCTGCAATCACTGTCATACCACGAATATAAATTTATTAACGGGATAATATGGGATGATGCTGAAATTGTTCCGTGGTATTGTAACAATAACAGCACCGGGAACAGGTTCATCACAGTGCCTGAATCAAATATTGTTTTGGAAAATGTATGTTTTGGTAGTTGTTTGGTTTGTAATCCTGCACCTATTGATGTTACTTTCAGTGTGGATATGTCGCAAGTGCTGATTTCAGCCAATGGTGTAAATCTGATTGGCTCGTTCCAGGGTTGGGACTTAGGCAATTTGGTAGCCATGACTGATGTAGGCAATGATATATATGAAGCTACTGTTACATTGGGTGAAGGAGAGTTTGTTGAATACAAATTTTTGAATGGTAATACCTTTGATAATGCAGAGGTGATCGAGGGAGGATGTGCTAACTTTTCGGGCAACCGCGAGTTTTTTGTGCCTTCAGCCAGTGGTGCACTTGATACCGATTGTTTCGGTCAGTGTGGTACCTGTGTTGCCACCACCTATCCTGTTGAATTAAAAGTTTATCTTGAAGGTCCGTGGAACGGAACTGATATGAATAAAGAGGTTTTTGCCAATGGTGATGTTCCGGCAAGTCAACCATTTAATACTGCCCCGTGGAATTATGGTGGTTCTGAAAGTTTTGATCTGAGTCCTTCAGAAGATATTGTTGACTGGGTACTCATTGAACTCAGAGATGCTGCCGGCGGACCTGCATTTGCAACTCCCGATCGCAAGGTTTGGAGAAGAGCTGCATTGTTAAAAACAGATGGTACCATAGTTAGAACTGACGGAACTTCATTCCCTCAATTTACCGGATATATCCAATATGATGTTTATGTGGTGGTTTATCAAAGGAATCACTTATCTGTGTTATCTGCCAACTGGATTGACCTGGAAGAATCAGGCACCATTTCCTATGACTTTACCACAGCATTGAGTAATGCTTACGGCGATGGTCAGCAGGATTTGGGCAGTGGTGTATTTGGTATGATAGCAGGCGACAGCAATGCCGATGGAACCGTAGATGATTTGGATAAGGATGTTAACTGGACCAATGAGGCCGGTGGTTCTGGCTACCTGGGCAGCGATCTTAATATGGATGGAGAAGTTAATAATCCTGATAAAGTAGATTACTGGGAACCAAATATAGGTGCTGGTACTGCTGTTCCTCAATAAGATATGATTGGGGCAAAGGCCAAAGGCAAAATCAAGCCTTTGGCCTTGCGTTTTAAAATTTGTTAATTCAAAGGAGTATTTAAAATTTATCGCATGAAAAAAACAATGCTTTTATTAATTGCAGGCTTATTCAGTTTGAATTTCCTGATGGCACAATCCGCAACTCAAGAAGCTATGGGGATCGACCAAAATAAATCAGTAAAAATTTTAAAGACCTCAAATAAATCAATAAGTGGTATTCCTGCCGGTGGTCTTCTGCTGGTGCCTGAAAGCTTAAATGACCGGGTAATAGCACTCGATCCTGAAACAGGCGATGTAATTGATGAAATGTTTATTGATGGAGCAACAGGTGGAATTTTTTCCACACCTATTAAGGTGGTTCAGAAGAAGGATAAAAGCAGCCTTTATGTTTCTGATCAGGTGGCCGATGCTGTTTTTGAATTTGATAATGATGGAAATTATTTGGGTCTTTTTGCTCCGGCTGGAGGAACCAATCCATCTATCCTGGATAATGTTCGTGGATTTTGTTATCGTAATGCCACAAATAATATCCTGGTTTGTGATGGAAATAATGATGCAGTTCAGGAATTTGATATTGATGGGAATTTTGTTACATCGTTTACAAGTCCTGGCCTTGTTGATCCTTTTGATATCATTTACTGGCCAGCAAACGACCAGTATTTAGTATGTGATATTTCCGGCGGGGATGATGCTGACGCGATCAAGGTATTTGATAATGCAGGTAATTATGTTTCTGATTTTGCAACAGGAATCGATTTTCCTGAGCAAATAAGTCTGGCCCCCGGGGGTAATATTCTGGTAGCTACCTTTAGCGCTCCATCCGGAATTTATGAGTATCTGCCTAATGGAACCCTTGTGAATTATTATGATGCAATATCTGGTTGCAGGGGCGTGTATGAATTACCTAATGGTAATATGCTTGTTACCAGTGGTGATGCCATTTATGAACTGTCAAAATCGAATACGGTAGTTGATACAAAATTCCAGGCCAGCGGGGCAAGTTTGAGATTTGTAACTTATGTTGCAGGTTCGGGTGCTAATGTAACTTTCAGGGTTGATATGTCGCAGCAAACTGTTCCCCCGGAAGGCGTACATATTGCCGGAAGTTTTCAGGGCTGGGACCCGGGTGCTACTGCCATGACAGATATGGGTAACGGCATCTATTCCTATACCCACACTTTTGCGGGAGGTGAATACATTGAATATAAGTTTATCAATGGTGATGAATGGGGTGAAGATGAAGCTGTTCCTTCGGGATGCGCCCAAAATAATAACCGGTACCTGGATGTTCCATTAGCAGATACGCTCCTCCCGGCAGTATGTTTTGCTTCCTGCCAGCCTTGTGGAAATGCCACCGAAGTTACCATTCAGGTTGATATGTCGGAACAAACCGTTTCTGGTGATGGTGTGCATGTAGCCGGTAGTTTTCAGGGTTGGAATCCGTCATCCACGGAGATGTTAGCAGTAGGGAATGGTGTTTATGAAGTTACCGTTACCGCCTCAGAAGGCGAAACGATTGAATATAAATTTATTAATGGTAATGACTGGGCATTTGAAGAAACCGTACCTTCTGAGTGCGGAGTTCCGAATGGAGTTGGTGGATATAACCGGTATTTCGAGGTGCCCACAGGTGGAGGTAATACTGATTTGGTCTGTTTCGCAAGCTGTGATCCATGCGGTGTAATTCCTGTTGAGGTAAATGTAACCTTCCAGGTAGATATGTCGCAGCAAACAGTTTCGGGCGACGGAATACATCTTGCCGGTGATTTTCAGGGCTGGGATCCTGCAGCTAGTGGAATGACGCTTGTATCCGATGATGTTTACCAAATCACCTTTCCATT
Source organism: Bacteroidales bacterium (assembly GCA_020438105.1). GTDB lineage: Bacteria > Bacteroidota > Bacteroidia > Bacteroidales > JAADJA01 > JAADJA01. The sequence goes on from JAGQVE010000006.1 coordinate 119,165, forward strand.
GGTTGTAGGTTCTCATCATCAGTTTAAGTTTATCAACGGAAATAGCTGGGATGGTGAGGAAACAGTTCCCGAAGCTTGCGGGGAGGACAATGGCTCAGGCGGATACAACCGTTTTATTGATATTCCTGATTCAGATACCTTGTTGCCTGCTTATTGTTTTGGCAGTTGTGATACTTGTATGACATTACCTGATGAGCATAGTGTAACTTTCAGAGTGGATATGAGTGATCAGACGGTTTCTGCGGATGGCGTTCATATCGCCGGTGATTTCCAGGGCTGGGATCCCGGTGCAACAGCGATGAATCTTATTGGTAACAGTGTGTATGCTGTTGAGGTTATGCTTTATGAAGGATTCCATTATCAATACAAATTTATCAATGGAAATAGCTGGGATGGTGAAGAAACCGTGCCCGAAGCATGTGGCGAAGATAATGGAAACGGTGGATATAATCGTTTTCTTGATGTACCCGCTATGGACACTACCCTGGTAGCGCTTTGCTTCAGTAGTTGCGATACCTGTGTAGGTACTTATGTTAATTATGAAAAACTCAATGGAAATATTGCCGTTTCACCTAATCCCTTCCTTGATGAAATTTGGTTTGTGTTTGCTGAAACAGACATGAAAATTGATATTAAATTAATCAATTCACTGGGTGTTGTGGTGGCCTCTGATGAAAATATTATTATCCGCAAAGATGAAAATTACACAATGCGTGGTTTAAGTTCACTGGCCAAAGGAATTTATTTTCTTAATATCTCTACCTCTGATACCGGTGGAGATTCAGAAATGATCACCAAAAAATTGATCAAAAAATAACAATCAGGATGCTGCACATTTGTTTCATTAATTGGGAACAAATGTGCTGTATCCGTTATTGATCATCCAATAATCGTTTTTGTCTTTATTGTCAACCTGATCGTCCATATTAAAGTCACCATTAAAGTAACCTGATAAGCCGGCCTCCGTCATCCATGGATTCAGTTTGTCATTTTCATTTACAAATCCATCTGCATTTCCATCGGCAGCTACCATTCCCCATATTCCTGATGCCAGCTCTTTTACAGTGCCCGACCCACCGTAGGTTTGAGTTTCGCTAATCATAAAATTATAACTGTATACATCCCCAACCGGCAACACTACATTTGCCGATATAATGCCGATATGATTGCGATGCCAGATTACGACATATAAATTGTTATTCACCGAAACATTAAACTCAGGCAAAGATGTGCCATCGGTAGCAACCACAGAGCCATCTGATTTTACAAATACGGCTTGTTTGCCGATACTTCTGGCAGATGTTGCAGTTGATGCATCACCATCTGTATCTCTTAATTCAATTAATAACCAATCAACAATGTCTGTTGCAGGAATTCCAATAACTGTTTCGCTGCCATTATAGTTCCATGGGCTAACATTGAATGGATGAGTTAATGGCAGGTTGTTCTGGTCGTTGATCGTTGTAAGCATTTGAGTTCCTTCAAAAGGGCCTTCCATCATTACATGCAAGTCAAGTTTCAGGCTTTCGGCGATGGGTGCTCCTGACCACGTAATATAATTCATCACTTCAGGTGCTGATTTCCCATTTTGATCCCACAAATCATAAAATACCTGCCCGGCATTATTGGTCGTATTTTCATCCTTGAGAAATTCAACATATTCCTTGCTGGTGGTTTGGTAGAAAAGAGTAGCCTCAATTGAATCGGGAATAAATGGCAGGTTATACGTTGTTTCATCCCAGTATTGACCATCCGCGTAAGTATAACCCACAGGCGGTGATTGAATAGCCTGGAAATTTGCGTTTGAAAATCCTCTGGGTGGAATCCGGTTATCCGAATAGATCGTATCGTTTAATACAAAATGAAAAGAAACTCCGGGTGAAAGTCCAACCGCCCCTGCTATTCCCGGACTCAGGCCGGGTTTTATCTCATAAATCTTTGTCCCTGTTTTGGTTAGAATTCCGGAGTTCAAATCATATGCTCCCGACTCGTAGGTTGATGCCGTTAAAGAGTTAAATGCTTTCAAATTGATCCAAATCCGGCGACCCTCCGGGTATCCTGATGGCAATTTATGTCCTGTTTCATTGATAACTTTAACTGTAGCCGACTTCCCTGTTTGATCCACAATCAGCTCAACGGTAGCCGCTTGTTGAAGCATGCTTTGTGTCCTGCTGATTCCTGCGTTAAGTGCAGCTGTATTTACATCATCCGGATAGAGGGTTTCAAGCAAGGTAGGAATAAATGTATTTCCCCCGGTCATATCGTGTAAAGGCAAATCGTTGCGCACAGGTGCATAGCTTTTGTTACAGGCTTTGCCTGTTACATCTCGCATGTGGCAATCCTGGCAGGTTGAAACAAATAGCTTATTCCCTCCGAATGTGGTTCCGGTTACTCCTCCCGGAGAATTATAATCACTCATTAACCATTCGCTATATGTGCGTTCAATTGGAAACATGGAGTAGGGGCTAAAATCAGTAGCAGGCGTATCAAAAGCATTGGGAGTGTATCCGGTAATATTTCCATTGATATCTTTAACAGCCTCATAAACCGGATTACTTACATCATGGCAGGTGCCGCATAATTTTGATTCGGAGTGATAGGGTGAATATGGCGTGGCATGATTGGCCTGCGGATCGTACAAGGGGCCCCTTCTGTTATCCTCATCGTCACAAATATAACCGCCATTGGCACTTGAATCAGGAATATTTGGAAGTATTGATAAATAAGCTTGATCCAGTTCATAAGTTGAGCTGCCATTTCCGGGAGCGGTATTGTAAAGTGTATTATTTGGGTATGGATTTACACCTGGCTGCGAAGGTGCTATCATCCGGTGACAGAAATGGCACTGTACGCTCTCCATATCCGTAGCAATCAGAGCTGACCCATTCGTAGGCTGCGACCTGCCCTCAAGCCACCCAACGGGCGTGTGACACCGGATACACAAATCTCCAACCTCAGGTGCATCCTGGTTAGCTATAGCCAGACAGGCAAGGTATAACGGATCTCGCTGTGCATGCGCCATCATGCTTCCCCGCCAGTTAAAAGCTGGTTCAACATTCAGGTCATAACCCCCATGACAATTGTCGCAAACATCAGGATCTACAAAAGTTCCGGATTCAAGGGGTTGAGATCCTGGCAGGAAAAAGTCGTTAATAGTGCTTGGTACATAACTTTTCTGCTGTGGTGCCTGACTGGTTAGGAGAATCAACAATCCAACTGACATTAATGAAAATGCAATTTTTGAAAGATTTTTAGGAGACTTCATTACAACCAATTTTAGTGTCTCCTAAAATTAATATGTAAAAATCTAAATGTCAACTAACCCTTGAAATTTAGAATGGTTAAAAATAAAGGTAAGTTTTTTTGGTTGAGTTGCCGTTGTTAGGCAATCCCATAATTAAATCCTAATCCAAAATTTTAAGGGATCTTAAGCCAGGAAAATTATTTAAATAAAAAGTGCCCGTAGAAATTAATCCAGGGCACTCAATTTACATACTAATCCCTAATTTTTGGGTGTTTTATTTTGGTACCTGACTGATATACCCGGTTCCAGCCTTAGCCGGTACCTGTCCACCACCTCCCAGGTTTGGTTTCCAGTAGTCGGTTTCATCAGTGTTTTGGGTAAGCCCGTTCATGCTGAAGTCGCCGCCCATATATCCTGATAATCCCAGATCGGATTTCCAAACCGCAGTTTCGTCAGTGTTTTGAATAAGTCCGTTTCCGTTACCATCTGCTGCAACCAAGCCCCATACACCGGGTTCGATCTCTTTGTGTCCGTTGATTCCGCCATAAACCTGCGCTGATCCGCTTGAAAAATCATAACTGTAAACGCCTGCTGTTTGAGATAATCCGACGGAGGACATTATTCCCAGGTGATTCCTGTGGAAAACACAAGCATATAGATTATTGGAGTAAGTAACGTCAAAAATCACATAACTTGATCCATCCAAACCCCTGATTGATCCGTCACTCATAATAAATGCAGCCTGTGTTCCGATTGCCGTAGCTGAACTTGCTGAAGCTGGTGTTGTTGCATCCCGGATTTGAATAATTACCCAATCGACGGCCGACACCGGTATTGAACCTACCGACTCTAAACCCGTGTAATACCACTGGATATTGTTGGGATCAGAAATGTCGTAATAAGGCATTGACGGATTGTAGGGTTGATTGAGAGGAATGTACCCATTGGTATTAAGTGTAGTGCTCATAACCCCTCCACCGCTGTATGGACCTTCGAGATAGGCAGTCAAATCGAGACGGATAAAACCATCGCCCCAGAATACATGTCCGTATGGGTCATTTTCGTAGGTTTCCCCAGCAAAATCACCGGTTGCATTGATGAAGTAAACATTTCCGGATGTTGAATTTTTGTACACATTGTACGCTGATCCCCAGGTGTTGGTGGGGAAAACGGCATCATTTACTTCAAAGGTCTGATCGTTATAAATTACCATCAGACTTCCGCCTGCGGCTCCGTTCTGGAAGGTGCAATTGTTGAATGAATAAACAGGGTTTACCACCGAACCTGGTCTCAGGTAAACACCTGAAGTGCTCATGTATTCAAAAAGCATATTCTCAGCGCTGATGTATCCGCCATTTTCCACCCACAGATCATAATATCCTGAAATATTTGTGATTGTGGAGGTATATGGATCGGCAGAAACAGCCAGTAACCAGCCACCATTATTTACATGCATTTCTGAACCATTGTCGAGGGCAAGAGTGGCATTTTCGCCGGTATACAATGTTCCGCCATCATTTAAATTAATATTTCCATAGCAGTATGTAGTGAGTTCATTAAGATCAAGGGTTCCATCATTAACCGACATATCACCATTTACGGTAAGGTCGTTGCCATAGATGTAAACAGTATTTGATTTTGTTCCTTTGATGGTTTCGCCGTTCCTGTCCTTAAAAGAATAAGAGGATTTATCCCCAGTGGACTTATTGATCGTTAAATTGTAAAGTGTGCTTCCAACTGCAAGGTCAATGCGGGCGTCAGCGCCTCCGTAAAACTCTGTGGTACTTCCGGTTGGATTGTAGTCGCTTCGCTGTGATGCAAACCAACCCGATGTTTTTAATGTGCCACCCGACATTGTTGTGGTGAGCGCTGCAGAATTAAAGATGGTAATTCCAGGTCCATCAAAGTCGAGTATACCGCCATTTGAGATCGTTACATTTAAGGGGCTCCCAAAGCACCAGTAACTTTCATCATCACCGCCTGTTACTGTCATTGTTCCGCCATTTACATAAAACTCGGTTCCATACATATCCACATACTGACCGCTGGCTTGATTAAGGTTAATCTGGGAGTTGGTCAATGCATACCAACTGCCGTAAATGCCGTTTTGTGCTAAATCATTGGCTGTAAATGTACCCAGGGAAACACTCACTGCACCTGAAATCCAGTTGTAACTGTTGCAAACTATATCGTCATTGGCAGCATTTACCCGAATGGCCACGTTACTATTATTCTCCAGCACATTGAATGTTTCATCTGAATTGATATATTGCATAACAGGTGCTGTCCCATTGAAAACAACTTTTCCGGTGCTTTCCAGGAAGGCTGTTGTTCCGACCTGGTTGTCCCAATCTCCGCCAACATACATATCACCGTTGTTAGTATTCAATCCACCACTTATGATCGTAAAGTCATTTTTGATATTGAGATCGTAACCGGTATAAAGCAACATTGTGTTGGTTCTGTTTATCGTCAGATTATAGAAATAATTATTGGGGTGCATTAAAATATATTCGCCTGTTGCACCTGTGCTGATGAATTCTACTGTGCCACCTGTGGGCTGGAAATTTCCACTTATGGTTCCAAAGAGGGAGCCGCCAATCCGAATTGTTCCGCCAGTAATTGTACAAACTGCCGGTAGGTTAAGGTGGTTGTCGGAGATTTCGAAGATACCATTGTCAAGGTTTAAATTTCCCTGCATCGACACGTAAGAAGTTTTGGGCTGATCACACATAAAAGTACCACCGCCCAATATGTCGAGTGTCCCGGTAGAAGTTTGTGTGAAATGACCATGGCTGTAAACCTCACCGGCAAACCAATCGGTGTTATCAGTTTGGGATTCCTGTTTGGAAATTCCGGCTGATGCTATTCCTGATCCATTTGAAATATCTTCACCTTCAGGAATTTGATTTTTAGCAGTTTCATCATAATCAAGAATAAGGGTTCCATTGTTTGTAAGGGTTCCATCCACTTCCAGGTAACCTGATCCGATCACTGATCCAAGCTGGACAGTTGACCCTGCGGCAATGTCCATATCACCGTTTACTATCACATCGTATTCCTGAATGTGGAAGAAATTATCTGCATACACATTTAAGTCGCCTGAAATTACCACCGGATATGTAGTAGTGTACGAAATATAACAGACACCCGAAGATGCGGGCATTGCAATATTAACGGTTCCCAATTCAGCGAGGGCAGAATAGTTTCGTATTGCCGTAGTTCCTGTACCTGTTAAATTAAGTATGTTGCCACTGCCTAATTGTGCATTTGAACCATCGGCAAAGAAGACCCGGTAGTCGCAATTAATAACACCAGTAGTAATATTTTCAGTTCCACCGGCTGCCCAGATAAATTCATTACCCACGTTAACCACATCTGCGGCATTCGTCATAATGAAATTTCCGGCTACAGTAATATTTCCGGTAACATCAAGTTGGTGACCACTTACACCGAAGGATCCCGAATTTACCATAAGTTCACCGGTGATTGTTAAATCTGTTGTCATCGACGCAGTATTGGCTTCACTGTTATAGTTAATCGTGTTATCAATCCTGCCATCTGCTGATTGTATAGGTGTGATAGCTGCACTATTAAAATTACTTTTAGCCGACTTATCGATATATAAGTCATTAATTGTGCTTCCGTTTGATGTTCCAATTGATACATCATTTGTTCCGTACAATTCAATGATACCGGCTGTTGGCGTGAAGTCGGCCCTGTTTCCGGTATAACCGCCATTCATCCTGATGGTTCCGCCTGTAATTGAAGTTGTGAGTATATTACTGCTCGACAAATATAAACCGCAGCTGGTAAGGTCTATCACTCCTCCGGTCATTTCAACCAATGCATCTCCGCCATATGGCCACCAGGATACACTTCCTGTAAGGTTTATAGTGCCCCCGTAATTGTGCAATTCTCCCCTCAAATCAACATAGGTTCCTGTTCCTGAATTGATAAGATTTATTGTTCCGCCAGGATTGACATAAAATGCACCAACTACAGCATCATCAATTAAATCGTTGGCAGTGAAAGTTCCGTAATTTACATCAACTGCTCCTGCTGTCCAGTTGTATGCTCCGCAGGTAACTGTTCCTGAATTTACCCTGAAAGCGCCACCGGCTGATTTATTTATCTCCAGCAAATCAAAAGTTTCGGTGGAACAATATTGATGATAATTCCCTCCATTGATTACCACATGGGTCCCTGATTCGGTAAAACCAGCGTCACCCACGGTATTATTCCAGTCGCCTCCAACATAAACAACGTTAGTGCCTGGAGCAAAATACCCTTCATTAATTGTCAGGTTTTTGGCAATATTCAGATCACCGCCAGAGATTGTAGTCCCGGTTGATGAACTAAATACAACATTATTAAAGGTTCCCGAACCTGAGCTGTAGTTGTTAACTACCTGCGAAGTTCCGTTGAAAACCGCAGATCCTGTATTGGAAAGCTGCGTAAAATCAAATGTGCCATAATAGTTAAATGGTCCATTTATCTCAATATTGTGACTCGAATAGCTATCAAATATGGCATTTGTGGTAATAAAGAGCAAGCCGTTAACCCTGAGATCATAGGTGCTGAGATTGCTCACTTTGGCAGCAGCGCCTGAATATTTGTAAACCCTGAGGTTATAAAAGTCAGAAGCAGTGCTATAACAGCGTATCCATGCATCAGTTGAGCCTTCAAAGTCAACAAACCCTGTCGCCGGGCTGAAATCACATCCATTGTTCATGGTGAAATCTCCCCAAACATTGATAAATGTATTATAAGCAGTTGCATCAAATGAAGAGCCACTGTTCCAGACCGCATTTCCATAAAGATCAATAATTCCGTTGTCCTGCGACATAAGGATATTTCCACCAACTGTCATATTACCATTAACAATAAGTTTCATGTCGTAAAACTCAAGTGTAGATCCTGCACCTGTAGTAAGATTGTCGCAGGCTTCATTTGCGATTCCAGTGTAGTTATCCACATAAACCGGTTGGTACCCCACATTGTTAATCACTACATCCTCCGTGGAAGTAGGGATATGGCCGGCCGACCAGTTGGCAGCCTGATGCCAGTAATGATTGTAAGAACCAACCCATTGGTTTACTCCGGTAACATTGATGGTGTAATCCTCTACTTCACCATAGCTTGTGGTACCGCATGCGGATACGGTACCGGTGTATGTTATTCTAACGCGCATGGTTTTAGGGCCTGCTGTTACTCCCACCGGTGGATCGATCAGTGCGGTGTAAGGTCCTGTGCCAGGTGTTCCGCTAACCGTAACAGTTTCATTGGCATCAGCAAAATCCAAATCTCCATTCCAGTCAACCCAGATTCCACACTGGTCAGAACTGTAGGATGTTACACCATTTGTTACTGTAACTGTTGCTGATGAGAGGTAATCAATATCGGTGGATAAATTGGTGTAATCGGCATAGCCATCGCAACCGGAAGAATTATTTATTGAACCAATTTGAACATTGGCTATATGTTCATCGCAGCCTCCTCCGGCAACGCAATATTCATAAACATTTAAAGTGTAATCTTCCACTTCTCCAAATGTGGTAGAACCACAGGGATCGGCAGGCGGTGTTCCAGTGTAACTCAGACGGATACGCATGGTTACCGGCCCTGATAAAATAGAAGTAGGAGGAGTTACATTCATACTTACCGAGGTAGTGCTTGTACCGTAACCAATCAGTTCGCTGGCATCCTCAAAGTCACCATCACGGTTCCAGTCGGCCCAAACGGTTACATCATCACCAGAATAACCGTTTCCGATGGTGACAGTAAGATTGGTTGTGCTTCCTTTCAACAGGTCGGTAGAAAGGTTTGTGTAGTTCTCATAGCCTTCACAATCTGATGCGTTGTTAATGGAGCCGATAGCAACATTAGAGATGTATTCATCACAACCTCCGGTAGCAATACACTGATCAGTAAATTCCATAGGTGAAACATAGGTGAGTGCACGTCCTGATCTGTTATCGGTCCAGTTTGGATAAACCTTGTTATCTCTGGCATCAATTCCAATATAATCTCCCATGTAACCCGAAGCAAGGCCCGGAATAGCTGACGGTGTAAAGGATACATCACCCACCCTGAAATCGTCCCAGGATACGCCACCATCTTCGGAATAAGCCACCCATACCTCACAAGCGGTGCTACTCGTACCTAAATTCCTGTCATCATAAAAAACACAATACAATTTTCCTGTGATAGGATCGCAGGTGATCCATGGGATAAATGAGGCATAACCATCAGCACTAGAACCCTGGTTTACCCTTACAGGTGTATTCCATGAAACACCTCCATTGGTAGAGCGCATGCAATATACACTCACATTGGTGCCGGTATTGGTTCCCGGAGTTCCTATGTTGGACCAAACTACATAAATATTTCCATTGTAGGCACCACCACTGATGTCAACGGCCATGGACGGGAATGAATTGACCCGCATACTTTTTCCTGTTGCATTGGAGGTTGGTGAATAAGGGCTGGGCCGGATTCCTAAAATATTATTATGAATCCGGGTAGCTGAATAAAATGAAGATCCTCCGTTCAACGACCTGGCAAATCCAATTGCATTTTCATTTGTTGCGCTTGGATACCAACTGTCGTATACCACCCAAACAGCGTATACCTGACCGGTTGGCCCGGTTTGGATATTTACGCCCTGGTTGTGGCTGCCCGCAGCAATGGCATTACTGATATTGATAGGAGATGACCAGGAAACACCGCTGTTTGTTGACCGGCTGAATTCAATATCGCTATAATTTGTAGCCGCAGATGCAATATTTGTCCATGCTGAATAAACGTATCCACTATAAGTTCCGCTCGATCGTGTATCCACTTTCAGATGGTTTTTATCCATCAGATCAGGGTAGGTGTATGTACCTGTTATCGCAACCGGATTCCAGGTTGTTCCATTGTCTGACCAGGCAATTCCCTGACCGCTTCCGGAGGTTATAAATCCGATATAACGACGTCCGTTTGAACCAATGGCAACAGCAGGATCACCTCTATTTGCTCCGCCGGCTCCATCATGACTTCCCGTCCAGGATGATCCGCTATTATAAGAATTAAGATAATTCGCACCATAGATGCTTCCGCTTGCTTCGGAATTGTTTGAATTAAGCACGTAACTATTATTTGTAGGGTTTATCGAAATGGAGTTTTCACTTTGTGTAACTCCAGTTTCATCCCAAACACAAACATCAGTCGACATTTGCTCTATGCTTTTAGCATTGTTTTTTGATTTTATTCCTTCGGCAGGCTTTACCGGTACAGAGGGGTTTACCTGTACCAATCCTCGTTCGGCAGCGTCCATCCAGTAGCCAATGTTATCGGCAAAGGATTTAAACTCTTCGGGTGGAACAGGCATTGCCTGTGTGGTTGTTTGTGCGGTATTAATACCAGGAATAAACAAAAATAGGATAACTGAAAAAGTAAGGATTCTTTTCATAACGGCAATTTTTAATTATTGAAAGGTTTATTGAGGTCGTTTCAAGTGTCTAAGGTACAAAAAAATATAATCCATATATATTTTTGTTTTAGATATTTATAACAAGAGGACTGAGATCTTATGGTTAAATATCCATTTTGATTTTATGAAATGGTTGATATAATTTAATTCTGGTAGAATTTGGTTTACGTGAAAATTTGAGTGCCAACTTACAGCAATATGGTTGTATTGCTTTGGATCGATTGTTTGGCAATAAATATGCGCTTAATGCAGATGTGAAAATATTGATTATCCTTTCTAAAAGGATACATATCACCTATCTGTCGGATCTTAGCAGAAATTGAAGTGGAATATCCAAACGTTTATTCCAGTAGTTTTCATTATGTGCGTCCCCTTCAAATATCAATGATTCAAATTGTTTGCCTTTGATCAAGCCCAGCTTAGCTAGTCGTTCATCCATGAGATGCTGGGCCTCACCATACCAACTATCAAGCGACTCGCTGCCGCGATCGAAGTAAATTTTAAATTCATGCTGAGCCGGCAGATTTTGACTGATATACCTTACCATTTCATTCGAAACTGCTGTGTCATTATTTATTAATGATACCGGCCAGTGCGTTGATAAGCAACCGGCTTTTCCAAAAACATCAGGGTACTCCACCAGGGCATAAGCCGAAATCAATCCGCCCATACTTGAGCCCATGATTGTGGTATGTTCCCTGTCGGTGAGTGTATTGTAATGTGAATCAATGTATGGTTTGAGTTCTTCAACAATAAATTTAAGGTATTCATCCGACAATGGCACGCCGCCCCATTCCTCAACTAACCTGCTTTGCGCGCTGTCGGGCAGGTTATAAAACGGTTTGGCAGGATCATACTCTCTGAACCGGTATTTTGTATTCCAAATGCCAACAACAATGGTTGCCGGTAGTTTTTTTTCGGCCATCAATTTGCTGATCCATTCATCAACACCCCATTCGGCGCCAATGTATGCTTTGGTTGAATCAAAAAGATTTTGTCCGTCGTGCATGTACAAAACCGGAAAACCTTCTCCATCACTTGCGTACCCCGGAGGCAACCAGATACTTACATTTCTTGGAATCACATATTCTGATTTAAAATCGCTGAGTTCGACCAACCGGGCTTCTTTATCATTTGCGCAATTGACCAATAATATTGAAATAAGTAAAACAGAAGCCACGGATATTAAAAATTTTCGGGAGTGCATGGATTAGTGATTTAGGGTTTAATCTTCTAAAATTAATTATATTTTTGTTTCAGTTAATATCATCGGTCATAAAAATGCTTTCCTATGAAATCAATTTCCGCCTTATTCTTTGTGTTTGTTTGCAGTATGGGTATCTCATTTGGGCAGTTCAGCCTTGATCGCGTTGAACCGCCATTTTGGTGGACTGGCATGCAAAATACGCATCTTCAGATTATGTTTTACGGTGAAAACATTGCTGAATTATCGCCAATAATCCGTTATGATGGGATAGAAGTCCTGGAAACGGTTCTTGTAGAAAATCCAAATTATCTGTTTTTAATCCTCGATATTCATCCGGATACAAAAGCGGGCTCATTTGCGATAGAATTCAGTAAAGATGATATGATGCAGCTCTATTATTCATATACTTTGAATGCCCGTTCGGAAAATTCGGGGGAAAGGCAGGGTTTTAACAATTCCGATGCAATTTACCTCATCACCCCTGATCGTTTTGTGAATGGTGATCCCGGTAATGACTATATGCCCGAAATAGGTGATACCCTTGACCGATCTGATCCACAGGCCAGGCACGGCGGTGATATTCAGGGTGTGATAAATAGTTTGCAATACCTCAGTGATATGGGTTTTACTTCCATTTGGCTTAACCCCGTACTTGAAAACAAAATGCCACGCACCTCTTACCATGGTTATGCTATCACAGATTTTTACAAAGTTGATCCGCGCTTCGGAAGCAATGAAGATTATCAGTTACTTGGGCAAGCCTGCCAGAAAAACGGTTTCAAACTGATCATGGATATGGTTATGAACCATTGCGGATCGGAACACTGGTGGATGAAAGACCTTCCTTCGAATGACTGGATACATTATGGTGGAAATTATGTTCAAACCAATCACAGGCGATCGGTGATCCATGATCCTTACGCTCCTGAATCAGATAAAGAGCTTTTTTCGAACGGATGGTTTGTAAAGTCAATGCCCGACATGAATCAGCAAAATCCTTTACTTGCTGAGTACCTTATTCAAAACTCCATCTGGTGGATTGAATATGCACATCTGCAGGGCATCAGGCACGATACACACAGTTACCCCGACAAAAATTTTATGGCCGATTGGTCATGCGCCATTATGGATGAATATCCAAATTTTAACCTGGTAGGAGAGGAGTGGAGCCCCAATCCTAATTATGTGGCATATTACCAGCGGGGAAGTAATAATCAGGATGGATATAATTCATGTATGCCCAGTATGATGGATTTTCCAACTCAAATGAGTTTGGTTCCGGGGTTTACGGAACCCGAAAACTGGAATTCCGGATTTATTAAAATATATGAGAATCTTGCCAATGATTTTATTTATCCCGATCCATATAATTTGGTGATTTTCCCTGATAACCATGATATGAGCCGGTTCTATACCCAGGTGAATGAAGATTATAATGCGTTTAAAATGGGCATTGCCTATATCCTCACCTTGCGCGGAATTCCCCAAATATTTTATGGTACCGAAATATTAATGAGCAATCCGGGTACCGATGCGCATGGCATCATCAGGAGTGACTTTCCGGGAGGCTGGGAAAATGACGTTAAAAATGCATTTACTGGAGCCGGTTTAACAGATCAGGAACTGGAGGCACAACTTTTATTCAAATCCTTACTGAACTGGCGAAAAGAGAAGGCCTGCCTGCATGATGGCAAACTGGTCCATTACAGTCCAAAGGATGGCATTTATGTGTTCTTTAGATTTAATGATGAGGAAATGGTAATGTTGGTTTTTAATAAAAATGAGGAAGAGTATACTGTTGACAAAGCAAGATTTCAGGAGGTGATTAAAAACAGGAAAGAAGCGGTTTCGGTATTAGATGGAAATAGCAGCCCCATTGAAAAAGCGGTAGTGCCGGCCGGATCGGTTGGGATTTTTGAAATAAATTGAAAACCTAATATAACTTTCCATGTCAAAAACCATCCGAGCGATAAATGTTATTGGGTTATTTTTAGTTTTGATAGTCAGTATTTCATGCTCCGAACAAAAACAGCCTACTCGTCCGAATATCATTTTCATCATGGCCGATGATCATGCTTTTCAGGCCATCAGTGCATATGATTCCACATTGATCCACACTCCAAATATCGACCGGCTGGCCGAGGAAGGTATTCGTTTCGACAGGGCTTTTGTGACCAATTCGATTTGCTCCCCCAGCAGGGCTGTAATTCTTACCGGACAATTCAGTCATATTAACGGGTTGCGCAATAACCTGGATGTTTTCGACAGCACCCGGCAAACTTTCCCCAAATTACTCCAGCAGGCCGGTTACGAAACCGCCATAATTGGTAAATGGCATTTGAAATCTCAGCCCACCGGGTTTGATTACTGGCGCGTTTTGCGCGATCAGGGTGATTATTATAAACCCCAGTTCAGAACCCCCGACAGTTTGTTGGAAGTAGATGGTTACGTAACTGATATTATCACAAACATGGCCATCAATTGGATTGAAAACCGGCAGGATACCAGCCCTTTTTTACTTATGTGCCAGCATAAGGCTCCCCACCGCGAATGGATGCCCGCCCAGCGGCATGTCACCGATTTTATGACCTGGAAAATTCCGGAGCCGCCTACTTTGCAGGATGATTATGCACATATGGGTTCTGCCGCTCGTGAGGCCGAAATGCGTATTATGGACCATATGGGATATTCAAACGATAATAAAATTAAACCCGAAATTGTTGATTCACTGAATCTGCATGAATTTTATAATTGGTATAAACCGGTTTATTATAAAAATTATGACCGGATGACGATGGAAGAAAAACAGCACTGGGATTCAATTTATGATCCGATCATTACCGGTTATATCCGAGACTCACTTTATGGTGAAGCGCTATTGAAATGGCGATATCAACGATATATGCAGGATTACCTCGCAACCATTAAATCGGTGGATGAAAGTGTTGGTTCTATCCTCAAATATCTGGATGAAAAAGGTATGGCTGAAAATACAGTGGTAGTTTATACCAGCGACCAGGGATTTTACCTTGGGGAGCATGGTTGGTTCGATAAACGGTTCATGTATGAAGAATCCTTCAGGACACCGCTACTCATTCGCTGGCCATCGGAAATTAAAGCCGGCCAAAAAGACGATCACCTCGTACAAAACCTCGATTTTGCTGAAACCTTCCTGGATATTGCCGGTGTTGAAATTCCGGCTGACATGCAGGGAAAAAGTTTAGTTCCCTTATTCTCAAACAATAAACAGGAATTTCGGGATGCCATTTATTATCATTACTATGAGTATCCCGGCATTCATGCCGTTAAACGGCATTATGGTATTCGCACCGACAAATACAAGTTGATACACTTTTATTATGATATTGATGAATGGGAACTTTACGATCTGGAAAAAGATCCAAATGAATTGTATAACCGGATTGAAGACCCTGCCTACGAAGAAATAAAAAAGGATTTAATGAGCCGTTTGGCCGGGCTTCGTCTGCAATATGATGATTCGGATAGTCTATCACAGGTACTGTTAAATAAAGATTTGGATTTACTTAATAATAATTGATTTATTGAATTATTCAATTTATCCACATTGATATAATTTGAAAAACCATTAGTTTGTATCTCGCCAATTTCGCTGAAAACACAGAAAAACATTTCATATTTTTCGAGGTTTTGCGATATTCCTGATTGAGGGCTGGCAGAAACGAGAGATTATTAGCTACAGGTAGAATTGGGGATATACATATTAAATTAACAGAGATGCAACTATTTACTGGCATATTATAGTCTAGCTGGTATATTTAGATGATTTCTAAATTGTGATTTGCACAATAAATCTCATTTTTTTTTCTTTATTTAGCAAAACATTTCGGAAGTAATAGGATCAAAGTGCCTTTAATTAGTTATTGAAACGATTATTAGCCTGAGATCTGATGGTCATGAGCCTTTTATTTTTAACAACCCGGGAAAAAAGAATTGAGAAGGATGAGTAGTAACTCTATGTAATCTTTCAGGACAAAGACTTAATAAACAAGGATCAAGATTTTGGAATTGTAAACAGGGTGGCAGACCGCCCTGTTTTTTTTATGCATAAAAAAACCCCTGTAGTTAAAACTACAGGGGTATATTATTTTCAGATTGCTAAATTACTTCTTCAGGAATTTAGTTGATTGAACACCTTTTTCAGTGTAAACTGTAATCAGGTATACGCCTTCGGTTAGATTAGCAGTGTTCAGGATAACCCTATCGTTTTGGATATTGTTAACTGAAATCACTTTTTCACCTACTACATTGTAAACTTCAATCATGGTAGCTGCATCCAGTTTGTCAACGGTAAGCTGATCACCGGCTGGATTAGGATACATGTTGAAAGTTATTGGCTGATATTCGAAGATACCATCCGGTGATCCCCAAATATTATGAACCTCAGCCATGTTTGTATCAACTGCAACCATCCTGTTGTCGCCACCTTCCCATTCGCCATTATTCCAGCTTGCTTCACCGTTGATAACACGGAAATATTTATACTGGTGTTCACCGGCATATAATGGAAGAGTAAGGGTATAAATCATGTCATTGTCTTCTGATGGAGCCATTTTATAATCTTCAACAGTTCCAGGCTCATTCCAGTTACTGAGCAGTTCACCAGAAACATAAACATCATCAGTAGTTGGTTCAAAAGGATCAGCATTTGTCATATCTACATTAAAGGTGAATTCAATTGGTTTGGTACCCCATGTATGATCAAAGGTAGTTTCGCCCATTACGATTTGACTGCGATTTGGATCGCCTTCCCATTCACCATTGCTCCAGCTTGAAGATTCTTTATCAGCAAAGAAGTATTTCCAGGACCAACGGCCATCTTCCATTTCAAAAGTACCAGTGTAATTGATACCGTCCTCTGATGTCAGCATTAATGTTGGATCAGTTCCTGGCTCTGGCCATCCCCATGCATCACCTGCAATGTATACGTCGTGTAATTCAGGATCAAAGGTTACTTCACTTCCATATCCAATAGCTCCTTCCATATTCAGGTTAAATGTAACTGCATTTGCAACTACAGGTCCTGTGGCACTAACTTCAATGTCATCGAAATAGATATCAATGTCTTCGGTAAGCGTAAGTGGATTTTCAAAATCAGGAATAAGTACTATTCGGGTATATACTCCTGGAACTTCACTAAAGTCGAACACCAGTTCTTCCCAACCATTTTCCACAGATTGATCTACAATGGGGTATACATCGCCTGAATTAGTACCAAGATCGGGATTTTCTAATTTGAAATCAACTGGGCTAATTCTTGGTTTCCAGATTTTTAATTTTACATAAGGAGTAGCCTCAACATCAATAGCAGTAGAGATGTCTGAGTACCAGCCAGCCCATGGA